>NZ_JBNAGJ010000002.1:0-2500 GCF_049803795.1 Youngimonas ophiurae (nom. illeg.)
CATCTATTTAGAGGGATCATAGTTTGGTTATTACTAGGTTTGGCGGTTACCTACTCTCCCACACCTTAAGATGCAGTACCATTGGCGTTAGAGCACTTAACTTCCGAGTTCGGGAAGGGATCGGGTGTTTTGCTTCTGCTATGACCACCAAACCGAGTAATAACCAAGTGTCCAAGTCAGTACGCTGTACATTGTGTTGTGTATGCTTTTGATATGATTGAGTAACTAGTCTTGCTGTTACTGGATCAAATCAAGCCTATCGGACCATTAGTACCGGTCAACTGAATGCATTGCTGCACTTACATCTCCGGCCTATCGACGTGGTGGTCTACCACGGTCCTCAGGGATACCTTGTTTTGAGGGGGGCTTCCCGCTTAGATGCCTTCAGCGGTTATCCTGTCCGTTCATAGCTACCCAGCACTACCGTTGGCACGATAACTGGTCCACCAGTGGAACGTTCACCCCGGTCCTCTCGTACTAGGGGCAACTCCTCTCAAGTATCCTACACCCACGGCAGATAGGGACCGAACTGTCTCACGACGTTCTAAACCCAGCTCACGTACCTCTTTAAACGGCGAACAGCCGTACCCTTGGGACCTGCTCCAGCCCCAGGATGAGATGAGCCGACATCGAGGTGCCAAACACTGCCGTCGATATGGACTCTTGGGCAGTATCAGCCTGTTATCCCCGGCGTACCTTTTATCCGTTGAGCGATGGCCCTTCCACACGGGACCACCGGATCACTATGGCCGTCTTTCGACTCTGCTCGACTTGTCAGTCTTGCAGTCAGGCTGGCTTCTGCCATTGCACTCAACGAGCGATTTCCGACCGCTCTGAGCCAACCTTCGCGCGCCTCCGTTACTCTTTAGGAGGCGACCGCCCCAGTCAAACTACCCGCCACACAGGGTCCCGGATCCGGATAACGGACCGCGGTTAGACATCAAGCAAAGCAAGGGTGGTATCTCAAGGGAGGCTCCACCAGGACTGGCGTCCTGGTTTCAAAGCCCACCACCTATCCTGCACATGCTTGGCCTGATGCCAGTGTGAAGCTGTAGTAAAGGTGCACGGGGTCTTTCCGTCTAACCGCGGGAAGCCTGCATCTTGACAGGCAATTCAATTTCGCTGAGTCTATGTTGGAGACAGCGGGGAAGTCGTTACGCCATTCGTGCAGGTCGGAACTTACCCGACAAGGAATTTCGCTACCTTAGGACCGTCATAGTTACGGCCGCCGTTTACTTGGGCTTCAATTCAAGGCTCTCACCTCTCCTTTTAACCTTCAAGCACCGGGCAGGCGTCAGACCCTATACGTCGTCTTGCGACTTCGCAGAGCCCTGTGTTTTTAGTAAACAGTCGCCACCCCCTGGTTTGTGCCCCCAGTCAATACTTGCGTAGAAACCGGGCCTCCTTCTCGCGAACTTACGGAGGTATTTTGCCGAGTTCCTTCAACATAGTTCTCTCAAGCGCCTTGGTATTCTCTACCAGTCCACCTGTGTCGGTTTAGGGTACGGTCTTATAGGAGGGCTATTTCCAGGAACCGATCAGCAGCCCAATCAATCCGATAAGATTGAACTACCTTCACGATCCGTCACCACTCCACGGCTCAGGAATATTAACCTGATTCCCATCGACTACGCATTTCTGCCTCGCCTTAGGGGCCGGCTTACCCTGCTCAGATTAGCTTTAAGCAGGAACCCTTGGACTTTCGGCGACAGTGTCTCTCACACTGTTTGTCGCTACTCATGTCATCATTCTCACTAGTGATCTCTCCACCGGATGCCTTACAGCCCGGCTTCACAGAAAGCACTTGATCTTGTGCTACCGCCTTCGGCTACTTGAGCACAGTTACCTGCGCCAAGACCTTTGGCGATAATAAAGATCAGTGCTATGTCACACTACGCTCCGCTACCATGCACTATGTGCATCCTCAGCTTCGGCTCATGGCTTGAGCCCCGTTACATCTTCGCCGCAAGACAACTTATTTAGACCAGTGAGCTGTTACGCTATCTTTAAAGGATGGCTGCTTCTAAGCCAACCTCCTGGTTGTTTTGGTCGTCTCACCTGCTTTCCCACTTAGCCATGAATTAGGGGCCTTAGCTGGAGGTCAGGGTTGTTTCCCTCTCCACCACGGACGTTAGCATCCGTGGTGTGTCTGCCATCTAGTACTCCCGGGTATTCGGAGTTTGGTTAGGATCAGTAAGCCTGTGGGGCCCCATTACCCATCCAGTGCTCTACCCCCCGGGGTATTCGGATGACGCTCTACCTAAATAGATTTCGCGGAGAACCAGCTATCTCCGAGTTTGATTGGCCTTTCACCCCTAGGCACAACTCATCCCGACCTTTTTCAACAGGTGTGGGTTCGGCCCTCCAGTAAGTGTTACCTTACCTTCAGCCTGGTCATGCCTAGATCACTCGGTTTCGGGTCTGATCCCACGAACTCGACGCCCTATTAAGACTCGCTTTCGCTGCGCCTACACCTATCGGCTTAAGCTTGCACGTGAGA
>NZ_JBNAGJ010000002.1:7500-666982 GCF_049803795.1 Youngimonas ophiurae (nom. illeg.)
GTAACGGTTGCCCAAAGCATCCAGATGTTCGCCCGGTCCCTGTAGCTGCCCCTCGGCCCACTGCCCCTGGAAAAACGCGCCATCGCGATAGCTCAGCCGCCCCTGACCGTGGAACCGCCCATTCCCAAGCGCCCCCTCATAGCGGTGATGCACTGTGCGCGGGTCGTAATTCGAGGCCCCCGGCACACGCCAGCTAAGCACCCCCGCCCCCGTCGCCAGCCCCTCGGGGGTGACGCCCGGCCAGTTGCCCGCCGCAGGTTCCCAGTTGAACTCCAGCGACATTTCGGGATGCGGATCGTAAACGCGCACCGTCTGACGAGACACTTCACGGCTGACCGGATCATATATGACATGCAGTTTTTCCTGCAACGTGCCGGGCGCATCCGCCTGAGCGCTTAGCGCCAGACAGGTCATCCCCGCCGCCAATCCCAGAACCAACCCCTTGATCCGTGCCGCCATCCCGATCTCCTCCGTGCTTTGAAGAAAGGCTAACCGCCCCATCCCGATTTGGACAAGAGCTAAGTCAGTTCCCGCTTTGTGTGCGGGCAAACAAATGCGGCAATGGGCGCTGCCGGATGAAAACCGTGCCCTGCGGGAACACACGTATCTCGGCCAGCCCCCCCGAGGATTGCGGCGGCAGCTGATCGAACAGGAAATTCCCCAGCGAATGCAGCACCACGCTATCGCCGCCGCCCAGCAGCGCCAGCCCCCGGCTGACCGCATGAGGATGCGCCCCGATGATGGCCGAGACCCCGCGTTTGCGCAGCTCTTCGGCGATCCAGTCCTCACGGGCTGAGGGCCGGGTGACGAATTCCCGCCCCCAATGCACGAAACCGATCACCGGCACATCGGCCTCGGGCAGGATGGCCCTGTCCAGAATCTCAGGCGTCAGCCGATCGACCGAGGGCACCGCCCGCCCATCCAGATCCGTCAGCCCGACCAGCGCCGCCCCCATCAGGTGCAGCACCTCGCCCTGACCGAAATGCGCGATCCCAAAGGCGCGCAGGGCCCGCCTGGTTTCGGCCAGACCGGATTCGCCGATGTCGCGCGCATGATTGTTGGCCAGCGACACCGCCACCACGTTCAGCCGCCGCGCCCAATCGCGCAGCAGATCGGCGGGCATCCCCAGCACCATGTGATCCAGGGTCGAGGGCATCTGCGGCAGCAGCACCCCTTCGAGATTCAGCACCAGGGGCAGCCCCCCGGTCGCCGCCAAAGCCGCCTCTTGCACACGGCGGGCGATCAGTTCGTCGCTCAGCAGGCCCGGTAGGACACGCCCCAAGAACAGATCGCCCCCGATCACAAAGCGCTGGCCATGAATGGGCGGGGCCTCGGCACCATCGGGCACGAAAGCCGCCACGACATAGCTGGTGGTTTCGGCGATGAAACGGTCGTACAGCTCTTGCATATTGGCATTGGCCACCACGACGGGATACCGCCCCTGCTGCGCCATCAGCCGCATGGCCACATACATGGCCCCCACAGAATCGACGTGATCGGGCTGTATCAGCTGCCCCGCCGCCTGCGCATCCCCGGCGGCCAGGATATTGAGCACCTGCTGATCGCGCAGCCGGGCCGCGTGCTGCGGCAGGTAATGCGAGAAATCGGTGGCTTGCAGCACCACCGTGCCCGGCGTCATCAGCGGGCGCAGCGCCTCGATCAGCTGGTCCCACTGTGCCTGCCGCGAATTGATCGACAGCGCCACCGGAACAATCGGCACCTCTGGCATCAGCCGCGCCAAAAACGGCAACACGGCCCGCAGCCCATGGTCCTTCTGAAACAGGCAACTGTCCGAGACCAACTCGCTGCGCATCAACGACCGGGCCGCCTGCGCATCCACCGGCACCGGGCCCAGCACGGTCTGGAACCCTTTCGTCGTCACCGAAAACACTGTGCGGGACTGATAGAAATGATCGGGAAACAGCACGATCACCCGCTTCACCTGCGGGCTGGCGATCATACGGACCGCACCGCCCAGCAAGTCAGGCATTTCCAGATGATGCGGCAGGATCGCCCCGCCGATGCGCGGCACCGGCGCCACATGCGCCGATTGCGCCAGCCCTCTTTCGAACAGATCAGGGCGCCCATAAAAGGCCGAGAACACGGGCTGCGCACAGTCCTGCGCCCCCAGAACCGAGCCCCACAGGCAGGCCATCAGGATGCACAGTTTCTTCATGAGCGCATTCCTCATGGCCGCGGCCGAGCCATCACGAAATTGGTGCTGTTGGGAAAATGGAACACCGGCTTTTGTTTCTGATTGCTTAGCCGCAGCACCTCTTGGTCAACGTAATTGGCCAGCCCGAACAGTTTGACCCCTTCGCCGCGGTCATCGGCCTTGCCGCGCATTCCCTGCAACATCGCATAGGTAAAGATTCCGTGGCCCAGATCGGGCCGCTCGCCCGCCGTATTATTCGCCGCCGTCGCAGAAAACACCGTGATCTGCGCATCTGCGGCCTCTTTTTCCAGCTTGGCGTTAAAGGCGTTGGCGGCATGGCAGGTGTCCAGCACCAGAATGCGCCGCCCTTCGGCAAACGAGATTTCCTCTTGGATGATGCTCCAATCCACCAAAGAGGACGTGCGCCACCGATCCCCGCGTTTCTGCGCGTTGGTGGGCAGCAGGTAATACTGTTCCTCCAGGTTCATGCCATGCCCCGCAACGAAAATCACCGTGGTGTCATCGGGGCCGGGCCGGGCCAGGAAATCAATCAGCGCGTCATTGATGGTGCGGGCCTCGGGCTCTTGTACCTCTGTGACGTCCATGAACAAAGACAGCGCCTGCACCCGCGTCGCATCGGATTCAAGCGGGGCGGCATTGACCAGAACCAGGCTTTCCATCCCGGTGTGCAGATGCGCGGTGCGATCCTGCAATACGTTCAGAAACTCCAGCGCGTCGGCCACCGGATAGTTCAGATCGCAGGGCTTGCCGCCGCAGGCGTCGGGCAGTTTGGGATAATCGTTCACGCCAATCACGGCGGCAAACAGCTTGCCCTTCTTTTCCACCGCCTTGGTTTTCTTACGCAGGGCGACGGCGCTGCGTTCCGTGACATAGCCGAAATCGTTGCGCCCACTGATGTTGATCAGGTTCTCGCCCGCGCCGATCGGCACGGAATAGCGCAGCCGCCCCGGCGTGCCGCCCGTCCGCACAGGATGCACACGCCGGTCATTGACCAGCACGGAATAGCCCCAGCTTTCGACCTCCTCCAGCGACGCGCCGGTCACCTCGATCACCGCGAACCCGTCGGGCGGCGGCGGTTCCTGAACCAGACGAATATCAAAGTCGGGCGGCTTGCGGGTCAGCAGCTCGTTCAATTCGTTATCCCGCCCGCGCAAATCCTGCGCCGCCCCCCGCGCCGAGCCTGTCAGGATCGCCCGCCGCACGATCTCGGGCGAGTGCAGATGCTGGCGCAGCTGACGCGCGCGGATATAGCGGGCCTCTTGGTTCTGGCCCTGATTGATATGCCAGCCCACCAGCCGATCCCCGTTGGGGGAGGAATGGAAATAGCCCTGCGGCGTCCAGATGATCCAATCCTCACCGGCAAAGAACATGGTGACAATCAGTTCGCGGGTTTCCAGATTCCACAGTTTCAGCGTCTGGTCGGCGCTACCGCTGAGCAGCCGGTTGGCGCGCGGGGCGGCGGCAAGCGCCAGAATATCCCCCGTGTGGCCAATGAATTCGCCCGTCACCTGCCCGGTCAGGTCATGCGCCAGCAAAATGCCGTTGCCGCCGCCGCTGATCAGGCCCGACTGCCCCGGCAGCAGCCCATAGGACACGTGGAAATAGCCGTCCTCAACCCCCTTGACGATCGCCGCGCCGTTGACCTCCAGCCGGGATCCTTCGAAGCCGCTGCCCGGCTCGCGGGTGATCTGCACGCCGATCTGGTCGGTTTGCGTGATCGCCCGCCCCAGAGGCACCGCCCCACGCGGGGCCGGTTTTTCAAAGCTGCGCTCGGGGGTGGGCAGTTCCATTTCCTGCGAGAGCACCCCCAACTGTTCGGGGCAGATCACCCGCGCGGGGCACGGATCCTGGGTGCCCCAGCCCAGCCGGTCCGCCCGCGCCGACACCCCGACCGAGGAAACCGGCTCGCCGATCCCGCCCATTTGCCGCACCTGCGCCCGTCCCTGTGTCCGCCACAGATGCAGCTGATTGCGGCGTCCGCCGGCCGTCAGAACCACCCCATCGGGCAGAGCCGCAGCGGCGTGAATGCCGGTATCCTGCTGCGTGTATTCCCCCAGCAATTGCCCGCTGGCCAGATCCCAGACCTCGCTGCGATACCGATCCGCGCAGCGATAGCCGCAGGACACCACCAGATGCCCCGCCGAAAACACCATCGCATCCACACGGAACGGACGCTGCGGCAGTTCGGTCAGGATTTCCCCCGAAGCGGCCGAGCGAACCGTCACCCGCCCCTGCTCATCTGCCAGGGCGAATTGCGCGCCGTCCGGGCTGACGGCCAGCGCGACCAGCGGATGATCCCACAGCGCCTCGTCATCCGGGGCGGTCACCGACATCTGCGTGTCGAAGTCCCACATCCGCAGCCCGTAATCATAGGTCGCCGCAATCAGCCGGGTGCCGCCGCGCGCATAGGCCAGCTCGCTGACGCGCCAGGCCTGCGTATCAAGCGTGGGCAGCGCCTGCGGGCTGTCCGAGAAAGGCGCGCGCCAGCGCAGCACCTGCCCGCCCTGCCCCGACACCGCCAGTTCATCGCGCGCAGGATCATAGGCCATCGCCTCGACCACCAGATCATGCCCGCGCAGCACCTGCGTCACCTTCCCCGAGCCGACATCAAACACCCGGACATCCCCGAAGGGCCCCTGCGTGGACAGGTTTTTCCCAAAATAGCCGCCAACCGCCACCTTCGCCCCATCGGGCGAAATCGCCAGAGCATTCACCAGCCCCTCGGCGCCCGGACCGATCTGCCCGCGCAGCACCTCGCTCTGGCCGGTTTGCCAATCCCAGACCCGCACGGTTTTATCGTCGGCGGCCGTCACGATCACCCGGCCATCCGCGCTGACATCCACGTCCCGGATCACCGCGCGATGCCCCCCGGTGTCCAGATCCAGATAGAAATCCGGGGCCTGCGCACAGACCATGCCCGCCGTGCCGGCCCAGATCCAGACGCCCAGCGCCAGCCCTGATTGCAGCCTCACTCTCAGGTCCATCAGCTTTGAAACACTGCGGTGAAACATCCGCCCCCCTCGTTGCGCACGGCATTCAATATTGCAAAATCAATGGCCGTATTAATGCAGCCCCTCGCCCCGCGATCAAGTAAACTTCGTTCGAACCCGGCCATGCCGGCTGGTGCAGGCCCCAGGAATTCGTATAGGCTGGCGGCAGACGAACAGCCCTGAAAGAGCCCCCATGACCGATCGCCTGACCCACGTCCTGACTGCCATCGACTCCGCCAATGCCGCCGACCCCACGATCGAGGACGGCCAGCCCGCGGCCCGGCTGTATGGCGAACGGATGAGCGCCGAGCTGGCGCGACTGTTTCCTCAGGCCTCGGAAATCCTGCAAATCGCCTCGCGCGGGCAACATGTGGAGCGCTGGCTCTTGCCGCGCAAGGAATATCCCGAGGGGCGCACCGGCTATCTGGAATGGCGGCGCGAACAGGGGCGTCGGCATGGCGAACGTCTGGCCGGGATGATGGCGGATGCGGGCTATACGCCCCAGGATCAGGCCCGCGTCGGCGTGCTGCTGCGCAAAGAGGGCATCAAACGCGACGCCGAGGTCCAGGCGCTGGAGGATGTGATCTGTTTCACATTCCTCAAATGGTATTTCCAGCCCTTCGCAGGCACTCAGACCCCCGAAGCGCTGGAAAAGATCGTGGTGCGGACGGCGCGGAAAATGTCCACCGAGGGGCGGGCGCGGGTCTTGGCCGAATTCGACCTGCCCGAGCCCTTCGCCAGTGCGTTTCGCGCCTAGGCAACGCCCGCTTTACTGACAGCCCAGCATGGATTGCGCCAGATCGCGCATCAGCTGCGTATAAAGCCCGGCCCCCGGCGTCAGCCCCGTGCCCAGCGGATCCAAAGTCGCCACATGCGTGCCGGTTTCCGCGACGGTCTGCACCAGTCCGGGGTTGAATTGCGGCTCGGCGAACACACAGGTGACCTGCATTTCGACCACGGCGTCGCGCACCTCGGCGATCCGTTTGGCCCCCGGATCCGAGGCATCCCCCAGCGAAATCGCCCCGGCCGCGGTCATTCCGAACCGATTCTCGAAATAGTGATAGGCATCGTGGAACACGACAAAATGCAGATCGTGCACAGGTTCCAGCGTTGCGCGCAATTCGTCGATCAGAGCGGCCATCTCGGCCTGGCCCGCTGCGGCGTTGGCGGCATAGGTTGCGGCGTTTTGCGGGTCCAGCTCGCTTAGCTCATGCGCGATGGCGGCCATCCAGACGCTGGCATTGGCCGGGTCCAGCCAGGCGTGCGGGTCCGCCCCGTCATGCGCATGGCCTGCGTGATCGTCGTGGCCCTGATCCTCGTGGCCATGGTCTTCATGCGCATGTTCATCGGCGTGGTCGTCATGGCCATGGTCGTCGCCTGCGTGATCCTCGTGGCCATGCGCATGGTCGTCTGCATGGTCATCATGATCATCATGGCCGTGATCGTCATGATCATCCTGCGCGCCGTGCGGCGTGTCGTGGTTGTGCGCGGCAAAGGTCGCGCCTTCGCGGAATTCCAGCACGGTGGTGCCGCTTACGTCCAGCAGCTCAATCGCGACAGCCCCGTCACCCAAAGTATCAAGCGGCCCCTCCAGCCAGGGCTCCAGCTTTTCACCGATCCAGAACACCGCGTCCGCCTGGCTTAGGGCTGCGGCTTTGGACGGGCGCAGCGCGTAACCATGCGGCGAGGCCCCCGGTTCGACCAGCAAAGTCGGCTCGCCGACACCTTGCATGACTTTCGCAACCAGCGAATGCACCGGCGCAATATCGGCAACGACCTGCGGCACATCGGCCTGCGCGCCAGTCGCTGACAGGGCTCCGGCCGACAGGGCCGCAACGGATAGGAAGGGATATCGCATCTCACACCTCAGGATGTAATTATATAACATACCGCAGTTGCTATCGGTTACAGTATCTCATATCAAGTAGAAATTCCGCAGCAGCGAGAGGCCCGGCATGGAACCGATAGGATTTGCCCGCCATGATCACAAAACCTGCATCGCTGACAGCCTGTCCGCGGTCGAATCCCTGTGCGCGCGCAACGGGTTGCAGTTCACCCCTGTTCGCCGCCGCGTGCTGGAGCTTCTGCTGCAAGAGCATCAGGCCCTGGGCGCTTATGAAATCCTGGACAGGCTGCGCGACGAGGGCATGGGCTCGCAGCCGCCCGTGGCCTATCGGGCGCTGGATTTTCTGGTTAAGAACGGGTTTGCCCACAAGATCGAGCATCTGAACGCCTTTACCGCCTGCGCCCATCCGGGCCAGACTCATGCGCCCATGTTCCTGATCTGCCGCAGCTGCAACGCGGTGGCCGAGGCCACAGCGCATGTGTCCACGGACACGCTTGGCAAAACCGCCAAAGAGCAGGGCTTTCTCATCGAAAAGGCCGTGATCGAAGCCGAAGGCCTGTGCCCCAATTGTCAGGACATGCCCGAATGAGCCTGGTCGAGGTCAAAAACGTCACCGTCCGCATGGGCGGCAACACGATTCTGTCCGATGTGGATTTTCACATTGATGCCGGGGAAATCGTGACCATCGTCGGCCCGAACGGTTCGGGCAAATCCACATTGCTGAAAACGATTGTCGGGGCGCTGCGCCCCTCGGGCGGGCAGGTGCTGCGCAGTCCGGGGTTGCGCATCGGCTATGTCCCGCAGCGGCTGCATATCGACCCGACCTTACCGCTGACGGTGGGGCGGTTTCTGAACCTGCCGCGCAGCGTCCCCGCCCCGGCCGCGCAGCTGGCCCTGGACGAGGCCGGCGCAGGCGATCTGTCAGACCGGCAGATGGCCGATCTGTCCGGTGGGCAATTCCAGCGGGTGATGCTGGCACGGGCGCTGCTGAACAAACCTCAGCTGCTGATTCTGGACGAGGCCACCCAGGGGCTGGATCAGCCCGGATCGGCCGCGTTTTACCGGCAGATCGAACAGGTCCGGCAGGAATTGGGCTGCGCCGTGCTGATGGTCAGCCATGAACTGCACGTTGTCATGGCCGCTTCGGACCGGGTGATGTGCCTGAACGGGCATGTCTGCTGTCAGGGCGCACCGGAGCAGGTGGCCTCGGCCCCGGAGTATCGCGCGCTGTTCGGGTCCGGCACGCAGGGGGCACTGGCGCTATACCGGCACGAACACAATCACACGCATGATGAAAACTGTGCCCATGATCACGCCCCCCCGCACGAGGCCGCAGAATGAGCATTCTGGATGATTTCCTAATCCGAGCGGCCCTGGCCGGTGTCGGCGTCGCCCTGGCCGCCGCGCCCCTGGGCTGTTTCGTGGTCTGGCGCCGCATGGCCTATTTCGGGGATGCCACCGCCCATGCCGCCATTCTGGGCGTCGCGATTTCGCTGGCCTTCTCGACCTCGGTGTTCGCCGGGGCGCTGGTGGCGGCGCTGGTGATGGCGCTGACCGTCTCTGCGCTAAGCGGACGCGGCTATGCGATCGACACGCTGCTGGGGGTGCTGGCCCATTCCGCGCTGGCCTTTGGGCTGGTTGCCGTGTCTTTTCTGTCGGGCGTCCGCATTGATCTGATGGGCTATCTGTTTGGCGACATTCTGGCCGTCAGCCAATCGGATCTGGCCATCATTTGGGGCGGCGCCGCGCTTGTCACCGTGCTGTTGTGGTGGCGCTGGTCGGCCTTGCTGCTGTCCTCGTTGAATCAGGATCTGGCCTATGCGGCCGGTGTTGACCCGAAACGAGAGCAGCTGATTCTGACCCTGGCGCTGGCCACGGTCGTTGCCGTCGCGATCAAGGTCGTGGGGGTCTTGCTGATCGCGGCGCTGCTGATCATTCCGGCGGCCACCGCGCGGCCCTTTGCCTCGACCCCCGAGCGCATGGGGATCATCGCCGCCTTTCTGGGCTGTGGCTCGGCTATTGGCGGGTTGATGCTGTCCTATCAGTTCGACACGCCCACCGGCCCCACCATCGTTTGTCTGGCCGCGATCCTGTTTGCCCTGTCCAGCCTGGGCAGCGCGTTGCGAAAACAATGGGCCTAAGGCGCGCGGCCAGCTTGTCAAACCGTTCGATCGCGATAGGTTCCCCCCAACAGGAGAGCCCATGACAAAATCCGCCATTCTGGTTGCCCACGGCAGCCCCTCGGATCCCGAAACGCAAGAGAACGCGCTGCAAGCCCTGGCCGCCAAGGTGCAGGCCCATCTGCCCGGCTGGCAGGTGCGCGGGGCGACTCTGGCCGCCAAAGGTGCGCTGGAGACCGCGATCGAGGCCATGAACACCCCGCTGATCTATCCGTTTTTCATGGCCGAGGGCTATTTCACAAACCGTATCCTGGCGCCGAAATCACAGGCTGCGGGGCTGACGCAGCTGGCGCCTTTCGGGGTTGAACCCGCCCTGACCGATTGCGCCGAGGCCACGCTGCGCGGCGTGTTACAGGCCCAAGGCTGGCAGGCCGAGGACACGGCGCTGTTGATGGCCGCGCATGGCAGTGCCGTCTCGCGCACCAGCGCCGATTCCACCCACGCGATGCAGGCGCAGCTGTCCCGCCGCCTGCCCTTTCGGACCACGCGTGCCGGCTTCATCGAGGAACCGCCCTTCGTGCAGGATCAGGCCCGCGATCTGGGGCAGGCGATTTGCCTGTGCTATTTCGCACTGAACGCCGGCCACATGCTGGAGGACATGCCCGAAGCGCTGGACACCGCCGCCTTCACCGGCCCGGTGTTGCCCGCAATGATCGACTGGCCGCAGGTGCCCGCGCTGATCGCAGACAGCCTGAAACGCGCCTAGACCTGATAGGAAATCACCATCCCGTCATAGGCTGGGGTGATGTGATCGGGGGTTTCATCCGCCAGCGCCTGATAGTCCAGATCAATGTGCATATTGGTCAGCACAGCCCGGCGCGGAGCCGCGCGGGCGATCCACTCCAGCGATTGATCCAGATGTGAATGAGTAGGGTGCGGGGTACGGCGCAGCGTATCCAGAACCCAGCAATCCAGACCTTGCAGAACCGGCCAGACATCCTCGGGGATCTGTGCCACATCGGGCAGATAGGCCAGATCGCCCACCCGGAACCCCAGCGCATCAATCGCGCCATGATTGACCTGAAACGGGGTCAGCGTGATGTCGCCTCCGGGGCCGGAAATGGTGACGTCCCCCTTGATCGTGTGCATGTCCAAAATCGGCGGATAGGGGCTGTCATCGGGCTGAATAAACGCATAGCCAAAGCGCGAAAACAGGCTGTTCTGCGTGTCTCCGTCGGCCCAGACGGGCAGGCGTTTGCGCATGTTGAACACGATCATCCGCAGATCATCCAGCCCGTGTACGTGATCGGCATGGGCATGGGTCCAGATCACCCCATCCAGCCGCCCGACGCCTGCATCCAGCAATTGCTGCCGCATGTCCGGGCCGGTGTCGATCAGAACCGAGGTGGTGCCCGCATCCGTGCTCCGCTGCACCAGCATCGAGCAGCGCTTGCGGATATTACGCGGGTTCTCGGGGTCGCAATCGCCCCAGATGCCGCCCAATCGCGGCACCCCGCCCGAAGACCCGCAGCCCAATATGGTGAAGGTCAGTTCGGCCATTATGCAGCGGCCTCGTATGCGGCGGCCTTCCAGAACAGGCGGTCGAAATTGGCCTGCGTCTGCGCTGCGAAATCGGCATAGGACATCCCAAAGACATCGGCCCCCACCTGCGCGGTGTGCACGGTATAACCCGGCTCATTACGTTTGCCGCGAAAGGGTTTGGGCGCCAGATAGGGGCTATCGGTTTCCACCAGAACACGGTCCACCGGAGCGGCGGCAAAGATGTCGCGCACCTCTTGGCTTTTGGGGAAGGTCGCGATGCCCGACATGGACAGGTAAAACCCCAGATCCAGCGCGCATTTGGCCAGCTCCGGCCCCGAGGTATAGCAATGCATCACGCAAGAGAACGCGCCATTGGCATGTTCAGCCGACAGAATATCCGCCATGTCCCGATCGGCGTCGCGCGAATGGATGATCAGCGGCAGGCCGGTCTGGCGCGCGGCCTCGATATGGATGGGCAGGGATTGTTTCTGCACCTCGGCGCTGTCGGCCGTGTAATGGTAATCCAGCCCGGTTTCGCCGATCCCCACAAATTTGGGATGTTTGGCCAGCGCCACCAGGCCCTCGACCGTGGCCATGGGCTCGTCTGCGGCGCTCATTGGATGGGTGCCGGCGGCGTAGAATACCGGCGCATAGCGTTCGGCAATCGCGCGCACTTGCGGCTCATTTTTCAGGCGGGTGCAGATCGTCACCATACGCGTCACCCCGGCCTCTAGCGCGCGCGCCACGACCTCGTCCCGTTCCGCATCGAAATCCGGAAAGTCCAAGTGGCAATGGCTGTCGGTAATCTGAATGGTGTCGGTCATGAGGCCCCTGGTGCGGGATCAGCCCGCGGCGGTTTGCTGGATCTTGAAAACCGTATCTAGGATCAACGAGGCGGGGTCAAGGTTGACCGCCCGGCCATGCTGCATCCGCGCGCTGATCTGCTGAGAGATGTCCGCCCAGGCCCGTGCCTTGATCGGATCGGGGGCCAGACGCGCCAGCAGAGCAGCCTCACCGGGGGCGATCTCGGCGCGTGGGGGCTGGCCGGTGGCCCCGGCGCGCGCCAGACGGGTCAGCAACAGATCATTCAGCGCGATCAGCAGATCCAGCCGGGTTTCGGCCCCGCGCGCCGCCGCGCCTTCGGCCAGTTTCAGCGCCCGCGCGCGATCCATCCGGGGCAGCGTATCATAAAGGCTGACCAGATCCAGATAGATCTGCACACCGCCCAGATTGATCTGCCGGATCGCCTCGCCCACCGAGCCCGAGGCCAGTTCAGCCAGTCCCGCCGCATCCGAGGGCATCTGCGCCCCGGCCTGCTGCAACGCCTGCGCCATATCCTGCGGTGCCAGAGGCCTGAGCCGCAATTCGCGGCAGCGGGAACGGATCGTCGGCAACAATCGCGTCGGCTGGTGACAGACCAGCAGCAAAGTGGTGTTGGCGGGGGGCTCTTCGAGCATTTTCAGCAGGGCATTGGCGGCCTGCACGTTCATCTCGTCCGCGGCATCCACGATCACCACGCGCCGCCCGCCGTCGCTGGCCGACAGATGAAAGAAATTGCCCAGCTTGCGCACCTCATCCACGCGGATTTCGGCGGCCAGTTTATCACCTTTGTCATTGGGGCCACGGCGCAGCAGGAAAAGCCCCGGCTCGGACAGGGCCAGCATCCGGTGCGCGACGGGATGATCCGGGGAAATCTGCAAAGAGGTGGGCGCAGGCGGGTCGCCGAACATGTCATCGCCCTGCGCCACCGGAGTGGCCAGCAAAAACCGCGCGATCTGCCAGGCCAGCGTCGCCTTACCCACGCCGCGCGGCCCGGTGATCAGCCATCCATGATGCAGCCGCCCCGAGTTGAACGCCTGCAAGAAACTGTCTCGTGCCTGATCCTGCCCGAACAGTTGCACGGTTTCACGCGGATGCGGGGCGCCCTCGATCCGGTCGGGCTCTGGCAAGTCCTTGTCGCTCATGGGTGCTCTCTTTGGCGCGCAGTCATGTCAGCCGGGACTGTACCACAGACAGAACGTCGGCAGCCACGGTTTCGATGTCGCGCGCGCCGTCAATGACGCGAAACCGATCCGGGTAATCCTGCGCCAAAGCCAGAAATCCGGCGCGCATCTTGACCTGCAACTCCTGCCCGAAGGATTCAAAGCGTTCCTCGATCCCCTGACGAGACAGCGCACGCGTCAGCCCCTCGGCCGGGTCCATGTCGATCAGGATGGTCAGGTCCGGTTCCTGCCCGATCATCAGGTCATGCAACTGATCCACCAGCGCCCGCAGATCCCCGCGGCTTAGCCCCTGATACATGCGCGTGCTGTCGGCGAAACGATCGCAGATCACGATCTTGCCCGCCTGCAAGGCCGGGCGGATCGTGCGTTCTAGATGGTCGCGGCGCGCAGCGGTGAACAACAGGATTTCCGTCTCGGCCGACCAGCGGTCCGGATCGCCCTGCAAAACCAGCGCGCGGATTTCTTCGGCACCGGGGCTGCCGCCGGGCTCGCGGGTGTGGATCACGTCATGGCCCAGCGCCTGCAACCTGTCGGCCAGCATCCGCGCCTGGGTGGATTTACCCGAGCCGTCAATGCCTTCGAAACTGATGAACATTCCGCTCAAGAGGCCCCCTCGGGGCCCTGATCCAGCCGTTTCAGCAAAATTTGAGCCACAGTGGCGATACGCGGGATAAAACCACCCTTGGGCACGTCCCGTTCGGCCACCAGAGGAATCTCCAGCTGCTGCATTCCCTGAGGCTGAATGATCAGGGTCGCCAGTTCCTGCCCTTTGCTGACAGGCGCCGAGATCGGCCCCTGATAGACCACCTCGGCCTGAACCTGCTTAGCGTCCAGAACCGGCAGCAGGGCCGTCACATCCTGCGCGGGAACCAGCCCGACGCGCGGTTCGTCCCCCATCCAGACATCGGCCTGCGCGATCACCGATCCGCTTTGGGCAACGGATTTCTGAACGAACTGGCGAAAGGACCAGTTCACGATGGCCTCGGATTCTTCGGCCCGCGCGGCCGAGCTGCCCAGCCCCGACAGCACAAAAATCACCCTCCGGTCGCCCTGTTTGGCCGATCCGACCAGGCCATAGCCGGCCTCATTCGTGTGGCCGGTTTTCAGCCCATCCGCGCCGATCCCAAGCCCCAGCAGGGGGTTCCGGTTCGTTTTATTCTGCGGCGCGCGCCCGTCGAAGGCAAACTCGCGCTCGGAAAACAGCGGGTAAAACTCGGGGAAATCCGCGATCAGGTGATCGGCCAGAATAGCCAGATCCCGCATCGACATCCGGTGCCCCGCCTGCGGCCAGCCATTGGAATTGGAAAAGGTCGAGTTCATCATCCCCAGCTGCTGCGCGCGCAGGGTCATCTGGCGGGCGAACCCGGCCTCGGTTCCGTCGGGGCTCAGTGCTTCGGCGATCACCGCGCAGGCATCATTGCCCGACAACACGATGATCCCGCGCAGCAGGTCTTCGACCCGGACGCGATCGGTGGTGTCCAGAAACATGGTCGAGCCACCATAGTTCATCGCGTGCTGCGACACCGGCAGGCGTTCATCCAGCGTCAGGCGCCCATCGCGGACGGCCTCGAACGCCATATAAAGCGTCATCAGCTTGGACATCGAGGCCGGCGGCAGCGCCACATCCGCATTCTTGCTAAGCAGCACCGTGCCGGTCGTCTGATCAATCACAAACGCCGATTTGGCACGGGTATCGAAGGCCTGCGCCGGCAGGGCCAAAGCGCCCCCCACGGCCAGCGCCCCAAGCAGCCCCAGAAGTCGGAGTTTCATGCGCTTTCCTCCTTGTTTAGCCGCGTACCGCATAGGCATCGGCAAAGCCTTTGGCCTTGATTTTCCTCAGCATTTCCGTGCGATCCGAGGCCGATTTGGCCGGCCCCACGATCACCCGCCAGAAGGTTTTTCCCTTCGAGCTTTGCTTCTTCACCTCAGATTTCATCCCCGCCGAGCGCATGGATTTCGCCGCCGATTTGGCGTTGGCCTCGACGCTGAAAATCCCGATCTGCACATAGGGCTTCTCAAGCCCGGATTTCGCAGGTTTCGAGGCGGGTTTCGCAGCCGGCTTAGGAGCAGCGGCCACCGCGGGGGCCGTTTTCTTGGCCTCGGCTTTCTCAATCGCTTTTTCGGCCGACTGGATCGGATCCAGCGGCTTTTCCTCGATGTCCGCAGCGCCCGGCACCGTGTCCTGGGCGGGGGGCACCTGGGGCTCTTCGGCCACCTGTTCGCGGCGCAGGGCAGTGACGTTCAGACGAACGGGCTGACCGGCCAGAACCCCCAGCGCAGTCGCCGCATCCGAGGACACCTGCAATCGCGGACCGGGGTTTTCTCGTTCACGCCGGAACAGGGCGCCGATCACGAATTTATCGTTGGCGGTGTTGCGGATGATCACGCGTTCAGGCTCGACCACATCGGGATGCGCAACCCAGACCCCGCCCAGCGAGGGGCGGCCATCCCAAAGGCCCGCCTCGGTTACCTGAAACACATCGGGGGCCTCGACATCGCGCTCGACCAGCTTGACCGCGCGAGGAGACGCGTCTTGCGCTGCGGGTTTCTTATTCAGCAGGGCAAAGCCCCCATCCTGACAGGCCGCCAGGCCCGCCATCGCCGCAACCGCCAGCCAAAGGCGCGCGGCGCGCCGTCCCTGTCCATACTCAGCCATCGTCATGTTCCCTGCTCACCCAAAAGCGGTTCGCCCGCCGTTTTTACCTATGCGCAGCGCGCCGGCCGATCCTGTTCAGGCCCTGTTTTGCCTGTCTCCGGCCCCATGCGCCCGCTCTTGCGCATAGTGTAGCCGTATGACAACGCCAAGAAAAGTCCGCGTCGCCCTGTCGGCGGATTTTCCCACATGCCAGTTTGCGCGCCTTCATGGATTCGAGACTTGAGCTTGCCTGCGCTTCCCATTAGGTCTGCTGAAACGCGGCGCCCGACAGCGCCCGGACGGAAGCGTGGCCGAGTGGTTGAAGGCACTGGTCTTGAAAACCAGCAACGGGGAAACTCGTTCGTGGGTTCGAATCCCACCGCTTCCGCCACATAGATCCCTTAAGTTACTGTTTTATAACAGAAATAGCTAAATTCACCAAGGTCGTTCCCACACCTGTTCCCACATTCGTTTCTCGTTATCGGTCCAGAATATCGTCAGGCAACTGCTCTCCTGTGATCAATGAACGCTGGCGTTCGCGACTGATTTGGCCATAGCTACGCAAGGTCGTCAGAACGTCGGTATGACCAAGGTTTTGTGACGCCGCTACAAGTTCGGCAACGGAATTGCAGGTTTTGGCCACGTGGCGCGCAAGCATATGCCGGAATGCGTGCGGCCCATAGGCGGGCAGCTCTGCGCGGGCGAAAGCTTCATTTACGACCTTGCGCACAGGCTCGGTGGTCTTCCAGGGACGGCGCTCGAAACCCTCGGCTTGAAATCCACGCGTTGCCGATGCACGCAACGACGTTGCAGGAAATAGCGGGTCATCGGGGCCAAAAAACAAGTCCTCATCCAGATGCCACGGACGCCGGAGCAGCGCTTCGTCGGTGTTGAAACGCATCTGTATCTGGGTCGCCAATATCGGCTTAGGGTCGTCCCACACCTACAAGAGAGCGTGAAACTGACCCGTGGCTATATCGTGGTTCAAACACATCGCCCGAACAAGTCGGAAGTGACACGAGAATTGGTCGAAGAATGGTATAAAGAACGGGCGCACATCAAATTCCCAGAGCGGATCGAGTGCTGTCTCGAACTTTTTCCGGATCCCGAAGCGTTTCGGCCCCAAGGTCTCATTAGTACGGCAAACACGGCAAAGATGAGGGTCGATGTCCCCCTCCGGACGTTTGCTTCTCAATCGTCGATTGGTCCAAGCACCCGTTGATTCCATCGACTACGTAATTACGCACGAATTGTGTCACATCGCGGAGCCCCATCATGGACCAGATTTTTTGATTTGCTGGATAGGGTGATGCCCGATTGGGGTAAACGCAAACTCAGATTGGAGAAATTACTCGCGTAGCGGAAATCCATATCAGCATGCCCATATTTTCGCCAATTAGCCAGGCACGCGCGATCTCTCATGCCGCTATCACATTCAGAACTTGAGCTCGCTCCACAGCCGATAGAAAACGTTCGACAAGCTCTTTTGGGGACCGCTTACAAGTACCGTCGAGAACCATACTCGTTTGCTGGAGGTTCCGATGTCTGTGGTGAGCCAACCAAAGTCATACGATTGTCATAGCGGGCCTATGCGTCGGAAGATGAGGCTGAGCCTTGTCCTGCTTGCCAGTCCGAACGGCGCCAGACAATCCCCCCTTTACTCCAGCGCGTATCAAATTCGAGATCCGAGAGCCACGGGCCGTGATTTATCAGGGGATGCTCATTGATAGCATTGCCTTGTGAATAGCGTTATATGCTGTCCTGCGGGCCGTTCCCTCCCAACGTTGAACTTCATCAACAATCGACTTCTGCGCTTCTCGGGTTCGTTTCTTCCCGAAAGTGTTGACATGCGACCGCACAAGGGCTTCCGCCAGAAGTCGTGCCGTTGAAATCTTAGGGGACCTAACTGTTTGCCAAGGGAAAGGACCTCGGAATTCCAAGTTACTTTGGTGCCCAGTTTCATCTCTCCCCCCCCCGCCATTTTGCCTACAAATCAGGCCGCGCTTTTATACTGTGGTTTCCTTAACTTAGGCGGTCGCGCAGCAGGGACATGTTGCCTGCGCTCAGGCCTTTGGCCGTAGGCTGGAACAGGCAGCGCACCTCTTTGCCGGTAAAGGCCAGGCGCTCTGCGACGTGGCCCTCATAGCCCAGGGTCAGGGTTTTGCGCGCCCAGTCCAGCACGGTCAGGCGGATGTTCAGCCTGTCTCCGTCCCGCAGGGGCGTGCGGAATTGCGCGCCGCTATCGACAAGCCCGATCCCCGTGGCCTGCAACTCCTGACAAATCGCGGCATGTCCTCCGAAGGGGCGCAGGGCGTCGTGAAAACAGGCATCCATCCAGCGGAACGTGTTGGGGTAATAGACAATCCCCGCCGGATCGCAGTCACCGAAACTCACCTGAACCTGATAGCAATGCTGCATCTGCCGCCCCCGATCATGTCTGCGTTTCCTGATATACCGGCTTTGGGCAGGGCGCATCCAAATAATTCAGGCCCGAATAGGACAGAACACTTTACCCGCCCCGGCACAAAGGCGTAGGACTTGGGCAACGCCCCAGCCCAAAGGCCCAACATGCAAGACCTTCTGAACGTCGTCCTGCCCGTCTTTATCGTGATCGGCTTTGGATATGTGGCCACCTGGAGGGGCTATTTTGCGGATGCCTATGTGGACGGGCTGATGAAGTTCACGCAGAATTTCGCCATTCCCTGCCTGCTGTTTTCCGCGATCTCGCGGCTGGATCTGAGCCAGAGCTTTGACCTGCGGTTGCTGGTGTCCTTTTACACCGGGGCGACAACGGGGTTCGTTCTGGGCCTGCTGGGCGCGCGCTATCTGTTCAACCGCCCATGGGAGGACAGCGTGGCCATCGGCTTTATCGGGTTGTTTTCGAACTCGCTGCTGCTGGGGCTGCCAATCACGGAACGCGCCTATGGGGCGGATGCCCTGGCTGGCAATTACGCGATCATCTCGGTGCATTCGCCGTTCTGCTACATGCTGGGCATCACCGTGATGGAGATCGTCCGCGCCCGTGGCAAATCCCCCATCGCCCTGGCCGGACAGGTGGCCAAGGCGATGTTCCGCAATGCGCTGGTGGTGGGGCTGATCCTGGGGTTCATCGTGAACCTGACTCAGGTAACACTGCCCACGCCGCTGACCGGGGCGATTGACCTGATGGTGCGCGCCGCCCTGCCCGCCGCGCTGTTCGGGCTGGGCGGCGTTCTGGTGCGGTACCGCCCCGAGGGGGACACCAAGGTCATCGCCTATGTCCTGACCCTCAGCCTGGTGCTGCATCCGCTGATTGCCTGGGGGCTGACCCGTAGTTTCGATCTGCCCGTTGCCTCGCAGCGCTCGGCGGTGATGACAGCCGCGATGGCGCCGGGGATCAATGCTTATGTCTTTGCGAACATGTATGGGGTGGGGCGGCGCGTGGCGGCGTCCTCGGTTCTGATCGGGACCGCGCTGTGCATTCTGACAGTCTGGGTCTGGCTACAAATCCTACCGTAGGGTGAGACGATTTTTCACTGGCCCCCGCCCGGATACACGCTACGCTAGAGCTATCCCAACGCGAGTGATCCCGTGGCCGATTCCCGTCCCCAATCCTCGACTGCCGCCTTTGTGACCCAGGGTCTGACCAAGACCTACGGCGAAGGCCCCGCCGCCGTGCACGCGCTGCGCGGCGTGGACCTGACCATCCCCGAGGGCGAATTCGTCGTGTTGCTGGGCCCCTCGGGCAGCGGCAAATCCACCTTGCTGAACATTCTGGGCGGGCTGGATCGGCCTACGCAGGGGGCGGCCTATTTCAAGGATCTGGAGCTCACCTCTCTGTCCGATGCGGACCTGACCCGCTACCGGCGCGATCATGTGGGGTTTGTGTTTCAGTTCTACAATCTGATGCCCAGCCTGAATGCCCGTGAAAACGTCGAGCTGGTGACGGAAATCGCCCGGAACCCGCTGGACGCGGACGAGGCCCTAGCCCTGGTGGGGCTGGACAAACGGGCGCATCACTTCCCCTCGGAAATGTCGGGCGGAGAGCAGCAGCGCGTCGCCATCGCCCGCGCCGTGGCCAAGCGCCCCACCGTGCTGTTCTGCGACGAGCCAACCGGCGCGCTGGACAGCGCCACCGGACGCGCCGTGCTAAAGGTGCTGACGGATGTGAACCAGCGCCTGGGCACCACGGTGATTATCGTCACCCATGCCGCCAATACCGCGCAGCTGGCCGACCGGGTGATCCATTTCGCCGATGGCGGCATCCGTCAGGTGATCCGCAATGACACCAAACTGACCGCCGAAGAAATCGAGTGGTAACATGCTAAGCCCGCTGAACATCAAGCTCTGGCGCGATCTGTCCCGGATCAAGGGACAGGCGGCGGCCATCGGGTTGGTGATCGCCCTGGGCGTGCTGATGATGGTCATGATGAAAGGTCTGGTGAATACGCTGGATGAGACCCGCCTGGCCTATTATGACCGCTACCGCCTGGCCGACATCTTTGTGCCCGTCACCCGCGCGCCCGAACGGATGCTGGAACGTCTGGCCGCCCTGCCCGGTGTGGCCGCACTCGAAGGGCGGGTCAGCGGCTGGGCTCTGATCGACATCGGCGCGGACGCCCTGCCCGTGCGCGCCCAGGCGCTGTCTTTGCCCGATACCGGGCGACCCCGGCTGAATGACATCTACCTGGTGGACGGACGCCTGCCCGATCTGGGGCGCTCGGATGAGATTTTGCTGCTGGACGGGTTCGCCAAGGCCCGCGATCTGCACTTGAATGACCATCTGACCGCCACGATGAACGGCACCAAACGCGTGTTTCGCATCACAGGTTTCGCGCAATCGCCTGAATTTCTGTATTCGACCGCGCCGGGGGAAATGGTCCCCGATGATGCCCGTTTCGCGGTGTTCTGGATGCGTCAGGCAGCGCTGTCTGCGGCCTATGACATGCAGGGCGCGTTCAATCAGGCGCTGATCTCCCTGACCCGCGACACCAACGCCGAAGGCATCATTCTGGCCGCGGATGAGCTGCTGGCCTCTTATGGCGCCAGCGGAGCCTATGGGCTGGTCGATCTGACATCGAACCGTTTCATCCAAGAGGAAATCAAGGGGCTGAACAGCACGTCCACCGTGATTCCTCCGATTTTCCTGGGGGTGGCGGCGTTTCTTTTGTACATTGTTATCAACAGGATGGTGCAGGCGGAGCGCGAACAGATCGGGCTGCTGAAGGCATTTGGCTATTCCTCGTGGGAGGTCAGCCTGCACTATCTGAAACTGGTCATGGTGATCGCCATTCTGGGGGCCATCGTGGGGTCCGTCGCGGGGATCTGGGCGGGCAATGCGCTGTCGCGGATGTATCAGATTTACTATAAATTTCCGTTTCTGGTGTTCACTGTGGACCCACGCAGCTTTGTCACCGGGTTTGCGGTGTCGATCCTGACCGCCTCAGCCGGGAGCCTCATTGTCCTGCGCGGCGTGTTCCGCCTGACGCCCGCCGTGGCCATGCGCCCGCCGGCCCCGCCCGATTATTCGCGCAGTTTTGACCTGGCCGCGCGGTTGCGGCGCTGGCTGGACCAGCCCAGCCGCATGGTGCTGCGCCGGCTGACCCGCTATCCGGGACGCATGATCGGCGCTGTGGTGGGGATCGGCACGGGGCTGGCGCTGTCCGTGGCCTCATTGACGCTGATGGCCGGGTTCAACACCACGCTGGACCTGAGCTTCAACGTCATGAACCGGGGTGAGATGTCGCTGAGCTTTACCTCGAAACAGACGGACAAAGCGCTGCTGGAACTGGGCCGCCTGCCCGGTGTGGAACATGTGGAGCCCGCGCGCGCGGTGTCGGTGATGTTCCGCAACGGCACCCACAGCTATCGCGGCGCGATCGAGGGGCGGCCGGAATTTCCCATTCTGAACAGGGTGATCGACGCTGATGAGCAGCCCATTTCGATGCGGCGCGAAGGGGTGATCCTGTCCAAACCTCTGGCGGAAATCCTGCACCTGTCCCCCGGTGACACGGTGATCGCCGAGATCCGCGAAGGCCGCCGTCCGACGCTTTATCTGCCGGTGATCGGCGTGGCGGAAACCCTGATGGGCGCGCCCGCCTTCATGGAGCTGTCCGCCCTGTCGCGCGTTCTGAACGAACCCGCCCAGGTGACGGGGGCCACGCTGACGATTGATGAATCGCTTTTGCCCGGCTTGATTGACGACCTCAAAGAGATGCCGCAAATCGCCGGGATTTCCCTGAAATCGGACATCCGCGAGGCCCTGGTCGAGATCATGAACACCGGCCCCGGATCGGTGCGCTATATCATGCTGGCGGTGGCGGCGATCATCACCTTCGGGATTGTCTATAACTCGGCCCGGATCGCCTTTGCCGAACGGGAACGGGATCTGGCCAGCCTGCGGGTGATGGGGTTTTCGAAATCCGAAGCCTCGTTCGTGCTGCTGGGCGAGCTGGCGGTGGTCACGCTGGCCGCCCTGCCCCTGGGGATCGCATTGGGCTATGGTTTGACCTATCTCACGGTCAAAGGGTTTTCGACCGATATATATCAGATACCAGTCACCTTCAGCCCGCAAAGCTATGGGCTGGCAATTGTCGCTGTCCTGCTGGCAGCGGGCCTGTCGGGATGGCTGGTGAAACGAGAGCTGGACAAGGTGGATCTTGTCGCGTCGCTCAAGTCGAGGGATTGATCGGATGGCAGCACGGAAAAACTCGCGTTTGGTGGTGACCTTGGCGGCGGTTGCGCTGGTGGCGGGGGCGTTAAGCTATGCGTTCTGGCCGCGCCCGACATTGGTGGATATGGGCCGCGTGACCCAGGGCCCCATGCAGGTCACCATCGACGAAGAGGGGCGCACCCAGGTGCATGAACCCTATGTGGTTTCCACCCCCATCGCGGGGCGGATGATGCGGCTGACGATTGAACCGGGGGATCGCGTGGAACAGGGCGACGTGGTGGCGCGGATGCTGCCCACCTCGCCCTCGGCGCTGGATGCACGTTCACGCGAGCAGGCCCGCGCCAATGTCACCGCCGCCGAGGCCGCCCTGCGCGTGGCCGAAGCCGATCTGAATAAGGCCCGCGCGGACCGTGACCTGGCCGAGGCCAATCTGGAGCGCACCAAACGCCTGTTCGACAGCGGCATCGTCAGCCAGGCCGCGCTGGACAGCGATCAGCGCACCGCCCGCGCGGCCAATGCCGCACTGGATACCGCGCGCGCTGCGATCTCGATGCGGGTGGCCGAGCTGAACAACGCCCGCGCCGCGCTGATTTCCTTTGACGACACCGGGCTGGCCGAGGCCATCGAGGCCGAACAGGATGAGGTGCTGCCGCTCAAGGCCCCCGTCCCCGGCGCGGTTCTGCAAATCATGCAGCAGTCGGAAATCACCCTGGCTGCCGGCACGCCCATTCTGGAGATCGGGGACATCGAAACCGATCTGGAAGTCCTGGCCGAGCTTCTGTCCACCGATGCTGTCAAAATCCGCACGGGCGATCCGGTGGTGATCGACAATTGGGGCGGGCCCGTGCCCCTGAAGGGCGAGGTCTCTCGGATCGAGCCCTGGGGCTTTACCAAAGTCTCGGCTCTTGGGGTCGAAGAACAGCGGGTCAATGTCACCATCCGGTTTCTCAGCCCCTATGAGGACCGCCCCACCCTGGGCCATGGCTTCCGCGTGGAAACCCGGATTGTCACATGGTCGGCCAAGGATGCGCTGATCGTACCGGCGGGCGCGCTGTTCCGGGCGGGACCGGACCAATGGGCGCTGTTCGTGGTCGAAAACGGCGTGGCCGTGCAGCGCGCGGTTCAGCTGGCCGCGAATAACGGGCTGACGGCGGCCATCGCCACCGGGGTCAGCCCCGACGAGCAGATCGTTCTGTACCCGCCCTCGGGGTTGATGGACGGCCAAAGCGTTGCCGAACGCACCGCGTATCAGTGATCCGGGCGGCGCGGCGGCATTTTCCCGCTGATTTCTGCCCGCGCGCGCTGGATTGGGCGTGAACTTGGCGACGGATCGGCCTATTCTGTGCGTATATCCTTGACCGCCCTTTTGCCCCGCCCTTTTACCTGCCCAAACGCCGCCAACCCGCCCGAGACGCCCCCGTGACCAGATCGAAATCGCTCTTGCGAGCCCTGCCCGCGCTGGCTTTGTGCCTGACCACCTGCCTGGGGGGTCTGCCCGCCCCGGCGCTGGCCTTTGACGAGCTGACCTTTGACATCCCCACCGATCACGACGCGCTGCGCAAACGGCTGCGGCAGGCCTCGCTTTTGCAACTGGCCAAATCCGAAGGGGTCAGCGATCCGCAGGATGTGTTTTCCACCGCTCTGGCCGAATATCAGCGCCTGCTGGAGACGCTCTATGCCAACGGGTATTATTCGGGGGTGATCCGCATTCGTCTGGATGGGCAAGAGGCCGCAGCGATCCCGCCTTTGAACCCGCCCGCGCAGATTTCCAAAATCAATGTTCAGGTCACGCCCGGCCCGCGGTTCAGGTTCGGCACCGCCCGCGTCGCGCCTCTGCCCCAGGGGCTGCAATTGCCCGAAGAGTTCACCCCCGGCGCTCCGGCGCGCTCTACTGCCGTGATCAATGCGGTTGGGGCGGCCGTTGACGGCTGGCGCCTGGCTGGGCACGCCAAGGCCGAGCCCGTCTCTCAGTCTTTCAGCGCCAATCATGCTTCGGCGGTTCTGAACGCAGATGTTACGATCGCGCCGGGGCCGCTGGTACGGTTCGGCGCGCTGGTCGTGACCGGAGAGAATTCAGGAGAAAACCAAGCGAAAAGCAAGGTCCGCCCCACCCGTATCCGCCGCATCGCCGGTCTGCCCGAGGGGCAGGTTTTCTCACCTCTGGAGCTTGAAAAAGCCGCAACCCGCCTGCGCCGCACCGGCGCGTTTCGCGCTGTCACCCTGACCGAGGCCGACAGGCTGAACGCCGATGGCAGCATGGACATCGCGGCCTCGGTTACCGATGAAAAACCCCGCCGTTTCGGAGCCGGGGCCGAGCTGTCGAACTTCGAAGGGCTTATGCTGTCGGGATTCTGGATGCACCGCAATCTGCTGGGCGGGGCCGAACGGCTGCGCATTGGCGGCGAGGTGGCCGGGATCGGCGGCGACACGGGCGGGCTGGACTATAGCCTGGGCGCGCGGTTCGAGCGCCCCGCCGTGTTTGGCGCGGACACCAAGTTTTTCGCCCGGCTGGATCTGGAAAGCCTGGAAGAGACCGATTATCGCTCGGATAATGTCACCTTGGGGATCGGCGCGACGCGGATTTTCTCGGATCATCTGGAGGGCGACCTGGAGCTGGCGCTCAGCCATTTCGATACGCGCGATGCCTTTGGGGATCGGACGTTCACGCTGTTTTCAACGCCCTTCGCACTGCGCTGGGATCACCGCGATGACATTCTGAACCCGACCGGGGGGCACTATGTCAACGCGCGCGTTTCGCCCTTCGTGGGCCTGAGCGGCGAAGCCTCGGGCGCGCAGCTGCAACTGGACAGCCGGCTCTATCGTGCGCTGGACAAGGACGCGCGTTATGTGGCGGCGGCACGGTTCCAGATGGGCTCGGTCATGGGGCCAGGCCTGTCCGAAACCGCCCCCGATTTCCTGTTCTACTCGGGCGGAGGCGGCACTGTGCGCGGCCAGCCCTATCAGTCGCTGAACGTGGATCAGGGGGGCGGGGCGGCCTCGGGGGGGCGCAGTTTCCTGGGGTTGTCGGCCGAATTGCGCGCCAAGGTGACGGACAGTATCAGCCTGGTTGGCTTTGCCGATGCGGGCTATATCGGATCCGAAAGCGTGTATGACGGATCGGGCCGCTGGCACTCTGGCGCGGGGCTGGGCCTGCGCTATGACACCTCGGTAGGGCCGATCCGGCTGGACATTGCCGGGCCGCTGACCGGCAGCACCGGCGAAGGCGTACAGGTTTATATCGGGATTGGGCAGGCATTCTGATGCGCAGATGGTTTTTGATCGCGGCGCTGGCCGCCCCCCTGCCGGTTCTGGCCCAAGACATTCAGGCCCAGGAACGCGGCTTTTTCGAAGGGCTGATCGAGGATTCCCTATCGGGCGAGGGCCGGGTTGTGGATGTTCAGGGCTTCGAAGGCGCGCTAAGCTCAACCGCGACAATCCAGCAGCTGACCGTCGCGGATGCGGGCGGTATCTGGCTGACCTTGCAGGATGTGACACTGAACTGGAACCGCGCGGCGCTGCTGTCGGGGGCGCTGCAAGTCACCGAACTGTCGGCCAAACGGGTTCTGGTGCCGCGCGCGCCGCAAACGCAGGACGCCCTGCCCGATGCCGAGGCAACGCCGATCGCGCTGCCGGATCTGCCCGTGTCGATCGAGATTGCCAAACTGGCGATCGACCGCGCCGAGCTGGGCAAGGATCTGATCGGCCAAGAGGCCATCCTGTCCCTTGCCGGATCGGGCTCGCTAATCGAGGGCGCGGGGCAGGTTGATCTGTCCATCACCCGATTGGCGCCGCAATCGGGCAGCCTGACCCTGATCGCCTCTTACGGGGCACAAACGCAGGATCTGACGGTGGATTTGTCCCTGTCCGAGCCCCGGAACGGTCTGCTGGCCACCAGCCTGGGCCTGCCGGGGACGCCCTCGGTGGATTTGCAGCTGAAAGGCACGGGCAGCCTAAGCGATTTCGCCGGGGATCTGGCGCTGAGAACCGATGCGCAGCCGCGCCTGACCGGGCAGTTTACACTTGGCCAGCCGGCCGAGGACACGCAGTTCCGGGCGCAGATGCAGGGGGATGTCAGCCCCCTGTTCGCGCCCGAATATCGCGCGTTTTTCGGCCCGGATCTTCGGGTGCAGGCCTCTGGCGCGCGCACGGCAAACGGCCAGCTGCGGATCGAAGCCTTTCATATTCTGGCCCAATCGCTGACGGCGCGAGGCAGTCTGGGGGTGTCGGAAACGGGTCAGGTGACGCAGGCCAATCTGACCGCCCGGATCGTGCCCACGGATGGTACGCCGGTCGCTCTGCCTCTGCCCGGAGCCCGGACCACCCTGTCCGGCGCACAGCTGCATCTGCAATTCGACAGCGCCTCTGGCGACGGCTGGAGCCTGGACGGCCAGCTTGATCGCCTGCACCGCCCGGACCTAAGCATCGCCGCGGCCAGTCTGCTGGCGCGCGGCACGGCGCGGCCTGCGGCAATCGGCGGGCAAGTCGCCCTGACCGCACAAGGCGTGCTGCCGCAAGACGCCGATCTGGCCCGCGCTCTGGGGGATGCGCTCAGCGCCGATTTCCGATTTGACTGGGCGCCGGATCCGGGGCTGAAACTGCGCGATCTCTCGGTGTCGGGATCGCCTTTCGAGCTGTCCGGACAGGCCGACATTGCGCATCTGGACGGTGCCGCCGAATTGCGGATCGACACGCAGGCCGCGTTATCCGTGCCTGATCTGACGCATTTTGCGGGTCTGGCCGGGCAGCCTGTGTCGGGGCGTGCGGACATGCGGCTGAGCGGGGAAATTCTGCCGGTCAGTGGTGGTTTCAACCTGCATGTGCAGGGCAATACTCAGAATCTGAGCCTGGGACCGCGCGTTCTGGATGCCGCGCTGAACGGTCCGGGCACGCTGGAATTTACGGCAAAACGCGACAATGACGGCACGGTTCTGGAGGGTCTGAGCGCCCAGACAGCCGCCGCCCGGATCAGCGGCGCAGCGCAGATCAGCAGCACCACGGCGCAAGCCGTCCTGCGGGCCGAATCTGCGGATGTTTCCGCGCTTTGGCCCGCGCTTAGCGGCGCGGCGACGCTTGCGGCTCAGCTGGAGCGCAAAGACCGTGACTGGACCCTGACCGCCACGGCGCAGGCTCCGGGCGAGGCGACCGCCAAGCTTGAGGCCACAGCAACCGGCGCGCAATGGGATACGCTGGAGGCCCAAGCGGTTTTGCAGGCCGAGATCGCTGCGCTGTCTGCCTATGCGGACCTTTCCGGCCAGCCCATCGCGGGCCGGGCGCAGCTGTCGCTGCAAGGAACGGGAAAGCCGGCAGAGCAGTCCTTTGACGTGGATATGTCCCTGGACGCCAAGGGGCTGAAAACCGGGCTGGCGCAACTGGACAGCCTGTTGCGCGATCAGGCCACGGCACGGGTACAGATCGGACGGGACCGGCAGCGGCGCATCACGCTGCACGCCGCGGATTTCCAAAGCCCCGAACTGACCGCAAAAGCCGAAAGCGCGGCGGATCAGGCGCTGTCCATCACCGCGCGCCTACGTGATCTGGCCGTGCTGGAAAGCGCCCTGAGCGGCCCTGCCAGCCTGACCGGCACACTGCGGCAGATCAACGAAAACTGGGCGCTTCAGGCTACGGGCGCGGGGCCCGGAGGAACGCGGATGAACGCGTCGGGGCAGGTTGCGCGCGATGGCTCGGCTGTGGATCTGGCGCTGGATGGGGTGGCACCGCTGGCGCTGGCAAATGACATCCTGCGCCCGCGCAGCCTAAGCGGCCTTCTCCAGTATGATCTGAAGATAAGCGGCCCGCCCGAACTGGCCTCGGTCAGCGGGCAGATCAGCACTCAGGGCGCGCGCATGTCCCTTCCCAGCGCGGGCCTGGCACTCGAAGACATCGCGGCCAGCATACAGATGGGGGCCAATCAGGCGCAGCTGGCGCTCAGCGGCGGTGTCTCGACCGGGGGCAGGCTGCGCGTGACCGGCCCGGTTTCCCTGTCCCCCCCCTATGCCGCCGATCTGGAGGCCGAGCTGACATCCGTTCGGCTGACCGACCCGACCCTGTTTGAAACGGCCGTGGATGGGCGCGTCCGTCTCTCCGGGCCACTGACGGGCGGCGCGGACCTGTCCGGCCGGCTGGCGCTAAGCGACAGTGAATTGCGTATTCCGGCGAACTCGGGGGCCAGCCATGCCACCCTGCCCGGCCTGCAACATGTGAACGAGCCCGCCCCGGTCCGCAACACCCGGCAAAACGCGGGAATGCTGCAAAGCGCGGACGGCAATACGGCTGCGGGGCCGTCCTATGATCTGGATCTGCGCATCCTGGCGCCCGACCGGATTTTCGTACGCGGCCGCGGGCTGGACGCCGAACTGGGCGGGGTGTTGCAGCTTTCAGGGACAACGCAGAACGTGGTGCCGCAAGGGCGGTTCGATCTGATCCGCGGACGTCTGGATATTCTGGGCAAACGGCTGACTCTGGACGAAGGGCTGATCCAGTTGCAGGGCGCTTTTGATCCGTTCATTCGCTTTGTCGCCAGCACCGAAACCAGCGATGCCACGGCCAGTATCCAGATCCAGGGACAGGCCAGCGCGCCCGAGCTGAGCTTTGCCTCCAGCCCCGACCTGCCCCAGGACGAGGTTCTGGCGCTGATCCTGTTCGGCAAGGGAATCAGCAGCATTTCCGCGCTGCAAGCCGTGCGTCTGGCCGCCGCCGTGCGCACCCTGACAGGCGGCGGGACCGGGCTGGGGGGCAAGGTCCGCAAAGGCCTGGCGCTGGACGATCTGGACATCACAACTTCCGAGGAAGGCGCCACCGAGGCTCGGATCGGTAAGTACCTGGGAGAAAACATCTATTCCGAGGTCACCGCCGATTCCGAAGGCAATTCCCAGATCAATCTGAACCTGAACATCAACCGCTCGGTCACCGCGCGCGGACGCCTGTCTTCGGACGGGGAAACGGGTATCGGGATTTTCATCGAAAAAGACTACTGACCGCAGAGATTTACGCGCCGCAATCTTTTCTCAACTTTTTGCGCCAAGACTGATCGCAACACGACGGTCGGAACCGGCAACAGACTTGCCAGCCCGGAAAACGGGCTTACCCTTGGAATACGTCGCAGGCCCTATCGCCCGCGCGACGGTCTGTGATCGCGGCCACCGAACGGGAGGAAACGGATGTTCCGCAAACGAAATCTTGCGATGCCAGTAGCAGTCGCCGCCGCCATGGCGACAGGCATCCTCGCGCTTCTTGGGATCGCCTGGATGGTGCCCTTGTTCCTGATTTCCTGCGTGCTGATCGCCGTTGGAATTCACGATCTTTCGCAGAAAAATCATGCTGTTAATCGCAATTATCCGATTATCGGCCATCTCCGCTACTTCCTGGAATCCATCCGCCCTGAGATTCGCCAATACTTGCTGGAGGATGAGCGCGACGAGGTTCCATTTAGTCGCGAGGCGCGCAGCCTGGTCTATCAGCGCGCCAAGGGTGTCGAGGATAAAAAACCCTTTGGCACGCATGAACGTGTCTATGACGCGGGCTACAGTTGGCTGACCCATTCGATCCGCCCTCGCATCGTTGAAAATTGGGACTTTCGGGTCACAATCGGCGGGCCTCAGTGCACGCAGCCTTATGACGCGTCGCTCTATAACATCTCGGCCATGAGCTTCGGTTCGCTGTCGGCCAATGCGATTCTGGCGCTGAACAAAGGCGCCAAAGCCGGGCGTTTTGCCCATGACACGGGCGAAGGCGGGATCAGCAAGTATCATCGCCAAGGGGGCGGAGACCTGATTTTTCAGGTTGCCTCGGGCTATTTCGGCTGCCGCACACCGGATGGTGCCTTTGACCCGGAAAAATTCGCCGCCCGCGCCACCGATCCTCAGGTCAAAATGATCGAGATTAAGCTCAGCCAGGGCGCAAAGCCCGGTCACGGCGGGATGCTGCCGGCGGCCAAAATCACCGCAGAAATATCCGAGGCGCGCGGCATTCCGATGGGGGTGGATTGCGTCTCGCCCGCTGCGCACAGCGCTTTTGAAACGCCTCTTGGACTGATGGAATTCGTCGCCAAGCTGCGCGATCTGTCAGGGGGAAAGCCTGTCGGGTTCAAACTGTGTATCGGCCACCGGCGCGAATTCATGTGTATCGTCAAGGCCATGCTTCAATCCGGAATCACCCCGGATTTCATCACGGTGGATGGCAAAGAGGGCGGCACCGGCTCGGCCCCTCTGGAATTTGCCAATCGCGTGGGTATGCCGATGCTGGAGGGGCTGAATTTTGTCCACAACACGCTGCGCGGCGCTGGCTTGCGTGACCGGATTCGCATCGGTGCCGCGGGTAAAATCGTCAGTGCATATGATATCGCGCGGGCGCTGGCATTGGGGGCCGACTGGTGCAATTCAGCGCGGGGGTTCATGTTTGCGATTGGCTGCATTCAGGCGCAGGCCTGCCACACGAACAAATGCCCCGTCGGCCTGGCCACACAAGATCAGGCACGGCAAAAAGCGCTGGATCCGGTCTCCAAGGCTGAACGCGTTACCCGCTTGCACACCAACACGCTCAAGGCGCTGGCCGAGATCACTGGCGCCGCAGGGTTGGAGCATCCGGGCGCCTTCCTGCCCTATCACTTCATGTTCCGCACGAAGAACGCCGATTTTCTGGACGGGAACGAGGCATTTCCCGAACTGCCGCACGAATACCTGCTGCATCCGGCGGATTATCCCGAATTCGATGCTTTACATGACAAGTGGCATCGCGCCTCATCCGAGACATTCTCGGCCGCGCAGGTACTGCGCGGACCATCACGGCTTAGCGCGGCGCAATAGGCAGACGCCCGCCCCGCGGGGCGCGCATCCAGCCCGTTTTCATCCGAGGCTATTTGACCTGGAAAGACCAGAACAGCGTCTCGCCCGAATGGTCATCGACACCGTCATTGTCGGTTGACACCCAGGCGGTGCCGTCCTCCATGATGGCCAGGCCTTCGACCTTATCCAGCACGTATCCGCCCGTCGCGGTCAGGTCCGGCAGCAGATCACGCACCAGCTCTTTGGACACGACCGGCAGTTCCTCGCCCAGCGGGGCGGGCACCATTTCGGCAACCGGGATACGATAGATTTTCTTGGTCACGGCACGATGGTCATGCTGATTATCGCGCTCGATCACATAGACATGATCGCCATGCGCGACGATTTCCGACAGACCCACCCAGCCGGTTTCGGGCTGCGCTTTTTCATACAGGACCGCGCCCCATTCCTTGGTCTTCAGATTATAGGCCACCAGTTTGACGTGGTTCCTGGGGTCGTCCCTCCATTCGCGTTGAACGGCCATCCACAGAATGTCGCCAATCTTGGTTATCCCCTCGAAACCAAAGCGTGTTTCGACTGCCATAAGCTCGGGCGGCAGACCGATCTCACCCTTCTTGGCCTTGATCGACCCGTCGGCTTTCACATGATAAATCGCATGAGGAACAACCCGGTCCGTGCGCCCTTCCGAGGCGACATAGAACCCGCCATGACCGTCCAGCGTGATGCCCTCCATGTCCAGTTTCTGGGCCGGGCGCCCCTCGCGGTGAACGCGGATGACGTCAACGATGCGGGGCGGGCTCATCTTGGTGTCGATTTTGAAGATCGAGGGCTGGAAGCTGTAAAAACTGTCATTCACGGCCCAGACAATCCCGTCCTGATCGGCAACCATACCGGAAATCGCGCCCCACCCGGTCAGCTGATCCATACCGGCCGAGGTCAGATGCGGGTAAACCGCCGGTGCATCCTGCATTTCGAACAGCATCACATGGGCGCGGGCGCCGCCGTCCTCGATCAGGTCTTTTTCATTGGCAGAGATCAGCAGATTCCGACCCGGAATGACCGCATAGCCTTCGGGGCCCACGCCCGAGGGCAGAAACTGTTTCAGCACCGGCGCGGCAGGGTCGGTGACGTCATAAACCCCAACAACCGAGGCGCGCTCGGCCCCCACAAACACATAGGGCGTACCGCCGAAAACACCGAAAGTTACGCTCTCGGGCTCGACGCCTTTGCTGTCCGAGCGCTTGTCCGGATAATGGCCGATCTGGATGATCGCTCGTTCAAAATCGGTGCCATTTTCATAGACAACGGTGCCGTCCTTGTGGAAAATCGTCCACCCGCGCGCACCGCCATTGTAATCGCCTTCGTTCGCGGTGGCGAACATGTCGTCGCTGATCCAGGTCACGGCGTCAGGTTCGCGCAGGCGGCCCTTTTGGCTTTCGGTGAAAATCAGCGCGCCGCGTTCGTCGGTGGCGTCGATGCCCTCCAGATCCACGCTGCCGGCCGAGAAGTGATTCACCACCTGCCCGTCCTTCGACACAATCGCCAAGTGGTTGTTTTCCTGCAAGGTCACCACGATCTCTCCCAGCCCGTTGATCGAGACATATTCGGGCTCGGGGTCTGCGCCCGCAATCTCGGCCAGGCCGGTCAGATCGGCAAAGCGCAGCGAGCCACAATCCAGCGCACCGTCCTTCAGATCCACCAGCGCCAAAGTGCCCGCCGGAAATTGCGGAATAAGGCCACCGTTCAGGTCTTCGTCGCGCTCGTTTTCGATGGCAACGGCGATGAAAGACCCATCGGGCGCCTTAGCCACGCTGTCCGGCTGGCCGCCCAGATCGCAAGCGCCGGTTTGCACCCGGCTGGCCACATCGACCGAGATCAGCTTACCCGACGGGGCGACATAGCTTTCCGAGGTATTCACGCCCACAAAGGCCGTGCCGCCCAGAACCGTCACCGAGGTCGGCTCTCCGCCAACGTCCATATTGCCCAGCGGTTTGGGGTCATGCGCGTCGGTGATGTCAACGAACCCAATCACCTTCAACGGGCTGTCGGTATAGACCAGCGTCAGGCCATCGGCGGTGGCGTCAATGATCTCGGGGCTGGTTTCGCGCTCGGTATCCGCGCCTGCGGCCATGTTCGACACAACGGGAAAAGACGCAATACGGTTAAAATTCTGCTCTGCCAACGCCGGAGCCGCCACCAATGCGGTAGTCAGCAACAGGCTCAGGCCAAATTGAGTGGATGCCATTGGATACCCTCCTGAGGTCTTCGCAATCTCATTGGCTTCTGAAATTGGTCGGAAACAGGCGTGTTTCGGTTTGATGACATTTAGATGACGCCCATGAATGAGCGGCCCCGCCAATGCAGTCCGGCGTGAACACGGTGAATTTTCAGGCAGACCGTTCAAACCAGAACAGCCTTGACAGTTTTTGCCCGCTCACATTGAGCATGTGTGACACGATCTCAAACCGCGCCGCGAGTTTGAGGTTTTCGCATTTGCACAGTAAGAGCGCTCCACACCTCCCTTCTACACACCAAAGAAGGGCCCCGCCGGAGGCCGATGAGAGCTTTCCCTGGGAACAGGGGCGTTGCCATTTAGGCGGCAACATCCCTGTCGTCTTTGATGGCCAGCTAAAGCCCATACAGATCGTCGGCCGCCGCTGGGCATGTCCCCTGCTCGATGCGGTCATAAACGCTCCAACGGTTGGCGCACAGGAAAACCCCTGAGCACAAGTGATTGTAAAATTTGTGCTTTTCCTCGGATAGGTTCCTGTTGAAAGAGAGCGCACGGTTTTATTATTGATCTGATAAGGGCATAATCCACCGTCTTCGCAGAGCTATGAAAGGTGCTTTTCACTGAAAAACGCATCTGCTACACACCCCATGTGGATACGGCCCCGTAGCTCAACTGGATAGAGCAGCTGACTTCTAATCAGCAGGTTGAGGATTCGAGTTCTTCCGGGGTCGCCACGCCACCTCCTGCTCGCTTACATGCAATGCGGACAAGCTGGAGCGCTCCAGTCATTCCATGATTTAGTCGCTGAAGTTCCAGACAGAGAATTCATCGAAACGCGTTGTAGCGTCAGAGCTTGCGTAGCTCCCGCCCCGAACGACGGGATCGGGGGGGCAAAACAGGCTCCGGATGTGTGGGCTGCGGGCGCAGTCCCCCCTAGGTGGAATAGCCTCTACCCACTATTCCAAAAGGTTAAAATGTGCTAAAATCCCTTTGAGCAGACGTAAAAAGTACAAAAAGGCAGAGAAATGCCGAATTTGAACCCCTCCGAGGTTCGGGTCATGTTTGGCCTGAAACCTGATTGGTGGCCCGCAATCGAGGGCTATCTGACCGACAGCCGCTTCAGGCCGGACATGCAGGATTTATCGCTGATCGACCCGTCCGAATGGGATTTGATCGTCCCGCTGACGATTGAGGACCAGGATTTGCTGGACGAGTTGCACCTGACGAATGCCCAGCCGGTTACCCCTTATGTCCCCCATGCTCTAAGCACGCTATGCGACGATAAGTTCTCGCTAAATCAACGCCTTATTGCCCTTGGCTTTGCTGCTCTCGTGCCGGCGGTCTATTGTTTCGCGCCAGCCGATCCTGACCGTTATCCGTTGATCAGGAAACCCCGGCGCTGGTCCTGGGGCTATGGGTGCAGCTATGTGAATTCACCACAAGAGGCCCAGCCATGCGATCCGCAGACCGAATTTTTGCAGGCGGTTGTCTCACCTGGGGATGAATGGGCCGCGCATCTGAGTTTTCACAACGGAGAGCTGATCTTTGCCCATGCGGTGCACCATCATCTGGCTCAAAGCGGGCTGATCCTGGGAAATCTGCACAGCCCGGTCAGGTCTCAGCATGTGGCAGAGGTGCCCTTTCTGGATCAATGGCTGAATGCGACACGTGCCTTGGGCATTCAGGACGGCACGATCTGCATTGATTTCGCGATTATGGATGGGCACCCTTATCTGTACGAGATCAACCCGCGGATCGGAGGCTCTTTGCTGCCGCAACTGCCGCGCTATCTGGAAAGCCAGCTGTCCACGCGCAACTATCTGACGAATATGACCTCGGTCGCCTGAAACACGCCGACACCAGAGGCGCATAAAAAAGGCGACCGGATCGGCCGCCTTATCTGGTTCGGATCACGCGCGCCTTAGTGCGTCCAGGGGCCACGGCGGTTGGTGGCAAAATTCTCGCCATAGCCGCCGGCACGAATGTTGGGCTTACGTTTGTTCGGCTCGGCGACGGTGGCCTCGATGCCATGTTCCTTGGCATAATCCAGCGCGGCCTCTTTGCTGGAGAACTTCATCTTCACCTGCGACTGGGTGTCCGAACTAGAGGTCCAGCCCATCAGCGGATCCACTTCACGCGCCGAGGCAGGGGCGAATTCCAGAACCCAGGACTTGGTTTTCGCGGTCCCCGAGGACATCGCGGTTTTTGCAGGTTGGTAGATACGCGCACGCATGTCAGCACTCCTCTTTGCCGCGAGTTTATCAGCTAAAATGGGGAAGACGGCAAGAGCAGACCGCCCCTTTCCCGTGCGATTTCGCCCGGAAATCGGCGATGGCCGTCATTTAGCCCGCAGGGAGCGAGGGGTGGGTGAACGCGGACCTCATGACGACCAGGCCTGCTGCTTGCTGAGAACAATGATACGTAGGATTTGCATCAAATCACAAGAGGATCGATTCCAGAAATTTCAAAATTGACGCGTATTTTTTGCATTAATTTCAAATTGGTCCGATGAAGTTACCAATTCAGGTGCAAACGCAGCATTTCCGCAGGGCGAACGGAAACCGGGCTTTTGTTCCGCACAGGCGCGGCGCTGACAAAGAGGGGTTGAAGAAGAACAAAAACAGATCAAATCTGGGGTATCTGCCCGGAGATTCTCATGCCTTACGCCCATAACGATCAGACACAGCCGATTCTGCACGCTCCTGCCCCGGATGTGAAATCGCGCCCCAAGCTGGAGGGCGGCAAGAGATTCGTCATGCACTCGGAATTTGAACCGGCCGGCGACCAGCCCACCGCGATCGCCGAAATCTCTGCCGCCGTTCTGAACGGTGAGCACGATCAGGTGCTGCTGGGCGCGACGGGCACCGGGAAAACCTTCACCATGGCCAAGGTGATCGAGCAAACGCAGCGCCCCGCCATCATTCTGGCCCCCAACAAGACGCTGGCCGCGCAGCTATACGGTGAATTCAAGGGCTTCTTTCCCGACAATGCCGTCGAATATTTCGTCAGCTATTACGACTACTACCAGCCCGAGGCCTATGTCGCCCGGTCCGACACCTATATCGAGAAGGAATCGCAGATTAACGAGCAGATCGACCGGATGCGCCACTCGGCCACGCGGGCGCTGCTGGAACGGGACGACGTGATCATCGTGGCCTCGGTCAGCTGTATTTACGGCATCGGCTCGGTCGAAACTTACGGGGCGATGACGCAGGATCTGAAGGCGGGCGAGGAATACGACCAGCGCGCCGTCATCGCAGATCTGGTGGCCCAACAATACCGCCGCAACGATCAGGGGTTCCAACGCGGCAGCTTCCGCGTGCGCGGCGACGTGTTGGAAATCTGGCCCGCCCACCTGGAAGACCGCGCCTGGCGCCTGTCCTTTTTCGGCGAGGAACTGGAGGCAATCACGGAATTCGACCCTCTGACCGGGCAGAAAACCGATGATTTCGAACAGATCCGCGTCTATGCGAACTCGCATTACGTGACGCCGAAACCGACGATGCAGCAGGCCATCCAGGGCATCAAGAAAGAACTGCGCCAACGGCTGGATCATCTGGTCGGCGACGGCAAACTGCTGGAGGCGCAGCGGCTGGAACAGCGCTGTAACTTCGATCTGGAGATGCTGGAGGCCACCGGCGTGTGCAACGGGATCGAGAACTATTCTCGCTATCTGACGGGGCGCGGACCAGGCGAGCCGCCCCCCACGCTGTTCGAATTCATCCCCGACCATGCCATTGTTTTTGCAGATGAATCCCACGTCAGCGTCCCTCAGATCGGGGCGATGTACAAGGGGGACTATCGGCGCAAGCTGACCCTGGCCGAGCACGGGTTCCGCCTGCCCTCGTGCATGGATAACCGCCCCCTGAAGTTCGAGGAATGGGACGCGATGCGCCCGCAGTCCGTGTTCGTCAGCGCCACCCCCGCCGCGTGGGAATTGGAACAAACCGGCGGCGTTTTCACCGAACAGGTGATCCGCCCCACCGGCCTGCTGGACCCCGAGGTGGAAATCCGCCCCGTGGACACGCAGGTGGATGATCTGCTGGACGAAATTCGCCGCGTCACCGCCGATGGCTACCGCGTTCTGGTGACCACCCTGACCAAACGCATGGCCGAAGACCTGACCGAGTATTTACACGAGCAGGGCATCAAGGTGCGCTATATGCACAGCGACATCGACACGATAGAACGCATTGAAATCCTTAGGGATTTGCGGCTTGGGGCCTTTGATGTTCTGATCGGCATCAACCTGCTGCGCGAAGGTCTGGACATTCCCGAATGCGGGCTGGTGGCCATTCTGGACGCGGATAAAGAGGGGTTCCTGCGCTCGGAAACCTCGCTGATCCAGACCATCGGCCGCGCCGCCCGAAACGCCGAGGGCCGCGTGATCATGTATGCCGACCGGGTGACTGGCTCGATGGAGCGCGCGCTGGCCGAAACCAACCGCCGCCGCGCCAAGCAGATCGCCTATAATCAGGAACACGGCATCACGCCCGAAACCGTGAAAAAGAACGTCGAGGACATTCTGGCCGGTCTTTATCAGGGCGACACCGATCAGGCGCGCGTCACCGCCAAGATCGACAAGCCCATGCACGGCGCCAATCTGGAGGCGCATCTGGACGGGCTGCGCGGCGAGATGCGCAAAGCCGCCGAGAACCTGGAATTCGAAGAGGCCGCCCGCCTGCGCGATGAAATCAAACGGCTGGAGGCCGTGGACCTGGCCATCGCCGACGATCCTCTGGCCCGCCAATCGGCTGTCGAAGCCGCCAGCGAGGCCGCCACCGGACGTTCAACCGCCGGACGCCCTGGCCAACGTGGCGGAGTGAAACGCAAAAAGAAACGCTGATCAATGCGGCGGCAATTCCGCCTTTTGCACATCGGCCTGCATCGACTTTTTCATATTGTCGATGTTCGCATCAATGTACTCCATGCCGCCACTGACAACAGAGCGCCCCATCCACACAAAAATGGGCGGCAGCAATCCCAATGCGATATGAACCCAATACCACCAATGGATAAGCTCGCTCGTGAAATAGGCCACAGTCCCGTCCAGGTAATTGATCTCATGCGCGACGCCCAATACGATCAGCGCCCCCATGAACAGGCAGGCCACAATCGAGAACATGATGTCGAATTTCCGCTCGAATATGACTTTGTAGGCGATGCCCCACAGTTCGTTCGGGACTTTGCCGTCATGCAGAACCGTCTTATCGCCCGGCACCAATGCCAACCGCTGAAGCGTCAGATACCAGCCCGTCCGGCATAAACCGCCATTGACCTGCCCCAATCCGCTCAAGGCTTCGTTGGCATATTTGGAAATTCTCTCGCGATAGCGAAAGCGCGGCAGCCCCAGATACGCCAGATTCAACGCAAAGGCCACGCTTAGAGTAGACTGCAAATGGGGCAGTTCGGAAAACACAGGATACTCGATGACGGCCTCGGATATTCGATTTATTGTAGTGTTTTTTTCTCAGCTTCTTGCCACAATTCCGAGAAAATGCCTTTCAGCCGTGCGCCGCCTTCTGAATCGCCAAATGCACCAATTGCCTGTGACGTGCCTTTGTCTTTCTCGAATCTGTAGCTGTCACTATCCGCCACTATAAAGTGAAAAGGCAAGTTTTCTATCTGATCGGGCTGCAAAGTCCGCACTTCCAGATCCGAGCTGGATTTGAATTTCTGAACGAATGGATGATCTTCCCAATCCACGTCATCAGAGCGTTCGATCAAAATCTGCACCGAACAGCCCGCTTTTCCCAAAAACTCGGCGGCGCGATCCAGAACGCGCCGATTGCCGAAAACACGGGGGTTTAGACTGCCAGACAGAACGCATACTTCCTTCTCCGAGAACTTAAACAGGTTCTCAGCCAGAATGGCCGCATGTTCCAGCGAACCGTTATAAACGGGGTCTCCGCGACGCTCTTTTGCGGCTTTTAACACCAGCGCTCTGTATTTTTCCAATTGCGCACCAAATTCATCAAACATTGCGTCCTCATAGCAGCCCTTGGCTAAGCCCGTCAATTCTACCCATACGAAAGCAGAAGCCCAGACACTCTCCGTATTGTCGTCAACATCCCGTTAATGCCCCGTCATATCCGACCGGATTCGTACAATAACTGCTGCGCTCGCCGATTGAAAAACCGCGCGGGCTGAGGCATATTTCATACCAGAGCAGACAAACCGGCCGCGACAGAGGGGCAAACCCCCGGCGCATCGGAGCAAGAGGCAAGACATGAAACGTATGATGACCGCCGCGATTCTTGTGGCATTCATGGCCCCCATGGGCGCGCAGGTGGCACTGGCCGGGCCGATTGAACGGGCGTGCATGTCCTCGCCGCGCAAGGCCGCCGGGTGGCAGCTGTGCGGGTGCATTCAGCGAGTAGCGGACCAGACCCTGACCCGCTCGGATCAGCGGATGGCGGCCAAATTCTTCTCGGATCCGCATCACGCGCAGGAAATCCGCCAGTCGGACAATTCCCGGCACGAGGCCTTCTGGCTGCGCTACAAAGACTTCGGCGCGAACGCTGCGGCCTCCTGTAACTGATCCTCTGGAATCTCAGACGATGTTGCCTCGGCGGCGGGCTTAGGCCATGATCCGGAACGAGGAGTGACGCCATGCGCAAATTTCTGGTGATCTTGGACGACAGCCGCGAATGCCTGAACGCGATGCGGTTCGCTGCAATGCGCGCGGCCCATACCGGGGGCGGGGTGCAGATTCTGTCGATCGTTCCGCCCGAAGAATTTAACCACTGGATCGGCGTTTCGGACATCATGCGCGAAGAAGCCCGCGAACGGATCACCGTGCATTACGAAGTCTTCGCCAAATGGATGCGCGACCGCCAGAATGTGGATCCCGAACTGGTGATCCGCGAAGGCGAGGCCGTGACGGAAATCCTGGCGCAGATCAAAGCCGACCCCGAAATCGGCGTGCTGGTTCTGGGCGCCGGAATGGACCGCAAGGGGCCTGGCCCGCTGGTCACACAGATGACCCGCAGCGCTGGCACTCTGCCTATTCCAATCACCATCGTTCCGGGCGATCTGTCCAAGGAACGCCTGGAGGCCATCACCTGACCTCAGACCGGCTCTGCGCCGGACAGCCCGAAGGGAGACCCCATATGCTTACACCGCTGCGCCTGTTCCTTCTGCCTTTTCTGGCGGTCACGGTCTTGATGCTGGGCTGGTCCAACGCCAAAGCGCAGAACAGCAACGATGTGTTCAAACCTGACTGGCTGTCCCCCAGCGACGCGCGGTTTCTTCAGACCGGGCTGGCGCTTGAGGGGCTGTATGTGGGGCTGATCGACGGCGATTTCGGCACCGGCAGCCTGCGGGCGCTGGATCGGTTCATGGCGGGGCGCTACGCGGGCGGGCAACTGAAATACCAAGACCTGAAACCCCTGGTACAGCGGACGATGAAGGCCATTCAGGTGGATTTCTGGCAAGGCGTGAATGACTTCCCCAACAAGGCCACCTTTCTGGCGCCCATGGCGATCATGGAGCAGGATCGCGACTCTGATCTGTTCACCCTGCAAACCGCCGATGGCAGCCTGAAAATCCGCATGATCGAGAATGACAAAGACAAAACGATCGAAATGCACGAATGGCTGCTGGACAATCACAAAGGCACCAAACAAGAGCTGTATCAAAGCTACACCGAGAAGCACCTGATCACCTCGGGGCGGCTGAAAAGCGGGAAAACCGTTTATCTGCGCTCGCAATATGCGCGGGTCGGGGCGATCATCACCGTGCTGGTCCAATACGAGCCCTGGCAGAAGGCGCGCGGCGCGCTGATCTCGGCCTCGATTTCCTATGATGGCCCCACCAGCCTGTCGCTGGATCGCCACAGCCCGCTGGGCGCTTTGCTGCAACAGGAATCGCGCCCGGCCAGGCCTGCGCAGCCGGTCACCGGCGGGATTTCGCGGCCCGCGCCGGGCACGGGCACCCAGCCCGGAAATGGCAGCGCGGGCGGCATCGCCCGTCCGGCCCCCGGCACCGGATCGCAGCCCCCGCAATCTGGCGGCTCGGGCGGCATCTCGCGCCCCTCGGTGCCTGTTGCCGCGAACAGTTTCGTCCTGCCGGACCTGCCCCCCGCAGACTAGAGCTCAAATTTAGAACGATTCCAAACCTTGACTTCACCGCCCCTTGGGCGCATATCCAAGGCAAGCCATACAAGGTAATTCCCGATGTTCATCCAAACCGAATCCACTCCGAATCCCGCAACGCTGAAATTCCTGCCCGGTCAGGCCGTGCTTGAGGCCGGCACCGCAGATTTTCCCTCGGCTGAAGCGGCGGAAAAATCGCCCCTGGCGCAGCGTGTTTTCGCGGTCGAAGGGGTCTCGGGCGTGTTTTTCGGCACAGATTTCGTGACCGTCACCAAATCCGAAACCGTGGAATGGGATCACATCAAACCCGCCATTCTGGGCGCCATCATGGAGCATTTCCAATCCGGTCAGCCGGTGATGGCTGGCGATAGCGCGGCAGCGGGCGGCCATGCCGAACACACGGGCGAAGACGGTGAAATCGTCGGTCAGATCAAAGAGCTGCTGGACACCCGCGTGCGTCCGGCCGTCGCGCAGGATGGGGGCGACATCACCTTTCACGGGTTTGAACGCGGCGTCGTGTATCTGCATATGCAGGGCGCTTGCGCGGGCTGCCCGTCCTCCACACTGACCCTGAAAATGGGGATCGAGAACCTGCTGCGCCACTACATTCCCGAAGTGACCGAGGTTCGCCCGGTCAATGTCTGACCCGCTGATTTTGGCATTCGACACATCGGCCGCGCATTGCGCGGCCGCTTTGCTGTGCGGTGACCGCGTTGTGACTGCCTGCGCCGAGGAAATGAAGCGCGGGCAGGCCGAGCGCCTGATGCCCCTGCTTCAAGAGACACTGACACAGGCCGGCCACCGCTGGACCGATCTAAGCGCCATTGGCGTCGGCGTAGGCCCCGGCAATTTCACCGGTATCCGGATCAGCGTATCTGCCGCGCGCGGGCTGGCCCTGGGGCTGGATGTGCCCGCCATCGGCGTGTCCAGTTTCGAAGCGATCGCCCTGTCGTCGTCAGATCTGCCTGCGGTTCCCGGCCCGCGCGGGCAGATGTATGTGCTGCGCGGCGCCCCCCAGCTGCTGCCCCCTGAGGCCCTGACCGCAGCCGTTGCTCTGCCCCCTGCGCCGGCGGATCTGGCCGTCGCGATTGCCCGCTGTGCGGCCGCTCGACTGGCCTTGGGAACACAGGTTCCAGCGCCTGCGCCGCTCTATGTGAAACCTGCTGATGCGGCCCCGTCCAAGGATGCGCCGCCGGTGATTCTGGATGACACCTGACGCGCTGGCCACCCTTCACCGGCACGCCTTTACAGCGCAGCGCCCCTGGTCCGCGCAGGAATTCGCCGCACTTTTGGACTCGCCCCATGTGTTTCTGATTGCCACCGAAAACGGGTTTGCCCTGGGCCGTGTGATCGTGGACGAGGCCGAGCTGCTGACCCTGGCCACCGCCCCCACGCATCAACGGCAGGGGCTGGGCCGCAAGATGCTGGCGGCCTTTGAAACGGGCGCACAGGCGCGCGGTGCCACCCGCGCCTTTCTGGAGGTCGCGGCAGATAATACCCCTGCAATTGGCCTGTACACGTCGGCGCATTACCAACGGGATGGCCTGCGCCCCGGCTATTATCAGACCCGCGATGGGCGATCCGTGGACGCCGTGCTGATGTCCCGCGCATTGACCCAAGGTTAAGAGCCCTGCACCGCCCAAGCACCCTGATCGGGCTCAGTTTCCTGTTGACGCTGTAGCGCTGCTGCGGCCTAAATTCCTCAGGACCAGACATGATCTGCTCAAGATGCGGAAAGGACGGGCGCACCGTCCCCGCCAACACTGTGGGAGAGTATTGATGACCCTGATGACCAAATTTCTGGGTGCCGCTGCTGCCGTGGCGCTAAGCGCGGGGGCCGCAATGGCCGAACCTGCACTGGTTTTTGACCTGGGTGGCAAATTCGACAAATCGTTCAACGAAGCCGCCTTTAATGGCGCAACCCGCTGGGCCGAGGAAACCGGAGGCACCTTCCGCGAGATCGAAATGCAATCCGAAGCGCAGCGCGAACAGGCCCTGCGCCGCTTTGCCGAGGCCGGCGCGAATCCGATCATCACCATGGGGTTCGGCATGGCCGATCCGCTCAGCAATGTTGCCCCGGATTATCCGGACACCAAGTTCGTCGTGGTGGATGTGACCTGGATCGCGGGCGATAACATCCGCCAGATCGGGTTTGCCGAACATGAGGGCTCGTATCTGGTGGGGATGCTGGCCGCGATGGCCTCGAAATCGGGCACCGTGGGCTTTGTCGGCGGGATGGACGTGCCGCTGATCCGCCACTTTGGCTGCGGCTATGCGCAGGGCGCGATGGCCGTGAACCCGGACGTCAAAATCGTTGCCAATATGACCGGCACCACCCCTGCCGCCTGGAATGACCCGGTGAAAGGCTCCGAGCTGACCAAGGCGCAGATCAGCCAGGGGGCGGATGTTGTCTATGCCGCGGCTGGCGGCACCGGCGTGGGCGTTCTGCAAACCGCCGCGGACGAGGGCATCCTGTCCATCGGCGTGGACAGCAACCAGAACCACCTGCACCCCGGCAAGGTTCTGACCTCGATGCTGAAACGCGTGGATGTCGCCGTCTATGAGGCAATGAAAGCGGGCGAAGCGGTTGAGACCGGCGTCTTCAACATGGGCCTGGCCGAAGATGGCGTGGGCTATGCGCTGGACGAAAACAACGCCGCGCTGATCACCGACGAAATGAAGGCCGCCGTTGACACCGCGCGGCAACAGATCATCGACGGCAGCCTGAACGTCGTCAGCTATTACGAAAACGACAGCTGCCCGGTGCTCAAGTTCTGATCGCCGGCCAACTGGCTATGAAAACGGGCCGTGCTGGGAAATCGGCACGGCCTTTTTGCCGAAAACGGGGGGCACATGACAGACGCAGCACCAGCGATCGAGCTGAAGGGCATCTCGAAGGCATTCGGGCCGGTTCAGGCCAACAAGGACATCTCGATCCGGGTGATGCCGGGCACGATTCACGGCATCATCGGTGAAAATGGCGCGGGCAAATCCACGCTGATGTCGATCCTCTATGGTTTCTACAAGGCCGATAAGGGCGAGGTGTTCATCCACGGCCAAAAAACCACGATCCCCGATAGCCAGGCCGCGATTGCGGCGGGCATCGGCATGGTGTTCCAGCATTTCAAACTGGTCGAGAACTTCTCGGTTCTGGAAAACGTGATCCTGGGGGCCGAAGATGGCGGGCTGCTGCGCCCCTCGCTTTCCAAGGCCCGTAAAAGCCTGAAAAATCTGGAAAAGGAATACGGGCTAGAGGTGAACCCCGACGCCATCATTGAGGACATCGGCGTCGGGATGCAGCAGCGGGTGGAGATTTTGAAAGCGCTCTACCGGCAGGCGGACATCCTGATCCTGGACGAGCCCACAGGCGTTCTGACCCCGGCCGAGGCCGACCAGCTGTTCCGCATTCTGGACAGGCTGCGCGCCGAAGGCAAAACCATCATCCTGATCACGCATAAACTGCGTGAGATCATGGAAATCACCGACACCGTCAGTGTCATGCGGCGCGGGGAAATGACCGCCACGGTCAAGACTTCGGAGACGAACCCCGAAGAGCTGGCCGAGCTGATGGTGGGCCGCAAGGTCTTGTTGCGGGTCGATAAGGCGCCTGCGCAACCGGGGGGCACCGTGCTGGAGGTGCAAAACCTGAATGTCACGGATGAGGCGGGCGTGCAGCGCCTGAAAAACGTGTCCCTGAACATCCGCGCGGGCGAGATCCTGGGCATCGCCGGGGTGGCTGGCAACGGCCAGTCCGAGCTGCTGGCCGTGCTGGGCGGCATGATGCCCGCCACCGGCAAAATCACGCTGAACGGGGACGAGATTGACCTGACCGGGCGGTATTCCGACGGGCAATCGCGCCGCGCACGCGGCATCGCTCATGTTCCCGAAGACCGCCAGCGCGAAGGCCTGATCATGGACTTCTTCGCCTGGGAAAACGTCGCTTTTGGCTATCACCGCGATCCGGCTTATCAGCAGGGGCTGCTGATGAATAACGCCGCCCTGCGGGACGATACCGTCGCCAAAATGCAGAAATTCGACGTCCGCCCGCCCGATCCCTGGCTGGCCGCGAAAAACTTCAGCGGGGGCAATCAGCAAAAAATCGTCGTCGCGCGCGAGATCGAACAAAACCCCGGATTGTTGCTGGTCGGGCAGCCCACGCGCGGCGTGGACATCGGCGCGATTGAATTCATTCACAACCAGATCGTCGCGCTGCGCGATCAGGGGGCCGCGATCCTGTTGGTCTCGGTCGAGCTGGAGGAGATCCTCAGCCTCTCAGATCGGATCGCGGTGATGTTTGACGGCCAAATCATGGGCGAACGCCTGCCCGATCAAACCGACGCGGGCGAGCTGGGCCTCTTGATGGCGGGCATGAACGGAAGGGCCGCATAATGGAGAAGATGCCAAAATGGGCCGATGTGATCCTGATTCCGCTGATCAGCCTGCTGATCGCGGCGGTGCTGTCTGCGCTGGTGATCCTCGCCATCGGAGAAGACCCCTGGGCGGCGGTGAAACTGATGGTTCAGGGCGCGTTGGGATCCACCTATGGCTGGGGCTACACGCTGTATTACGCCACGAATTTCATCTTTACCGGGCTGGCGGTGGCCGTGGCGTTCCACGCGCGGATGTTCAATATCGGAGGCGAGGGCCAGGCCATGCTGGGCGGGCTGGGGGTGGCGATTGTGTGCCTCTATATGCCCTGGCCGCATTGGACGGTGGCGGTGATCGCTGCCTCGGTCAGCGGGGCGGTATTTGGCGCGGCCTGGGCCGCGATCCCGGCCTATTTACAGGCCAAACGCGGCAGCCATATCGTGATCACCACGATCATGTTCAATTTCATCGCCGCCGCCGTGCTAAACTATATGCTGGTCAACGTGATGCGTCCGCCGCGCGCGATGGATCCGGCCTCGGCCAAATTCCCCGAGCCCACGCACCTGCCCACCCTGCATGAATTGCTGGCCCCCATCGGGATCAATTTCTCCAAGGCCGCACCGGCGAATGTCAGCCTGCTGATTGCGCTGGCGGCCTGTGTCTTTGTCTGGCTGCTGATCTGGCGGACACGGCTGGGCTATGAACTCCGCGCCTTCGGCCATTCGGAATCGGCGGCGAAATATGCCGGGATCAGCCCGGTGAAAATCACCATCGTGGCCATGCTGATTTCCGGCGCGCTGGCCGGGCTGATGTCGGTCAACACCACCATGGGCGAGGCCGAGCGCCTGGTCATGAACGCCACCGAGGGCGCGGGGTTCATCGGGATCGCGGTGGCGCTGATGGGGCGCTCGCATCCGGTAGGCGTGCTGCTGGCGGCAATTCTTTTCGGGTTTCTTTATCAGGGCGGTGCCGAGCTGGCGCTCTGGACCAGTATCCCGCGCGAGATGATCGTGGTGATCCAGGCGCTGGTGATCCTGTTCACCGGCGCACTGGACAATATGGTGCGGATGCCGCTGGAACGTCTGTTCCTAACCTTGCGCAAACGAGAGGGCTAAGATCATGGATTATTTGACCCTTTTGCAAATTCTGGACTCTACCGTCCGGTTGGCGACGCCGCTTTTGCTGGCCTGTCTGGCCGGGCTTTATTCCGAACGCGCCGGCATTTTCGACATCGGGCTAGAGGGCAAAATGCTGGTCGCGGCCTTCCTGTCCGGCGCCGTCGCCTATGAAACCGGCAATGTCTGGCTGGGCCTTCTGGCCGCGATCGCAGGCTCTTTGCTGCTGTCGGCACTGCACGGGCTGGCCTCGATCACGTTCCGGGGCAATCAGCTGATTTCCGGCGTGGCGATCAACTTTCTGGCGGCGGGGATGACCGTTGTGGTGGCGCAGGCGTGGTTTGCCAAGGGCGGGCGCACGCCGTCCTTGCCCAATGAGGCCCGATTCGAGCCGATCCCCCTGCCCGGTGCTCAGGCTCTGGCCGATGTTCCGCTGATCGGCCCGCTTTATGCCGAGCTGATCTCGGGGCATTCGTTTCTGGTGTACCTGGCCTTTGCCTGCGTGCCGCTGACCTGGTGGATTCTGTATCGGACGCGTTTCGGCCTGCGGCTGCGGGCGGTGGGGGAAAACCCCGCAGCCGTGGATACGGCGGGCGTTTCGGTGGTTGGGCTGCGCTATGCGGCGGTGGCGATCTGCGGGCTGCTGTGCGGGATTGCCGGGGCCTATCTGGCGACGGCCTTGCAGGCGGGTTTCGTGAAGGACATGACCGCCGGGCGGGGCTATATCGCCCTGGCTGCCCTGATCTTTGCCAAGTGGCGCCCCTGGTACGCGCTGTCCGCGACCTTGCTGTTTGGGCTGCTGCAAGCGGTGGCGCTGCGCTATCAGAATATCGACCTGGGGGCCTTTACCATTCCGGTGCAGGCGATGGACGCGCTGCCCTATATCCTGACCGTTGTGATTCTGGCAGGCTTTGTCGGCAAGGCCATTCCCCCGCGCGCGGGCGGCGAACCCTATGTGAAAGAGCGTTAACCTCAGCCAAACCGGAAAAAGACCTCTCTTCACAAGCCCCGCCGCTTGCCAAGCGTCAATCCGCCGCGCTAGGTAAGTTCATGCAAATCTACCTGCCCATTGCAGAAATCTCGGTAAATGCCTTCCTGTTGTTGGGACTGGGGGGGATTGTCGGGGTTCTATCCGGCATTTTCGGCGTCGGAGGCGGGTTTCTGATCACCCCCCTGCTGTTTTTCGTCGGCATCCCCCCCGCCGTGGCCGTGGCGACCTCGGCCAATCAGATTGTGGCTTCGTCCTTCTCTGGGCTGTTGGCGCATCTGAAACGTAAAAATGTCGATCTGAAAATGGGATGGGTGCTGCTGGGCGGGGGGCTTGTCGGCTCGGCCTTTGGCGTCATGCTCTTTAACTATTTGAAATCATTGGGGCAAGTCGATCTTCTGGTGCGGCTCTGTTATGTTCTGTTCCTGGGCGTCATCGGCAGCCTGATGCTGATCGAAAGCCTGCGCGCAATGCGCCGGGCGCGGATGGCGGGGGGGCCGGTGATCAAGCGGCGCAATCGCAATTGGGTGCATACCGCGCCGCTGAAAATGCGGTTTCGAACTTCGGGGCTGTATATTTCGGCGATCCCGCCGGTTCTGGTGGGATTCTGCGTGGGGATGCTGGCCGCCGTGATGGGCGTGGGCGGAGGTTTTATCATGGTGCCCGCGATGATCTATATTCTGGGAATGCCGACAAAGGTTGTGGTTGGGACATCGCTGTTTCAGATCATTTTCGTTGCCGCCTTTACCACCATGCTGCACGCGATCACGAACCATACGGTGGATCTGCCGCTGGCGTTGTTCCTGCTGGTCGGCGGCGTCATCGGCGCGCAGATCGGCACGCGGATCGGCGTGAAGCTCAAGGCCGAGCAACTGCGCGTGCTACTGGCCCTGCTGGTCATCGCGGTCTGTGCCAAGATCGCACTGGAGCTGCTGATCGAACCGTCCGAGCTGTTCTCGATCGCGTCGAGGGCGGGCGCATGATCCGGGTTCTGGCCGCGCTTTTCCTGCTTCTTCCCCTTGCCGCCACAGCAGCCGAAGAGGTCGTTCTGGGCCTCAGCCAGGATAAGGTGGCGATCACCGCGCGGTTCGACGGTTCGGAAATTCTGGTGTTCGGCGCGGTCAAACGCGAGACCCCCATCCCGGACGCGCCCCTGGACGTGATCATCGCCATCGCCGGGCCCTCCGGTCCGGCCACGCTGCGCCGCAAGGATCGCAAATTCGGGATCTGGGTGAATGCGGCCTCGGTGCAGATTGCCTCGGCGCCCTCGTTTTATGCCGTCGCCACCACGCGCCCCTTTGAGCAGGTGCTGCACCCGTTCGAAGACCTGCGCTACGGGGTTTCGCTTGAACGGCACATTCGCGCTGTCATCACGCCGGGGATGAAGGAAAACGCCCATGACTTCACCGAGGCCCTGCTGCGAATTCGGCGGGCTGAGGGCGTCTATCAGATGCAGGAAGGCGCGGTGACGATTGACCAGCAGACGCTGTTTCGCACCTCGATTGCCCTGCCCTCGAACCTGACCGAGGGCGCCTATCGCACCCGTATCTACCTGACCCGCAAAGGCCAGGTCGTTTCCAGTTTCGAGACGGAAATCGACGTGCGCAAAGTGGGGCTGGAGCGGTTCCTGTTCAATCTGGCCCAGGAACAGGCCGCCCTATATGGGCTGCTGTCACTGGCGCTGGCGGTGTTTGCCGGCTGGCTGGCCTCGGCGATTTTCAGGCTTATCCGCCTGAGTTAACCCCGCCCGATATAAGGCATTTTCGTCGCCATCAGGGTCATGAACTGCACGTTTGCCTCGGGGCCTAGATTGGCCATCTGCACCACCGCCGCGGCCACATCCCCCACATCCATCGAGGGCGGAGGATTGTCCGGGTTTTGCGCGATGATACCCTCCAGCAGATCGGTGCGGGCGTTGCCGATGTCGATCTGGCCGCACGCAATATCAAAGGCCCGCCCATCCAGGCTGAGCGTTTTGGTCAGCCCGGTGATGGCGTGTTTCGTTGTGGTGTAGGTGACCGATCCTTCGCGCGGGCTGTGCGCGCTGATCGAGCCATTGTTGATAATCCGCCCGCCCATCGGCACCTGCCGCCGCATCCGTCCGAACGCCGCGCGCGCGCACAGGAACATCCCGTCCAGATTGACCTCGCGCACCTGCCGCCATTCCTGAACCGAAAGCTGGTCAATCGGCACGGCGCGGCCGAACATGCCGGCGTTGTTAAACAGCACATCCAGCCGCCCGGCCTGATCCATGAAACGGTCAAACCCTGCCTCCACCTGCGCCGGATCCGTCACATCGCAGGGCAGGATAACCGCATTCGGGTGCCCCTGGGCCACGGTTTCCAACGCCTCGGCGCGGCGGGCCAGCAGCCCCACGCGCCAGCCTTCGTTCAGGAACCTGCGGGCACAGGCCGCGCCAATCCCGGCGCTGGCGCCGGTGATGATGATGGATTTCACTGGGGCTCCTCCGATTGCAGGGTCAGCGGAGCGACGGGCGCGGCGCGCAGATCCTCTACCGAAAGCGGCCCCGCCGGTTTCGACAGCCGGTTACGCACCACCCAGAACAGCCGCTTTTCAGCGCGCGTGATCGCAACATAGGCCAGGCGTTTCCACAAGGGCTGTCCGGCCTCGCTGCGGCCCATCCGGGCGGCGGCATACAGATCGGGCGCAAAGACCTGTACGTTTTCCCATTGGCTGCCCTGCGCCTTGTGGATGGTGACGGCCGCCCCATGCAAAAACGCGGCGCCCATGCGGGCGGCAAAGGGGATAAAGGGCTCTTCCTCGTCAGGTTTTTCGATTTTGATGATCGAGGCAACATTCACCTGCGGATCCTCGGCGCCCATCACGTGCATTCGGGAAAACCCCGGCTTGCGCCCCGGCCCCAGATACACGACCTGTGCGCCCTTGATCAGGCCCCGCGCCTCTAGGTCCACGCGTTTTTTGCGGTGTTTCAGGGGCAGTTCGATCCCGTCGCAGATCAGAGGCTCGCCCTCCAGCAGCGCATCCTCGGGCGCGCCGTAGACCGAGCGGAAGGCGTTGATCAGCCGTATCCGCGTGGCGTTACGCCAGACCAGAACAGGGCTGCGCGCCATCAAATCCACCTCGACCCGCTGCGCCCAGACGACCCGTTCGTCACGGCGGGCGACGTCCTCGATCATGCGTTCGAATTCTTCGAATCCCAGGGCCGGGTCGGCCAGCGCATGGGCCAGATCCAGGATCGGATTGTCCGCATCCTGACGGTGCACCCGGTGCAATTCCAGCTTGGCCACCGCGGGCATCGTGTCAAACACCATCTGCCCCGATTGGCCCACAGGGGCCAGCTGCGCGGGGTCTCCGAACAGGGTCAGACTGGGAAAAATCTCTTTTAGATCATCGAATTGACGCTCATCCAGCATCGAGGCTTCGTCAATGAATCCAATATCCAGCGGATCATCGCGCCGCTTCCATCCGGTGATGAAATCACTGCCCCGCAGGCCAGCGGCGGCCAGCGCGCCGGGGATGGATTTGTTCTGCTGATAGAAGGCAAAGGCGCGGTCCAGCGCCTCGTCTGTCAGGCCCTCGATCTCGGGGCGTTCTTCATTGCCGGCCAGCCATTCGGCGATCTTTTCGTATTCGGGATCGTAGACCGGGGTATAGAGAATCCGGTGAATCGTCGTGGCTGGCACACCGCGATTGCGCAACACGCTGGCGGCCTTGTTCGTGGGGGCCAGAATCGCCAGGGTCCGCCGCTCTTTGCGGCGTTTGCCTTCGTAATCGCCCGAGACAATATCCACGCCCGCGTTTTCCAGTGCTTTGGTCAGCTCGGACAGCAGCAAGGTCTTGCCCGACCCGGCCTTGCCCAGCACGGCCATGACGCGGGTTTTACCCTCGGCCGGAGGGGTCAGCAGCCCCTGGTCCAGATCCACGCCAAAGCCCTTCAGGGCCTCGGAAATCATATCGTAGGCTTCGGCCTGATCTTCGGAGAATGTCAACGCGGGCACAGTCATGCGCGCGACCCTACAGCCCATCCCGTCTGGGGGCCAGCACCCAAATTTCGCCCTGCCCCACAAAAGAAAACCGCCAGGGCTGGCCCCGGCGGTTTCGTCATTTCAATCCGGCGGCAGCGCTTAGGCTTTGCCGGCTTCCAGCACGTCCTCGACGGTGCGCAGGCCGGTTTTCGGCGCCTGAACCAGCACGGCCATGTTGCCCGGCTTGTGCTCGTTCCGCATCATCTTCATGTGCGCGGCGGGGATTTCATCCCAGGTGAACACTTCGGACATGCACGGATCCAGACGGCGCTCGATCATCAGACGGTTGGCCGAGGCAGCCTGCTTCAGGTTCGCAAAGTGCGAGCCTTGCAGACGCTTCTGATGCATCCACATGTAGCGCACGTCAAAGGTGGTGTTGAAGCCCGAGGTACCGGCACAGATCACCACGATACCGCCCTTTTTCACGATCAGGGTGGACACGGGGAAGGTGGCCTCGCCGGGGTGTTCGAACACCATGTCGACGTTCACACCTTTGCCGGTGATGTCCCAGATGGCCTTGCCGAATTTGCGGGCCTCTTTCAGCCACGCGTTATATTCGGGGCTGTTCACCGTGGGCAGCTGGCCCCAGCAGTCAAAGTCCTTACGGTTGATGACGCCCTTGGCACCCTGATCCAGCACGAACTGGCGCTTGCTCTCGTCCGAGATCACGCCGATCGCGTTGGCACCGGCGGTGTTCGCCAGTTGGATCGCATAAGAGCCCAGACCGCCCGACGCGCCCCAGACCAGGACGTTCTGGCCCGGCTTCAGCTCGTGCGGGTGGTGGCCGAACAGCATCCGGTAAGCGGTGGCCAGGGTCAGCGTGTAGCAGGCGGCCTCTTCCCAGGTCAGGTGCTTGGGACGCGGCATCAGCTGCTGCGCCTGCACGCGGGTGAACTGAGCGAACGAACCGTCGCCGGTCTCGTAGCCCCAGATCCGCTGGGTGGGGCTGAACATCGGATCGCCACCGTTACATTCTTCGTCGTCGCCGTCGTCCTGGTTACAGTGGATCACGACTTCGTCGCCCACTTTCCAGTTCTTGACCTTATCCCCAACGGCCCAGACGATGCCCGAGGCATCCGAACCCGCAATGTGATAATCCTGTCCGTGCACATCGAAGGGCGAAATCGGCACGCCTTTGCCCGCCCAGACGCCGTTGTAGTTCACGCCTGCGGCCATCACCAGAACCAGCACTTCGTGGCTGTCGATCTGCCAGGTGTCTACGACCTCTGTCTGGAACGAGGTGTCCGGGTCGCCGTGACGTTCGCGGCGGATTGCCCACGCGTACATCTTTTTGGGGACATACCCCAGGGGCGGCATTTCGCCGATTTCATACAGGTCTTTTTCGGGCGCGTCATAGGGTGCAATGCCCGTTTCGGTGTCCAGAGCCATCTGAGCCTCCATCTAGCGTCTCTTGCCGCAATGCAGAATCGCGACGTCATGAAGTTGAGATAAATGTGGCTGCGCAACAATGCAATCTCAATTAGGAGCTTTTTGTAATTTTATGACCTCGCAACCGCAGAATGAACCAGGGGATTCTTGCTGCAAGTGCGAAAAAGATGTTTGATAGAAGCAGCATAAAAGGCCAGCAGCGTCTCTGGGCCGGGGGGTGCGCGTCTCTGACCGTGTTCTTCCTGCATCAGTCCGCGCAGACGCAAAACATGCAAACCTACTTCTAATGTATAGCCCCGAATCTGACCCGCCAGAGAAAGCAGCGTCCCCTCGGGCTCTGGGATGAGTCGTTTCGCGGTCATCTTCGGCCGGCCCTGCGCCCAAGCAACAGCAACGACCAAAGAGGCATTTCCACAGCGATATTCAGGCGGGCATCCTGCCTCTGTTTCGCGCTTACGGAAATCGTCAGTGTCACAGTCTGAAAATGCCGCAACGCGGCGAATTGACAGGGGCATAAAATTCCAAGTATCAACACGCGAACGCAAGATTATTGCCAAACCTGATTCACGAGGCCGCCATGACCGAGATCCAGAAAGACCGCCCCTGGCTGTTCCGCACCTATGCGGGCCATTCGACTGCCAAAGCCTCGAACGCGCTGTACCGGACCAACCTGTCCAAGGGGCAGACCGGCCTGTCCGTCGCCTTCGATCTGCCCACGCAAACCGGCTATGACAGCGATCACGTCCTGGCCCGCGGCGAGGTCGGCAAAGTGGGCGTGCCCGTCTGCCACCTGGGCGACATGCGCGCGCTGTTCGATCAGATCCCGCTGGAGCAGATGAACACCTCGATGACGATCAACGCGACCGCGCCCTGGCTGCTGTCGCTGTACATCGCCGTGGCCGAGGAACAGGGCGCCGACGTTTCCAAACTGCAAGGCACCGTGCAGAACGACCTGATCAAGGAATACCTGTCGCGCGGCACCTATATCTGCCCGCCCAAACCCTCGTTGAAGATGATCGCGGACGTGGCCGAGTATTGCTACGAAAACGTGCCCAAATGGAACCCGATGAACGTGTGTTCCTATCACCTGCAAGAGGCCGGCGCGACGCCCGAGCAGGAACTGGCCTTCGCCCTGGCCACCGGCATCGCTGTTCTGGACGCTCTGAAACCGCGCGTTCCGGCCGAGGACTTCCCCGCCCTGTGCGGCCGGATTTCCTTCTTTGTGAACGCGGGCATCCGCTTTGTCACCGAGATGTGCAAAATGCGCGCCTTCGTGGATCTGTGGGACGAAATCCTTGAGACGCGTTATGGTGTGGAAAACCCCAAATATCGCCGGTTCCGTTACGGCGTGCAGGTGAACTCGCTGGGTCTGACCGAGCAGCAGCCGGAAAACAACGTCTACCGGATTTTGATTGAAATGCTGGCCGTGACCCTGTCGAAAAAAGCCCGTGCCCGCGCCGTGCAGCTGCCCGCCTGGAACGAGGCCCTGGGCCTGCCGCGCCCGTGGGATCAGCAGTGGTCGCTGCGGATGCAGCAGATCATGGCCTATGAAACCGACCTGCTGGAATACGAAGACCTGTTCGACGGCAACCCCGCCGTGGACCGCAAGGTCGAGGCGCTGAAGGAAGGCGCGCGTCACGAACTGGCCAATCTGGATTCGATGGGCGGCGCTGTTGCCTCGATCGAATATATGAAATCGCGCCTGGTGGAATCGAACGCCGATCGTCTGAACCGCATCGAAAAGAACGAGACCATCGTCGTTGGCGTCAACAAATGGACCGAAGCCGAGGCATCGCCGCTGACCGCTGGGGACGGTGGCATCATGGTCGTCGATCCCGCGGTCGAGGCCGAGCAGATTGACCGTCTGAACGAATGGCGCGCGGGCCGGGATCAGGCCGCCGTGGACACCGCGCTGGCTGCGCTGCGCGAAGCCTCGAAAAACGGTGAGAATGTCATGCCTGCCTCGATCGCCTGCGCCAAGGCGGGGGTCACCACGGGCGAATGGGCCGCACAGATGCGCGTTGTCCACGGGGAATATCGCGGCCCGACCGGCGTGTCGAAATCCGTGTCCAACAAGACCGAAGGGCTGGATGACATCCGCAACGCCGTTGACGCGGTTTCCGATCGTCTGGGCCGCCGCATGAAGTTCCTGGTGGGCAAACCGGGTCTGGACGGGCACTCGAACGGGGCCGAGCAGATCGCCTTCCGCGCCCGCGATTGCGGTATGGACATCACCTATGACGGTATCCGCCTGACCCCCGAGGAGTTGGTGAAAACCGCCCGCGAACAGGACGCGCATGTCGTCGGCTTGTCGATTCTTTCCGGCAGCCACATCCCGCTGGTCGAAGACATGATGGTGCAAATGCGCGAGGCCGGGCTGGGCCACATCCCCGTGATTGTGGGCGGCATTATCCCCGACGATGATGCGCAGCGCCTGCTGGGCATGGGGGTGGCAAAGGTCTATACCCCCAAGGATTTCGAGCTGAACACGATCATGATGGACATTGTGACCTTGGTGGACCCACAGAAAGCTGCCGCCGAGTAATCCCGAAATTATCCTGTTTCAATGCCGCCCGAGGTTGCCATGCCTTGGGCGGTTTTGCATTCTGCACGCAACAACACAGGATTGATGACATGGCCCTTGGAATTCGCCCTTTACAAGCCTCTGACCGTGCCGAATGGCGCCGCCTGTGGACTGCGTATCTGGAATTCTACGAAAGCTCGGTCAGCGAAGACGTGTACGAGGCCACCTTCGCGCGTCAAATCTCAGCAGAGCACCCCAATCAGGGGGCTTTTCTGGCTATTTTGGATGGGCGGGCCGTGGGCCTGGTACATTACATTCTTCATCGCCATAACTGGCGGATTGAAGACGTGGTGTACTTGCAGGATCTTTATGCCGATCCAGACGTACGAGGCCAGGGGATTGGGCGCGCTCTGATCCAGGAAGTCTATGATTTTGCGGATAAAAACGGCACACCATCCGTGTACTGGATGACCCAGGAATTCAACACAACTGCGCGCCAGCTGTATGATCGCATTGCCCATGTCACCCCTTTCATCAAATATCAGCGTTGATGCAGGCTACGCCCTGCGTGATTGAAGAACGGTTAAGAAAGTCCCTGAAATGACGATTCACATTGGTGCCACCCCCAGAGAAATTGCCGAAACCGTCTTGCTGCCGGGCGATCCGTATCGTGCGAAATGGGCGGCGATGACCTTTCTGGACGATCCAAAATTAGTCAATGAAGTCAGGGGGATGCTGGGATACACCGGCACCTGGCGCGGCAACAGGGTTACCATCCACGGATCCGGAATGGGGATGCCGTCCCTGTCGATCTACGCGAACGAGCTGATCCGCGATTATGGTGCCAAGACGCTGATCCGTATCGGTTCGTGCGGCGGAATGCAGAAATCGGTGGACCTGCGCGATGTGATCCTGGCGATGACGGCCTCGTCGGTCTCAACCCCGTCCATCGGGATCTTCAAAGAGCTGAATTTTGCCCCCTGTGCCGATTACGGCCTGTTGCGCGCCGCGGCGGATGCGGCGGCTGCGAAGGGCACGCCGACACATGTGGGCGGGATCTATTCGGCGGACGTGTTCTATGACGAACGCCCCGATCTGAACGAACAGATGACGCGCCACGGCATTCTGGGCGTCGAAATGGAAGCTGCCGAACTGTACAATCTGGCTGCCCGCTACGGGGTGCGGGCGCTGGCTGTTCTGACGGTCTCGGATCATCTGCTGACGGGCGCGGCCCTGCCCAGCGAGGACCGCGAAAGCTCGTTCGGCGATATGGTGGAAATCGCGCTGGAGGCCGCCTTCGCCTAGCCCCCGTGCCGACGGTCATAGCCATTGGGCGGGGGGCTTTGCCAGCCGTCCAGAGCCCCCTCTGCGGGGGCGAACACCTCGATCAGCAGCGGATGGCAGGCGGCAAGATCCGAGCTGTGCTGGGACGCGCAATCCCCCCCCGGACAGGCCGACAAAGCCCCCAGAAGATTGATTTCAGAGAAGAATTCCAGATAATCACCGGGGCGTACGGGGCTGGCTTTCATGAAATACTGGCCGCTGTCGCGGGTGAAACCCGTGCACATGAACACGTTCAGCACATCATGCACATGGGGCTCGGCCTGTGCCAGCGTCATCCCCGTGGCATCGGCCAAGGCGCGCGTCAAATTCGAATGGCAGCAATGGTGATACTGCCCCCCCGCCAGCAGATTATGCGTGTACGGATCGCAGCGCGTCCCGATCACATCATGGACCGAGCCTCCGAATGCGTCGATCCCGTACCAGCCCAGCGTGTCCTCGGTGATCGTTGCCATCGGGCGCAAGCTGGGAAAGCTGGACCACATCCGCATCCCCGTGGTCAGATGCGTGCCATGCAGCGCGCGGCTTTTGCCTGAGTAGAAACGCTCGGACAGGTCATCGGCATTCCATAGGTTCAGATCGCCCACCTGCGGGCCTTCGATGCTGGAAATCCGGAAAAAATGCCCCGCCGGAACACGGAAATGGGCTGCATCACGCGGGGGCGCGATCACTTCGTCCACTTTCTGCGCCCCGGCCCGCGCCGCGCGGTACAGATCCAGCGGCGGCTTGGGCAGGGTCTCGTTCGGGTAGCAGATAACCGGGGGCACGGCCCGGCGGGCGGCAGCATCAGGGGGCGTCGTCATAAAAACCTCAGAGCGATGGCGGAGGCGTCTCCGCGTGGCATTGACGCGGCGGATGCCCATCGGCGGTAAAAGCGTGGGCGCCGCAGGTGACACAGGTATAAGCAGCCTGCCCCGGCTGATCCGCGCGCCGGTTGGCCCGCCATCGGCAATGCCGGGTGGCCCGGTTGGAAAACACCATCACCAGAATAAAGACGATAATCAGGCCCAGCAGAAACGGCATGTGCAAGTTGTGATGAGAATGCGCAGGCTTGTCAAATGGCCGCCCTGCGCAAAAGAAAAGCCGCCCCAAGAGCGGCTATTCTACACCGGCCAGCGCGAGATCAGGCCGCGGCGGCGTATTCGTAATACTCGACCGGCTCGGATTTCTGAGCGGCGACATAGGGGGCGGGGGTATAATAGGCATAAGCCTGATTCAGGGCGTCCAATGCGGCCTGAGCGGATGCGATTTGTCCGGCCTGAGCGGATGCGGTTTGGTTCTGGGACATCAGAGTGCCTTTCAGCTGTGTAACGTCCTCCCGTGCTCGTCAATCTATGCAAAATTTCGGCGCTGACATCCCCCAATGCAGAAATGCTGCTATGCAGCATTTGCAGGTTTTCGCAACGTAAACAGCAAAAAGGGCCCGCCACAGGCGAGCCCCTTTGATGATTTCCACCTCAGATCAAACGGTGCGGTTGATCATCATGCGCTTGATTTCCGCGATTGCCTTGGCCGGGTTCAGGCCTTTGGGGCAGGTCTTGGCGCAGTTCATGATGGTGTGGCACCGATACAGTTTGAACGGATCCTCAAGGTTGTTCAGACGCTCACCCGTGGCTTCATCGCGGCTGTCGATGATCCAGCGGTAGGCGTGCAGCAGCGCGGCTGGGCCCAGATACCGATCACCATTCCACCAGTAGCTGGGGCACGAGGTCGAGCACGAGGCGCACATCACACATTCATACAGACCGTCCAGTTTCTTGCGATCCTCAATCGACTGTTTCCACTCTTTCGCGGGGCGGTTCGTCTTGGTTTCCAGCCAGGGCATGATGCTGGCGTGCTGGGCGTAGAAATGGGTCAGATCCGGGATCAGATCCTTGACCACCGGCATGTGGGGCAGCGGGTAGATTTTCACGTCGCCCTTGATTTCATCCATGCCGTAAATACAGGCCAGGGTGTTGATCCCGTCGATGTTCATCGCGCAGGATCCGCAGATGCCTTCGCGGCAGGACCGGCGGAAAGTCAGGGTGGGGTCGATCTCGTTCTTGATCTTGATCAGCGCGTCCAGAACCATCGGGCCGCATTTGTCCATGTCTACGAAATAGGTATCTACACGAGGGTTTTCGTTTTCGTCCGGGCTCCAGCGATAGATCTGGAACTTGCGCAGGTTGGTCGCGCCCTCGGGCTTTGGCCAGGTCTTGCCGGTTTTGATCTTCGAGTTCTTAGGAAGCGTGAATTGAGCCATTGTCCTGTCTCCTTTATTCGCGGCCCGCGGCCAGAGGCGCTGTGCGGGTCTTTTGTGCTGGCCCTTGAGGCAGGGACCGATTGTTGCGGGGCGCATATTGCGCGGTGTTCATTGCGGCCATCATTGCAGGGCCTCGGGGGTCATCGGGCTGCCACCCGCGATTTTCTGCAAAATCGCCGCGTCCTCGGGGAACAGCGATTCGATCCGCGCCAGCAGTTTGGGGTCACGGGCAGAGATTTGCAGGATATGCTGATACAGAGGATCGCCCAGCATCTGCCGCCAGCGCTGATCGGTGGTCAGCTGGGCGCTGTCATCCGTGTCCTTCTGAAACGAAGAGCCCCCCCCAAAGCTGGGAATATCCCCCAGGCTGTTGTCGCGTTGTTCGAGCCCCAGTTTTTGCAGGGTATCGGCGCGGTAATCGGGGTTGGCGGCCCAATCGTCATAGCAAATCGGCTGCGTATCCTGATCCTTGCGTACACAAGACAGCAGGTCTCCGTATAGATCGACACTACGCAGCAGCACCGACATCCGGCGCACGATGCTGAAGGTTTTATTCGTCTCCAGCTTCTTTGTCATCGAAGCCGCCCAATTCAGAAAGCTACGGTAAATCAAGATATTACGCGAAATCAGAGATTGGTTGAAATCTCCGGAAATCGGTTTGCCGGGCAGATTATGCAGCGGCGAGACATCTTCATAAGAGATCAGCAGCAGCGCGCCGTCCCCCAGCTCGCGTCCGATTTTGGGCAGGTTTCCCCGCGCCCGGCGGCGCGAAACCTTCTGACCGTTTGCCTGAACCGAGGCAAAAGCCTCCATCGGGTGCTGGCGGCGGCGGCAATCGTTCAAGAACAGCGCGCGGCCCTGGGGGGCGTTCCGTTGCAGCCAGCCGATGATCGCGTGATTGCCCGAACGGCGCATTCCGAACGCGCGCAGCGTCAGGCCAGGCACGAAGCCCAGCCGCTGCCATTCGGGCACCTGCGCGTTATATGCGGGGCTGGCCAGCATCAGAGAGCCTCCAGCCATTTGGTGTCTTTTTCGTAGCCCAGCGTGATCAGATCCGCGCCAAAGCGTTCGGCATAGGCCTGCGCCACACGCCGGGACATGCGATCCGGCCATTGCCGCGCCGCGCCCGAGCTGACATGCCCCGCCACCACCGCTTTGCGCTGTGCAGGGTCGGCCATGCCGCCGAACAGGCTGTTATCCCAGAAGGCACGCACGCCGGTTTCAACCTGATCGGGCGAAAGACCCAGACGGGTCAGCGCCGCGCGGAACAGGGCACAGTCCGTATCTGCGATCAGATCCTCATAGCGCCATTCGATACTGTTGGGATTCGCATAATCCCAGTCCAGCATCTGTTGCAGAGTTTCGGCGTGTTTGTGCTCCATCTCAAAGAGGATACGCTCTTCGGGGTCGGCAATGCTCAGCAGTTTTTGCTGATAGGTCAGCCCGTCAAAATCGGCGCGCGGCTCGTGCAGCCAGTCCTCTTTTGTGGCGGGGGCCGTTTCGTGATAGCGCGCGCCGGACAGCAGCACATCGCGCGGATCACGGATGATGTGCAGGAACAGAACGTCATCGCGGGCCATCAGATCGGCCGGAAAGGCCGAATCCCAATTCGTGCCCAGCACAAAGCCCTGATCCGGGATGCGTTTCAGCGCCCGTTTCCACATGGAAAACTTCGGCAGGTCCAGCGCTGCGGCCAGCGCCTTGAACACCTGCTGCATCCAGATGGTCCCCGTTTTGTGATGCGTCCCGACGCACAGGATACGCGGAGCCACGGGAACGATCCCCTGCCCTGCCTGGTCCTGTGTCTGCGCAATCGGAGTCATGCCTTGGATACCCTGGGTGAAAACGACAGGGACAGCCCCCGCAGGGGCCATCCCGATTGGTTTAGAACGTCCGCGCTTTGGGCGCGATTTTCTTTAGGCTGATACCGCCTTCTTCTTCGGTGCTCAGCGGGTCTTTGATGACCGGGCGATAGCTCAGATCCACCTTGTTGCCGTCGACGCGGCTGACGGTGTGCACCCGCCAGTTTTCGTCGTCACGCGCGGTGAAATCCTCGTGCGCGTGGGCACCGCGGGATTCCTTGCGCGCCTCGGCGCCAACGATCGTGGCCAGCGCGTTCGGCATCAGGTTGGTCAGCTCCAGCGTCTCCATCAGGTCACTGTTCCACACCAAAGAGGTGTCGGTGACATGCAGATCGTCCAGCTTGGCGGCGATGGCGGTCATTTTCTCGACGCCTTCGGCCATGGTTTTCGAGGTCCGGAACACGGCCGCATCCGCCTGCATGGTACGCTGCATTTCCAGGCGCAGTTCTGCGGTCGGGATGCCACCCTGAGCGTAGCGCAGACCGTCGAAACGATCGAACGCCTTATCCACCGACGCCTGGTTCAGCACCGGGTTGGCAGCGTCCGCGTCCACGACCTTGCCGGCGCGGATGGCGGCGGCGCGGCCAAAGACCACCAGGTCGATCAGCGAGTTCGAGCCCAGACGGTTCGCACCGTGCACCGAGGCACAGCCGGCCTCGCCCACGGCCATCAGGCCCGGCACAACGGCGGTCGGGTCTTCAGCGGTCGGGTTCAGCACTTCGCCCCAATAGTTGGTGGGGATACCGCCCATGTTGTAGTGCACGGTCGGCAGAACCGGGATCGGTTCCTTGGTCACGTCCACACCGGCGAAAATTTTGGCGCTTTCCGAGATGCCGGGCAGGCGTTCGGCCAGCGCTTCGGCGGGCAGGTGGTTCAGGTTCAGGTGGATGTGGTCACCATGTTCGCCCACACCGCGGCCTTCGCGGATTTCCATGGTCATCGAACGAGACACATAGTCACGCGGGGCCAGATCTTTGTACTGGGGCGCGTAACGCTCCATGAAACGCTCGCCTTCCGAGTTGGTCAGGTATCCGCCCTCGCCGCGCGCCCCTTCGGTGATCAGACAGCCCGAGCCATAGATGCCGGTGGGGTGGAACTGCACGAATTCCATGTCTTGCAGCGCCAGACCGGCGCGCGCGACCATACCGCCACCGTCGCCGGTGCAGGTATGCGCCGAAGTGGCCGAGAAATAGGCACGGCCATAGCCGCCCGTGGCCAGAACCACCATTTTGGCGTTGAAGACGTGCATGGTGCCGTCATCCAGCTTCCAGCAGACAACGCCCTGGCATTCACCGTCATCGGACATGATCAGGTCAATCGCGAAATATTCGACAAAGAATTCCGCGTTGTTCTTGACTGACTGACCATAGAGCGTGTGCAGGATCGCGTGGCCGGTCCGGTCGGCGGCGGCACAGGTGCGCTGCACGGCGGGGCCTTCGCCGAATTCAGTGGTGTGGCCACCGAACGGACGCTGGTAGATCTTGCCCTCTTCGGTCCGGCTGAAAGGCACACCGTAGTGTTCCAGCTCGTACACAGCCTTGGGGGCCTCGCGCGCCAGGTATTCCATCGCGTCGGTGTCGCCCAGCCAGTCCGAGCCCTTGACGGTGTCATACATGTGCCACTGCCAGTGGTCGGGGCCCATGTTGGACAGCGAGGCGGCGATGCCACCCTGCGCGGCCACGGTATGCGAACGGGTCGGGAAAACCTTGGTCACACAGGCGGTGCGCAGGCCTTGCTCGGCCATGCCCAGGGTCGCGCGCAGACCAGCGCCACCGGCGCCAACCACAACGACGTCATATTCGTGGGTTTCGTATTCGTAGGTTGCCATTTTTCTTGCTTCCTTACAGCGCGATCTTGGCCAGGGCGAACAGGCCCACGGCGATCAGGACATAGGACAGGCCGATCACGAACATGATGGCCAGCTTGCGGGCGGTCCCTTGCGCGTAGTCTTCGATCATCATCGTCGCGCCCTTGGCAAAGTGGCGCATGGCGACGAACAGGGTCAGGCCAGCGATCACGGCAGGGATAGGACGCGAGAATGTCTCAAGCACCTCGGCATGGCTGCTGCCCAGGGCGCGGCCAAAGACGAACACGAAGAGCGGCACCAGGAAGGCCAGGCCAACGGCGCTGACGGTCATGTACCAGTGATGCTCGGTTCCGGTATGCGAGGCGCCTTTGCCCTCGGCGCGTTTGCGTGCGGTCAGGTAACGCATGTGGGCCTCCTTACACGATCACGATGGTCAGAACGGTCAGGACGACCGAACCGATGATGCAGGCCCAGCCGAGCTTCTCGGCGGTGGGGATGTCCAGCCCCTTGCCCGCGTCGAAATACAGATGACGCAGACCGGCCAGATAGTGATACCACACACCCAGGGCCGAAAGCGTCAGCACGATATCGCCAAACCACGAGGTCAGAACCCCGTTCGCAATGTCGTAATACGCCTCAGACGTTGCAGCCGCCAACAGCCACCACACAACCAGAAGCGCGGAAACGATCAGGGCGTTTCCGGTAATCCGCGTCAGAATGGAGGAGATCGAGGTCAGCTGGGGGCGGTAGATTTGAAGATGCGGCGAAAGAGGGCGCTCGACCCGTTTCACATCGGCCATATCAGATCCTTTCAGGGTTCCCTTGCTTGGAGGCGTTATGGGACTTTTTTTCGCTTTTGTCACGCAGAACGGCGCGCATAGATGCATCAAAATTCACGGAAACGTCAAAAAAGCCGGGCTTTGTGATCACACTTTTCCCGAGCGTGATCACAAATATCTATATGAGTAATTTTGTCGGGATTACAGCCGATTCCGTCACGAATGCTGCATCTGCATCGCAAAGATTTCGCGCCTGGAATACGGTGCCGCGCGGTTTGGCGCCGCCCCGCATATCGGAGGCGGCGCGCAAACTGTCTTTCCAAAGAGGGCGCGATTCAGACGGGCATCAGCGCCCAGTAATCCAGATCCAGCAGGACGTCGGGCAGGTATTTGCCATCCTCGCCCTTCAGCTGGCCCGGCTCGCCCCCCGCCTTGACGGCCACCAGACGCAGGCGGATCGCGCCAACGCCCGGCGCGTCGGTTTCGGCCTTGTCCAGAACCTCGGTCCAGGCTTTGACGGTCAGCCCGCTGAAACAGGGGTTCGCGTGCGCCCCGCCATTCAGCCCCACGATCATCTGCGCGTTGGCCAGCCCGTTGAACGACAGCGCCCGCGCCATGCTGATGACGTGACCGCCATAAATCAGCCGCTGCCCATCGGGGCGGAAAGTGGCGTCGAAATGCACCTTGGCGGTGTTCTGCCACAGGCGGGTGGCCAGCATGTGCTCGGCCTCTTCGATGGTCACGCCGTCCACGTGGTCGATGATCTCGCCGATCTCATAATCGCCCCAGCGATGCGGCTCGCCGGCCTGGACGAAATCGTAATTGGTGAAATCCAGACCCTCGGGGATCACCAGATCCTCGGCCGGGATGACCTTTTTCAGATCGGGGATGACAGTTTCAGGCGCGGGCGCGTCCAGATCGCGTTTGCGCACCATCACCCAGCGGATGTATTCCAGCACCACCTCGCCCAGCTGATTCAGCCCGCGGGTGCGCACGTAAACCACCCCGGATTTCCCGTTCGAGTTCTGCTTGAGCCCGATCACCTCGGAGACCGAGCGCAGCGTGTCCCCGGCAAAAATCGGCTTCAGCCAGCGGCCCTCGGCATAGCCCAGGTTGGCCACCGCATTCAGCGACACATCCGGCACGGTTTTGCCGAACACCACATGAAAGGCCGCCAGATCGTCCAGCGGGCTTTCGGGCAGGCCGCTGTCACGGGCAAATTCATCCGAGGAATACAGCGCATGGCGCGCCGGATACAGGGCATGGTACAGCGCGCGCTCGCCCTCTCCGACGGTGCGGGGGACAGCGTGGCTGATCACGTCGCCAATTTTATAGTCTTCGAAAAAGCGACCCGGATTGGTTTTCGCCATCAGTGTTCTCCAAGCTTCGTATCTGGGGTGTAGGTGCCGTCCACCTGTTTCACGACGGCCTGACCGCAGCGCATGACGCCATTGGCAGCGTCAAAGGCATAGGTCGGCTGACCGTGTAATTCCCAGCCCTTGTTCAGGGCGGCGGTGACTTTGTGGCAAAAGGCCGAGGTATCGTCCTCGGTTAGAAAGCGGTATAGTTTCATGGTCTTATCCGTATGGAGTATAGCCAAGCCCCTTGTGGATCAGGATCATCCCGACAAAGAGCGCAACCGTGCCAAGCACAGCGCGGATTTCGTTTTTCACCGGAGCAGGCGCAGGTTTGGTCCACTCAGTCTGGCGATTGATCACGATGACCTCGGCCACGGCCCAGGCCAGAATGCCACCGAACAGAATAAAGCTGGGCGCATCCCCGTTCACCAGCAGATGCGCAACGGCCCACAGCTTGACCCCGGTCAGCTGAGGATGCCGGACATATTGCGCCAGACGGGTTTTCAGGCCCGACACCGCAAACATATAGACCGCCAGCAGCATCAGCAGGTTGTTGATCCCCACCAACGCGGGTGAACGACCGTAGAAAAACGCGCCCTCGGCCCCGCGATAGCCGATCACCATCAGCACGACCGAGCCCAGCAGCACCAGCGCCACCGGGCCTTTGGCCTTATCCCCCAGCGCGGCACGCGCAGCCGGGGCGATGCGTTTGAAAAGATGCGCGCCCGACCACAACAGCACGCCCAGAATGAGCCAGATCATCGGATACCTCTTCCTTTTGGATTGGGTGTCTAGACCGTATTGTGACCTATCCCGCCAGTTCGGCAATAGCGGCGGCCTTGGCCAGGGTCTTTTTCGCGGTTTCGACGTGCAGGTTTTCCACGATTTTCCCGTCTACGACGGCCACGCCCTGACCGGCTGCCTCGGTTTCCTCGAAGGCGGCGATCTGACGTTTGGCCAGGTCGATCTCGGCCTCGGAGGGGGCGAAGGCTTCGTTCGTGACATCCACCTGAGCGGGGTGAATCAGGGTTTTGCCGTCAAAGCCCATATCCCGGCCCTGATCGCATTCGATTTTCAGCCCGTCGTTATCCTTGAACTGGTTATAGACCCCATCCACCGCGATCACGCCATGGGCGCGGGCGGCCAGCAGCATCATTTGCAGCGACGCCAGCATCGGCAGACGGTCCGCACGGAAACGGCTGTTCAGCTCCTTGGCCAGATCGTTGGTGCCGGCAACAAAGCCGGTCAATTGCGGGTGGGCGGCGATTTCCAGCGCGTTCAGAACGCCCAGCGGGGTTTCGATCATCGCCCAGATCGGCTTGCCGTTGCCCAGCAGATCAGCCAGAGCCTGCACATCCGCGGCCGAGTTCACCTTGGGCAGCAGGAAGGCATCGCAATCGGCGTCTTTCAGAGCCTCGACATCGCCGGCACCCCATTCGGTGTCCAGCGCGTTGATGCGGATGATCTTGGCGCGGGTGCCATAGCCCCCCTCGGCCAGCGCGGTTTTCAGCGTGTCGCGGGCACCGACCTTGGCATCGGGGGACACGGCGTCCTCCAGATCGAAAATGATGGCGTCAACAGGCAGGGTCCGGGCCTTGTCCAGGGCGCGATCCTTGGAGCCGGGGATATACAGAACCGAGCGATACGGGCGGGCAGTCATGTCCATGAGTCTTGTCCTCGTAATAATCTTGCGCGGACAAGGCCAAATTCCGGCGAAAATTTCAAGCAGAATCACGCCGCAGCGCAGAATTGAGTGCAATTCAGGTCAAACCATCCCAGATCAGCTTGGATCCGGTCAGGCTTAGCAGCACATAGGTCAGCGTGAAAAAGGCCCGTTCGGGCACCATATGATGCGCTTTGACCCCCAGCCACGCCCCCAGCAGCGCAAAAGGCGCCAGCAGCAGATCGGCCCACAGAGTCTGCACCGTGAAAATTCCCAAGAACGCGTAAGGCACGAATTTCGCGACATTGATCGCCCAGAAAATCAGAACCGTGCTGGCCTGAAACGGCGTCTTGCCCAAGCCGCGCGACAGCAGGTAAACGGCAGCGGGCGGCCCGCCCGCATGGCTGACGAAACTGGTGAACCCGGCCAAAGCCCCTGCCAGAGCCCCGGCCCAAAGCGGCATTGCACGGGCCGGCGGGCGGATCAGACGCAGCCTTTGCCCCAGTTGCCAGGCAACAAAGGCCAGGGAAATCCCGCCGATCAGCAGCCGGAACACATCCGCCTCCGCGATCTGGTACAGCCACGCCCCGACGGCGACGCCAGGCAGCGCCCCCAGGATCAGCAGCCGCGCGTCGGGCCAGCTCCATTTGCGCCAATAGGGCCGCAAAGTGGCCATATCCACCAGCATCAGCAACGGCAACATGATCCCCAGCGCCTGGCCCGGCTCCAGTACCAGCGCAAGAATCGAGGCCGCGGCAAACGCCGCCCCGGACCCGAAACCGCCCTTGGAAATCCCCGCAAATGTCACTGCGGGTGCCGCAACAGCAAAAAAAGCCCAGTCCATCTGCATACCGTTGTATTCCGTAAAACCCCGTTCAATCACAGCTTTAGACGCGCTTTGCGTCACATCACAGTCATAAATTGCCCCCCGCCGCAGCGCAGCAGACTTGAAACGACGCCCCGAAAGGATTACCCCATGCGCGATTTCAATCCGGACCGGAGATACATTCCATGGCCAGACCCAAGATTGCCCTCATCGGCGCAGGCAACATCGGTGGCACCCTCGCACACCTTGCAGCTCTGAAAGAACTCGGCGACGTCGTTCTGTTCGACATCGCAGAAGGTCTTCCCGAAGGGAAAGCCCTCGACATCGCGGAATCGGGCCCCTCGGAAGGGTTTGACGCTGCCATGTCCGGCACCCAGTCCTACGAGGACATCGCAGGCGCAGACGTCTGCATCGTGACCGCTGGTGTGGCTCGTAAACCGGGCATGTCGCGCGACGACCTGCTGGGCATCAACCTGAAAGTGATGAAGTCGGTCGGCGAAGGCATCGCCAAACACGCGCCCGACGCGTTCGTGATCTGCATCACCAACCCGCTGGACGCGATGGTCTGGGCTTTGCAGAAATTCTCGGGCCTGCCCACCAACAAGGTCTGCGGCATGGCTGGCGTGCTGGATTCGGCGCGTTTCCGTCACTTCCTGGCAGAAGAGTTCAACGTCTCCATGCGTGACGTCACCGCCTTCGTTCTGGGCGGCCACGGCGACACCATGGTGCCGTCGGTGCGCTATTCCACCGTTGCCGGTATCCCCCTGCCCGACCTGATCGAAATGGGCTGGACCACCCAAGAAAAACTGGACGCCATGGTGCAGCGCACCCGTGACGGCGGTGCCGAAATCGTTGGCCTGCTGAAAACCGGCTCGGCTTTCTACGCGCCCGCCACCTCGGCGATCGAAATGGCCGAGGCCTACCTGAAAGACCAGAAGCGCGTTCTGCCCTGCGCCGCCTACTGTGACGGTGAAATCGGCGTCAAAGACATGTATGTGGGCGTTCCCACCGTGATCGGCGCCGGCGGCATCGAGAAAGTCGTGGACATCAAGCTGACCAAAGACGAGCAAGCCATGTTCGACAAATCGGTTGATGCCGTCAAAGGCCTGGTTGCAGCCTGTCAGGAAATCGACCCCTCGCTGGCTTGATCTTTGATCCCAGAGAGTATCGCACTCAGGCGCGAACCATCACACGATGGTTCGCGTTTTTCGTTCCGGGTGATGTCCTGTGCGGCCTTCGCTCGAGGCTTTTCGAGCGGGCCCGTCATGCCCGGCAAACGGACCAAAAGCCGCTGAACGAATCGAAAAAATGCAATTTGTGATCACACCCTCAAAACCTGTGATCACAAATGCCCGGAAAACGGCGAAATTCGGCTGCCGATTAAGAATTTGCTTAGGTTCATCTGCAACTTGTGGGTATAAATCCGCCCAATCGTAGCAAGACGGGACAGTTTTCATGAACATCCATGAATATCAAGCGAAAGCACTTCTTCGCGAATACGGCGCCCCGGTTTCTGAAGGACGTGCCGTCCTGAAGGCCGAAGACGCCAAAACCGCCGCAGGCGAGCTGGACGGCCCCCTGTGGGTTGTCAAAGCGCAGATCCACGCAGGTGGTCGCGGCAAGGGCTCTTTCAAAGAGGCAGAAGCCGGTGAAAAAGGCGGTGTGCGCCTGGCCAAGTCGGTGGAAGAAGCCGCCGAAGAAGCCAAAAAGATGCTGGGCAAGACCCTGGTCACCCACCAGACCGGCCCCGCCGGCAAACAGGTGAACCGCATCTACATCGAAGCGGGCTCGGACATTGACCGCGAACTGTACCTGGCCTTCCTGGTGGATCGTCAGTCCTCGCGCGTGTCGATCGTTGCCTCGACCGAGGGCGGCATGGACATCGAAGAGGTTGCCGCCTCGACCCCCGAAAAGATCCTGTCCTTCGACATCGATCCGGCCACCGGCTACATGCCCTACCACGGCCGCCGCGTTGCCTTCTCGCTGGGTCTGACCGGCGGTCAGGTGAAACAGTGCGTTGCCCTGCTGGCAAACCTGTACCGTGCCTTCATCGAGAAGGACATGGAGATGCTGGAGATCAACCCGCTGATCGTCATGCCCGATGGCAACCTGAAGCTGCTGGACGCCAAGCTGGGCTTTGACGGCAACGCGGTTTACCGTCACCCCGATGTCGCCAACCTGCGCGATGAAACCGAAGAAGACCCCAAAGAGCTGGCAGCGTCGAAATACGACCTGAACTACATCGCTCTGGACGGTGAAATCGGCTGCATGGTGAACGGTGCGGGCCTGGCGATGGCCACCATGGACATCATCAAACTGTACGGCGCTGAACCGGCCAACTTCCTGGACGTTGGCGGCGGCGCCACCAAGGAAAAAGTGACCGAAGCGTTCAAGATCATCACCTCGGACCCGAACGTCAAAGGCATCCTGGTGAACATCTTCGGCGGCATCATGCGTTGTGACGTGATCGCCGAGGGCGTTGTCGCCGCGGTGAAAGAGGTCGGTCTGCAAGTTCCGCTGGTTGTGCGCCTGGAAGGCACCAACGTCGAAGCGGGCAAAGAGATCATCAACACCTCGGGCCTGAACGTCATCGCCGCCGACAACCTGTCGGACGGTGCCGAGAAGATCGTGAAAGCGGTGAAAGGCTAACGGATGCGCCTGGTTCCGGGCCTGCCCCTGATCCTGACCATGCTGGTCGCGGGATGTGTGGAGCCGGATCTGGGACCGGACGCCGCCGAACTGGCGAATATAAGAAAGAGCAACATCGTGCCGAAATCCAGCGCCTCAGCCTTTGTCAAAACCTTTGACAAATTCTGCGTCACCGGGCCCGCAGCCCCGGCGGCGAAAGAGGCGTTGCTGCGCGATGCAGGCTATGTGCCGCTGCGGGCGCCCATCAACGGGGCGCGGGCCTTCGTGTCGGATGATCGCCGCCCGGCGGTCGCCTTCTCGGATCGCTCGTGCATGGTTTATGCCCGGTCCCGCACCGGCCAGACCAACCGGGTGAACCGCTATATGCGCGCCACCTTCCCGCAGGCCGTGGCCCTGGACCCCGCCACCGCTGGCCGCTCGTTCGAGCAGGTCTGGCAGGTGTCGGACAGTCCGGCGGCCCTGGTGGGCAGCTCTCGTCACAATGACGGGGGCAACCGCACGCGCTTCGCTCTGAGTTATTTTCGCCCCGGCAGCCGACCGTAAACGTAAAACCATTCGCCGCCTCCGCGCGGCAACAGCAAGGAGACTCGTCAACATGGCAGTCCTCATCGACGAAAACACCAAAGTCATCTGTCAGGGCTTCACCGGCTCGCAGGGTACTTTCCACTCGGAACAGGCCATCGCATACGGCACCAAAATGGTGGGCGGCGTGACCCCCGGCAAGGGCGGCACCGATCACCTGGGTCTGCCCGTGTTCAACTCGGTCCACGAAGCCAAGCACGTGACCGAAGCCAACGCCACCGTGATCTACGTTCCCCCGCCCTTCGCGGCTGACTCGATCCTCGAAGCGATCGACGCGGAAATGGAGCTGATCGTCTGCATCACCGAAGGCATCCCGGTTCTGGACATGATGAAAGTCAAGCGCGCGCTGATGGACAGCTCGTCCCGTCTGATCGGCCCGAACTGCCCCGGCGTGATCACCCCTGACGCCTGCAAAATCGGCATCATGCCCGGCCACATCCATCAGCGTGGCTCGGTTGGCGTTGTGTCGCGCTCGGGTACTCTGACCTATGAGGCGGTGAAGCAGACCTCGGACATCGGCCTGGGCCAGTCCACCGCCGTCGGCATCGGTGGCGACCCGATCAAAGGCACCGAGCATATCGACGTGCTGGACATGTTCCTGGACGACGACGAAACCACCTCGATCATCATGATCGGTGAAATCGGTGGCTCGGCCGAAGAAGAGGCCGCCGAATTCCTGGCCGAACAGCGCAAGAAAGGCCGCTGGAAACCCACCGCTGGCTTTATCGCTGGCCGCACCGCGCCTCCGGGCCGCCGCATGGGTCACGCCGGTGCCATCGTGGCCGGCGGCAAGGGCGACGCGGAATCCAAGATCGAGGCCATGAAATCGGCCGGTATCGTGGTTGCCGACAGCCCCGCCACCCTGGGCGAGGCCGTTCAGGAAGCGATTGCCAAGGGCTAATCGCCCGACGTTACACGGCAGCTCTGGCTGTCACCGGGCATGGCGTTCTCACAGCGCCATGCCCCCATCCAAATAAACTGTGCCAGCCCTCAGAAGGTGCAAATATGACCGATCAATCCCCCAACGATCTTTTCCATGCGTCCAGCTTCATGCAGGGCCATAACGCGGAATATCTGGAGCAACTGCACGCCCGCTGGGCCAATGACCCGAACGCGGTCGATGCCGCCTGGGCCGAGTTCTTCAGTCAGTTGGGTGATAGCGAGCTGGAGGCCAAGGCCGAGGCCGCCGGCCCGTCCTGGGCGCGCGCCGACTGGCCGCCGGCCCCCAATGACGACCTGACCGCCGCGCTGGACGGTCAATGGCCCGCCGCCCCGGCCGAAGCCAAGGGCGCCGGCAAGAAAATCGCCGCCAAGGCCGCCGAAAAAGGCATCGAGGTCAGCGACGAACAGATCAAACGCGCGGTTCTGGATTCGGTCCGGGCGCTGATGATCATCCGCGCCTATCGGATCCGGGGGCACCTGGTGGCAGACATTGATCCGCTGAACATGCGCGATAAGACTCCGCACCCCGAGCTGGACCCCAAATCCTACGGCTTTACCGAGGCCGACATGGATCGTCCGATCTTTATCGACAATGTGCTGGGGCTTCAGGTTGCCTCGATGCGGCAGATCATCGACATCGTGAAACGCACCTATGCGGGCACTTTTGCGCTGCAATACATGCATATTTCGGATCCCGAACAGGCTGGCTGGCTGAAGGAACGGATCGAAGGTTTCGATAAGGAAATCAAGTTCACCCGCGAGGGCCGCAAGGCCATCCTGAACAAGCTGGTCGAGGCCGAAGGCTTTGAAAAGTTCCTGCATGTCAAGTACATGGGCACCAAGCGTTTCGGCCTGGACGGCGGCGAAAGCCTGATCCCCGCGATGGAGCAGATCATCAAACGCGGCGGCAATCTGGGCGCTCAGGACATTGTGATCGGGATGCCGCACCGCGGCCGCCTGTCCGTGCTGGCCAACGTCATGAGCAAACCCTACCGCGCGATTTTCAACGAATTCCAGGGCGGCTCGTTCAAACCCGAGGAAGTGGATGGTTCGGGCGATGTGAAATATCACCTGGGGGCCTCCTCGGATCGTGAATTCGATGGCAACAAGGTGCACCTGTCGCTGACCGCCAACCCCTCGCACCTGGAGGCGGTGAACCCGGTCGTTCTGGGAAAATGCCGCGCCAAGACCGATCAGTTGAACGACCCAGAGCATCACTCGGTCATTCCGGTGCTGCTGCACGGGGATGCGGCCTTTGCCGGTCAGGGTGTTGTGGCCGAATGTTTCGCCCTGTCGGGCCTGCGCGGGCATAAAACCGGCGGCACGATCCATATCGTTGTGAACAACCAGATCGGCTTTACCACGGCGCCGCATTTCTCGCGCAGCTCGCCCTATCCGACGGATAACGCCCTGGTGGTCGAAGCGCCGATTTTCCACGTCAACGGCGATGACCCCGAGGCTGTGGTCCACGCCGCCAAGGTTGCCACCGAATTCCGGATGAAATTCCACAAGGACGTGGTCATCGACATCTTCTGTTATCGCCGCTTCGGCCATAACGAAGGCGACGAGCCCATGTTCACCAACCCGATCATGTACAAGAACATCAAGAAGCACAAAACCACGCTTCAGCTGTACACAGAACGTCTGGTCAAGGACGGCCTGATCCCCGAGGGCGAGATCGAGGACATGAAAGCCGCCTTCCAGTCTCATCTGAACGAAGAGTTCGAGGCCGGCAAGGAATACAAACCCAACAAGGCCGACTGGCTGGATGGACGCTGGTCCCATCTGGACCGCGAGGACGAGGACGATTATCAGCGCGGCCAGACGGCCATTTCCGAGGACACGCTCAAAGAGGTCGGCACCGCGCTGTCCCGTGTCCCCGATGGCTTTCCGCTGCACAAAACGGTCTCGCGCCTGCTGGATGCCAAATCCAAGATGGTCGAAACCGGCAAGGGCTATGACTGGGCCACAGCCGAGGCGCTGGCCTTTGGCTCGCTGCTGACCGAGGGCTACCCGGTGCGCCTGGCCGGCCAGGACTGTACACGCGGCACGTTCAGCCAGCGCCATTCGGGCCTGATCAACCAGGAAACCGAGGAACGCTACTATCCGCTGAACAACATCCGCGAAGGCCAGTCGCGCTATGAGGTGATCGACAGCGCCCTGTCCGAATACGCGGTTCTGGGATTTGAATACGGCTATTCGCTGGCCGAACCCAACGCGCTGACCATGTGGGAGGCCCAGTTCGGCGATTTCGCCAACGGCGCGCAGATCATGTTCGACCAGTTCATCAGCTCGGGCGAAAGCAAATGGCTGCGGATGTCGGGCCTGACCGTCCTGCTGCCCCACGGCTACGAAGGCCAGGGGCCGGAACACAGCTCGGCCCGTCTGGAACGCTTCCTGACGATGTGCGGCGGGGATAACTGGATCGTGGCGAACTGTACGACGCCCGCGAACTATTTCCACATCCTGCGCCGTCAGCTGCACCGGACCTTCCGCAAGCCGCTGATCCTGATGACGCCGAAATCGCTGCTGCGTCACAAGATGGCCATTTCGGACGCCGAGGATTTCCTGACCGGATCGTCCTTCCACCGCGTGCTGTGGGATGATGCCGAGAAGGGCCATTCGGACACCACGCTGGCCGCCGATGACAAGATCAAGCGCGTCGTGATGTGTTCGGGTAAAGTCTATTATGACCTGCTGGAAGAGCGTGACGCCCGTGGCATCGACGACATCTATCTGATGCGGATCGAACAGTATTATCCGTTCCCGGCCATGACCCTGACCAAGGAACTGGCGCGTTTCAGCAACGCCGAAATGTACTGGTGCCAGGAAGAGCCCAAGAACCAGGGTGCCTGGTCCTTCATCGAACCCAATATCGAATGGGTCCTGACCCGCATCGACGCTAAGCATACTCGCCCGGTCTATGTCGGTCGTGCCGCTTCGGCCTCGCCTGCGACGGGTCTGGCTTCCATGCACAAAGCACAACAACAGGCGCTCGTGGACGAAGCGCTGACCATCGAAGGAAAGTAATCCATGACGACCGAAGTTCGCGTCCCCACCCTTGGCGAATCCGTAACCGAAGCCACGGTCGCCACCTGGTTCAAAAAACCCGGCGAGCCCGTCGCAGCCGATGAAATGCTGTGCGAGCTGGAAACCGACAAAGTCACCGTCGAAGTGCCCGCCCCCGCCGCTGGCGTCCTGGCCGAAATCGTGGCCGCCGAGGGCGACACCGTGGGCGTCGACGCCCTGCTGGCGACGATCAGCGAAAGCGGCGAAGCGGCGGCCCCCGCCCCCGCTGCGGCGGCCGAGGCGCCTGCCGCTGCCCCCGCAGGCGGCGACAGCGTTGACGTGATGGTCCCCGCCCTGGGCGAATCCGTCACCGAGGCCACCGTTTCGACCTGGTTCAAGGCCGTCGGCGACGCCGTCGCCCAAGACGAAATGCTGTGCGAGCTGGAAACCGACAAGGTTTCGGTCGAGGTTCCGGCCCCCGCCGCTGGCGTTCTGGCTGAAATCGTCGCGCCCGAAGGCACCACCGTGGATGCCACCGCCAAACTGGCCGTGATCTCTTCCTCGGGTGCGGTTGTGGCTGCTACCCCGGCTGCTGCTGCCCCTGCCGCCGCGCCCGCCACCGCTGGCAAAGACATCAAGGACGGCCCCGCCGCCGAGAAAGCCATGGCCGAGGCTGGCATCAGCCGCGATCAGGTCACCGGCACCGGCAAAGATGGCCGCGCCACCAAGGCGGATGTTGCCGCTGCCGTGGCCTCGGCCGCAGCGGCCCCTGCCGCAGCCCCCGCCGCTGCGCCGCGCGCCCCGGTTCCCGCCGATGACGCCGCCCGCGAAGAGCGCGTGAAAATGACCCGTCTGCGCCAGACCATCGCGCGTCGCCTGAAGGACGCTCAGAACACCGCCGCGATCCTGACCACCTATAACGAGGTGGACATGACCGAGTGCATGGCCCTGCGTAAGGAATACAAAGACCTGTTCGAGAAGAAACACGGCGTCCGCCTGGGCTTTATGTCCTTCTTCACCAAGGCCTGCTGCCACGCGCTGAAAGAAGTCCCCGAGGTCAACGCTGAAATCGACGGCACCGACATCGTGTACAAAAACTTTGTCCACATGGGCATCGCTGCGGGCACCCCGCAGGGTCTGGTGGTTCCGGTCATCCGTGACGCCGATAAAATGTCCTTTGCCGAAATCGAAGGCGCCATCGCCGAGAAAGGCAAACGCGCGCGTGACGGCAAACTGTCCATGGCGGAAATGCAGGGCGGCACCTTCACCATCTCGAATGGCGGTGTCTATGGCTCGCTCATGTCCTCGCCCATTCTGAACCCGCCGCAGTCGGGCATTCTGGGGATGCACAAGATTCAGGACCGTCCCATGGTCATCAACGGCGAGATTAAGATCCGCCCGATGATGTACCTGGCCCTGTCCTACGATCACCGCATCGTCGATGGCAAAGGCGCCGTGACCTTCCTGGTGCGCGTCAAAGAAGCGCTGGAAGACCCGCGCCGCCTGCTGATGGACCTGTAAGAAACCTCTGGGGATGCGCTGAAACCCGGCGCATCCCTTGCCCCGCCTGCCCGAGGGCCCGATGACGAAACCCGCCGCACAGCCTCAGAAAACCGCGCTCGTCTCTTGCATGAGAAACGAAGGCATTTTCCTGCTGGAATGGGTGGCCTATCATCAAGGGCTGGGATTCGACGCAATCATCGTGGTGACAAACGATTGCACCGACGGGTCGGACGCGCTGGCAGAAACCCTGGCCGATGACGGGCAGATCATCCACATTGACCAGACCGTTCCGCCGGGGGATTCGCCCCAGGATGCGGGGATGGATCTGGCTTTGGACTGGATGCGCCGGCACGATGTCACCTGGGCCCTGCATATCGACAGCGATGAGTTCCTGCTGATCGAGCATGAGCGCGGCCAGATTCAGGATCTTCTGGCCGATCTGGCCCGCGCCGATGTTATCCCCATCGCGTGGCGCAATTTCGGCGATAGCGGTCATGCCAACTGGACGCCCGGCGCGGCCGTGCTGACCGAATTCACCCAGGCCGAGCCCACCGCCGAGCCCGGTATCGCCAAATTCAAATGCCTGTTCCGCGTGGATAGCTTTGCCCGCGCGACGGATCATAACCCGCTAGAGCCGCAGGTTGACGATCCGGTCGTGCTCAGCCCCGATGGCGAAACGCTGTCGAACGGATCGCTTTATCAGGCGAAATCCTCGCGGTTTCGACCGCATGATATTGCCTGCCGCGCCACACGAGCCCGGCTGAATCATTACGCGGTGAAATCCCAGGATCTGTTCTTGATGAAAAACGACCGCGGCGATGGGCAGGGCAAGCGTGATGACCGCAAATATCATCTGGGTTCGAAATGGCACCGCGCCGCCAATCGCAATGATGTGCAGGATCGCGCGATCCTGCGCCATTGGCCCGACACACAGCGCCGCCTGACCGCCCTGCGCGCTGTCCCCGCCATCGCCCTTGCAGAACACGCCTGCCAGGACTGGTTCGCGGCGCGGCGCGACAGTTTCCTGACCCCCGACACCCGCGCGGCCCTGACAAAACGAAAGGCCCGCGCATGACTCAAATCACGCATACAACAAGACCTGACGGAGAAACCCCATGGCACAATATGACGTCATCGTAATCGGCGCTGGCCCCGGCGGCTATGTCGCAGCCATCCGCTGCGCCCAGCTGGGCCTGAAAACCGCCTGTGTGGAAGGCCGCGAAACCCTGGGCGGCACCTGCCTGAACGTGGGCTGCATTCCCTCGAAGGCGCTGCTGCACGCCTCTCACCAGTTGCACGAGGCCGAGCATAACTTTGCCACCATGGGCCTGAAGGGCAAATCGCCCAGCGTCGATTGGAAACAGATGCTGACGTATAAATCCGACGTCATCAAGGGCAACACCACCGGCATCGAATTCCTGTTTAAAAAGAACAAGATCGACTGGCTGAAGGGCTGGGGCTCGATCCCCGAGGCCGGTAAGGTCAAGGTCGGCGATGAGGTCCACGAGGCCAAGAACATCATCATCGCCTCGGGCTCTGAGGCCTCGCCCGTGCCCGGCGCGGACGTGACCGTGGATGAGAAAATCGTCGTCACCTCGACCGGCGCGCTGGAACTGCCGAAGATCCCCAAGAAAATGGTCGTGATCGGCGCGGGCGTCATCGGGCTGGAGCTGGGCTCGGTCTACAAACGTCTGGGCTCTGAGGTGACGGTCATCGAATTCCTGGACAACATCACCCCCGGCATGGACGGCGAAATTCAGAAAAACTTCCTGAAAATGCTGAAAAAACAGGGGCTGGAGTTTGTCCTGGGTGCCGCCGTGCAGAAGGTGGACGCCTCCAAGACCAAGGCCAAAGTCACCTACAAACTGCGCAAGGATGACTCGGAACACACGCTGGACGCCGATGTGGTGCTGTGCGCCACCGGCCGCCGCCCCTTCACCGATGGTCTGGGGCTGGAGGCCTTGGGCGTGGAAATGTCCCCGCGCGGCCAGATCAAGACCAACGCCAAATGGCAGACCAACGTCCCCGGCATCTACGCCATCGGGGATGCGATCGACGGCCCGATGCTGGCGCATAAGGCCGAAGACGAAGGCATGGCCGCCGCCGAAGTCATTGCCGGCAAACATGGCCACGTGAACTATGACGTGATCCCCGGCGTGATCTACACCGCCCCCGAAGTCGCCACCGTCGGAAAGACCGAGGAACAGCTGAAAGAAGAAGGCGTCGCCTACAAGGTCGGCAAATTCCCCTTCATGGGCAACGCCCGCGCCAAGGCCGTGTTCCAAGGCGAAGGGTTCGTGAAAATGCTGGTCGACAAGGCCACGGATCGCATCCTGGGCTGCCACATCATCGGGCCGGGCGCAGGCGACCTGATCCATGAAATCTGTGTGGGCATGGAATTCGGCGCCTCGGCCGAGGACATCGCTCTGACCTGCCACGCGCACCCGACGTTCTCCGAGGCCGTGCGCGAAGCCGCCCTGGCCTGCGGCGACGGCGCAATCCACGCCTGATCATAGCTCAGGGCCATCCGGCATTCGGGTGGCCCTTTTCCTCGGCGCAACCGGGCCCGGCAATCCAGTCACCAACAGAAACACGAGCCCCGGAAACCCGCCAGAAGCCCGGCAGGGCGACAGGCGCGCGCGAGGGCTCGGGCGGGCCTGGGTGGGACGTCCGAGCGCGCGCCTTCCACCCCCTCAACAGATCACAGCTGATCCGCCCGCGCGCCCTGCATTTCCCGAAACCGTTCGAACATCATCACATATTCGGTCGGAATATCGCGATAAGACAGCAGGCCCACAACCTTCTCCCCGTCCATGACCGGCAAATGACGGAACGCATCCCCCAACCGCGCCGCCAGAGTGTCCGAAACCGCATCGTCAATACCCACGGTCACGGGATCGGCTGTCATGACCTCCCGAACCAAAGTGTCATCCGAATGCAGCCCCCGCGCCACAGCCCGGAACACGATATCCCTCTCGGACAATATCCCGACCAACACGCCATCGCGCAACACCGCCAAAGCCCCAACCCGCTCCTCGGCCATGACAGCAGCCGCAGCCCGCAGCGTAATCTCAGGGGAAATCGCATGTAATTTGCGGCCCGCCAGAATGTTCCGAAGTGTCGTGGTGCTCATGATGCCCTCTGCGCAGTTTCAACCACACTAGGCTCCCTCCCATCCCCGCGCTCTGACATGGATCAGATGAGGCGTCGTCCGTCAGGACGACAGAGGCGCGCGAGGGCTCGGGCGGGCCGGGAGGGACGCCCGAGCGCGCCTCTTCTACCACAGCGTCTTCGCCGCCCGCGCCGGCCATTCCGCATCATAGCGCGCGCCGCCCTCTTCCCCGCCAGACGCCTCGGCCAGCAGCTGCCCCACCGTCGGCACCCCTGCGGAATCATCACGGGCCCAAATCCCCGCCCGGATCGAGGCCCGCGCACATTGCGTATAAATCTCGCCAATCCGGATCACGATCACCGTCGCGGGCCGCTTTCCATCCCGCTCAAACCGGCGACACAGGGCCTCATCCGCAGACAGTTTTGCCCGTCCATTCACCCGCACCACCGTGTCCGAGCCCGCCACCACGAACATCAGCGCCACCCGCTCGTCCCGCACAATATTGCGCAAACTGTCCAGCCGGTTGTTCCCCCGCCAGTCAGGCAAGGCCAGCGTCTGCGGGTCCAGCTCGGTCACCACCGGCCCGTCATCCCCGCGTGGGCTGCCATCCGTGCCCTCAGGGCCCACGGTGGACAGCACGCAATAGCGCGACGCCATGATCCAGGTCCGATACAGCGGCGTCAGCTGATGCACCACCTTGCGCACCGAGGCCGCCCCCGGCGTGCCATACAGCGCCTCCAGCGCTTCGATTGTCTCAACCCAGGCCATCCGGATCAAACCCCGCTTCGCGCATCAACGCATCCGAGGCCGTCTCTACCTCTTCGCTCAAGCGCGCCATATATTCCGATTTGCTTAGCCCCTGTGTGATCCGGGGCAGAAACTCGACCACGGCCAGACCGGGCTTGCGATAAATCCCGCCCCGCGGCCAGAAAACCCCCACATTGGTGGCCACCGGCACGCAATCCTGTTTCAGTTGATGATACAGAACCGCCGTGCCCACCTTATAGGGCGCGCGCACATCGGGGGCGACCCGCGTGCCCTGCGGATAGATCACCAGCTGCCCTGGCTGCGCCGCGCCGCGTTCCACATCCGAAACCATTTTCTGGATAGCTTGCCCGCGCTTGCCCCGATCAACCGGCACACAGCCGATCCGATAGGCATATTGGCCAATGACCGGCGTGAACAGCAGCTCGCGCTTCATGATGAACTTGCCCGCCGGGATCGCGTTAAAAATCAGCAGAATATCAAAGAAAGACTGGTGCTTGGCCGCGATCATCACCTCATCCGTCGGGGGGGTGCCCCGCACCTCAGAGCGGATTCCCACCATCCAGCGCGCCATCCAGATCACCACCTTGCAATAGGATTTGCACACCCAGCGCGCGCCCTTCCGACTGGCCAGCGCCAGCGGGAAAAACACCACGCCCATGATCCCCATCACCGCATAGATCGACATCATGAACACGAACGAGCGCACCCAGCGCCAGGCATAGGCCATCACGGCAACTCCCTTAGTGTTTTACGCGCGGCGGCGCGGGTGGCGGCAAAGGCCACGACGGCCGCCAGCAGCGGAATAAACAGCGGCATCAGCCAATGCGCCCCCTGAAAGCCCAGCCCAGTCAGAAACCCGCCCGAACCCTGCGCCGAGGGCAGCAGGAACACCGCCACCATGCCCAGCAGCGTGCCGACCGCCGCCCCGCCAAGCCCGCGCAGGGTGAACCGGCGCACGAAGGCGCGGGCGATATAGCTGTCCGTGGCGCCCACCAGCCGCAGCACCGCGATCACCCGTGCATTCGCCGCCAGGGCTGCATTCGCCGCCAGGGTGATCATCGCGGCCAGGGCGCCTCCGATCAGCAGGATCGACAGCCAGCCCAGCATCCGCAGGCGCGAGGCCGCTCGGATCAGTGGCTTGCGCCAGCGCGTATGGTCATCCAGCACGGCACCGGGCACCTCGGCCTGCAAGCGCAGCCGCAGGCCGGCCGCGTCAAACCCGTCAGCATTCTCTTTGATTTCAATAAGCTGAGGAATCGGCAGCCCCTCAAGGGGTAGATCCGGGCCGAACCAGGGCTCCAGCAGGGCGCGCTGTTCGTCCGTGTCCAACGCCCGCGCCGACGCCACCCCCGGCGTGGTTTGCAGCACGTTCAGGGCGGCCTGGGTCTGGGCCTCGATCTGATCGGTGGGCGCGGAGATCCGCAAGGTCGAGCTGCGGGCCAGCTCTTCGCCCCAGCGATCGGCCAGACGCCCCGCCGCCAGCGATAATGCCAGCGCAAAGACACACAGAAACGCCATGGCCGCCGCGCTGAACAGGGTCAGCTGCACCGTGAATCCGGACGGAGGCACCGCCCGATCCGCCTGTTTATCCCCCACCAGAAAGGCCCCGATCCGCCCCAGCGCGTTCATAGATCCGCCCCCGCCAGTTGCAGCCGCCGGTTCGAGATCCGCAGCACCCGCGCCTGCACCTGATTCTTGGCGGCGCGGATCAGGTTCAGGTCATGGGTGGCCACCATGATCGTCTTGCCCATCCGGTTCAGTTCCAGCAGCAATTGCAGCAGACGCTGAGACATTTCCCAGTCGATATTGCCCGTTGGCTCATCCGCTAGAATGACGTCGGGCGACATGATCACCGCCCGCGCCAGCGCCGCGCGTTGCCGCTCGCCGCCCGACAGTTCGGGGGGCAGCGCCTCGGCCCGGTTGCTGAGCCCCACCCATTTGAGCAGCTCGCGCAGGTTGCTTAGCTCGGCGATGCTGTCCTGCCCCGCCACGGTCAGCGGCAGGGCGACATTTTCGGTGACGCTCAGGTGATCCAGAAACTGGCAATCCTGATGCACCACCCCCACCCGCCGGCGCATCATGGCCACGTCATCGCGGCTCATGTCGCGCACATCGGCGCCAAACAAACGCGTATGCCCCGCCGTAGGCACCAGCGCGCCGTAACACAGTTTCAGAAACGTCGTCTTGCCCGCGCCCGACGGCCCGGTCAGGAAATGGAACGATCCGGGGGACAGCTTGAGCGAGATTTCGCTCAGCAGCTCGCCTCCGCCATAGCTATAGGCCACATTTTCCAGCTCGATCACGGATTGCTTCCCTTGTTGCTGCCCTGTTCTGCAACACGAAGGCCACAGTTGCAATCCGGCAGGCATATGATTGCTTTGCACTTTTCCGCCGACCGCATACACCATATAGTAACGCAGCACCCCAGCGGTGCATCAGGAAATGGCTCTGAGGGGGCGGGATGCGGCTGATTTGCCCAAATTGCGGCGCGCAATACGAGGTACCTGACGGGGTGATCCCCGAGCAGGGCCGTGATGTTCAATGTTCCAGCTGTGCGCATACCTGGTTTCAACCCCATCCCGATCACGATTCCGGTCTGGCCGAGGAATTGGGCCAAGAGCTGCCCTCGGAGCCCGAAACCGTGGCCGAATATGAGGACGCGCTGCCGCCAGAGGACACGTTCGAAGACGCCCCCCCCGCCGAGGATTCCCCCGAAGAAGAGCCCGCCCCCGAAACGCCCTCGCGCCGGGAACTGGACCCTTCGATTGCGGAACTTCTGCGCGAAGAGGCCGAGTTCGAAACCCAGCAGCGCGCGGCGGAATCCGGTGGGTTGGAAACGCAACCCGAACTGGGCTTGCAAGAGCCCGCCCCCGACGAAGCCGCACGCCGCGCGCTGGAGGCCCGCCGCCGGATGGCCAGCCGCAAGGGCGTGGACGAGACCGAACTGGACGCCTCTGCCGACACCGCAGAGCCCGCGGAAGAAGAGATCGCCTCGCGCCGGGATCTGCTGCCCGATATTGAGGAAATCAACTCGTCCCTGAACGCCGACAGCCGCCGCCCCGCGCGGGCGGATGACCATGTTCCGGGGATGGAAACCGGCACGGGGCCGCGCTCGGGCGGGTTCCGGGGCGGGGTCTTGCTGGGGCTGTTGCTGATCGGCCTGCTGTGGGCGCTCTATGCGTTCAGCGATCAGATCGCCGCCCAGGTGCCGCAGCTGGCCAGCCCACTGGAGCAATACAGCCAAACCGTGGACAAGGGCCGCCTGTGGCTAGATGAACAGACCAAAGCCCTGCTGATCAAACTGGATTCGATGGCCGCCGCCAGCGAGCAGTAACGCTCAGAGCGCGGCAAACATCCGGTCCAGCGCCTGCGCGTCCGCCTCGGTGCCCCAGGGGGTATTCAGAATGAACATGCCCGTGCCGATCATCCGGTGCCCCGCCCGAACCGGCGGAAAGGTCAGCTCATGCCGCAGCACTTTGGGCAGGTTCAGCGCCTCCAGCGCTTTCAGCATCGGGCCATGCGCCCCCGAGGTCAGAATCGGATACCACAGCGCAATCACCCCCACGTTCCATTTGCGGTGCAGCTTGGCGATGGTTTTGGGGATCGCGTCGTAATCGGCCTTTACCTCATAGGACGGGTCAATCAGCATCAGCCCGCGGCGCGGATCGGGCGGGCAGATCGCCTGCGCCATCGCGAACCCGTCCCGCCTGATGATATGCGCGCCGGTCCCGGCCATGGCCCGCGTCAGGGCCGCGTTTTCCTGCGGGTGCAGCTCGGCCAGGTGCAGGCGATCCTGCGGGCGCAGGCATGTCGCCGCCAACACCGGAGACCCCGGATAAGCCCGCGCCCCATGTGCCCCGCGCACCCTGGCCAGGGCCTGCGCATAGGGGTGGCCCTGGGGCAGCAGACCGCGCGATTGGATCAGGTCGATCCCGGCGGCGGCCTCGCCGGTTTTGACGGCCTCGGGCGCATCCAGCTGATACAGGCCCCGGCCGGCGTGGGTCTCTAGATAGCTGAGCGGTTTATCCTTGCGCGTCATATAGCCCAGCATCGCGCACAGCAGCGCGTGCTTTTGCACATCGGCCAGATTCCCCGCGTGATAGATATGCTGATACGAAAGCATGGCCCGCCCTTTGACTGATCTGAGGTGGCTGATACAGCCCCCGCCCCTGCCGATGCAATCACCCATCCTTGGCGCGAGGGCCGCAACACTGGCAAATTCGCGCTGATTTGCGCAGGTTCCGGGGGGATCGGGCCTTTTCCATTCCGGCCCCCGCCCCTATAAGCACATATGGTCCCGCCCTCAGAGTCGGGGCCCTAATGGGGATTCGAGCGCGGGATTTCACGCAGTATGGCTTTGTTCGAAAAAATGCCCGGCCTGTTTTCGTCGGATATGGCGATTGACCTGGGCACGGCGAATACGCTGGTTTACGTCAAAGGGCGCGGGATCGTGCTAAGTGAACCGTCGGTGGTGGCCTATCACATCAAGGACGGCATCAAAAAGGTGCTGGCCGTCGGCGAAGACGCCAAGCTGATGCTGGGCCGCACCCCCGGCTCGATCGAGGCCATCCGCCCGATGCGCGACGGCGTGATCGCCGATTTCGATGTGGCCGAGGAAATGATCAAACATTTCATCCGCAAGGTGCACAAACGCTCGACCTTCTCGAAGCCGAAAATCATCGTCTGTGTGCCGCATGGCGCAACGCCTGTTGAAAAACGCGCGATCCGTCAGTCGGTTCTGTCTGCGGGTGCGCGCCGTGCCGGCCTGATTGCGGAACCCATCGCGGCGGCCATTGGCGCGGGGATGCCGATCACCGACCCGACCGGCAACATGGTCGTGGACATCGGTGGCGGCACCACCGAGGTGGCGGTTCTGTCGCTGGGCGACATCGTGTATGCGCGATCCGTCCGCGTCGGCGGGGACCGCATGGACGAGGCGATCATCAACTACCTGCGCCGCCAGCAGAACCTGCTGGTGGGCGAAGCCACCGCCGAACGGATCAAAACCAGCATCGGCACCGCCCGGATGCCCGACGATGGGCGCGGGGCCTCGATGCAGATCCGGGGGCGTGACCTGCTGAACGGCGTGCCCAAGGAAACCGAGATCAGCCAGGCTCAGGTGGCCGAGGCGCTGGCCGAACCCGTCCAGCAAATCTGCGAGGCGGTGATGACCGCGCTAGAGGCAACCCCGCCCGATCTGGCTGCCGATATTGTGGACCGCGGCGTGATGCTGACGGGCGGCGGCGCGCTGCTGGGCGAGCTGGATCTGGCCCTGCGCGAACAGACCGGCCTGGCCGTTTCCATCGCGGACGAAAGCCTGAACTGCGTGGCCCTGGGCACGGGCAAGGCGCTGGAATATGAAAAACAGCTGCGCCACGCGATTGACTACGACAGCTAACATGCCCAACTTTCCCTGAAAGGGGGACGCTTGGCCAAGGACAAGACACAAGACGAGGATTTCATTGCCCCTCTGAAGCGGCTGCTGACAGGGGTTGTGATCCTGTGTCTGATCGGCATCTTCATTCTGTGGCGGATTGACAGCCCCCGCGTGGAACGGTTCCGCGCGCAGGTGATTGATACCGTGGTGCCCAGTTTCGACTGGGCCATGGCGCCGGTTACGGGGGCGGTGAATCTGGTGCGCGATTTTCAGTCCTACCGCCGGATTGTCGAACAAAACCAGGAATTGCGCCGCGAATTGCAGCAGATGAAGGCCTGGAAAGAGGCCGCCCTGCAACTGGAGCAGGAAAACGCTCGCCTGCTGGACCTGAACAACGTCCGTCTGGACCCGCGCCTGACCTATGTCACCGGGGTGGTGATGGCGGACAGCGGGTCTCCGTTCCGGCAATCGGTGCTGCTGAATGTGGGGCATCGCGACGGGATCGTCGATGGCTGGGCCACGATGGACGGGATCGGCCTGGTGGGGCGGATTTCGGGCGTGGGGCGCAATACGGCGCGGGTCATTCTGCTGACCGACACGTCCTCGCGCATTCCGGCGATTATCCCGCGCTCGGGGCAGACGGCGATTGTGATGGGCGACAATACCGCCGCGCCGCTGGTATCCTTTCTGGAAAGCCCTGAAAAAGTGCGGCCGGGGGATCGCGTTGTGTCCTCGGGGGATGGCGGGGTGTTTCCCGCCGGACTGCTGATCGGCCAGGTTGCCCAAGACCCCGGAGGCCGTCTGCGCGTGCGTCTGGCCGCCGATTACGAGCGCCTGGAATACCTGCGCGTGCTGCGCAACCCCGGCACTCAGGCCATCACCGATCATGGTGCGCTGATCGCGCCGGCAGAGGGAGAGACCACGGAGCCGGACCTGCCCCAGGACGCGCTGGAGGCAATCAATGACTGAAAACACCCCTGCCCGGCTTTGGCTGATGCGCGCCGGATATGTGGCGCTGGGGCTGATGGTCATCTTTTTCCAGCTGCTGCCGCTGGAAACCCTGCCGCGCCGGTTCACCGGGCCGGACCTGATGATTGCCTTTACCTTTGCCTGGGCTGTGCGCCGTCCCGATTATGTGCCCGCCCTACTGGTGGCCGGGCTGATGCTGATGACCGACCTGCTGCTTCAGCGCCCGCCCGGCCTGCTGGCGGTGCTGATCGTTCTGACAACCCAGGCGCTGAAACGGCGCGCTCCGGGGCTGCGCGACCAGACCTTTGCGGTAGAGTGGCTGGTGGTCTCGCTGGCGGCGCTGTTTGTGATGCTGGGCAATCGGCTGATCCTGGCGGTGCTGCTGATCCCGCAGGCACCGATGGGGCTGACCTTGATACAGACGGCCATGACGGTGCTGACCTACCCGTTGGTGGCGGCGCTTACGGCCTATGCCTTTGGCGTGCAGAAATTGCAGCCCGGTGACGCCGATGTGATCGGAGGCAAAGCATGAAACGTCCCTCCAAAGACAGTGCCGAAAGCACACGGATCATTTCGCGGCGCGGGCTGGTTGTGGGCGGGCTGCAACTGGGCTTTGCCGCGATGCTGGCCGCACGGATGCGGTATATGCAGGTCGAACAGGCCGATCAGTTCCGCCTGCTGGCCGAAGAAAACCGCATCAACGTGCGCCTGATTCCCCCCGCCCGAGGCGAGATTTTCGACCGTCACGGGATGGCTCTGGCCAAGAACGAGCCCTCGTACCGGCTGACCATGGTGCGCGAGGATGCCGGCGATGTGGATGCGGTGATCGCGCGCCTGTCGCAACTGGTCGAGCTGGATGACGAAGACCTGAACCGCGCCCTGACGGAAATGAAACGCAGCGCGCCCTTTTTGCCCGTCACCATCGCGGATCGGGTCAGCTGGGAGGACATCAGCCGCGTTGCCGTGAATGCCCCCGCCCTGCCCGGCGTCACCCCCGAGGTGGGGCTTTCGCGCGATTATCCTCTGGGTGTCGATTATGCCAATGTGATCGGCTATGTGGGCCCCGTGTCCGATTATGACCTCTCGAAAATCGAGGATCCGGACCAGCTGCTGCGCATCCCCCGGTTCCAGATCGGCAAGGTCGGGCTTGAGGCCAAGATGGAGGACAACCTGCGCGGCAAGGCCGGCACCAAACGGGTTGAGGTAAACGCCGTCGGCCGCGTCATGCGCGAGCTGGACCGAATCGAGGGCCAGCCCGGCGCGAACGTGCAGATGACGATTGACCACCGGCTGCAAAACTACGTTCAGGCCCGGCTGGGCAACGAAAGCGCCGCCGCCGTGATCATGGATTGCGAAAACGGAGATATTCTGGCCATTGGCTCGGCCCCCAGTTTCGATCCAAACCTGTTTGTGCGGGGAATCTCTGTCAGCGACTATAAAAACCTGACCGAGAACAAATACCGCCCGCTGGCCTCGAAATCGGTGCAGGGGCTGTATCCGCCGGGGTCCACGTTCAAAATGGTCACGGCCCTGGCCGCGCTGGAGGAGGGCGTTATCGCCCCCGAGGAAACCGTCTGGTGCCCCGGCTATGTCGAAGTCGCCAACCGCCGGTTCCACTGCTGGAAACGCGCCGGGCACGGGCATGTGGACCTGCGCAGCTCGTTACGCGAAAGCTGCGATGTCTACTATTACGACGTCGCCCTGCGGGTCGGAATCGAGAAGATCAGCGCCATGGCGCACCGTCTGGGGCTGGGCGAGCGCTATGACATCCCGATGTCTGCCGTCGCCCGTGGCCGCGCCCCCACCAAGGAGTGGAAACTGTCGAATTACGGGCAGGACTGGGTGATCGGCGACACGGTGAATGCCTCGATCGGGCAGGGCTATGTGCTGTCCTCGCCGCTGCAACTGGCCGTCATGAGCGCGCGCCTGGCCACTGGCCGCTCCGTCACCCCGCGGCTGCTGAAATCGGTGGACGGGATAGAGCAGCCCTCGGGCCGGGGCGCGGATATGGGGCTGAACGAAAACCACCTGCGCCAGATTCGCCGCGCAATGTTCGAAGTGTCCAATAACCGACGGGGCACGGCCTATCGCAGCCGGATCATCGCCGAGGATCTGCGCATGGCCGGCAAAACCGGCACCAGCCAGGTGCGCAACATCACCGCCGCCGAACGCGCGCGCGGCGTGACCCGAAACGAGGATCTGCCCTGGGAACGGCGCGACCATGCCTTGTTCGTGAATTTCGCCCCCTTCGACAATCCGCGCTATGCGGTGGCCGTGGTGGTGGAACATGGCGGGGGCGGCTCGAAGGCCGCGGCGCCGATTGCGCGCGACATCACCTTGCAGGCGCTTTACGATGGCGATCCCCCGCTTGAGGCCTACCCGGTTGCGGATCGGGACCGGATCAGAGCGCTACAAGACCGCCTGCGCCGCGAACGCCCGGATTTCGGCGCCACCGGGAAGGCGCGCACATGAGCTATCTTGAATATTCCGTCAAATCCGTCCCCACTGGCATACGCAAGCTTCTGTTTCTGAACTGGCCGCTGGCGCTGCTGCTGACCTCGGTCGCCAGTATGGGGTTTTTGATGCTGTATTCGGTGGCCGGGGGATCCTTCCAGCCCTGGGCCGAGCCTCAGATGAAGCGTTTCGCCCTGGGTATGGCCGTCATGGTGGTCGTCGGCATGATTCCGATCTGGTTCTGGCGGAATATTGCGGGCGTGGGGTATCTGGGCTCGTTGGTTTTGCTGCTGGCGGTCGAATTTTTCGGCACCGTGGGCATGGGCGCACAGCGCTGGATTGATCTGGGATTCATGCGGTTGCAGCCCTCAGAGCTGACAAAAATCACCATGGTCATGCTGCTGGCCGCCTATTACGACTGGCTGCCGGTCAAGAAGGTCTCGCATCCGGTGTGGGTGGCGATCCCAGTGGCGCTGATCCTGATCCCGACGGCGCTGGTGCTCAGCCAGCCGGATCTGGGCACCTCTTTGCTGCTGGTCATCGCGGGCGGAGCGATGATGTTCTTTGCCGGGGTGCACTGGGGCTATTTCGCGGCGGTGATTGCCGCAGGCATCGGCCTGATCACGGCCGTGTTCCAATCGCGCGGCACCGGCTGGCAATTGCTGAAGGATTACCAGTACCGCCGGATTGATACGTTTCTGGATCCCTCCAGCGATCCTCTGGGCGCGGGGTATCATATCACCCAGTCGAAAATCGCGCTGGGGTCGGGCGGCTGGGCGGGCCGAGGCTTTATGCAGGGCACCCAGTCGCGCCTGAATTTCCTGCCGGAAAAGCACACGGATTTCATCTTTACCACCCTGGCCGAGGAATTCGGATTTCTGGGCGGGTTTTCCCTGCTGATGCTCTATGCGCTGATCATCATTTTCTGCGTTGCTGCGGCGATGGCGAATAAGGATCGGTTTTCCTCGCTTCTGACGCTGGGGATTGCGACGACCTTCTTTTTGTTCTTTGCGGTGAACATGTCCATGGTGATGGGGCTGGCGCCGGTGGTGGGTGTGCCGCTGCCGCTGGTCAGCTATGGCGGCTCGGCGATGCTGGTGCTGCTGGCCGCCTTTGGACTGGTACAAAGCGCTCATATTCACAGACCCAGGTAAGCCCATGATCAACGTAGTTTTTGCCGCGCATCCGTCACGCTGGCCGCTTTATGAACAGCCCCTGCGCACGGCCTTTGCCAAATTCGGGCTAAAGACGCAGCTGCGCACGGACATCCCCCCCGCCGAGGTGGACTATATCATCTACGCGCCCAATTCGCCCTTGCAGGATTTCACGCCCTACACCCGCTGCAAGGCCGTGCTGAACCTGTGGGCCGGGGTCGAGGCGATCGTGGGAAATCAGACGCTCACCCAGCCTTTGGCGCGGATGGTGGATTTCGGGCTGAAACAGGGCATGACGGAATGGGTGCTGGGGCATGTGCTGCGCCATCATCTGGACATTGATTATTTCCTGGCGCGTCAGTCCGGCGACTGGCTGCCCAAGGTGCCGCCCCTGTCGCGGGATCGTAAGGTGACGGTGCTGGGCCTGGGCGAGCTGGGCGCGGCTGCGACCACGGCGCTGGCCGGGCTGGGGTTTGACGTCACCGGCTGGAGCCGCTCGGCCAAAGCGATCCCCGGCCTGCGCTGCCTGCATGGCGCTGACGGGCTGACTCAGGCCCTGAGCGGGGCCGAAATCGTGGTTCTGCTGCTGCCCAACACGCCCGCGACGCAGAATATCCTGAACGGCGAGACTCTGGCGCTGCTGGGGCGCGGCGCGGCCATTCTGAACCCCGGACGCGGGCCACTGATCGACGACGAGGCCCTGCTAAAGGCGCTGGCCGACGGTCAGGTGGGCCATGCCACGCTGGATGTCTTCCGAACCGAGCCCCTGCCCGCCGATCACCCCTATTGGGCGCATCCGCAGGTGACGGTGACCCCGCATATTGCCTCGGAAACGCGGCCGGAAACCGCATCCGAGGTGATCGCAGAAAACATCCGGCGCGGCGAAAGCGGCCTGCCGCTGCTGTATCTGGTGGACCGTTCGCTGGGCTATTAGGCCCGCAAAGACCGTCCAGAGCTTAGTGCAAAATCGGCGGTTTGTCGGGGTCGGAACCGGGGGCCGGGCGCTGTAGCTCGGCGGCTTCTTCGGGCTGGGGCAGTTCAAAATGCAGGCCCCACTTGGCCAAGGTGCCGGCCATTTCCTCGGACGCCCGGAAAAATCCCACATCCAGCGCGCCGGCCTCAATCCCCGAGAATGTCAGCGCCTCAGAGACGGCCTTGGCCAGCGCGCCCTCGGCGCCGGGAACCGCATCGACAAAGGCCAGCAGATGCGTGCGCACGCCGGTTTCGTACAGAACCCCGACCAGATAGGCGCTATGGGCCAGCCCGGTGGCCGTGGCCAGTTTCGCATCCAGCCCGCTGAGCAGGGATTCGGGCATCCCGACCGGCGGCGTGACCTCTTGGATTTTGGCCTCGGCCTCATCGGGGGCATTGCCCAGCGTCTCGTTCAGCCATTGGATCGCATCGGGCGGGATCAGGATCGAGGACGGCGCGACCTCAAGGTTCAGGCCCAGCCCCATGTTCTGCTGCGCCAAAAGCCCCGCAATGATCCGCCCCGACAGCGCCGCATAGGCCGCGGTTTTGCCAACGAATTCCGCCAGACGCTCTTCGCGGTCGAACACCAAAACAAAGCTCTGACCGTCCAGCTCGAACACCTCGGGCGAGACATTCTCATCCGTTGGTTCCTCGGTCAGCAGCAGGAATAATTCGCTATCGGCCAGACGTTCGTAAAACCTCAGGCGCGCCGCATCATCGGCGTCATTTTCGGCCATGGCGGCATGGGCGATGTCCAGGGGCGTTTGCTCAGTCATTCATAACCCTTTGAATTTGTGTGCGCAGCTGGGGCAGCAGATCGGTTTCAAACCACGGATTGCGGCGCAGCCAAGCGGTATTGCGCCAGGACGGATGAGGCAAGGGGAAAACGCCCGGCGCGTGGTCGCGCCAGGATTTAACCCGCTCGGTCACGGAAACCCGCCCGCCCAGATGAAACTGCTGAGCATGGGCTCCGATCAGAACGGTCAGCCGGATGTTGGTGAAACTGTCCAGAATTCTGCCGTGCCATGTCTGCCCACACAGTTTCGGCGGCGGCAGATCGGCCTTGCGCGCGTCATAGCCGGGGAAACAAAACGCCATCGGCACAAAGCCCACGCGGGATTTGTCATAGAAGGCGTCCTTGTCCAGACCCAGCCAATCGCGCAGCCGATCCCCCGAGGCATCGTTGAACGGCATCCCGGTTTCATGCACCCGCAACCCCGGAGCCTGCCCCGCAATCAGCACCCGCGCCTGGGGGCGGAACCACACCACCGGATTCGGCGCGTGCCGTGTGTGGGTCGCGGCGAAACGATCCCGGCACAGGCGGCAGCGCTGAATTTCCTCGGTCAGATCGGACATGCACAGCGGTATAGAGACCTGCCGCCGCTCTGTAACCCCGCCGCGCCAGGGAATTCAGTCACAATTACGCGGAAATCGGTATTTTCCGTCCACATTTTCCGGCTTTCGGTTGCTGACATGGGCCAAATATCCTAGGTCTCGCCTCGATCCGAATAACGAAGACGACAGGGCCCCCGAATGTATCGCGTTTGGAACTTTATCACGAACTACTCGCTGCTTTTGATCTTTGGTGCGCTGATCGCACTGGTCTGGGCAAACACAAACCCCGAAAGCTATCACCATTTCGTCGAGTTCCCCATCTGGGATCACGCCCCCATCGGGCATCTGCATGATGGGCACCGCACGCTGACGCTGCATTATCTGGTGAACGATGTGCTGATGGCGTTTTTCTTTGCCATCGCCGCCAAAGAAGTCTGGGAGGCCGTGATCCTGAAAAACGGCTCGCTGCGCGGGAAAAAGGCGGCCACGCCGCTGATCGCGACGGCCGGCGGCATGTTCGGCCCCATCGCGGTTTATCTGGGTCTGGCGCTGTTTTTGGGCTCGGATACCTATGAGGCGGTGAAAAACGGCTGGGCCATCCCCACGGCCACCGACATTGCCTTTTCCTATCTGGTGGGCCGTCTGGTGTTCGGCGCAGGGCACCCCGCCGTGCGTTTCCTGCTGCTGCTGGCCATCGCGGATGATGCGGCGGGCCTGATCATTCTGGCGATCTTCTACCCCTCGGGCGAGCTGGCGCCGGAATGGCTGCTGGTCTCTCTGGCGGCGGCTGTGGCCGTGTTTGCGCTGTTCAACTGGCTGCCCCGGCATCTGGATCGCGGCAACCAGGATCGTCCGAATTCGACCTGGGTGCGTCAGAAAATCAGCTTCTGGCCCTATCTGATTGCGGGCTGCATCAGCTGGTATGGCTTTATGCGCGCGGGGATTCACCCTGCCCTTGGCCTGCTGCCGATCGTTCCCACGATTCCCCACGCCGACCGTGCCTTTGGGATCTTCAGCGAGGCCGAGCAATACCTGACCGACCTTCTGAACTATATCGAGCACGCGCTGAAACACCCCGTCGAGATTGTGCTGTTCTTCTTCGGCCTTCTGAACGCGGGCGTGGAATTCTCGGCCATTTCCGAGCCGACCTGGCTGGTGCTGGCCGGTCTGCTGATCGGCAAGCCCATCGGCGTTCTGATCATGGGGATCATCGGCGCGCACATCCTGCGCTTTGGCCTGCCCGAGGGGATGCGCACAATTGACCTGTTCGTGATCGGCTGCGTTGCCGCGATCGGCTTTACCGTGTCGCTGTTTGTGGCCTCGGTTGCCTTCCCGGGTGGCCCGGTTCAGGACGCCGCCAAGATGGGCGCACTGTTCAGCTTTGGTGCGGCCGGGGTCTCGATCCTGGCGGGAATGCTGTGCCGCGTGCAGAAACGACAGCTCTGATTCCCTGACAAACCTTCAACTTTTTGCGAAACCGGCTTCGAATTGGGGCCGGTTTCCGCTTTACTGAGCCTTAATTTTGCCTAGAAAAATTGTAATATGTGTCTCTGTTCCAACATCGGCCATGAATAAGGTTAATCTCGTCGTAAGACACACCCGGTATTGAGAACGGCAGAGCAGCACCGGAGCCAGTCATGCTGGAGTTCGAAAATGTCAGCAAGTCCTTCTGGACGGGAACGCAGCGCAAGGTCATCCTTGAGCGTGTGTCTTTCCGTGTGGAAATCGGCGAGTCGATGGGCATTCTGGCGCCCAACGGCACGGGCAAGACGACTCTAATCAACATGATGGCCGGGCTGGAAAAACCCGACGAGGGCGTCATCCGACGCACCTGTAATGTCAGCTTTCCGCTGGGGTTCATGGGCGGCGTCGTCGGCAAGCATTCCGCCATGGAAAACAGCCGCTATATCGCGCGCCTTTACGGCCTGGACCCCGATTATATCGAGGCGTTCTGCCGCTGGCTGTGCGGTCTGGGCGAATATTTCGACCAGCCTCTGGGCACCTACAGTTCCGGAATGCGCGCGCGTTTTTCCTTTGCCCTTATGCTGGCGCTGGATTTCGATATATATCTGATTGACGAAGGTATGCCCAGTTCGACAGATGTCGAATTCAATAAGAAAGCCGGGGATATTCTGCGCGAACGGCTGCGGACGACGACGGTGATCATTGTCTCGCACCAGCCCAAAACGCTGGAAAAATTCGCGCGTTCTGCCGGCGTTCTGATGAACGGTAAGCTGCATATGTTCGACACCTTGGAAGAGGCGAAAAGGCTGTATGACTACGAAACCCAAGGCTAAGAAATTCCGCGTCCGCCGCAGTCAGCCGCTCGCCATGGGCGGCCATCCCAGTGCGGCCTCCGAAGCGCTGGCCACGCCGTTCCCGGCAGCTGAGCCCGCACCAGAGCCCGTGCAAGAGCCCCCCGCCGCAGGCAACAGCGTGCGCAGCCATCTAAGTGCCGTTCGGAACGAAGCAAACGCCGCGCGCGCGCAAGAAACGGCGCAGCCGCCCGCCTTGGAAACCGCCCCCGAAACGGCGAAAAACCCGACAGACATCGCTTCACCCCAGCAAACAAAGGCCGAAAATTCCATCGACGGGATTCGCCGCGAAGGGCTGACCGGGCGCCAATTGCGCATGGCGCGGCGGGTGGCGCAGAAACACGGGCTGGCGCCGACCTCGGATTTCGATGCCGTGCGCCTGCTGCGCGCCAAGGGGATTGATCCGTTCCAGCGCTCGAACATGCTGGAGCTGGTCGCGCCACAAGAACAATCGCCCGCCACCGTCGCGCAGCCACAGATTCAGCTACCGCAGACCGTGCCTGTGGAAAAGCCGCAGTTGCCCTCGACCGAGCTGAGCCCCGCCGAACGGCGCGTGCAGGAAATCAGTGACATTCAGCGCGATATTGCCCGCCGACGCCGGCGCAAATCCATGCTGCTGCTATCGCGCCTGGCGTTCTTTGTGTTGCTGCCGACCCTATTGATGGGCTGGTATTTCTTTCGCGTTGCGACGCCCATGTATGCCACCAAATCCGAGTTTCTGATCCTTGAGGCGGACGCTGTGGGTGGCTCGGCCCTGGGCGGGCTGCTCAGCGGCACACAATTCGCCACCAACCAGGACGCGATCGCCGTCCAGAGCTATCTGCAATCGCGCGACGCCATGCTGAGACTAGAGCAAGACATTGGTTTCAAAGCGCATTTTTCACAAGACTGGATTGACCCGATCCAGCGGCTTGAACCCGGTGCCTCGGATGAGGCGGCCTACTCGATCTTCAAAAACAACGTGAAAATCGGCTATGATCCAACCGAAGGCGTCATCCGCATGGAAGTCGCCGCCGCCGACCCCGCAGTCAGCACAGAGTTTTCCGAACATCTGATTTCCTATGCCGAGGAACGGGTGGACGACCTGTCGCGGCGCAAGCGCGAGGACCAGATGAAAGAGGCCCGCGCCAGCCTGGACGAGGCCAAACGCGAACGACGCGAGGCGCAGATCCGGCTTGTGAAACTGCAAGAGGGCACTTTGCTGGATCCAGAAGGCGAGATCGCCAGCATTCGGGCCCTGATGAATAATGTCGAACTGCAATTGCAGGAAAAAGAGCTGCAACTCCAGACGCTGCTGAACAATGCGCGCCCCTCGAAACCCCGTGTTGACGCGCTGCGAACCGAAATCCGGCTGCTCAAGGACGAACTGGCCAAGCAAAGCGCGCGCCTGACACAGGCCTCCGCTGGCGAATCCTCTCTGGCGGCCAAAGCCGCGCAAATCCAGATCGCTCAGGCGGATCTGGCAACCGCCGATCTGTTCCTGCAATCCGCCCTGCAAAATGAAAAGCAGACCGCGCAAGAGGCCAACCGCCAGGTCCGTTACCTGACCACCAGCGTGCGCCCCGTTGCGCCGGATGATCCGACCTATCCGCGCGCGTTCGAGAACACGCTGCTGGCGTTTCTGATCTTCTCGGGGATCTATCTGATGGTGTCGCTGACCGCGTCAATCCTGCGCGAGCAAGTCTCGACCTGACAGGAGTGCTCGGTTTTTCGCCAAAGGCCCAAAAACCGCGCAGTTCCGCATTGCAGGAATGTTGTAATTCCCCTTTATGGGGGGCATACCGGACTCCAGTTCAACAAATTTTCAGATTTCAAAAAGTGAGATCAAAGTGACCAAACCAATTTATGACGTCACCCCGAATACGTGGGAATTCCTGAAATCTCCGATGATCAAGCCCACAGGGTTTCGCGAATATGACGCGCGCTGGAAATTCCCCGATGAGATCAACCTGCCCGGCATGACCGCCCTGGGCCTGGGGATCGGCACGCAGATGCGCAAACATGGGCTGGAGCCCGTGATCGCCGTCGGCAACGATTATCGCGACTATTCGCTGGCGATAAAAAATGCGCTGGTGATCGGCCTGATGCAGGCCGGCATTCAGGCCAAGGACATCGGCCCCTGCATCACGCCCATGGCCTATTTCAGCCAGTTCCACCTGGATGCGCCCGCCGTGGCCATGGTCACCGCCAGCCACAACCCGAACGGCTGGACCGGCGTGAAAATGGGCTTCCAGCGCCCGCTGACCCACGGCCCCGATGAAATGGCCGAACTGAAAGACATCGTGCTGAACGGCAAAGGCGAACCGGCCCCCGGCGGCAAGTACGAATTCGTCGATGGCGTCTGGGATGCCTATATGGATGACCTGGTGGGCGACTTCAAAATGTCCCGCAAGCTCAAGGTCGTCTGCGCCACCGGCAACGGCACCGCCGCCGCCTTTGGCCCCGCCCTGTTCGAACGCCTGGGCGTCGAGATGGTGGATAGCCACAACACGCTGGACTACACTTTCCCGAATTACAACCCGAACCCAGAAGCCATGGAAATGCTGCATGACATGGCCGACAGCGTAAAGGCATCGGGCGCCGATTTCGCCCTGGGTTTCGACGGTGACGGCGACCGCTGCGGCGTTGTCGATGATGAGGGCGAAGAGATTTTCGCCGATAAGGTCGGCGTCATCATGGCCCGCGATCTGGCCAAGCTCTACCCCGGCTCGACCTTCGTCGCGGATGTGAAATCCACCGGCCTGTTTGCCTCGGATCCTGAACTGCAAAAACACGATATCAAGGCCGACTACTGGAAAACCGGCCACAGCCATATGAAACGCCGCGTGCACGCGCTTGGCGCTCTGGCGGGCTTTGAAAAATCCGGGCACTACTTCTTGGCCGAACCGATTGGCCGCGGCTACGATGACGGGATGCGCGTCGCTGTTGAGATCTGCAAACTGATGGATCGCAACCCCGACATGTCCATGTCCGACCTGCGCAAAGCCCTGCCCAAAACCTGGTCCACGCCAACCATGTCCCCCTATGCCGCGGACGAGGAAAAATACGACATCCTTGACCGTATCGTACAAAAACTGGTGGCCAAGGCAGATGCAGGCGAAACCTTCGCCGGCCAGCCCATCAAAGAGGTCGTCACCGTAAATGGCGCCCGCGTGATCCTGGAAAACGGCTCCTGGGGCCTGGTCCGCGCCTCCTCGAACACCCCCAATCTGGTGGTGGTCTGCGAAAGCAGCACCAGCGAAGACGAAATGCGCGCCATCTTCGCCGAACTCGACACGGTGATCCAGACAGAACCCGGCGTCGGCGAATACGACCAGAAAATCTAAAAACAAAGGCCCGGCACTCCCCGCCGGGCCTCTTTCTTTGCTCTCGAAAATACTCTGGGGGTGAATGGCCGCAGGCCAGAGGGGGCAACGCCCCCTAAACAGCCAGCCCCCGCCCCGTCAGCAAAGCCTCAACCCCCGGCATCCGCCCCCGAAACGCGGTATACAGCGCCTCTGCATCCACCGATCCCCCCCGCGACAGGATATGCGCCTCCAATGCCTGGGCGGTCGCCGTGTCAAACGCATCTCCCGCATCTTCAAACGCTGCAAAAGCATCGGCATCCATGACCTCGGACCACATGTAACTGTAGTACCCCGAACTATACCCATCCCCCGCAAACACATGCGCGAAATGCGGCGTCGCGTGGCGCATGGCGATCTGCCTGGGCATTTCCAACGCATCCAGCACCTGCGCCTGCCTAGCCATCACATCCGCCGGGGCCGCGCCGCGATGGAACGCCAGATCCACCAGCGCCGAGGCCACATATTCCACCGTTGCGAAGCCCTGGTCGAAATTCGCCGCGCCCAGCACCTTCTCCAGCATTTCGGCGGGCATCGGCGCGCCTGTGTCTGCATGGGTTGCGAACTCGGCCAGAACCTCGGGCACTTCCAGCCAGTGTTCGTAAAGCTGGCTGGGCAACTCTACAAAGTCCCGCGCCACCGACGTCCCCGAGACACTCTCATAGGTCACATCCGACAGCATCTGGTGCAGCGCATGACCGAATTCATGGAACAACGTGCGCGCGTCGTCATAGGACAGCAGCGCCGGATCGCCTTTGGCAAAGTTGCACACGTTGATCACCACGGGCGTCTGCACCTTGGGAAACTTCGCCTGCGCGCGCATGGCCGAACACCACGCCCCCGACCGTTTCGAGCCGCGCGCAAAATAATCCCCGATGAATACGGCCACATGCTTGCCGTTCCGGGTCACCTCCCATGCGCGGCAATCGGGGTGGTACAAAGGCACATCCAGAGGCGAAAACTCTAGCCCAAACAACCTGTTAGCGCAGGCAAAGGATGCCTCAATCATCCGGTCCAATTGCAGGTATGGCTTCAGCGCGGCCTCGTCCAGGTCGTGTTCGGCCTTGCGGCGGCGCGCAGCGTAATAGTGCCAGTCCCAGGGCTCAAGATCGCCATTGATGCCATCGGCGTGCATCATCTCTTGCAACACTTTGGCGTCCGCTTCGGCGCGCGCCTTGGCCGGTTCCCACACGGCCAGCAGCAATTCCTCGACACGCGCGGGCGTCTTGGCCATTTCGGTTTCCAGCTTGTAATCGGCGAAACTGTCATAGCCCAGCAGCGCGGCGCGTTCTTCGCGCAGCGACAGGATTTCAGCGGCGATCTGGCGGTTGTCCGTCTTACCGCCATTGGCCCCGCGCGCCACAAAGGCGGCATAGGCGCGCTGCCGCAGATCGCGGCGCGGCGAGAATTGCAAAAACGGAGTAATAATCGAGCGCGACAACGTCACCACCGGCCCATCCGTGCCCTTTTCCCGCCCAGCGGCCCGCATCGCATTGATAACGAAACCGGGCAGGCCCTCCAGATCGGTCTCGGTCAGTTCCATGAACCAGCCTCGTTCATCCGCCAGCAGATTCTGCGTAAAGGCCGTGCCCAGACTGGCCAGCTTGCCCTTGATCTGAGCCATGCGAGTGTCCTCGGCGCCGTTCAGCGCCGCGCCTGCGCGAACAAAGCCGCGATGCGTCAGCATCAGCACCCGCTGCTGCTCGTCAGTCAGGTTCAAATCCTCATGACGCGCCCACAGATCCGCGATCCGCGCGAACAACGCCTTATTGGACGAAATCGCCGCAAAATGCGCCGCCAGTTTGGGCGAGAAAGCGACTTGCAGTTCCTCACGCTCGGGGTTGCTGTCGGCCCCTGCGACGGTGAAAAACACCGAAAGAACCTTATCCAGATCCGAGCCCGCGGCCTCCATTGCTTCGATTGTGTTGGCGAATGTCGGCGCTTCGGGAGTCTCCGCAATGGCGGCAATCTCGGCCTGATGGGTTTCCAAAGCCTGAGCAAAAGCCGGGGCAAAATCCGCGTCCCCGATGGCATTGAACGGGGCAATTTCAAACGGGGTTTCCCAGGCGGACAAAAGCGGGTTGGTCATACACGGTCTCCTTTGGGATCACAGGTAATCATGCGCGGGCCACGCGTCCATATCGCCTAACCCGTTTCGCCACAAACCGGGCAATCGGTGCGTTTTTTAAGGGTAATTTTACGGGTTTCGCCCCACAGCGCATCATAGATCAGCATCTCTCCGCGCAAAAGCGCCCCCGCGCCGGTGATCAGCTTCACGGCTTCGACCGCCATCATGGTCCCGATGACCCCCGGCAAGGGCCCGATCACGCCCGCCTCGGCACAAGAAGGTGCCAGTCCGGGCGCTGGTGCCTGAGGAAAAACGCATTGATAGCAGGGGCCAGCCTGCGCCGGATCGAACACGCTCAGCTGTCCCTCCCATTGCGACAAAGCACCGGATATCAAGGGCTTACCTGCGTGCACCGCGGCCTCATTCGCCAAATATCGGGTCGCAAAATTATCCGTCCCGTCAAGGATCAGGTCATATTCGGCAAACAGATCGCGCGCCAATTCCGCCGTCAGACGACGATGATAAGGCCGCACCTGAACAAAGGGATTTTGCGCCTCCATCGCCTTCTGCGCCGAGAACACCTTAGGCATTCCGATCGCCGCATCGGGGTGAATCACCTGCCGTTGCAGATTGGAATTATCGACCTCATCATCGTCAATCACCCCGATCACCCCCACCCCGGCCGCCGCCAGATACAGCAACACGGGCGAGCCCAGCCCTCCCGCTCCGATCACCAGAACCTTGGCGTTTTTCAGGCGTTTCTGCCCCTTTCCGCCGATCTCACGCAGCACGATATGACGGGCATAACGGTTCAATTCCGTCTCGGAAAACGCGCCTCGCTCTTTGGGGTGACGGCACTGAGCCCCCCCCATCCGGGCGGCCCGGCCCCGCAGCCACCTAAGCCCCGCACGGTACAGCAGAACCAACCCGCTCACCCCGCCGAAAATCAGCCAGGGTGCCGCCTGCCCCCCCGTCGCCAGACGCAGCGCATGTCCGTCCGGAAACACCAGATGCAAGGCAACAACAGCCGCCCATAGCACCGCCAGCATGACCATGCGCACCCGTATAGGCGCCCCCATCACCACACCGATCCCCCAAAGGACCGCGGCCAGTGTCAGAACCAGCGCCATCAGCCGCGCCCGGTCGAGCCAAACCCGCCCGCGCCGCGCACCGTCCGCGACAAATCCCCCACCATCTCAAAGCGCGCCTGCACCACGGGGGCCACAATCATCTGCGCAATCCGGTCCCCGTGCTGCACCTGAAACGCGGCCTCTCCAGCATTCATCACAATCACCCCCAAAGGCCCCCGATAATCGCTGTCAATCGTACCGGGACTATTGGGCAGCGTAATCCCATGCTTCAGCGCCAACCCAGACCGAGGCCGCAACTGCACCTCATACCCCCCCGGAATCTCAAGCCGCAGCCCCGTCGGAATCAATGCCCGCGCCCCCGGTGCCAGAAACACGCCCACATCCCGCAAATCCAAACCGAAATTCGCCCGCAAATCGGCCCCCGCCGCCCCCGCGCTCTCATAACTGGGCAGCGCCAGCGTCCTGTCTGCCTCGTCCGTCCAGGTCAGTGCAACGGTTACCATTTGGGCCCATCCCCTTCTTTGCTCTGCAAATACTCAATCCAAGGCATCGGCAATCCGCGCCGCCAGCCGTTGTGCCACCGCCTCTTTGGCCATTCTCGGCCAATCCTCAACGCCTGTTTCGCTGATAATATGCACCGTGTTCTGCGCCCCGCCAAAAGTGCCGGTGCCGGGCGCGACATCGTTGGCCACAATCCAGTCGCAGCCCTTGCGCGCCCGCTTGGCGGTCGCGTTTTCGATCACGTCATCGGTCTCGGCGGCGAATCCCACAACCAGACCGGGCCTGCCCTGCGTCATCTGGCTGATCGTCGCCAGAATATCGGGGTTTTCAGCAAAGCTCAGCGTTGGGATTTCCCCATTTTGCTTTTTCATTTTCGAGTTGGCCGCGTCCACCACCCGCCAATCGGCCACAGCGGCAGCAAAGATGGCCACATCCGCAGGCAAGGCCGCCTGAACGGCCTCCAGCATCTGCCGGGCGGTCTCGATCCGCACCACCTGCACGCCCTCTGGCGCAGGCACATCGGCGGGGCCGGTCACGAACACCACCTCGGCGCCCATGGCAGCCAGCGCGCGGGCAATCGCCGTGCCCTGCGCCCCCGACGAACGGTTCGAGATATACCGCACCGGGTCAATCGGCTCCTGCGTCGGCCCCGAGGTCACGATAACCCGTTTGCCCTTCAACGGCCCATCCGACAGGGCGGCCTCGGCGGCGGCAACAATTTCCAGCGGCTCGGACATGCGTCCGGGGCCATATTCGCCGCAGGCCATATCCCCCTTATCCGGGCCGATCAGGCCGATACCATCAGCCTGCAAAAGCGCCAGATTGCGCTGGGTCGCGGGGTGCTTCCACATACGCACATTCATCGCCGGAGCAATCATCACAGGCGTATCCGTCGCCATCAGCAGGGTCGAGCCCATGTCATCCGCGTGCCCCCCCGCCATTTTGGCCATCAGATCGGCCGTGGCAGGCGCGACCACGATCAGATCGGCACTACGAGACAGCTGGATATGACCCATTTCAGCCTCATCCGTCAGATCGAACAGATCGTCATGGACTTTCTCTCCGGCCACGGCAGACAGGCTGAGCGGGGTCACGAACTGTTTGGCCGCGCGGGTCAGAACGGGCGTCACGGCCGCCCCGCGCTCACGCAGGCGCCGGATCAGCTCGGGCGTTTTATAGGCTGCGATTCCGCCCCCGATGATCAACAAAATCCGCTTGTTTGCCAGCATTTCTGCCCCCTTGGATAGACCCGGCAGACACTAGGGCGCAGCGGCTGGGCTGACAAGAGCACGAAAGGGCGCTAACGGAATGCTTTGCAGGGATCTTCGCGCGGAACTGTCTGCGAAGACAGGGTCAGGTCGTAATTGGGATCGGGGTGGGTGTCTTCTTCGGTCTGGCCAATCACAAAGACCGGCGTCTGCGGGGACACATGGCGCAGAAAGGCGGGGACGCCCCAATCCTTGCGCGCGTGGCCATTGCCCAGAATGACGGCAACCGGCCCGCCCGTTTCCCGCAGCGCACGCAGCGTTGCGCGCGCCAGATTGGCATCGCGCAGGCGTTGCAGCCCCACCATTGCGGGCAGCAGACTGTCGGGCAGAGCGTTACAATGCGCCTCCATCTGCAAGGTTTCGCGGGTCTGCTGCTGGTCTGCGGGCAGCGGATCGGCCAGCCCGAAACGCGGCGCGTCGGGGCCGAACCAACTGGCGATCCCCTCTTTCATCGCACTGCGCGCGGCGTCACGCGGAACCGCCCCGCCATAGATCGCCCCCCCCGAGGCCGCGATAATCGGGTGATACATGGCAAAATCCGGCCAGCCGGACTGCGCCCAGTTCAACGCCTCGGCCAGCCCCTGACGATCATGGCGATTCTCATCGGTGATCAGCCCGGCCTGCGCAGAGGTCAGCATTTCAAACACGACGGCACGCGGGGACAGCCGCGCCACATAGGCCGCTTGCCGCGCATGGTGGTGCGGGTTATCGTGGATCTCGCCCAGCAGCACGATTTGCGCCTGCAGAGCCGCCTCCGGAACGGGCCCATCCTGCGCGCACAAAGGCCCCGCCCCCAACAGCGCGGCGATCAGTAGTAGATGTTTCATGACAGCAGGTCATGCACCTCTTGGGATTTCTCTTCAAGCTGTTTGCGCATTTTGGCAAAGGCTGCGGCCTCTAGCTGGCGCACGCGTTCCTTGGACAGGTTCAGTTCTTTGCCCAGCGATTCCAGCGTCCGCCCCGGTTCGCGCAATTTGCGTTCGCGGATGATGAACTGTTCGCGCTCGTTCAACGCCGAGATCGCCTCGATCAACCATTCACGCAGGGCCTCGCGATCGTGTTCCGCTTCGACAATTTCCGAGGATTGCGCTCCGTCATCTTCCAGCGTGTCGATCCATTCGCGGCCCTCGTCCTCGGTGGATTGCGTCGCATTCAGCGAGAAATCCGAGCCCGACAGGCGGCCCTCCATCATCTCGACATCGCGCAGCGGCACCCCGATTTCCGAGGACACCTTCTGCCGCAACTGGTGCCGGTCCAGCTCTTCGCCACTGGCCTGGGCTTCGCGCTCCAGCCGGGCCTGCACGCGGCGCAGGTTGAAGAACAGAGATTTCTGCGACGAGGTAGAGCCCGTCCGCACCATCGACCAGTTGCGCATCACATAGTCCTGGATGCTAGCCTTGATCCACCAGACAGCATAGGTGGAAAACCGCACGCCGCGATCCGGGTCAAACTTGTCTGCGGCCTTCATCAGGCCCAGGCCCGCCTCTTGGATCAGGTCATTGCGGGAGGCGCCGTAGCGTTTGTATTTCGATGCCATCGAGATGGCCAAACGCATGTAGGCCGTGATCAGACGATGCAGCGCGGCCTCGTCTCGTTCGTCCCGCCAGGCATAGGCAAGCTTCAGTTCGGTTTCCGCGTCCAGCAGCTCTGCCTTCATGGCAACGCGGGACAGGGACATTTCATTTGGTAGATCAAGTGCCATGGTAACCACCCCAGACTTGGAACGAAAGTCAGACCCCTTTCTCATTAGGGACTGGAATGTTACGCACAGCAAGGCGGATTGGTTCACAAAAAGGTGTAGAGAAAATGCTTGATAAGCTGACCCTCGTGTTGGGCGGGACCGGGTCGGGCAAGTCCCTATGGGCCGAAACGCTGGTGCGACAGGCCGCGCAAGACCGGGTTTATCTTGCGACGGCAAGGGTTTGGGACGATGAAATGCGCCTGAAAGTAGACAGGCACATTGCCCAGCGCGGCCCCGGCTGGACCACGATCGAAGCACCGATGCACATCGGACCTGCGCTGATGCAGGCCCGCCCCGATCAGGTGGTACTGCTGGATTGTGCAACGATGTGGCTGTCCAATCACCTGCTGGAAAACTCGGACCTGGCCACCGAAGAAGCGCAGTTTCTGGCCGCACTTGAGGCGTGCCAAGCGCCGGTCGTCGTTGTCTCGAACGAGGTGGGCATGTCGGTTGTCCCAGAAAACGCGCTGGCCCGCCGGTTTCGCGATGCGCAGGGCGCGCTGAACCAGAAACTGGCCGCCCAGGCTGGGCTGGTCGTCACCGTCATGGCAGGATTGCCCCTGCCCCTGAAAGGAACCCTGCCATGAGCCGTTTTTTCTGGGTCCGCCATGGCCCAACCCACGCGCAGGCCATGGTCGGCTGGACGGATTTGCCCGCCGATCTGTCCGACACGGCCCAAATCGCGCGGCTGGATGCCCATCTGCCGCAGCAGGCTGTGCTGGTGTCCTCGGATCTGTCGCGCGCCGCAGACACCGCCAGCGCCATTGCCGGACAGCGCCAGCGTTTGCCGCATGACCCTGCCCTGCGCGAGATTAACTTTGGCGCCTGGGAAATGCAGCGTTTCACCGAAATCGAGGACCAGGCCCTGGCCCGCGCCTACTGGGAAACGCCAGGGGATACCCGACCGCCGGAGGGCGAAAGCTGGAATGACATTTCAGCCCGCGTTCACCGGGCCGTGGATCGGCTGACCGCAGCGCATCCCGGCCGCGATATCATCGTCGTCGCGCATTTCGGTGTGATCCTGACACAGGTCCAGCGCGCCCTGGGCATCTCAGCGTATGAGACATTCTCGCACAAGATCGACAACCTGTCCGTCACCGAGATTCACAAACACGAAGGGCACTGGACGGCCAAAACAATTAATCACAATCCGTGATGAATTCACCAACAATATTTCACTACTCCTGATGAAACGCTCTGGTCTATCCTGCCCCCAATCATAGGCGAAAGGGACATAGATGAGCTACGATTTATTTCTTGGGGACAGAACTTTTTCCAGCTGGTCGCTGCGAGGCTGGCTGATGTTTGAAAAATTCGGCATTCCGGTGAATTCCCATATGGTCGGCCTGTATGACGGCACCCTGGCCGAAGATCTATCCGAGCTGGCCCCCGCCCGTCTGGTCCCTGCGATGCGAACCCCCGATGGCATCGTCATCGGAGAGACCCTGGCCATGGCCGAAACCCTGGCCGAGCGTCACCCTGAAGCGCAGATGTGGCCTGCGGATCCGGCGGCCCGCGCCTTGGCGCGCTGGCTGGCCGCAGAAATGCACGCAGGATTCAGTGCGCTGCGCAATGAATGCCCGATGCAACTGCTGCACCAATATGACATGTCGCCCAGCGATGCGGTGAAAAAAGACCTGTCCCGCCTGGCCGAGCTGTGGGCTCTGGCGCGCACGAAATACGGCAATACCGGGCCCTGGCTGTTCGGCAAATACTCGTTGGCGGATGCGTTCTATGCCCCCGTTGCGGCCCGGATCGCGGGGTACGGCCTGCCCGTCCGCCCTTTGATGCAGCAATATGTCGAAACCACCCTGTCCGATCCGGCCTTTCGCCGCTGGCGCGCCATGGGGCTGACGAAAACCTATGATCCGGTGCCCTACGCGATGGACCTGCCCACACGCGCCTGGCCCGGCCCGCAGGGACTGCCTGCACAGCCCGTGGAAACGGGCACGCCCGAGAATGCCTCCTGCCCCTATTCCGGTGGCGCGATCACGCATATGGCAGATTTCGGCGGGCGTATCTTTGGCTTCTGCAATGCGTTCTGCCGAGACAAAACGGTGAACGATCCCATGGCCTGGCCAAAATTCGCAGCGCTTCTCTGAGCGGTTAACCATTCTTCAATCTTCCCCGCGCTACGCTTTGTTAACCTTGGTGGAGAGGGAAGATCATGGTTTCTCGGGCCTATACCGTCGCGTTCGAGGGCGTCAGCGCCCGCCCTGTCGAGGTGCAATGCGCCGTCACCCCCGGTATGCCCGCCTTTTCCATCGTGGGCCTGCCGGACAAAGCCGTATCCGAGGCGCGCGACCGCGTGCGCACCGCTTTGGCGGCGCTGGCGATCGCGCTGCCCTCGAAGCGGATCACGATCAACCTGTCCCCGGCCGATTTACCCAAAGAGGGCAGCCATTTCGATCTGCCGATCGCCATAGCCCTGCTGGCGGCGCTGGACATCATCCCCAACGATGCCGCCGAGGGCACAACCGCGCTGGGGGAACTTTCGCTTGACGGCTCTCTGGTGCCGGTCATTGGCGCCCTGCCCGCCGCCATGTCCGCCGCCGAGGATGAGCGCCAATTGCTGTGCCCCAAAGGCTCGGGGGCCGAGGCCGCCTGGGTCGGAGCCTGTCAGGTCATCGCCGCCCCCGGCCTGGCCGATGTGGTACGCCATTACACCGGCCAATCCCCCCTGCCCCCCGCCCAACCCGGAGAGATTTTCGAAGACCCCCAAGGCCGCTGCCTGCGCGATGTCAAAGGCCAGGAACGGGCCAAACGCGCGCTGGAAATTGCCGCCGCCGGGCGACATCACCTGATGATGATCGGCACGCCCGGATCGGGGAAATCCATGCTGGCCGCGCGCCTGCCCAGCATCATGCCGCCGCTGACCGCCGGCGAGGCGCTGGAAACCTCGATGATCCATTCGCTGGCCGGGCTTCTGGACGAGGGCGGTATTTCCCGCACCCGCCCATTCCGCGAGCCGCACCACACGGCCTCGATGGCGGCAATTGTCGGCGGCGGGCGCGGGGCCAAACCCGGCGAAGTCAGTCTGGCCCATAATGGCGTGCTGTTCATGGACGAATTCCCCGAATTCCCCCGCGCCGTTCTGGAAACCCTGCGCCAACCGATTGAAACCGGGCAGATCATGGTCTCGCGCGCCAATGCCCATGTGAAATACCCGTGCAAATTCATGCTGGTGGCTGCGGCAAACCCCTGTAAATGCGGATTTTTATCCGATCCCGCTCGCGCCTGTTCGCGCGCGCCCATCTGCGGCGAGGACTACCTGAGCAGAATCAGCGGCCCCTTGATGGATCGGTTCGATTTGCGGGTGGATGTGCCGCCTGTCTCTTTTGCGGATCTGGATTTGCCGCCCAGCGGGGACAGTTCAGCCACCATCGCCGCCCGCGTCCAAGAGGCACGCGCCCGACAGGCAGAGCGCTATGAAAATAAAGGCTCTACGCAGTTGAACTCCGATATCGAAGGGGAAACGCTGGAACATGTCGCAACGCCAGATGCCGCTGGCAAAGAGCTGCTGAACAAAGCCGCCCAGCACTTTGGCCTGTCCGCGCGCGGCTATCATCGGATTTTGCGGGTCGCGCGGACGATTGCCGATCTGGATGGCGCCGACTGCGTCCAGCGCGATCACGTGGCCGAGGCAGTCTCTTACCGCCTCAGCGCCCCGCGCGGAGGTTAGGCCCGTTTCGCCTCGATCGCGTCCCAAATCAGAGCGGCCGTGTTCGTTCCGTCGAACCGTTCCAGTTCCTGAATGCCAGTGGGCGAGGTCACGTTAATTTCAGTCAGATAATCGCCGATTACGTCGATTCCGACGAAAACCTGACCTTTTTCTTTCAGGCGCGGGCCAATCGTGGCGCAGATTTCCAGATCGCGCTCGGTCAGGCCAATTTTTTCAGGCCGCCCGCCCACATGCATGTTCGACCGGGTTTCCCCCGCCTGCGGTACGCGATTGATGGCCCCTACCGGCGCGCCGTCCACCAGGATGACACGTTTGTCCCCATTCGCAACGGCGGGCAGATATTTCTGCACGATCAGCGGCTCACGCGAGAACCCGGTGAACAGTTCATGCAAAGAGCTGAGGTTTCTATCGCTTTCGGTCAACCGGAACACGCCAGCCCCGCCATTGCCGTAAAGTGGCTTTAGAATCACATCGCCGTGTTTGTCCTTGAACGCCCGAATCGTCGCAAGATCCCGTGCGATCGTGGTCGGAGGCATCAACTGCGGGAAATCCAGTATCATCAGCTTTTCCGGATAGTTCCGCACCCAGAAAGGATCATTCACAACCAGTGTGTCAGGGTGGATTCGCTCCAACAGATGGGTCGTCGTGATATAGAACATGTCAAAGGGCGGATCCTGCCGCAGCCAGACAACATCAACCTCCGACAGATCAACACTCTGTTCCGCGCCCAGGGAGTAGTGATCCCCAACGATTCTCTGCACAGTCAGAGGCCAGCCGCGTGCAGTCACGCGCCCTTCTTCATAGGCCAGCTTGTCCGGCGTGTAATAGAACAGCTCGTGCCCCCGCGCCTGCGCCTCCAGCGCAATGCGGAACGTGCTGTCGGCGTTAATGTCAATCGGCCCGATCGGGTCCATCTGAAAGGCGATTTTCATGGCCATCCCCGTTGTTGCTCGTCCATTACATGGCGCAAGCACACAACAGAGGCAAATCAGAAATGCCCAAACGCGTTTTCAACAATCTGCACGGTCCCGTGACGATCATAAAGCGCAACATCAAACCGAACTTCGGTCAGTTGGCCCAAAGGCTCGTTCGCAAGATACAGCTCAGCCGCGTTGTAGATCCGGCGCATCTGCGCCTGCTGCAACCGGGCAATCGCCTGATCATGTGTCCGGGCCGCCTTCACTTCGGTAAAAACCAGGGTCTCTCCATCGCGCAGGATCAGGTCTACCTCGGCCCCTGCCCCACGCCAACGCCGTGCAACAACGGGCACGCCCAGAACCGCATATTGTGCAACAACCCGGTCTTCTGCGACCGATCCGGACAAATAGGCCTGTTTGCCGCGCGCGCGGCGTTGCAAGGCAACCGTCATTCTTCACGTTCCATTTTCAAGGCCAGTTGATACACCTTTCTGCGCGGCAAGCCGGTGTGCGCAGTCACCTCATCCACGGCGTCGCGCAGGCTGCTTTGGGCCATTGCCGCCGATAGCAGGGACTCTAGGTCAAAGTCCTTAATGTTTGGTTCACCCGGACGGTCGATCAAGACGACGATTTCGCCTTTCGGGGGTTTTTCAGCACAGATTTCGGCCAGTTCGGCCAGCGGGGCGCGGATGATCTCTTGGAATTTTTTGGTCAGTTCCCGGCAAACCGCGGCCTGGCGCGTGGGCCCCAGAACGGTTGCGGCATCGCGCAGCATGGCGGCCACGCGCTTGGGCGATTCGTAGAACACCAGGGTGCCGGGCACGTCTCTGAGCCCCAAAAGAGCGGTTTTCCGCTGGCCGGAACTGTTCGGCAGAAACCCGTTAAAGAAAAACCGATCCATCGGCAGCCCCCCCAGTGTCAGGGCCGTGATCACCGCCGAGGGGCCAGGGGCCGAGACCACATCATGCCCCTCTTCGATGGTGGCGCGCGCCAGATCGAACCCCGGATCGGCCACCATCGGGGTTCCGGCCTCGGATCCGTAGGCCACGGATTTACCCTCGGCCAGCAAGGCCATGATCCGTGGCCGCATCTTGCCGCCGTTGTGATCGTGATAGCTGAGCATCGGCCGATCCCCCGGCGCGATCCCGTGTATGTCCATCAGGCGGCGCAACGAACGCGTGTCCTCGGCCACCAGCACATCCGCCGAGGCCAGAATGTCCAGCGCGCGCAGCGTAATATCGCGCGCGGTTCCGATCGGTGTGGCAATCAGATACAGGCCCGGAGCCAATGAAGCGATTTGCGGATTCAACACTGGACCCCTTCTGCACGGTGTCTATTATTGGGCGCAACAAACCCCGGGCCGCAAAGCGCCCATCCCCAGGGAGTAGATCCGTTTATGTTCGCTGTTTTTTCCACCCCCCGCAAGCTGATTGCCCGCCTCTTTGCTCTGCTGAGCCTGATTGTGCTGGCCGCGTGTGAGCCGATCTCTGTTGGGGGCGGCGGGCCGCTGATCAACACGCAGGCGCCTGTGCCTGTTGCTCTGCTGGTGCCGCGCGGCAGCGGCAATGCCGGAGATGACATTCTGGCGCAAAGTCTTGAAAACTCGGCCAAACTGGCGATTGCCGATCTGGAGGGCGTCAAGGTTGATCTGCGTGTCTATGCCACGGCGGGCGATCCCGGCACCGCACAATCGCAGGCAATCAAGGCGGTGAATGACGGGGCCAAGATCATCCTGGGCCCGGTCTACAGCGCCGAGGCCAATGCCGTTGCCGTGGGCGTTGCGCCCAAGGGCGTGAACGTGCTGTCCTTCTCGAATAACTCGACGATTGCGGGTGGGAACCTGTTCATCCTGGGCCCGACATTCGAAAACACCGCCAATCGTCTGGTGCGTTTTGCCGCGACGCAAGGCAAGGGCAACATCGTTGTCGCGCATGACACCAACCTGGCCGGGCAGCTGGGCAAAAACGCCATTCAGACGGCTGTAGGCCGGACGGGCGGGGCCGCGATGACGGCTGCGGTGGGCTATGAATTCTCGCAGCAGGGGGTCGTTGCGGCCATTCCGCAGATCAGACAGGCCGTCCAGAGCGGCGCGGCAAACACTCTGTTCCTGACCGCGAATACCGATGGGGCCTTGCCTCTGGTGACGCAACTGCTGACCGAAGCCGGCGTCAGCCCGCAGAATGTCCAGTATATCGGCCTGACCCGCTGGGATGTCCCTCCCCAGACGCTGGAACTGCCCGGTGTGCAGGGGGCCTGGTTCGCCATGCCTGACCCGACCATGACACAGCGCTTCAGCAGCCGCTATGCCCAGGCGTTTGGCGGGCAGCCGCACTCGATCGGGGGGCTGGCCTATGACGGGATTGCCGCGATCGGTGCGCTGGTGCAGGCGGGGAATCGGGATGCTCTGACCGGAGCGGCCCTGACCCAGGGTGCCGGGTTCCAAGGCGTCAACGGTATCTTCCGCCTGCGCGGCGACGGAACCAATGAACGCGGGCTGGCCGTGGCCCAGATCCAAAACAAGAAAGTCGTCATCATTGACCAGGCACCACGCGCCTTTGCGGGCGGGGGCTCCTGAATAAAAAGAACGAAGAATGAAAGACATGCCTGACGCGCCGGACAGCCTGATCTGTCCGGCAGAGCGTATTTTCAACACGCCCGAAATCGAGGCCAAACTGGCCGCCGCAACCAAAGGGAAAACCGATCAGGCAGACCTGCGGGCCGCTGTGGTTCCGGTTCTGATGCAAGCGCGCAAAGACGGCATGGAGGCCATCGCCCAGGCCTTTGCCGAAGATCCCTTCTCGGCCCGTCCGACAACCCGCGCCTATACCTGGCTGACGGATTGTATCGTGGTCGCTGCGATGGATATTTCGGTGCGGCTGATGAACCCGACGCAGGACAAATCGGAACGGCTGGCCCTGATCGCCGTGGGCGGGTACGGACGCGGGGAAATGGCGACGTTCTCGGATGTGGACCTGCTGTTCCTGACGCAGCAGACAATCACCCCCTGGGCCGAGGCCGTGATCGAATCCATGCTGTATATCCTGTGGGATCTGCGGCTGAAGGTGGGTCATGCCTCGCGGACGGTGCGCGATTGTGTGAAGCTGGGCAAAGAGGATTTCACGATCCGCACCAGCCTGCTGGAATTGCGCGTTCTGGCTGGCGACCGGGCCCTGGCCACCGAGCTGAGCGCCAAACTGCGCAGCGATCTGTTCAACGGCACCGCCCGCGAATTCATCGAGGCCAAGCTGGCCGAGCGCGATGCGCGTCACACCCGTCAGGGCGGGCAGCGCTATGTGGTCGAACCCAATGTGAAAGAAGGCAAAGGCGGGCTGCGCGATCTGCAATCTCTGTTCTGGATCGCCAAATACGTTCACCAGGTGCAGGACACCGCCGATCTGGTTGCGCTGGGGGTCTTTGGGGCGGAAGAGTACAAAACCTTCACCCGCGCCGAGGATTTCCTGTGGGCGGTGCGCTGCCATCTGCATCTTGTCACCCGGCGGGCCTCGGATCAGCTGACCTTCGACTTGCAGGTCGAAGTGGCCGAGCGCATGGGCTATCAGGACAAGGGCGGACGCCGCGCGGTCGAACATTTCATGCAGGACTATTTCCGCCATGCCACGGCCACCGGCGATCTGACCCGGATCTTCCTGACCAAGCTGGAGGCCATGCATGTCAAAAGCGAGCCCCTGCTGGAACGTATTTTCCGCCGCAAGCCCAAGGTCAAACCCGGTTACAAGGTCATTCACAACCGGCTGGGTATCGACAATGAAAAGAAGTTCCTGGCCAATAAGCTGAATCTCTTGCGCCTGTTCGAAGAGGGGCTGCGCACCGGGATGCTGATCCACCCGGACGCAATGCGCCTGGTCACGGCCAATCTGCATCTGATTGACGATACGTTCCGCAATGACCGCGAGGCGCAGCGCCTGTTTCTGGATCTGCTGCTGAAACACGGCAATCCCGAGCGCGCCCTGCGCCGGATGAACGAGCTGGGCGTTCTGGCCGCCTTTCTTCCTGAATTTCAGCCCATCGTGGCGATGATGCAGTTCAACATGTACCACCATTACACGGTGGACGAACACACGATCCAATGTATCAAGGTGCTGAGCGAGATCGAGCACGGCGACCTGATCGAGGAACTGCCCGTGGCCAGCGGCATCCTGAAACGCGGCGTGAACCGGCGTGTGCTGTATGTGGCGCTGCTGCTGCATGACATCGGCAAGGGCCGGGACGAGGATCACTCGGTCCTGGGCGCGCAGATCGCGCGCAAAGTCGCCCCGCGTCTGGGGCTGAACAAATCCGAATGCGAAACGGTGGAATGGCTGGTGCGCTATCACCTGCTGATGTCCGACATGGCCCAGAAACGAGACCTGTCGGACCCGCGCACCCTGCGTGATTTCGCCAAGGCCGTGAAAACCCGCAAACGTCTGGACCTGCTGGCGGTTCTGACCGTCTGCGACATCCGCGGCGTCGGTCCCGGCACCTGGAACAACTGGAAAGCCATGCTGCTGCGCCAGTTGCACAAGGAAACCTCGCAGGCGCTGGAACACGGGCTTGAGGATCTGAACCGCGAAAATCGCGGGGCCGAGGCCCGGCGGCAGCTGCGCGAATCCCTGGATGGCTGGGATCCGGCCCTGCTGCGGCAGGAAACCTCGCGGCATTATCCGCCCTATTGGCAGGGGCTGGATCTGAAAACCCATGTGATCTTTGCCAATCAGCTGCGTGACATCCCCGATGACGAGGTTCGCATCGACCTGCACCTGGACGAGGACCGCGACGCCACCCGCGCCTGTTTCGCAATGATTGACCATCCGGGCATTTTCTCGCGTCTGTCGGGGGCGCTGGCGCTGGTCGGGGCCAATGTCGTGGACGCGCGCACCTATACTTCGAAGGACGGCTATGCCACGGCGGTATTCTGGATTCAGGACGCCGATGGCCACCCCTATGAACAGGCCCGCCTGCCGCGTCTGCGCCAGATGATTCAGAAAACCCTGAAGGGCGAGGTCATCGCCACCGAGGCAATGAAATCGCGCGACAAGATCAAGAAACGCGAACGCGCCTTCCGTGTGCCCACCTCGATCACCTTCGATAATGAGGGCTCGGAAATCTACACGATCATCGAGGTCGATACCCGCGATCGCCCCGGCCTGCTGTTCGATCTGACCCGCACCCTGGCAAACAATAACGTCTACATCGCCAGCGCCGTTATCGCGACCTATGGCGAGCAAGTCGTCGATACCTTCTATGTGAAGGACATGTTCGGGCTGAAATTCCACTCGGCCGCCAAACAGAAATCGCTGGAACGCAAACTGCGCGAGGCAATCGACAAGGGCGTCGAAAGGGCCATTTCGTGAGGCCGATCCGCCTTATATCCGGGTTCCTGACGGTCGGCGTGTGGACGCTGGCCAGCCGGATTTTGGGCTTTGTGCGCGATGCGATCATTCTGGCCTACTTGGGCACCGGCCCCGCATACGAGGCCTATGTCGTGGCCTTTCGCCTGCCCAACATGTTCCGCCGCTTCTTTGCCGAGGGCGCGTTCAACATGGCGTTCATCCCCATCTTCTCAAAGAAGCTGGAGGCCGGTGAGGATGCCGAGGGATTTGCCGCGCAGGCCTTTGGCGGGTTGGCCTCGATCCTGATTGCGCTGACGCTGATCGCGCAGCTGGCGATGCCCTGGCTGATCTACGGGCTGGCCTCGGGCTTTGCGGGGCAGGAACAGTTCGATCTGTCGGTGGAATTCGGCCGAATTGCCTTTCCCTATATCCTGTTCATCTCGCTTGCGGCGCTGCTGTCGGGGGTTCTGAACGCGATGGGCCGGTTTGCCGCCGCCGCCGCCGCGCCGGTGCTGCTGAATGTGATGCTGGTGTCTGTTCTGGTGACAACCGCCCTGATCGGAGGTGACATCGCTCGCGCCCTGATCTGGACCATTCCGCTGGCCGGGCTGGCGCAACTGGCGCTGGTCTGGATCGCCGCGAAACGCGCCGGGTTCCATGTGCTTTTGCGCCGTCCCCGCCTGACGCCAGACATGCGCCGCCTGATCCGCATCGCCATCCCCGCCGCCCTGGCCGGAGGCGTGGTGCAGGTGAACCTGCTGGTCGGGCAGCAGGTGGCCAGCTATTTCGATCGCGCGGTCGGATGGCTCTATGCGGCGGATCGGCTGTATCAGTTGCCGCTGGGTGTGGTGGGGATTGCCATCGGCGTGGTGCTGTTGCCGGATCTGTCCCGCCGCCTGAAGGCCGATGACCACGACGGGGCCCGCAACGCGCTGTCCCGCGCAGCCGAGGTGTCCCTGGCGCTGACGATCCCCGCCGCCGTGGCGCTGGTGGTGATCCCGCTACCGCTGGTCTCGGTCCTGTTTGAACGCGGTGCCACCACCAGCGATGACAGCGCGGCAATTGCGCTGGCCGTGGCGATCTATGGGCTGGGGCTGCCGGCCTTTGTGGTGCAGAAAATCCTGCAACCGCTGTTTTTCGCGCGCGAGGATACCCGGCGGCCCTTCAACTATGCGGTGGTTGCGATGGTAATCAACGCCGGTGTGGCGATCGGGCTGGCGCCGGTGCTTGGCTGGATTTCCTGCGCGATCGCGACCACGCTGGCGGGCTGGGCGATGGTGGCCCTGCTGGCCATTGGAACGCGCCCCATGGGCCAGGTCGCCCGGTTCGACGCACGGTTTCATGGGCGCATCTGGCGGATCATCGCCGCCTCGGCGGTCATGGGGATATGCCTGTGGGCTGCGATGGCGGTGCTGATGCCGTTTCTGGGCACGCCGGGGCTGCGTTATCCGGCGCTGGCCCTGCTGATCGTGCTGGGCATGGTCAGCTATTTCGGTACGGGCCAGCTGATCGGAGCCTTCCGCCTGTCCGAGTTCAAATCCGCCCTGAAACGCGGCGGCTGATCAGCGATGGCGCATCCGGTCACGGATGCGTCTCCAACCGCCGGGCACCAGCAGGAAAGACACCGCAAACCCCGCCGCAAACCCCGCAATATCCGCGATCCAGTCGGGCTGGCTGCCGAACAGCAGGCCAAAGACCAGCTGAATACCCAGCAGAACGCCGATCAGACGAAAGGCGCTCAGCTTGTTGCCGCCGACCAGCCCCTGATGCGTCCACAGCAGGAAACTATAGGCACCGATCAGGGCGTAGACGCCCGGAAAGGCACCGATCAGCGCATATTGGCTGGCGCTGACCAGCCCGAACACCACAGCGCCCGCGACCGTGCCCACCAGAAACACCAGCAGCGTCGCAACCTGCGAGAACACCCGCCCGACCATGTTCCCCAGCGCCAAAATCATCACCCCGGCAAATACCGCCTGCGTAAAGCTGCCATGCACGAAAGCATATGAGACCAGACGCAGCATATGCTCGGCCGGGTAGCGGCCCAGCTCGATCATTTTCTGAAACACCGGAGCCGAAAACCCGTAGCTCTGGACCGCATCCAGACGCCAGCCCACGGCTGCGGGGCCTCCGGCCAGGCCGCGCGCCCCCATCTGAAACGCGATCTCGATTCCCATCATCACCAGGAACAAAGCCACCACAACCGGCGGCAGCGTGTTGAATGGGGCGTTATTTTCGGTGTTCATCCGGCTCTCCTTGACGGGGGAATGGGGCATGGGTAAGCCACCTGCACCAATAAATCCAGACGGAGAAACACCATGTCGGATGCGGTCCAAACGCAATCCACCCCGAACGCCGGGTTCACCCCGCGCGTGTTTTCGGGAATTCAGCCCTCGGGGGGGCTGACCCTTGGCAACTATTTGGGCGCGCTAAAGCGCTTTGTCGATAAGCAGGCGGATGGGATCGAAACCATCTATTGCGTCGTCGATCTGCACGCCATCACCGTCTGGCAAGACCCCGAGGCGCTGCGCAACCAAACGCGCGAGCTGGCCGCCGGGTTCATTGCCTCGGGCATCGACCCGGAAAAATCCACCCTGTTCAACCAGTCTCAGGTTCCTGAACACGCACAGCTGGCCTGGATCTTCAACACCGTGGCGCGCATGGGCTGGATGCAGCGCATGACCCAGTGGAAGGATAAGGCCGGCAAGAACGCGCAAAACGCCTCGCTTGGGTTGTTTGCCTATCCGGCGCTGATGGCCGCCGACATCCTGCTGTATCACGCCACCGAGGTTCCGGTGGGCGAGGATCAGAAACAGCACGTGGAACTGACCCGCGACATCGCGACCAAGTTCAACCACGATTACAAAACCGATTTCTTCCCCATCCCCGACCCCGTGATCGAGGGCGCGGCCACCCGTGTGATGTCTCTGCGCGACGGGACAAAGAAGATGTCGAAATCCGATCCTTCGGATGCCAGCCGGATCAACATGACCGATGACGCCGACGCGATCGCGAAAAAGATCCGTAAGGCCAAGACCGACCCCGAGGCCCTGCCCTCCGAGGCCAAAGGCCTGGAGGACCGCCCCGACGCGCGCAACCTGGTGAACATCTACGCCGCCCTGGCCGATCAGAGCGTCGATCAGGTGTTGGCCGATGTGGGGGGCAAGCAGTTCTCGGAATTCAAGCCGATGCTGGCTGAGCTGGCGGTTGATAAACTGGCTCCGATCTCGGGCGAAATGCAGCGCCTGATGCAGGATCCGGCCGAGATTGACCGCATCCTGGGACGCGGGGCCGAGCGCGCCCGCCAGATCGCCGCCCCGATCCTGGCGCAGACCTATGACATCGTTGGCATGATCCGCAGCTAAACAATTGCGCCCCGCGTTCGTGGAATGCGGGGCGCCCTCTGGTGCCTAGTCAGCATAGGTGCCGTACCATTCACGGCTCTCCCTGATCGACCAGCAGCGGGCGCGTGTGATACACCGTGGTGCCGCCCGTCCCCGGACACGCAGACGGACAGCAGCAAAACAAATCGCCGTATGAAAACTCTCTTTGGTCTAAGTAGGGCTTGGCATTCGCGATGGCATTCCTTGGGTCAAGAACCCCGTCAAACTACGGTATCGACCCTGGCCAGCCCCGCCCGTAGCCTGCGCCCAAAGGAGCACGACAATGGCACTCAGCAATAACATCCGCACCTATTTCAAAGGCACCTGGCATCAGGGCGATCTGCCGGTGATGAACGCCGCCGATCATGGGGCATGGCTGGGCAGCAACGTGTTTGACGGCGCGCGGTTCTTTGACGGGCTGACCCCGGATCTGGAGGCCCATTGCGCCCGTGTGAACCGCTCGGCCGAGGCGCTGATGATGACCCCGACGGTTACAACCGAAGACATGGTTGCAATGGTGCATGACGGCCTGCGCGGCTTTACCAAGGGCGAGGCCGTCTATATTCGTCCGATGTACTGGGCGATCGAGGGCGATGCCTCGGCCATTGCGCCCAAACCGGACGCCACCGGCTTTGCCATCTCGCTCGAAGCAATCCCCATGGCCGCCCCCGAGGCCAGCACCACCCTGACCCGCACCCGGTTCCGCCGCCCGGTGATGGAGGACGCGGTGTGCAATGCCAAGGCCGGCTGCCTTTACCCCAATAACGCCCGCATGGTGGCCGAAGCGCGGGCCAAGGGCTTTGGCAATGCGCTGGTCGCGGATGCGATGGGCAATGTCGCCGAAAGCGCCACCGCGAATGCCTTTATGGTCAAGGATGGCGAGGTCTTTACCCCCATCGCCAACGGCACTTTCCTGGCCGGGATCACCCGCGCGCGGCACATCAAAAACCTGCGGGCGGATGGGATCGCCGTCCACGAATGCGTGCTAAGCTTTGATGATTTTCACAGTGCGGACGAGGTGTTCCTGTCCGGCAACATGAACAAGGTAACCCCGGTGACTGCCTTCGACGAAACCACATACGCGCTCGGCCCCATCACCAAACGGGCGCGCGCGCTATACTGGGACTGGGCGCATTCCGGCCAGCCCTAAAGCTGCGCCAGCATCCCGCGCGCGGCCTCTTCGATCAGGTCCAGAACCCCATCGAAATCACGCGTGTAATAGGGGTCGGGCACCGCGCGCAGACCCTGGCCCTCAGCGTATTTTGCAAACAGATGGACTGGCGTGCCATTCCCCGCCGGGCGCAGAGCCTCGATATTGGCCCGATTGTCCTCATCCATCGCCATGATCAGATCGAAATCCAGAAAGTCCTGCGCCCGGAGCTGACGCGCCCGCAGCCCGGACAGATCATAGCCACGCGCGCTGGCAGCCCCCTGCATCGGGCCATAAGGGGGCTCGCCGCTGTGCCAATCGGACGTGCCGGCACTGTCCAGCACCAATTCAGGCGCCATCGCCCGCACCACCCCCTCGGCTGCGGGTGACCGGCAGATATTTCCAAGGCAAACAAACAGGATACGGGTGGTCATCTGGCTCTCCTTCTGGGCAAACTGTTACCGCAAGGAGGCACCATGGAAAAGATTGTTATCCTGACCGGCGCAGGGATCTCTGCCGAAAGCGGGCTGGGCACCTTCCGCGACGAGGACGGCCTGTGGGCGCAGCACCGCATCGAGGACGTCGCCACCCCCGAGGGCTTTGCCCGCAACCCCACCCTGGTTCACGACTTCTATAACGCGCGCAGAACGCAGGCCGCCCAGGCCGTGCCCAACGCGGCCCACCACGCCCTGGCCCGGCTGGAACGCGATTTCGCCGGCGAAGTCCTGATCGTCACCCAGAACGTGGATGCCCTGCACGAGGCCGCAGGCTCTCGAAATGTCCTGCATATGCACGGCACGCTGGACGGGGCGCTCTGTGCCGGATGCGGCCACCGCTGGAACGCGCCGCCACATATGACCACAAAAACCCCCTGCCCGTCGTGCAATGCCCCCACCGCACGGCCCGATGTCGTCTGGTTCGGCGAAATGCCCTACTTCATGGATCGGATCTGGGATCACCTGCGCCAGGCCGATCTGTTTGCCGCCATCGGAACCTCGGGCAATGTCTACCCGGCGGCGGCCTTCGTGCAGGATGCGGACCGCCACGGCGCCCACACGGTCGAGCTGAACCTCGAACCCTCCGCCGTCGTCTCGGACTTCGCCGAGACCCACTTCGGAGCAGCCAGCCAGATTGTCCCGGCCTGGGTCGCCGCCCAGCTCACCCCCTGAAAAATGCGCAAAGCCGACCCGCAGGGCCGGCTTTGACGTCTCGACGAAAGCGGGCCTGCCCGCCTGAGAAGAGGCGTTCGCCGCCCCCTCAGTTCGACATTTTCTGCCCCTGCATCATTCCCCCATGGTTCATCTTCCCATGCGCGGGCTTGCGCTTCAGATCCACGGGCACATCCACCTCAACGGCGCCCGCTTTTTCAAACTCCAGCGTCACATGCACCATATCCCCGTCCTGCAAAGGCTCTTTCAGCCCCAGGAACATCACATGATGCCCGCCGCGGGCCATCATGATCTTGCCGTCCTTGGGCAGTACAAACCCCTCTTCGACGTGGATCATGCGCATCACGCCGTTTGAATCTTCCTTATGCGTATGCAGCTCAACCTTGTCGGCCACATCCGAAGAAGCGCCGATCAGATGGTCCTCCTGCCCCGAGTGATTCTCGATCACCATAAAGGCCGCGCCCGAACTGGACATTCTCGCGGACACCCGCGCATAGGGGTCTTGCACCATGATCCCCCCGGCTACGGCGGGCAAGGCAATGGAAACAGCAGCCGCAGCCGCCAGCAAAGTGGTCTTGAATGACATATGTCTGTCCTCTTTTTCAGTCTGATAAAGTCTTGGAAATCAAACGAAAGAGGGCGGCCCCCGAGCCTTTGCAACAATCCCCCGGCGGACGGTTTCATGGCTGCCACGCTCGATCCGCAGGGCGGTCACCTGACCCACGGGACGCAAAACTTGTGGGGGTTCCTCGCCCAAGGCGGCAAAGACAGACAGCGCACAGTCCGGGCAGATATGCGGCTTACCGACAGGTTGGCCGTTTGCATCCACCAGCACCGAAATTGGACCCGTTCCGGTACACAGGATGATTTCACCCGAGGCCGAAGGTGTCCCGCGCGCAATCGCCATCGACTGACCGGTCAGGGTCAGCATCAAGGCCAGGGCAATGCCCAGATATGCGCGCCAGAATGTTTTCATGCCCGCCAGATATAGGCCCGCCAGCCACGATGTGAAAGCGTCAAAACGCCTCGTGCCCCAGTCAGCAGGCAAACGAAAACAGCCCCGCCGGGAACCGGAAGGGCTGTTTGCATCAGTCCGAGACGGAGCCTTAGGCGGTTGCCTGGGCTTTCGCGATCTCTTTTTTGACTTTCAGAGCATTTGCCGACAGCTCTTCGTCCTTGGCCTTGGCCAGGAAGGCGTCCAGGCCACCGCGGTGGTCCACCGAACGCAGAGCAGCCGCCGAGATGCGCAGCTTCACGCCACGACCCAGGGTCTCTGATTGCAGGGTAACGTCGTTCAGGTTCGGAAGGAACCGGCGACGAGTTCTGTTTTTGGCGTGGCTGACATTGTTGCCAGTCATCGGGCCTTTACCGGTCAGTTCGCAGCGGCGCGCCATGTGTTTATCCTCGTTTCGATCAGGGGAACTAGTGGCCCCTACAACATAAACGGACGCCGCAAAGGCAGCGCCCTGAATTCCGTCCGGCGTCATTAGGCGGAATCACCTGGCGCGTCAAGGGGGGCCGTGGGAATTCGCGCGCGGTTTCGCCTCAGCCCTGCTGCATCAGCGCCAGAATCTCGGCCGCCGCCCCCGAAGGCGTGGCCTGCCCCTGCGCCACCTGCGCGCCCAGCTGGGCCATCATCCCCTTCAGGGGTTCGCGCTCCAGCCGGGCCAGCAGGCCCTGGCGCACCTCTTCTGCGAACCAGTATTCGGACTGGGCCGCACGACGGCCGGCAAAATGCCCCGCCTCATGGCGCCAATCGGTCAGGGTGGTCATTTCTTCCCAGGCCTTGGCCAGCCCGTCCTCTTCCAGCGCCGAAACCGTCATTGCCTTGGGGAAACCATCGGGATCCTGCGGACGTTTGCGCAACAGACGCAGAGCCCCGGCATAATCGGCACAGGTCCGCATGGCGGCCGGTTTCAGATCGCCATCGGCCTTGTTGACCAGAATAATATCGGCCATTTCCATGATGCCGCGTTTGACGCCCTGCAATTCGTCCCCGCCGGCCGGAGCCAGCAGCAGGATGAACAGATCCGACATTTCGGCCACAACGGTTTCGGACTGGCCCACGCCCACGGTTTCGATCAGCACCACGTCAAAGCCCGCCGCCTCGCAGATCGCCACGGCCTCGCGGGTGCGGCGCGCAACGCCGCCCAGATGCGACTGGCTGGGCGAGGGCCGGATAAAGGCATTGGGATCGCGGCTTAGCCGCTCCATCCGGGTCTTATCCCCCAGGATCGAGCCCCCAGACCGCGCCGAGGACGGATCCACCGCCAGCACCGCAACCTTCAGCCCCTGCCCCGTCAGCATCATCCCGAAGCTTTCGATAAAAGTGGATTTGCCCACACCCGGCGTGCCGGACAGGCCGATACGAACCGCCTGTTTGTCGGATTTCCGCGCCAAGGTCTCGATCAGGGCAGCCGCTTGAGTGCGATGGTCGGGGCGGCTGCTTTCGACCAGGGTGATGGCCCGCGCAAGGGCGCGCCGCTCGCCTGCAATGATCTTGTCGCTCAGCTGTTCAATATCCATGGCACCGTCCCGATTGTTCGGGCGAGTACATGCCTTGATCAAGGCCTTATTGTCCAGCCGTTTTGTCCGCCGCGTTGTCCACTGGGCCTGAACGGTGCGCGCCCTCTTGCCGTGCGCGCGCCCATTGCCGATAAGCGGGGGATGAAGACACAGCTGCCCATCCATGACGCATTGGACCCGCTGATCTCGGCGCTTGAACGCCGGGGCCGCGCTGTATTGCAGGCCCCGCCCGGCGCGGGCAAGACAACCGTGGTGCCGCTGGCGATGCTTGAGTCCGGGCTGACGGATGGCAAAATCCTGATGCTGGAGCCCCGCCGCCTGGCCGCCCGCGCAGCCGCCGAGCGCATGGCCGAAACCCTGGGCGAACGCCCCGGCCAGACCGTGGGCTACCGCGTCCGCGGTGAGGCCAAGGTTTCGGCCCGCACCCGGATCGAAGTGGTCACCGAGGGCATCCTGACCCGCATGTTGCAATCAGACCCGGAACTGACGGGCATCGGCGCGGTGATCTTTGACGAATTTCACGAACGCTCTCTGAATGCCGATCTGGGCCTGGCCCTGTGCCTTGAGGTTGCGGAGGCACTGCGCGACGATCTGACCCTGCTGGCGATGTCGGCCACGCTGGATGCCGCGCCGGTGGCCGCCCTGATGGGCGATGTGCCGATCATTACCTCCGAAGGGCGTAGTTTTCCCGTGGATCTGGTGCATCTGGAGCGCCCGCTGGACAAACGCGCCCGGCTCGAACCCTCGGTGGTGGATCTGATCGCCCGCGCGGTATCCGAAACCCAGGGCTCCGAAACCCAGGGCGGCGTGTTGGTCTTCCTCCCCGGCGAGGGGGAAATTCGCCGGGTTCAGGCCGGGCTGAAGGGGCGTTTGCCCGCCGATTGCAGCGTCTTTCCTCTGTTCGGCGCCATGGAGTTCGCCGCCCAACGCGCCGCAATCCGGCCCGCGCAGACCGGGCGCAAAGTGGTGCTGGCCACCTCGATCGCGGAAACCTCGCTGACCATTCAGGACGTGCGGGTCGTGGTGGATGCCGGCCGGGCGCGGCGCGCGCGGTTCGATCCGGGCAGCGGCATGTCGCGGCTGGTCACCGAACGCGTCACCCGCGCCGAGGCCACCCAGCGCGCGGGCCGGGCGGGCCGCGTGGCCAAGGGCACCTGCTATCGGCTATGGACAAAGGGCGAAGAGGGCGGGCTGCTGCCCTTCCCTCCGGCGGAAATCGAGGCTGCCGATCTGGCCGGTCTGGCGCTGGAACTGGCCCTGTGGGGGGCCACCCCCGATGAGCTGCCCCTGCTGACACCGCCCAATCCCGGCACCTATGCCGAGGCCACCGCCCTGCTGAAAATGCTGGGGGCGCTGGACGGGGCGGGGCGGATCACCCCTCATGGGAAGGCCCTGGCCAAGCTGCCCTTACATCCGCGTCTGGCCCATATGCTGACGATTGCCGGCCCCGGCGCGGCGGATCTGGCGGCCCTGCTGGCAGAGCGTGATCCCCTGCCCTTTTCCGCGCCTGTGGACCTGGCCTTGCGGCTCGAAGCGCTGCGCGATCCGCGCCGCTTCGCCGACACCCGCCCCTATGCCCCAAATCGCGGCGTCATCGAACGTATCCGCGCCGAGGCCAAACGCCTGCGTGGACAGATCAAGGGGCAGCAGACCACCCGGCTCGGCCCCGCCGAAACCGCCGCCCTGGCCTATCCCGACCGTATCGGCCTGCGCCGCAAAGGTGACGTGCCGCGCTATATTCTGTCGGGCGGCAAGGGCGCGGTGCTGGATGATCATGACCCGCTGGCCTCGGCCCGGCTGATTGTCGTGACAGACACCGACGGCAACCCGCGCGAGGCCAAGATCCGGCAGGCGATCCAGATTTCCGAGGCAGAAATCCGCAGCCAGTTCGCCGATCAGATCACCTGGCAGGACAGTTGCGCCTGGTCCAAACGCGACCGGCGCGTCGTGGCCCGACAGCGCGAAATGCTGGGCGCGATCGCCCTGGATGACCGTATTTGGAAAGACGCCCCGCCCGAGGCCATCGCCCAGGCCATGCTGGAGGGCGTCCGCGATCTGGGGATGATCCTCAGCGATGCCGCGCAACGGTTTGTTGCTCGGGTGCAGCTGATCCGCGCCGCCGGGCACGATCTGCCCGACATGTCGCCTCGGGCCTTGCTAGAGAGCATAGAAACCTGGCTGCTTCCGCATCTGACCGGGGTGAAAAACGCCGCCGACTGGAAAAAGTTCGATCTGCTGCCGGCCCTGCGCGCGATGCTGGATTGGAACCAGATGCAGGCGCTGGATCAGGCCGCCCCGGCGCATTTCACCACGCCTTTGGGGCGCAAAATCCCCATCGACTATGGCGGCGAGGCCCCGCAAATCAGCCTGCGTCTTCAGGAAATGTTCGGCCAGACCAGCCACCCGATGGTGGGGCGGCAGCCTCTGCGGGTGACGCTGCTGTCTCCGGCTGGGCGGCCCGTGCAGACGACCATGGACATCCCCGGCTTCTGGGCCAGCTCTTATGCCGATGTACGCAAGGACATGCGCGGGCGTTACCCCAAACACCCCTGGCCCGAAGACCCCACCCAGGCCGACCCGACCCTGCGGGCCAAAAGACGCGGCAATTAGCAGGCCATGCTTTAAGGGTTTTGCATTTCTGTTACAAAACGTATATACATTGCCCATACAACAGGCGAACGAGCGAGCAGGACGACAGATGAATGATGGCCTCAAGAAGGCATGGGTGGATATGGTCCAACCTTTGATTTCGCGCCCCCGATTGTTGCAGGTTGCTGCGCTGTGCCTGCGTGGAAAAGGCGATGACCTGCGCGTTCTGATGATCACCTCGCGCGGGACCGGGCGCTGGATTATCCCCAAAGGCTGGCCCATCGACGGCATCAGCGCCCATGAGGCCGCAATGACCGAAGCCTGGGAAGAGGCCGGCGTCAAAAAGGGCGATGTGGACCCCACCCCCATTGGCAGCTTTACCTATGATAAAGTCATGGACAGCGGCGCTCCGGCCCCGGTCGAGGCACAGGTCTATGTTGTCCGCGTGGAAAAGATCGTCGATGCCTACCCCGAGGTTGACGAACGCAAACGCAAATGGATGAAGCCGCACAAGGCCGCCCAGCTGGTGGCAGAACCGGGCCTGAAGGCGATCCTGCTGGATTTGTAACAGTTTTACGAAAATTTTATGACAATTTTCTTGCCTCAGGCGAGCGCCCTGTCTAGGGCCGTTTGCGATAGCCTGAGGGGGATAACATGTCATCCAACAAAAAAGAGTGGACCACTCTGGATAAGGATCTGGGCCGGATTTCCCAGATCGAATACGCCACATCCTATGTTTCGCGGCCATTGGTGGCACCTGGGATCGCGCTGGCCTTTATTGTGGTGGCCGGTCTGGCTGCGGCGGTGCTGTTCGGGCAATTCCCGGTAAATCTGGTGGTCGTCGCGGCTGCGGTTTTTGGGGCCTATATGGCTCTGAACATTGGCGCGAATGACGTGGCCAACAACATGGGCCCCGCCGTGGGCGCCAACGCGCTGACCATGGGCGGTGCGATCGTGATCGCCGCCCTATGCGAAAGCGCGGGCGCCCTGCTGGCCGGAGGCGACGTGGTTTCGACCATCTCAAAGGGGATCATTGACCCGGCGGGCATGGCCGATAGCACAGTCTTTATCTGGGCGATGATGGCGGCGCTGATCAGCTCGGCCCTGTGGGTGAACCTGGCCACCTGGGTGGGCGCGCCCGTGTCCACCACGCATTCCGTCGTCGGAGGCGTCATGGGCGCCGGGATCGCCGCGGCGGGCTTTGCCGCCGTGAACTGGCCCACGATGGGTAAAATCGCGGCCAGCTGGGTGATTTCTCCGGTTTTGGGCGGGGTGATTGCGGCCGCATTCCTGGCGTTCATCAAGGCCAAGATCATCTATCAGGACGACAAAATCGCCGCCGCGCGCCGCTGGGTGCCGGTTCTGGTGGGAATCATGGCCGGAGCCTTTGCCAGCTATCTGGCGCTGAAGGGGCTGAAGCGGATCGTCAAAATCGACCTGCAAACCGCGCTGCTGATCGGGCTGATCGCCGGAGCGCTGACCTATGCGATCTCCGCCCCTCTGATCCGCAAGCAATCCGAAGGGCTGGAGAACCGCAACAAATCCCTGAAAATCCTGTTCGGGATGCCGCTGGTGCTGTCCGCCGCGTTGCTCAGCTTTGCGCACGGGGCCAATGACGTGGCCAACGCGGTCGGGCCGCTGGCGGCCATCGTTCATGCCTCAAAATCCCATGCCTTCGAAGCCAAGGTTCTGATCCCGACCTGGGTCATGGTGATCGGCGCTTTCGGGATTTCGTTCGGGCTGTTCCTGTTTGGCCCCAAGCTGATCCGCATGGTCGGCAGTCAGATCACCAAGCTGAACCCGATGCGCGCCTATTGCGTGGCGCTGTCGGCGGCGATCACCGTGATCGTGGCCAGTTGGCTGGGCCTGCCCGTCAGTTCGACCCATATCGCGGTGGGCGGGGTGTTCGGTGTGGGCTTCTTCCGCGAATGGCACGCCGAGCGACGGCTGCGCAACTCGGCCGCCGGCCGGCCCGCAGCCAAGCGCATCGCCCCCGAGGAACGCCGCCGCCGCAAACTGGTGCGCCGGTCGCATTTCATGACCATCGTCGCGGCCTGGGTGATCACCGTGCCCGCCGCTGCCCTGATGTCGGCCGTGATTTTCCTGATCCTGAACGGCGTGATCGCCCTTTGATCCGCACAAATCAGCCCGCGTAAAACAAAAAGGGGCCTGCGGGCCCCTTTTGCATTCGGAATGCGCGGCCCTTAGCGGCGGCGGTCACGGCGGTTGGACATCGGCTGGAACGCCACGCCGACATGGGCCTCGCAATAGGGTTTGCCCTGTTGCACGGGCAGGCCGCAGAACCAGAAATCATCGGTGGCCGGGTCGCCCACGGGCCATTTGCAGGTCCGCTCGGTCAGTTCCAGCAGGCCCAGCTTCTTGGCCTTCTTTTCCACCTCATTGACCTTGGCCAGCGCCTCGGGGCTGATTTCATTCGCCGAGGGCTGCGGCGGCAGAGGCTGCCCGGCCGGGATGATCGCCTTACGGATCGGAGTCACATTGGCGGGGCGGGCTGCGGCGGGCTCGGTGGCGGCCGGTTCGGCTGCGGGTTTTGGCGCAGGCTTGGGGGCGGGTTTGGGCTTGGCCTCGGCGGCGGGTTTGGGCGCGGGCTTGGCCTTGGCCTCGGCTTTGGCGCCTCCACCGCCCGAGCGGTTCGACAGGCCCAGACGATGCACCTTGCCGATGACCGCGTTGCGGGTCACACCGCCCAGTTCCTTGGCAATCTGGCTGGCCGACTGGCCCTCGCCCCACATTTTCTTCAGAAGTTCGACGCGTTCATCGGTCCAGGACATTCGGTTTCCTTACCATAAAAAGCGGCCTCGCTTACGCGCGCCGCCCCTGTACTTTTTTGATTGCCCCCTATTTTAGTGATCCACGCCTGAGTTACAAGGCGTCGAATCCGCCGCTATCGCAAAGGAACAAAGCATGGAGCCGCAAATGCAGATGGGAACGCGCCGTTTCGGGCGGGTGAATTGGCTGGGCCTATGGACGCTGATCCAACGCGAGGTCATGCGGTTCGTGGTGGTGTGGACGCAGACTCTGCTGGCGCCGCTGGCCACGGCGGCGCTGTTTTTGATGATTTTCACCATCGCGATCGGGCAGCAGCGCGGCGACGTGATGGGCGTGCCCTTCACCCATTTCATCGCGCCGGGGATTTTGATGATGACGGTGATTCAGAATGCCTTTGCGAATACCTCGTCCTCGCTGGTGATTTCCAAGGTGCAGGGGAATATCGTGGACACGCTGATGCCGCCTCTGTCCCCGCTAGAGCTGGTTCTGGGCTATATCCTGGGCGGCGTGGCGCGCGGGCTGTGTGTGGCGCTGGCCATTGCCGCGGGGCTGTATCTGGTGCTGGGCATTCAGATCGCGCATCCTGTGTGGGCGCTGATCTTTGTCATTCTGGGCGCCGGGATGCTGGGCGCAATCGGAGTCGTCGCCGGTGTTTTTGCCAATAAATTCGATCAGATGGCCGCGATCACCAACTTCATTGTCACGCCTCTGGCATTCCTGTCGGGGACGTTTTATTCGGTTCAGGCGCTGCCAGCGGGCATTCAGCTGCTGACCCATTTCAACCCGATTTTCTATCTGATCGACGGGGTGCGCTATGGGGTGCTGGGGGTGTCTGACAGCTCGCCCTGGCTGGGCCTGTCCGTGGCCGGAGGCTTTACCTGCGTGGTTGCCCTGATGGCCTGGCTTATGTTCCGGACGGGGTATCGCCTGAAGGCCTGACCTGCCTGGCCCAGACCGCGCGCAGCGCCAGCTCGTGCCTTTGCATCTGTGCGGCCTGCCAGAAAAACCTTTGCATTTCTCTGCTGCTCGGGTATCTGGCCTGCATGATCAAACGCGCAGATATCGTCTCGATTCGACGCCGACGTACCCACGTCTGACGTCCCGCAGCCTTTGATCCGCCGCCAATTGCGGCCCACCCCCCTAAAATCGTTGACACCCGATCCTGTGAATGCAACCTCAGGATTTCTCTTTGGAACAAGGATGATCCACCTATGATCCCGTCTGTCCTGCCGACTTATAACCGTGCGCCGCTTCAGTTCGTGAAGGGCGAAGGCTCGTGGCTGATCGAGGCAGACGGCCGACGTTTTCTGGATCTGGGCGCGGGCATTGCCGTGAACGCCCTGGGCCACGCGCACCCCGCGCTGGTGCAGGCGCTGACCGATCAGGCCCAGACCCTGTGGCATGTGTCTAATCTCTATGAGATCCCTCAGCAGCAGCAACTGGCCGATCAACTGGTGGACAACAGCTTTGCCGATACCGTGTTCTTTACCAACTCGGGCACGGAATCGTGCGAGCTGGCGGTGAAAATGGCCCGTAAATACTGGTACGACAAAGGCCAGCCCGAGAAAGTTGAGATCATCACCTTCGACGGGGCATTCCATGGGCGGTCCTCGGCTGGGATCGCGGCGGCGGGCACCGAAAAGATGACCAAGGGGTTCGGCCCGCTGCTGCCGGGCTTTGTCCACCTGACCTTTGGCGACATGGACGGGCTGACCGATGCCATCACCGATAAAACCGCCGCCATCCTGATCGAGCCCGTGCAGGGCGAGGGCGGCATCCGCCCCGTTCCCGATGCGGAAATGAAGGCCCTGCGCCAGATCTGCGACGATGCGGGCATTCTGCTGATCCTGGACGAGGTGCAATGCGGCGTCGGCCGGACCGGCAAGTTGTTCGCGCATGAATGGGCGGGCATCACGCCGGACATCATGATGGTGGCCAAGGGCATCGGCGGCGGCTTCCCTCTGGGCGCGGTGCTGGCCACCGAAGAGGCCGCCAGCGGCATGACCGCCGGCACGCACGGCTCCACCTACGGCGGCAACCCGCTGGCCTGCGCCGTGGGCAGCGCCGTCATGGCCCAGGTCTGCACGCCTGAATTTCTGCAAACCGTCAATGCCCGCGCAGGCCAGATGCGCCAGGCGCTGGAAGGGCTGGTGGCCGCGCATCCCGATGTGTTCGACAGCGTGCGCGGCACCGGCCTGATGCTGGGGATCAAGTGCAAAGCCCCCAATATCGACGTGGTGAATGCAGGCTATGACAACCAGGTCATCACCGTCCCCGCCGCGGATAACGTGATCCGCCTGCTGCCGCCTCTGAACATCTCGGAAGACGAGATAAGCGAGGCGATCGCCCGGCTGAACGCGGCGGCCTCGCAACTGGAAACCTGACCCAAACACCCCGGCCGATCGTGCATAGCCCTGCCTCGGCCTGACACCGAAAAGACGTATATTATGAAACACTTCCTTGATATTCACACCACTGACCCCGCCGAGCTGCGGGGCATGATCGACGCTGCCAAATCCATGAAAGACGCGCGCAAAGGCCAGCCCAAGGGCGCACTGGATGCCGAGCAGCCGCTCAAGGATCACATGGTCGCGCTGATCTTTGAAAAGCCTTCCACCCGGACCCGCGTTTCCTTTGACGTGGGCGTGCGCCAGATGGGCGGGCAGACGATGGTGCTGTCGGGCACCGACATGCAGCTGGGCCATGGCGAGACCATCGCCGATACCGCCCGTGTGCTGTCGCGCTATGTGGACCTGATCATGATCCGGACGTTCGAGGAACAGACCCTGCACGAAATGGCCGAATACGCCAGCGTCCCCGTGATCAACGGGCTGACCAACCGCACGCACCCGTGCCAGATCATGGCCGATATCCTGACCTATGAGGAACATCGCGGCCCCATCGCGGGTAAGAAAGTGGTCTGGTGCGGCGACGGGAACAACGTGTTCGCCAGCTTTGCCCATGCCGCCGGGCAATTCGGGTTTGACCTGACCTTTACCGGCCCCGAGCCGCTGGACCCGGAAATGGGATTCATTGAACAGGCCCGCGCCAAGGGCTCGGCGGTGGAAATCATCCGCGATCCTGTCGAGGCGGTCTCGGGGGCGGATCTGGTGGTCACCGACACCTGGGTCAGTATGCACGATCCGCAATCGGCCCGCGAGCGGCGTCACAACCAGTTGCGCCCCTATCAGGTAAATGACGCGCTGATGCGCCATGCCAAGGACGACGCGCTGTTCATGCATTGCCTGCCCGCGCACCGCGACGAAGAGGCAACCAGCGCAATCATGGACGGGCCGCATTCGGTGATTTTCGATGAGGCTGAAAACCGCCTACATGCGCAAAAGGCCGTGATGCGCTGGTGTCTGGGGGTATAGTTTTTTGGGGGATATAGTTCTGGGGGTATAGTGGGGGCGCTGCCCCCGCCCTTTCGGGCTCCCCCGGAGTATTTTTGTCAAAAAGAAGCCAGATGGGCGAAAGAGGTTCGATGCAACGGCGTGTGTTCATGGTTTCGGGGGTGGCTCTGATTTTGACGGGCTGTGGGGGGCGGCGACGTGAAAAGCAGCGCGCCCGTCCGCAGCCGGAGCTTTATCCCAATGAGACGCCGGAAGTGCGGCGTTTGATCAACGAATATGCCGATCACTATCGGGTGCCACGGTCCCTGGTGCATCGGGTGGTGCAACGCGAGAGCAGCTATCGTCCACAGGCGCGCAATGGGCCTTATTACGGGTTGATGCAGATTCTGCCGCAGACCGCCCGGACCATGGGCTATCGCGGTGAGGATGCGGGGCTGCTGGATGCCGGGACGAACCTGAAATACGCGGTGAAATATCTGCGCGGGGCCTGGCTGCTGTCAGATGGCAGCGAAGAGCGCGCGGTGCAATGGTATGCGCGCGGCTATTATTACGAGGCCAAGCGGCGCGGGATGTTGAAGGAAACCGGCTTGCGCAGCTGATCATTCCAGCAGTTTGCGCAGCTTTTTTCTGGCCTCGTCTTCGAGCTTGCGTTTGATCGCGTCTTCGACGCTTTCTTCGGGGTTGTCATCGACGCCCAGTTTTTCCTTAACCTTGTCCTCCAGTTCTTTGCGGGCTTTTTCCTTTTCTTCCTTGAAGTTCAGGTCAATGGCTTTTTCCATGTCCGGCCAGATGCGTGGATTGGCCCAGGGGCCGCGAATATGCACCGGGATGGCCAGGCCTTTGCCGGCGTTGATCGTGTCCACTTTGGGCGTGAACAGATAGTCGATGTCGCGCGTGCCCAGCCCGATCCGCCCCGCGCCCGAGGCCGACACGGCGGGCAGTTTCAGCAGCAGGTCATTGTTTTGAGCGTTGCCCTTGTCCATGGTGAAGCTGGCGGTCAGGCTGTCGAACACCGTGGTACCGCCCGTGGTAAGGCCCTGGCGCATCAGCTTATCCAGATCGATGCCCTGAATCGTGCCGCGCCCCATGGACAGGCTGCCCGAGCCGGACAGCGATTGCATGATACTGTGCACCGATTGCCCGACGCCCAGAAAATTCATCTGCGCCTGTGCCTGTCCGGTAAAGCGGGTGATCCCGGCCAGATCGCTTAGCAGAGGCTGCATCTGCACCCCTGTGGCGGTCACATCGCCGCCCACCGACAGGCCCGAGCGGTTATTTGCGACAACCTGACCGCTGAATTGCCCGCCATAGCCGGACAGCGATTGCAGCTGCACCACGGCCCGCGACCGGGTGATCGTGGTCAGGGTTTTTGCCGCGCCAAAGGTCAGCCCGCCCGCGTTCAGCCCCTCGGCGGTCAGCAGGATCTCTGCATCCAAGAGCCCCAGGGCCGAGGCGTCGATGGTGTCTTTGGGCCAGCCCTCAGCCCCGCCGCCGCCCTCTGCCCCCGAGGAAAGCCCCGACAGATCCACCTGACCGGCCGACAGACGGGCCGTCAGATAGGGCGTTTCGGCGGCCAGGTTCAGATCGGCCGCCCCGCGCAAAGCGTTCTGGTCCAGCGTCACGGTCAAATCGCGCAAGGACAGCATCCCGGCGGTGGTAAAGGTCAGATCGGTGCTCAGCTGTGCCGCCTGCCCCAGCCCCCGCGGGATCGAGACCGGCCCGAGCCCGAACGCGGCCAGAAACGTCGCTGTTTTGGGCAGATCGGCCCGTAATTGCCCCTGTGCCTGCGGCTGGCTGCCCACGCGCCCGTCAAATTGCAGCGATCCGCCCGCCCCGCTGACCCGAGCGGACAGCCCGGTGATCTCGCCCTCGATCAGCCCGGCCAGATCGGCCACCTTTCCGGAAATCTCAAGCGGACGAGCGCCATAGGTCAGCGCCCCCGAAAAATCCGCCTGCCCGCGATATTCGGGCCATTGCAGATCCAGGCTGACATCTGTGATGCGCAGATCGGTGCCCGCCCCATGATCCACATAACGCAGGGTTCCGCCCGAAATCAGCGCCCTGTCCAGCGATAGCGCCAGCGCATTCGCGCTGCCCTGAGGCTGCCCCGAAGGGGCCACGCCCGCCACGCCCAGTTCCCAGTTCACGCGGCCATCCCCGGCCCGTTCCAGCAGGATACTGGGGGCCACGGCCTCAAGCCCGGTGATCTTGATCGCGCCGGACAGAAGCGACATGAAATCCACGCCTACCTTCAGGCTGTCCGCCCGCAGCATCGGCCCCGCATTGGACCAGTCCGCATTGGCAATCGTGACCTTGCCGGTGGACACCCCCAGCACCGGGTAATAGCTGACCGTGGTGTCCCCCTCCAGCCGCACCTCGCGCCCGGTTTGTGCGCGCAACTGATCGGCCGCGACCTGCGCGATCCGATCCCCCGGCAGCAGCAGCACCCCCACCACCGCGATCACCACCATCACGATCACCGCACCGATCAGCTTGAACAGAAGCCGCATTTTGCCCACCTCAGCATTTTCGTTAAGCGCAGCTTACGGCAGGCCGGGCGCTGTGCCAATGACAGCGGCACGGGGAGCCGCCAGAGAGCAGGGTTTCGCTGGCTCTTTGCGAGTTTGGAACAACGGGGCAGTGCAACGCTCTTTCCCAAAGCCTGTGCATTCTGTATGAGGCCCCATGACCCAGAATCCGCCAAATCTTCGCCCAGACCTCGCGCCGCGTGCGCGTCTCCAGGATACACCGCGCGCCGGACAGCCGACCATTGGTATGGTCTCGCTTGGCTGCCCCAAGGCTTTGGTGGATTCCGAACGGATTCTGACCCGCCTGCGCGCCGAGGGCTACGGCATCAGCCCCGATTATTCCGGCGCGGACGCGGTGATTGTGAACACCTGCGGGTTTCTGGACTCCGCCAAGGCCGAAAGCCTGGAGGCCATCGGCGAGGCGCTGAACGAAAACGGCAAGGTCATCGTCACCGGCTGCTTGGGCGCCGAGCCCGAATACATCACCGGCGTGCACCCCAAGGTTCTGGCCGTCACCGGCCCGCATCAATACGAACAGGTGCTGGATGCCGTCCACGGCGCCGTGCCGCCCGATCCGGACCCGTTCATCGACCTGCTGCCTGCATCGGGCGTGAAACTGACCCCGCGCCATTATAGCTATCTGAAGATTTCCGAGGGCTGCAATCACAGCTGCAAGTTCTGCATCATCCCCGACATGCGCGGCAAACTGGCCAGCCGCCCGATGAAGGCCGTGTTGCGCGAGGCCGAAAAGCTGGTCGAAAGCGGCGTGAAGGAACTGCTGGTCATCAGCCAGGACACCAGCGCCTATGGCACCGACTGGAAAGACCGCCAGGCCAAATTCCCATTTCTGGAACTGGCCCAAGAGCTGGGCCAACTGAACGTCTGGACCCGCCTGCATTACGTCTATCCCTACCCGCATGTGCGTGACGCGATTCCCCTGATGGCCGAGGGTAAGATCCTGCCCTATCTGGACATCCCGTTCCAACACGCGCATCCCGACACGCTGAAACGCATGGCGCGCCCCGCTGCCGCAGAAAAGACGCTGGACAGGATCGCCGAATGGCGCGACATCTGCCCCGACATCACCCTGCGATCTACCTTTATCGTGGGCTATCCCGGTGAAACCGAAGAGGAATTCCAGACCCTTCTGGACTGGATGGACCAGGCCCAGCTGGATCGGGTTGGCTGTTTTCAATATGAAAACGTGGATGGCGCGCGCTCGAACGCGCTGCCCGATCACGTCCCCGATGAGATCAAACAAGACCGCTGGGACCGTTTCATGCAGAAGGCTCAGGCGATTTCCGAGGCCAGGCTGGCCGCCAAGGTGGGCCAGATCATGGACGTGATCGTGGATGACATCGACGCAGACGGCATCGCCACCTGCCGCACCAAGTCCGACGCACCGGAAATCGACGGCAACCTGTTCATCGACGAAGGCACCGACGGTCTGTCGGTCGGGGATATTGTCACGGTCGAGGTAGACGAGGCCGGGGAATATGACCTGTGGGGGCAGCTGGCAATATCACCTTAGTGTTATTCCAGAGCAGCAATCGCATCCTCATATTCTCTCAACTTCTTTTGATAGTAATCAATTTTGTCCTGCCTATTGAGGGAGCTTGGATCGTATTCGAAGCGAACCAGTAAATTAGGAGCAGTTTCTTTAGTATCGCCATCCAAAATTGCAGCAAGATGAGCGGCAACAGAGAGATTTTTTCCATCGCCTCCTTTTCCAGCCAATCTGAAAGTCCAAACCGACGTTCCCCCGACACTATAAACTGTTGAGTTGCCACGATACTGTCTGGAAAAGGAATGTAACTCCGTCCAAAGCTTACTACTGGCCGGCACATTCGCCAAATTGACAACAAGATCCCCATTGTCTCCCCAAACATCTCGAAAGGCCAGTGCCAGTTCATTCGTCCGCGCCTCTAGGCCACTTGCCAAAATAGCTCTCGTTTTCTCACTGTATGTATCGATCTTTGTGTTCAGAGACTTGAACTCATATTCATTTGCCTTTGCAGCGACATGAACCTCACCAATGATCCGGTTAGCTTCGCTTCGAAAGTCCGATTGCACACCATACCAGCCAAACCCGCCAAAGCTAGCGAGTAGTGCTGCAAAAGTAACGTAATCTCCAAAGCTAAGATTCATTTCACACCTTTGAATTTAACTGCGCAGACCTCAGGAATGCAGTCTCTGAAAACACAAGAACGTCTAACACAGTGCGGATAGTAGATATGGGACTTACGACGAGACTTTCTACCACAAAAGCCGGTAAAGTCTAGTTTCTGCCACTTTTTCTCTTTCTCAAAAATAAACGCAAAAACCTGCGACGGAACCTGCAAGGGGCTGCGTATTAGCCATGTCTCCACTCGCGGGGTGTGGATCGAAGAGGCCTGGCAGTGCGCCCGGGTTAGTGCGACCTCTTCGGTCCGCCCCCGCGAGGGAGACACCCTGTTCCAAGCCAAAGGTGCCCCATGTCCACGCTTCGCAAATACGCCACCCCCCTGACCATCGGTAGCTTTCTGATCATGGCCGTAACGGGGCTTTTGATGTTTTTCCACGCCGATACGCAATTCAACAAACTGGCGCATGAATGGCTGGGCTGGTTGATGATCGGTGCCGTCGCGCTGCATGTGGTGCTGAACTGGCGCGCGTTCATGCTTTATTTCAAGCGGCCGCTGGCCAAGGGCGTGATGGGGGTTTGCGCGCTATTGCTGGCGGCGTCCTTTATTCCCGCTTCCCAGCAGCAACAGGCCCGGCCGGATTTTGCGATCATCGACATGGTCGTGAATGCGCCGCTCAACGAGATCGCGCCCCTACTGGACACCGATGTTCCGACGCTGCTGCAACGCCTGAACGATGCCGGCCACGCGGCAACCCCGGATCAGACCCTATCCGAGCTGACCTTCGGGGATACCCGGCAGGCGGCCTTTTTGGCCGCGTCCTTGCAGACCGGAGCCTGAAACGGCGCAAACCCGCAGGGTTATTCGCCGGCCAGGCGCTCCAGCAGGTCTTTGTTGCGGCAATAATCGGGGGCGTGCGCGGCCTGCGGGTGTTTGGCCATCCAGCTTTTGCACGCGCCATCATGCGTGCAATGCACACAGCGCATCACCGCCTCGCGGTATGTGCTGGCCATCGCCGGATTTCGCGCCACCTGCTCAGCGAAGTCTACGCCCACGGTTTCGGCCATTTTACCCATCACCGAGGCCCGACGGCCGAATTTGTCAAAAATACCCATGGGGCGTCTCCTTTGAGGTTAATGTTTCAGCCCATTCAGAATGGCGGCATTCGCGCATCCTTCGGGGGCCTGAGAGATTTCCGAGGTCGAATGGGCCAGCCAGCTCTCGCATTGCGAGACAAGGGGGCATTTGCGGCACTGCGTGACCATCTGCGCATAGCCCTGCGCGGACAGGCGGCCTTCGCTCATGGCTTCGGACAGGTTAACGCCCATTATCCGCGCCACCGAACGCGTCAGCCAGAAATGCCGGGCCGGATCGCCCAACGAGAATAAAATGCCCATTTCAAACCCTCTTGTCAGTGTCGGCTTGCAGATCCGTGAAACGCCCGCAATTGACACAGGTCGAGGGAACATCCGTCGCCGTCGGCGTTTTCCGTAACCAGCGCGCGCAGCCCTCGGCCCAGTCGCATCCGCGGCATTTGTGGACCATCTGTGCCCATTCCTCTTGCCCAAGTTCGCCCGCCTGATACGCCGCCACCAGATCGGCACCCGTTGTTTTGGCCATGCGTTTGGCCAGCCAGTAGTGCTTTTTATGATCGCCAAGCGGTTTCAAGCGGGGCTCCTTCGGGGTGTGAACAGGGCCGAAACTACAACACGCGCTGCGGGGCGCGCCTTGATACGGATCAATCGGCAAAGGCCCTAGGCGCCCTTCAGCCGATGAGCAAAAGCCAGGGGGCGAGGCGGCGGGCGGCCTTGGTTCAGGTCAATCCAGCGCGTCCAGATAGGCCCGAACGCAGGTTTGCACATGGCGAAAGCGATCCCCGCCTAAATGTTTGCCACCATACCAGCGTGTCACCACAACGATATGATCGGTCAGCCCCTCGCGTTCCAGCATTCGCAAAATCACCATGCCGGCACCGGATTCGCCATCGTCGTTCTTGGCCTGAGCCCCGCCTGAATACAGCACCGCCCAGGTGTTATGCGTGGCCTTGGCATAGCGCTTGCCGCGTTTAAGCTGTTTCAGAAACGCCGCCACATCCGCAGCCGAGCCCACAGCCCCACCCGACACCGCATAGCGCGACCCGCGGTCGCTGACGACATTTTCCAATTGCAGCAAGACTTATCCCCTGGCGGCGGTTTTGATCACCTCGATCCGCTGGGCATTCGGCGGATGAGTACCCAGAAAACGGTTGCCCGGATCGGGCACGCGGACAAAATACTCGGCCCCGCGCACCGGATCATAGCCTGCACGTTTGGTGATCACTGTGCCCAGCTTATCGGCCTGAAGCTCAAATTCTTTGGAATAGGCCCGGCCACCGATATCTGCGCCCAGCCCGGTTGCATCCACCCCCGCTGCGGCCCCGATCAGCCCGAACAGGATGGCTCCGGCCAGCGCATTACCCTGTTTCTGCTCCAGATGGCCATGAATGTGATGCGCGGCCTCGTGGCCCATGATCAGGGCCAGTTCGTCATTGTTGCGCACGTTCATCAGCAGCGGAATCGTAAAGGCCAGAATCGGACGGCCCTGGCTGTTCTCGGTCTGAAAGGCGTTTTCATAGGGGCTCTGGTCATCGACGACGATCTGGTAGTCGCAATTCACACCCGTGGTGCGGCGCTTGCATTCGGCCTCGGCCACGGGCTCGATCCGATTGATCACCGATTGGAACCGGGTCGCGGCGGATTTGGCCCGCGCGTCCAGCTCCGCCTGTTCCCGCGCCGTCACCTGAGGGCGCTGCTCTGGCACGGTTTGCATACAGCCGGCCAGGGCCATGGCCAGTACCAAGACCAACTTCTTCATATCCGACACCCTTTTGCCTTTTGTCCTGCCGGACAAACTGCCACCATGGCACGCAGGGGACAAGCCCACCACCCAACCGAAAAGGCGAACAAAGACCATGTTTTCAATCGAACACGACTTTGACGCGACGGTCATCACGCTGATCGACGAAGGCACGCCGAACCTGCAAGAGGACGTGACGATCAATGCCTTCGAAGACTGTATCGTGATTGAACAGCTGGACCCGCGCACCGAGCTGGTCGAGCGGATCACCCTGTCGATTGCGCAGCTCAAGGATCTATCGGCCGCGCTGGACCTGCCCGAGGGTGTCTATCAGCGCGTACGCGAGAAAAAGGACTAATCCAGCCGGAATATCTTGTCCCGGCTGCTGGCGCCCCGGATCAGGGTCAGCCGCGTTTTGGCCACGCCCAAGGCCTTGGCCAGAAGTTTCTGAACGGCGGCATTCGCCTTGCCGCCCTCGGGCACAGTGGTCACGTAAATACGGATCTGGCCCTCTTTTATCAGCACCGCATTGCGCGCGGCCCTGGGGGTCACCCGCACTGCGATTTCAGCGCCCGAAGCGGCCAGATGTGTCAGGGTCTGCATCCCGATTTTCCCGTAGTTCTCCGCATTTACATCCGATAGCGGGCAGGAAATAGTTACCCCTGAACAAAAGCGGAGACCAGCATGGCAACCGGGTTTTATTGGGATGAGAAATGTTTCTGGCACGCGGGCGGCAACTATGCGCTGACATTGCCGCTGGGCGATTTCGTGCAGCCTCTGGCGGCGGGCGGATTGCCGGAAAACCCCGAAACAAAGCGGCGGCTGAAAAACCTGATCGAGGTCTCGGGGCTGATCGGCGACATGCAGATGCGCCACGCCCCCGCCGCCACATGGGAGGATCTGGCCCGCGTTCATCCCGAAACCTATCTGACGGCCTTCAGGGAACTGTCCGATGCCGGCGGGGGCGAGCTGGGCCTGCGGACACCTTTTGCCAGGGGCGGGTTCGAAATCGCGGCCCTGTCGGCCGGGCTGGCAAAGGGCGCTCTGGCCGATGTGCTGACCGGTGATCTGAAGAATGCCTATGCGCTGTCGCGCCCGCCGGGGCATCATTGCCTGCCCGATTGGCCCAACGGGTTCTGCCTGCTCAATAACATCGGCATCGCAATCGAAGCCGCCCGCGCCGCCGGCCTGGCCCGGCGCTTTGCCGTCATCGACTGGGACGTGCACCATGGCAACGGCACCGAGGCCGTGTTCTATGATCGCAGCGACGTGCTGACGATCAGCCTGCATCAGGAATGGAACTATCCGCTGGACACCGGCGCCTTGCAGGATCGCGGATCGGGCGCGGGGGAAGGGTATAATATCAACGTGCCGCTGCCCTCGGGGGTGGGGCATGTCGGCTATCTGGAGGCAATGGAGCGCATCACCCTACCCGCTCTGCACCAGTTCCGCCCCGATGTGATTATCATCGCCTGCGGCTTTGACGCCGGGATTTTCGATCCGATCGCCCGGCAGCTGTGTACAGCGGAAACCTTCCGGCTGATGACACGGCAGGTGATGGCCGCTGCACAGGCTCTGTGCGGCAGCAAGCTTGTGATGGTGCACGAAGGCGGCTATTCCGAGGCCTACGTTCCCTTCTGCGGCCATGCCGTACTGGAGGAAATGTCAGGCAGCGATAAAACGGCCCCCGATCCGATGGCCGACACCGTTGCCAAACGCCAGCCCAGCGACCGTATGAATGCGGTCTTCAGCCAGTTGATAACAGAAATGGCGCTGGAATTGGGGCTGTGACGGGTTGAACCCGCGCTGCCAAACCCCGAAATAAGGCGCAACGCATAGGAACAAGGACATTATGGAAAAGAATACAGCAGCCCTGGAGTTTCTGCTGACGCGGCGCTCGCGTCCCCAGAAAACCCTGATCGCCCCCGTGCCCACCCGCGATCAGCTGACGCCGATCCTGACCGCCGCCGCGCGCACCCCCGATCATGGCAAGCTGGAGCCCTGGCGCTTTATCGTGCTGGAAAAGGGCGCGCTGCGCCGGCTGGGCGATCTGGCCCGCACCCGCGCCGCCGCGCTGGACCTGCCCGAGGACAAGGTGCTGAAAGGCCCCATGCAGTTCGACACCAGCGATCTGGCCATTGCCGTGATCGAGGTGCAAAAAAACAGCGATAAAGTCCCCCCGCTTGAGCTGACCTACTCGGCCGGGGCGGCCTGTCTGGCGCTGCTGAATGCGGCGCTGGCCTCGGGGTGGGGGGCGAACTGGCTAAGCGGCTGGCCTAGCCATGACCGCACCTTCATGGCCCAGGGTCTGGGCCTGTCCGAAAACGAACGTGTCGCGGGTTTCATCCATATCGGCACCGAAAAAATGGCCCCGCCCGAACGCCCCCGTCCCGATCTGGAAAGCATCGTCACATGGCAATCGGAATGATCCTTGGCGCTTTTGCGCGCACCCTTGGCCAAATCGGAGACCGCCGCTTCCGCAAGGTGCTGTTTCTGGGGGTCGGCCTGACCTTTGCCCTGCTGATCGCCGTCTACGCCGCGTTCCTGTGGTTCTTGCAATGGTCCACCGGGGACACCGCCACGCTGCCTATTATCGGAGAGGTCACCTGGCTGGATGATCTGCTGGGCTGGTCCAGCCTGTTTTTGATGCTGATCCTGTCGGTGTTTCTGATGGTGCCCGTGGCTTCGGCCATTACCTCGATGTTTCTGGACGAGGTTGCCCAGGCCGTCGAGGACAGGCACTACCCCCATCTGCCCCCCGCCACCAAAGTCCCCTTTGGCGAAGCATTGAAGGACACGGTGAATTTTCTGGGCCTTCTGATCGCGGCCAACACGATTGCGCTGATCCTCTATATCATCCCGGTGTTTACGCCGTTTTCGCTGTTCATTTTCTGGGGGCTGAACGGGTTCCTGCTGGGGATGGAGTATTTCACCCTGGCCGCCATTCGCCGCGTGGGCCGTCAGGGCGCCAAAGACCTGCGCAAACAGCACCGAGGCACAATCTGGCTGGCCGGCACGCTGATGGCGATGCCGCTGTCCTTGCCTTTGCTGAATCTGGTCATCCCGATTTTAGGAGCAGCCACGTTTACCCATATTTTCCACGCAGTCACGGGCAGCCAGCGTCAGACATTCCGGTAATGCCCGGACAGATCCGGCCAGGCGGATCCCACAGAACAGAAAACCCCCGCCACAGGAACACACAGTGGCGGGGGCAGAAAATACGCCGCTCTGGCGCGTATCAGGCCGGGTTCATCCGGTTGAACCAATCCAGATCCCGCACAGTGATCCAGCCCGACAGGATGATCGCCGTGATGATGCACCACAGGACGGCGGCGACAATCGTGGTGATGATCGCCTTCTTCTTCAGCTGATGATGCTCGGGGGCACCGGCATGAGTGCCCGGCACGACCTTGCCAACGTCCCCTTGCGTCTGCAGACGGATCGGGATCGCGATGAGAAAGCTCATGAACCAGATCACCGCATACAGAACGATGGCCGAGGTGATGGACATCAGACTTGCTCCAGCTCGGTCAGGGTGCCGTTCATATCTTTGGGGTGCAGGAACAGCACGGGCTTACCGTGGGCGCCGATCTTGGGCTCGCCGTTGCCCAGAACGCGCAGTCCGGCGGCCTTCAGCTGGTCACGCGCGGCAAGGATGTCATCGACCTCATAGCAGACATGGTGGATGCCGCCCGAGGGGTTCTTTTCCAAAAACCCGGTGATAGGCGAGTTTTCCCCCAGCGGGTACAGCAGCTCGATCTTGGTGTTGGGCAGTTCGATAAAGACCACGGTCACACCATGATCGGGTTCGTCCTGAGGCGGGTTCACCTTGGCACCCAGCGCGGTGCGGTATTGTTCGGATGCTGCCTCGAGGTCGGGAACAGCGATTGCAACGTGATTCAGGCGGCCAATCATGGGGGTCTCCTCTGGAATAAAGCTGCGCGCAGTTATGGCGGGCCGGAACCCATAGCGCAAGCGGCGGGGGGTCGCATCCGCCGGGCGCGTTAACGCAGGATTCACCAACCCTGCGCCATGGTGAGTCGCATGACCCACAAGAGGATGCCAGAATGGACGACCGTGAGCTATTCCAAATCAACCGTTTCCCGACGCCCGCCCGGCCCTTGCTGGGGGTAACGATTCTGGTGGTCGAGGATAGCCGCTTTGCCTGCGAGGCGATGCGCCTGCTCTGCGTGCGCTCTGGGGCGCGGATCCGGCGGGCGGACAGCCTGTCCGCTGCGCAGCGCCATTTGCAAGTCTACCGCCCCACCGTGCTGATCGTGGATCTGGGCCTGCCGGACGGGGACGGCACGCAGCTGATCGAGGCCGCGCATCAGATGCGCCCGCGCATCCCCGTCATTCTGGGCACCAGCGGCGATGACCTGGCCCATGATCTGTGCACGCAGGCCGGGGCGGATGGGTTTCTGCCCAAACCCGCCCATTCGCTATCGCAATTCCAAGAACTGATCCTGTCTCATCTGCCCGAAGATCAACGCCCCATGGGCCCGCGCGTCGTGAACGAGGAATTGGTCTCGCCCGATACGCTGGCCTATCGCGATGATCTGGCCCACGCGGCCGAGCTGCTGTGCGACGGATCGGACGAAAAAGTGCTGGATTACGTGGCGCAGTTCATCACCGGCATTGCCCGCAGCGCGGCGGATGCGCCATTGGTAACAGCCGGAGAGGCGCTGACGATCGCGCGGATGCAGGGCCGCTCGTGCCGCTCAGACGTGGCCCGTCTGGCCGGTCTGGTACAAGAGCGTCTGTCCGCCGCCGTCCCCGTTTAGGGGGCCAGCGCAGGGTCCGGTGCCACGCCGGCCAGTTTCGTCAAATCCGAAAGCCGCTCTTTCTGGGTGCCCTCTGCGGTGAAATTCGCAGGGGACAGCCAGACCCGAAACGCCTCGGACAGCGCGGGCCATTCCTTGTCGATGGCCGCGTACCAGGCCGTATCGCGATTGCGCCCCTTGACCACAGTCGCCTGACGGAACACGCCCTCATAGCTTAGCCCCAACCGCTGCGCCGCCCACCGGGACGGCAAGTTCAGCGCATCGCATTTCCATTCGAACCGGCGGTATCCGGCCTCAAACGCCCATTTCATGGTCAGATAGAACATCTCGGTCGAGGCCCGCGTGCGTTGCAGGCATGGCGCAAATGTCAGCCCGCCCAGCTCGATCGCGCCTGCCTCGGGGGTGATCCGCATGAAGCTGCCGACACCGCCATATCGGCGCGTTTGCTTGTCATATATGGCAAAGAAATACGGATCGTGCCCCTCGGCGGCCTCGCGGGTCCAGCGGTGATATTGCGCGGCCGAACTGAACGGCCCCCAGGGCAGGTAATCCCAGATCCAGTCGTGCCGCTCATAGGCGCGGAACAGCAACGCCGCGTGTTTGTCCGCGTCCAGACGCTCCAGCCGGACATATGTGCCCTCCAGTTCGGTCATCGCCGGGCGCTCTGGCGGCGTCCAGCCAGGAAGAAGCGGGCCCAGAGGGCGCGGATCGGACATTTCGAAGGCTCCATACGTTGTCGCAGGGGCGACAGTAGATCAGCCTTTCGTCTGGCAAAAGCCCTAAAGAATCAGGCGCGGGGACGCGCCCAGCTCCATCCCCGGAAAGACGGTGTTTTCAAGCGTGCCCGTGTCCAGCCCGAACAGCCCGCGCATCATCCAGCCGGCATAGGCGCGCACATCGCGGGTCGGCATCAGATCGCGCCCGTTGTACAGATCCTCGTGCCGCAGGCCGGGCCAGTCGCCATAGACACGCCCGCCGCGAATGGCCCCGCCCGCCAGCAGCATCGCGCCGCCGGTGCCGTGATCCGTGCCGCGGGTGCCGTTTTCACGGACGGTGCGGCCGAATTCCGTCATCGCCACCACGGCGGTTTTTCCCCAGGTATCCCCCAAGGCGCCGCGCAGCACCAGCAACGCGTCGGAAAGCTGTCTTAGCGCCCGAGGCAGGGCCGCCCCCTGCCCCCGATGCGTATCCCACCCCCCGACCGAGAACGCGGCAATCCGGCTGTCGCCCCGCAGCTTTTCCCCGGCAAAGGCGGCGACTTTGCGAATGCCCAGCGTGCCGTTTCGGGCCAGCCCGTCCATGTCCATCCCCGCGTCACCGGGGATGGCCTGCATCCCGCCATCGCCGCTGTCCAGCAACATCGCCGCCTCGGCAAAAGCGTCGGCAAAGGCCGGATCGTCATGCAGGACCAGCTCAGCCAGGCGACGCCCCTGCGGAGACAGGCTCAGCCGCACATCCGGTGACCAGTTGGCCACAGGCGCGGCCCCGTCCAGCAGCAGCATATTCTCGTGTCCGATGGCATAGGCCAGATCGGCCCGCATCCCCGGAACGGTCTGCAACATCCGGTTCAGCCAGCCATCCCGCCCCGTGGCGGCCCCCAGTTGCGGGGTTCCGGCCTCCAGCAGATCCTGACCGTCGAAATGGCTGCGCTTATCGCGATAAGGGGTCGAAACCGCGTGCACAAAGCCCAGCTCCGAGGCCTTCCACAGGGGCATCAAAGGGGCCAGAGCGGGGTGCAGCGCGTAAAACCCGTCCAGATCCAGCGCGCCGGCTTTCTCTCCGGTTTGTAAGGTCGCGCGTGCGGCTGCCAGGGCCGGATCGCCATAGGGCTGCACCACGTCCAGCCCGTCCATCGCGCCGCGCAGGATAATCACCACCAGCCGGTTATCCCACGGAGCCGAGGCCAGCGTGACCGGCGTAATCAGCGGGCTGGCCGCCGCCGAGCATCCCAAAGCCAGCGAGCGGGTCAGCAGTTTTCGGCGTGTCCAGTCTGTCATCGGAAAGTCCTCTATCGGCGCTGAAAAGCCGGAGAGATCAGCACAAGCGCGATCCCCTCGGCCCGGTTTTCGGCGGCTTGGGCGGCGAAACGGACGGGTTCAGGGGCTTCTGCGCCCAGGGCCGCCTGCACGAACTGCCGTGGGTCCGGCAGGGTCTTTTGCAGCCGGGGCGGGGCAAAAAGCGCCCATTCCAGCCGCGTCGCCAGCCCCTGCGGCGTCACCCATGTTTCATCCTCTTCGGGCCAGCCATCGGGCCCCTGAGGCCGCTCCCATGGCTGCCCCATCCGGCGCAGAGGCTGCAAGAAGAATTTCTTGACGCGCTGCTCGACATCATTCGCGGCCCCGCGAAACGGATCGGGACGCACCGCCAGCGCGCGCATTACCGATGACATGAAATCGAAGGGCAGTTTCACATTCACCCGCTCGGGCTGCCAGGCGCTGGGGTGGTGCAGCATGGCGCGATACACCGGCAGCAGTTGCCCGCCGCTGTCGATCCATGTGGCCTTCATCGCGCGGATCACCCCCGGATCGGGGGCATCGCCCAGAAAATGCACGGCCAGCTTAGAGCAGATATGCTGCGCCGTCGCCGGATGCGCCGCCAGATCCTGCAAGGCCGCGTGGATGTCGGCCAGCGCGGCCGTTTCTCCGCCATAGGTCTGGCCCAGAACGGTTTCAGATCCGGGCTCGGCCCATTTGGGCCGGAATGTCATGCCGCCATCCGCGTCGATCCCCAGACCCGTCAGCAGCTCGGCCAGCTGGCGGACGTCTTTTTGGCCATAGGGGCCGCCCACCCCCAGCGTGTGCAGTTCCAGAATTTCGCGTGCCAGATTTTCGTTCAGCCCACGATTTTTAGGCATCTTGGCCCGCGCCGGCGCGTTCGGCCCGACCGAGTATTGCTGATCCAGATAATTCACCATGCCCGGATTGGTCACCGCCGCCACCAGCAGATCCGAAAACCGCCCCGCCAGATGCGGCCGCAGGAATGTCTCGGCCACGGGCATGGCGACGCGTTTCATCACCCCGCCCTTGCCGATTACGGTGAAATGATCGGCCCAAAACGCCGCCAGCCTTTCGCGAAACCCGTCCTGGGTATGGCTGCGCCGCGCCAGCGTCTGCATCAGCCAATTGGCCTGTTGCTGACGTGCCGCCTGTTTCACCTTGTTGAAGGTCTTGCGCAGTTCCTCGGCGTTCGGAGCGTTTTTGTTGCGGCGATAGGCCTTTCCCGTGCGCTGCGCCTCTACCATGCGCAGACGGAATGTATCGAAGCTTTCGATCGGAAACTCTGCTGCGGCCCGGTCAGGCCCCTGCACCCAGGACAGCATCTGCGATACCGACTGCGGCGCGGGTACGAGCGGCGACAGGCCGGTTCCGAAGCGGATTTCAGCAAGGGTCGGATCAAAGAGCATGGCATCCTCGGGCTGTGTGCTATCGAAGATAGCGCGCTTGCGACGGTTTTTCAGGGGGAGAACGCCAACAAACGGTGCGCTTTGCGAAAGCTTGCCGACGATTTAACGCAAAAACGCCCGAGGTTCCCCTCGGGCGCCTTAAAAACAGTGTCAGGCCAGGTCACTCTTGCGGAATCACCCGCAAAGACAGCTCCATCAGCTGATCCGAGCTGGGCTCGGACGGGGCCTGCATCATCAGATCCTCGGCGCGTTGGTTCATCGGGAACATGATGACCTCGCGGATGTTGGCCGTATCCGCCAGCAGCATCACGATCCGGTCGATCCCGGCGGCGCAACCCCCGTGCGGCGGGGCACCGTATTGGAACGCCTGATAGAGCGCGCCAAAGCGGCTTTTGACCTCGGTTTCGTCATAGCCCGCGATTTCAAACGCCTTCAGCATCACGTCCGGTTTGTGGTTCCGGATCGCGCCGGACACCAGTTCATAGCCGTTACAGGCCAGGTCATACTGATAGCCCAGAACGTCCAGCGGATTGCCGTTCAGCGCGTCCAGCCCGCCCTGCGGCATCGAGAACGGGTTGTGTTCGAAATCGATCGCGCCCGACTCTTCGTCTTGTTCATAGATCGGGAAGTCCACGATCCAGGCAAAGGCAAAGCGGTCCTTGTCAGTCAGGCCCAGTTCCTCGCCGATCACGTCGCGCGCCTTGCCGGCGACCTTTTCGAACGCCTTGGGCTTACCGCCCAGGAAGAACGCCGCGTCGCCGATGTTCAGGCCCAGCTGTTGGCGGATCGCCTCGGTGCGCTCAGGGCCGATGTTCTTGGCCAGCGGACCGGCGGCTTCCATGCCGCCCTCGACCTCGCCGGATTTCAGCTTGGCCTGGGCTTCTTTCACGGTGATCCCCAGCTCCTGCGCGACCGCATCGGCGGTTTTCTCGCGCCAGAAGATATAGCCCATGCCGGGCAGCCCTTCGCCCTGGGCGAATTTGTTCATCCGGTCACAGAATTTACGGCCGCCGCCAGTGGGGGCGGGGATGGCGCGCACCTCGGTGCCTTCGTTTTCCAGCAGGTTGGCAAAGATCGCAAAGCCCGAGCCGCGGAAATGTTCAGAGACATCCTGCATCTTGATCGGGTTGCGCAGGTCGGGTTTGTCCGTGCCGTACCATTTGGCCGCGTCCTTATAAGAGATTTGCGGCCAGTCCTGATCGACCTTCCGGCCACCACCGAATTCTTCAAAGATGCCGGTCAGCACGGGCTGAATGGTGTCGAACACGTCCTGCTGTTCCACGAACGACATCTCCAGGTCCAGCTGGTAGAAATCGGTGGGCGAGCGGTCGGCGCGCGGGTCTTCGTCGCGGAAACAGGGCGCGATCTGGAAATACTTGTCATAGCCCGACATCATGATCAGCTGTTTGAACTGCTGCGGAGCCTGGGGCAGAGCATAGAATTTACCCGGATGCAGACGCGAGGGCACCAGGAAGTCGCGCGCGCCTTCGGGCGAGGACGCGGTGATGATCGGCGTCTGGTATTCGCGGAAATTCTGATCCCACATCCGCCGCCGCATCGAGGCCACAACGTCCGAGCGCAGGGTCATGTTGTTCTGCATCACCTCGCGGCGCAGATCCAGATAGCGGTATTTCAGGCGGGTTTCCTCGGGGTATTCCTGATCGCCGAACACCATCAGCGGCAGTTCCTGCGCGGCGCCCAGAACCTCGATGTCGCGCACGAACACCTCGACCTCGCCGGTGGGCAGCTTGGGGTTCACCAGCTCGGGGTCACGCGCTTTGACGTTGCCATCAATGCGGATACACCATTCGCTGCGCACCTTTTCCACCTCGGCGAACACCGGGCTGTCGGGATCGCACAGAACCTGCGTTACGCCGTAATGGTCGCGCAGGTCGATGAAAAGGATACCGCCGTGATCGCGGACCCGATGGACCCAGCCCGACAGGCGGACGGCATCGCCCACGTTGGATTTGTTCAGCTCGGCGCAGGTATGGCTGCGATATGCGTGCATTTTGTGACCTTTCATCAGGCATCGGCGGCGCAATGATGTGCGCTCAATTCGTCCGGGCCGATACACAAGGTTGCGGCGCTCTTGTCAAGCAATGCGGGTGAATTGAGCGCATTGAGGCGCCCAAACGGCCCGCATCTGGCCGCGCAGGGAATTCATCAGGGTGATCGTGCGGGCGGCGCGCAGGTCGTTCAGGGTCAGGACGGCCTCTTGGATGGTGCCGCTTTGCAGCAGGCTTTGCCGATAGACACCAGCCAGACAGCCCGAGGCCAGCGGCGGCGTCAGACGCGCGCCATCGGGGGTGGTGACGCTGATATTGGTGATCGTGCCCTCGCAGACCTCATCGCGTTCGTTCAGCAGTATGGCCTCCTCCACCCCCTTCGGCAGCGCGGCGCGGGCCTGATCATAGGTATCGCGTTGCGTGGTCTTGTGGCGCAGCAGCGGGTTGGCGGACTCCAGCCGTTGCTCGGCGATGACAAACCGTATTTCGGCCACCGGCGCGGGCATTGCGGCGGTCTCAAGTTGCAGGCTGCCGTCCTGCGCCAGCGTCACCCGACAGCGCAGCGGCTCTGGTCCCGTGATCCGCTCGAAAACGGCCAAAACCGCGGATTGATCATGCGCAAAGCCCAAAGCCCGCGCCGATTGCATCAGCCGCGCCAAATGCAAATCCCGCCGCGCGATCCCCTGGCCGAAATTATGTCCGGAATTGTGGCCGGAATTTGGGCCGGGCACATAGCCAAAAGTTTCGATCAGGCGGGTTCCGGCTGGAACATCGCATAGCGGGCTTTCCATAGGGCCTCCTCGTATTCCGCGTCGGCGGTGCTGTCCCAGACCAGTCCGCCGCCCACATTCAGCGTGGCGCGCGCGCCCTCCAGCATCACCGTGCGGATCGCTACGTTGAACTCGGCGCGTCCGTCGGGGGCGGCCCAGCCGATGGTGCCGCAATAGGCCTCGCGCGGCCAGGGTTCCAATTCGCGGATGATCTGCATCGCGCGCAGTTTCGGCGCCCCGGTGATCGAGCCACAAGGATAAAGCGCCCGCAGAATATCCGACAGCCCGGTGCCCGGCAGCAACTGGCCTTCGACGGTCGAGACCATCTGATGCACCGTCGCATAGGTTTCCACCGTGAACAGATCGGGTACCCGGACCGAGCCGATCTGACAAATCCGGCTAATATCGTTGCGCAGCAGATCCACGATCATCAGGTTCTCGGCCTGGTTCTTTTCATCCGCCGCCAGGGCCGCGCGTTGGGCGGCATCCTGCGCGGGATCGTCCAGACGGGGCAAGGTGCCCTTCATCGGGCGGGTCTGGATACGGCCCGCAGCGTCCGTGCGGAAAAACAGCTCGGGCGAGCGCGACAGCAACGCGGGGCCGCCCTGCTGTTCCACAAGCACCCCATGCCCCACGGATTGCCGCGCGGCCAAAGCGGCATAAAGCCCGCTCGCCGTTCCCTGGGCCTGTGCCTCAATTGGAAAGGTCAGGTTCGCCTGATAGATATCCCCCGCACCGATATAGTCGTGCACAGCCTGAAATGCCTGCGCATAGCGGCCCGCATCCCAGCGCGGTTGCAGCCCGCGCAACGCGCCATCTGGCTGTACTGGTGCTGAGGTGCCGGACCCTGCGTAACATCCGAACCGCAGCAGGGGCAATCTGCGCCCCTGGGGCATCAAGGGCAGCAGGCGCGGCTCTAGCGCATAGCCCAGCTCGTAACTGGCATATCCGGCCAGCCACAGCCCATCGGCGCGCGCCTTGTCCAAACGGGCCAGCGCCGCTGGCACGTCGGCCGCATCCCAGGCCACGATCTGATCCAGCGGATCGGCGAATTCAGCGGGCAAACCGGCCGGGCCGGTGTCAAATCTCAGTCGCAAGGCCTTTCACCACACGTGATGTGCCCTCCCCATGGACAGCTATAGCGCATCGGCGCGCGGCGTACAGTCCAGAGCCGACAGATCAAAGATGTTTTCCGATCCCTCTTGCGCCTTGCCATTCCTTAGCTATAACCCACGACAATTTGCGCGGGGGTGAGTCTCATCCCCGTGCCCTGCTGCCCAACCGCCAGAGCTTAGAGGTCCGCCATGCCCAAAAGAACAGACATCTCCTCGATCATGATCATTGGTGCGGGGCCGATTGTGATCGGTCAGGCGTGTGAATTCGACTATTCGGGTGCCCAGGCCTGTAAGGCGCTGCGCGAAGAGGGCTACCGCGTGATCCTGGTGAACTCGAACCCGGCCACCATCATGACCGATCCGGGCCTGGCGGATGCCACCTATATCGAGCCGATCACCCCCGAGGTCGTCGCCAAGATCATCGAAAAAGAGCGCCCCGACGCGCTGCTGCCCACGATGGGCGGCCAGACCGGGCTGAACACCAGCCTGGCGCTGGAGGAAATGGGCGTGCTGGAAAAATTCGGCGTGGAAATGATCGGCGCGAAACGCGACGCCATCGAAATGGCCGAGGACCGCAAACTGTTCCGCGAGGCGATGGACCGCATCGGCCTGGAAAACCCCAAGGCGACCATCGTCACCGCTCCGAAAAAGGATAATGGCGACGCCGATCTGGAAGCCGGCGTTCAGATGGCCTTGGACGAGCTGGAGGAAATCGGCCTGCCCGCGATCATCCGCCCCGCCTTTACCCTGGGCGGCACCGGCGGCGGCGTGGCCTATAACCGCGAGGATTACATCCATTTCTGCCGCACCGGCATGGATGCCAGCCCGGTGAACCAGATCCTGGTGGATGAATCGCTGCTGGGCTGGAAAGAATACGAAATGGAGGTCGTCCGCGACCGCGCCGACAACGCGATTATCGTCTGTTCGATTGAAAACGTCGATCCGATGGGCGTGCACACCGGCGATTCCATCACCGTGGCCCCCGCGCTGACGCTGACGGATAAGGAATATCAGATGATGCGGACGGCCTCGATCGCCGTTCTGCGTGAAATCGGCGTGGAAACCGGCGGCTCGAACGTGCAATGGGCCGTGAACCCGGCCGATGGCCGTATGGTTGTGATCGAAATGAACCCGCGCGTGTCGCGCTCGTCCGCGCTGGCGTCCAAGGCCACCGGTTTCCCGATTGCGAAAATCGCCGCGAAACTGGCCGTGGGCTATACCCTGGACGAGCTGGACAACGACATCACCAAGGTCACCCCGGCCAGCTTTGAGCCGACCATCGACTATGTCGTCACCAAGATCCCGAAATTCGCGTTTGAAAAATTCCCCGGCTCGGAACCCTACCTGACCACCGCGATGAAATCGGTGGGCGAGGCCATGGCCATCGGCCGCACCATCCACGAATCGCTGCAAAAGGCGCTGGCCTCGATGGAATCGGGCCTGACCGGCTTTGACGAGGTGGACATCGAAGGCGCCCCCGACAAGGCCGCCGTGATCAAGGCGATCTCCAAGCAGACGCCCGACCGGATGCGCACCATTGCCCAGGCCATGCGCCACGGGCTGACCGACGCTGAAATCCACGCCACCACCATGTTCGACCCGTGGTTCCTGGCCCGTATCCGCGAGATCATCGAGGCCGAGGACGAGGTTCGCAAAGACGGCCTGCCCGTCACCGAAGAGGGCCTGCGCAAGCTGAAGATGATGGGCTTTACTGACGCCCGTCTGGCCACCCTGACCGGCCGGACCGAGGCCAACGTGCGCCGCGCCCGTCAGAATCTGGGCGTGAAGGCCGTGTTCAAACGCATCGACACCTGCGCGGCCGAGTTCGAGGCGCAGACGCCCTATATGTACTCCACCTACGAAGCCCCGATGATGGGCGAAGTGGAATGCGAGGCCCGTCCCTCGGATCGTAAAAAAGTTGTCATTCTGGGCGGCGGCCCGAACCGGATCGGCCAGGGGATCGAGTTCGATTATTGCTGCTGCCACGCCTGTTTCGCGCTGACGGATGCGGGCTATGAGACCATCATGGTCAACTGTAACCCCGAAACCGTGTCCACCGACTATGACACTTCGGACCGTCTGTATTTCGAGCCGCTGACCTTTGAAAACGTGATGGAAATCCTGCGGGTCGAGCAGGAAAACGGCACGCTGCACGGCGTGATCGTGCAATTCGGCGGTCAGACCCCGCTGAAACTGGCCAACGCCCTGTTCGAAGAGGGCATCCCGATCCTGGGCACCAGCCCCGACGCGATTGACCTGGCCGAGGACCGCGAGCGGTTCCAGCAGCTGGTCAACAAGCTGGAGCTGAAACAGCCCAAGAACGGCATCGCCAGCACGGACGCGCAAGCCCTGGCCATCGCCGAGGAAATCGGCTTTCCGCTGGTGATCCGCCCGTCCTACGTGCTGGGTGGCCGCGCGATGGAGATCGTCCGCGACATGGCCCAGCTGGAACGCTATATCGCCGAGGCTGTGGTGGTATCGGGCGACAGCCCCGTCCTGCTGGACAGCTATCTGTCGGGCGCCATCGAATGTGACGTGGACGCGTTGTCGGACGGCAAAACCGTGCATGTGACCGGCATCATGCAGCACATCGAAGAGGCCGGCGTGCACTCGGGCGATAGCGCCTGTTCGCTGCCCCCCTACAGCCTGCCCGCCGACATCATCGCCGAAATCAAACGCCAGACCGTCGAGCTGGCCCTGGCCCTGAACGTGGTTGGCCTGATGAACGTGCAGTTCGCGGTGAAAGACGGCGAGATTTACCTGATCGAGGTAAACCCCCGTGCCAGCCGGACCGTGCCCTTCGTCGCCAAAGCGACCGACAGCGCCATTGCCTCGATCGCGGCGCGCCTGATGGCGGGCGAACCGATGGAGAATTTCCCCTTCCGCGGCGCATACCCAAAGGGCGCGACCCCCGGCAGCCTGCCGATGGCCGATCCGATGACCCTGGCCGATCCCGACATGCCCTGGTTCAGCGTCAAAGAGGCCGTGCTGCCCTTTGCCCGCTTCCCCGGTGTGGATACGATCCTGGGGCCGGAAATGCGCTCCACCGGCGAGGTCATGGGCTGGGATACCTCCTTCCCGCTGGCCTTCCTGAAGGCGCAGCTGGGCGCGGGCACCGATCTGCCGACCTCGGGCAAGGTGTTCATCTCGATCAAGGATGAGGACAAAACCGAGCTGATGGCGGATGCCGCGAAAACCCTGCTGGATCTGGGCTTTGGCCTGGTTGCCACGCGCGGCACTGCGGGTTGGCTGAAGGAAAACGGGGCTGACTGCGCCGTCGTGAACAAGGTCTACGAAGGCCGCCCGAACATCGTAGACATGCTGAAGGACGGCGAAATCACGCTGGTTCTGAACACCACCGAGGGCGCGCAATCGGTGTCTGACAGCCGCGAAATCCGCTCGGTCGCGCTGTATGACAAGATCCCCTATTTCACCACCGCCGCGGGGGCCAGCGCCGCCGCACAGGCGATGAAGGCCCGCGCCGAAGGCGATTTCGGAGTGAAGGCGCTTCAGGGCTAATCCACACGGCCCCGCCCGTATCCAGACCGAAGAACATCAAAACCGAGGCAGCCCGCTGTCTCGGTTTCTTTTTGGGAATGTGAAAGCAGACTCAGCGAATCATTTGGTGCAATTGCGGAAAGTTTGCGTAAGGATGCTGACTAAGTGATTCTACTTATCTTTCCCCTATAGGTATTTTGGGAATACAGTACTTGCCCGTATAGGTTTCTAAACTGCCGGTGCAAATTCTGAATTGCCTGATTTTTCTGCACCGCAGCAAGGCGCAAAAACCAGAGCGGCCAGAAAGTTTTCTTAAAAATTACAAATACTTAACCCCGTACCCCAGCCACGTAGACCCCAGACTGTAAGAATTTGCAGGGCGAAATCGTCAATACGTCACTGTTTTGTCACGACAAATAGGGCATAAGCACCCTATACTTTAGGGTATGAGCCTGGGTGGAACGCCACCCCCAACTGGCGGACAACCGGCTCATTTGTTTGAAAAATCTACCCTCGTGTCCCGTATTCGAGGGTGGGGAATTTCATAAAACCTTTTGATAGGTTCGGGTCTTCCAGGCAACTGGAAGACCCTTATTCTTTCTGGCCCCGCGTCCGAATGCCCGTGTCGTCCATTTCCACCAGAATATCGAGGCTACCCACCGTGAATTGCGGATCGGGCAGCAGGCCGGTGCACATTGCCAGGGCTGCGATCTCGGCCCGGTTGCCCAGATCGGCCTTCACCATGAGGCTATGCATCCGCTGCCGCAACGCCGAAACCGAGATACCCAGATCGGCCGCAATCTGTTTATCCTGAAGCCCCTGTCCCACCATTTTCAGCAGCTCACGTTGCTTGGCGGTGATCTCGTTCCGGTCAAAGAACTCATTGGAAAAATGCAGCATATACCGCTGATGGGCGGCCATTGCCGCAACGTGCAGCGTCCAGCCATGCCGCGCCAGCAGGTCAATCATCGCCTCTTTCGTATGGTCCCCGGAAAAGCTGATCAAAGCCGCCTGAGGCGGCGCGTGAATCCGCAACGGAATCGAGAAACCGGCCCGGATGCCACGCGCGGCCGCCATTTCCAGCACTTGCAGACGTTTGGGCGCGACCTGATCATAATCCTGCGCGAACTCCAGCCCCATCATGATCGGCGTCAGATGGTGCATCGCATGGCAGCGAAACGTAGACCATTTCTGCACCTCGGGGTCTTTGTTCACCTCACTCAGCCAGCTGGAATCATAAGAGGTGCGGATGAACAGCGTCCGGCGCCATTCGGCATAGCTGCTGGCGGCGATGAAATCTATGAAAGGCAACCCGACGGATTTGCCCAGGGACACCAGCAATTGCCAGACTTGCAGCGATTGGGTTGTGGTCTCCAGATCCGACAGGAATTGATAGAGCAGCGGCGGCGTGAATCGCTCGGCCTCCTGAAGCGTCCGGAGAGACGGTTCAGAGGCCATGGGTCAGGTGGCCTCTTCTTCCAGGTGCAATTTCATGTCGATCAGCACCTGTTGCAACGCCAGGGTTTCCTTCAACAGGCGCTTGGCCTCGTTGATGGTGATGATTCCGTCCTCGATGGATTGGTTATATTCCGCCATCAGCATCGCGAACCGCTGGCTCAGGGCAATGACATCCGAGTTGATCCCGCCCTTGTCATCGTCATTTTTCCGACTTTCGTTATAGGAGAGCGAGATCCCCTTCAGATCGGCCAGCGCGCTGGTGACATGCGGAAAGGACGCGGCATTTTCCAACGCGGCAACGGCGTCAATCGGCATGAAGCGATCGGTATGTTCGGGATTGTCGGAATAATACCGGCCCAGGGTGGCCTTGGATTTGCCCGTCAGGGCACAGGCGGCCTCGATCCCGACGTCCTTGACCAGGGCTTCGGTGTGTTTCTTCAGGTATCCGGAAACTACGGTCATGGTCGGCCTTTATTTTGAGATCCGCTAACGGGGAAAACGTGCGCTCGTTTCCCATTAATCATTTTGACCGTCTATGTCATTGATAAACAAGACCCCAATTGCTTTCCAGGGCGTCAACGTGGTGTGAAAGTAACAAGTTTCCGGCAAATTGAGCCGGATGGACGAGGTTCCAAGCCTATGTGTGCGGGTTTGGAACGGGCCGGGAAACCGGCCACATAGGCGAGCCTGCGGTGGGAAAGCTGGTGCCGACCATCCCCAGGGCCTAGGCCCGTCAGTGCTTCTCGTACTGCGGGCTCGCCGTTCGATCCAAAGATCAAATCCGGGCTTGAAACGGCCACGAAATGGCGGGAAAACCCGCGTATGGCCAAGCTCTATTTCAACTACTCAACCATGAATGCCGGCAAATCGACGGTGCTCTTGCAAGCCTCGCATAACTATCGTGAACGCGGGATGCAGACCTATCTGTTGACCGCCCGGTTCGACAATCGGGCCGGGGCGGGCCAGATTTCCTCGCGGATCGGGATCGGGGCCCAGGCCGACACGTTTTCCGCTGGCGAGGATCTGTTTCAAAAACTGGAAAACCGGCTGAATCAGGGCCCTGTTGCCTGCGTGTTCGTGGACGAAGCGCAGTTTCTGGAGCAACGGCAAGTCTGGCAACTGGCCCGCGCGGTGGATGATCTGGGCGTGCCGGTGATGTGCTACGGGCTGCGGGTGGATTTTCAGGGCGCGCTGTTCCCTGGCTCGGCCGCGTTGCTGGCGCTGGCCGATGAAATGCGCGAGGTCCGCACCATCTGCCATTGCGGGAAAAAGGCCACGATGGTTGTACGCATGGGCCCGGACGGGCGGGCGCTGACGGATGGCGATCAGGTACAGATCGGCGGGAATGAGACCTATGTCAGCCTCTGCCGCCGCCACTGGCGCGAGGCCGTCGGCGACCGCCCCGCTGACTGATTTGGGGCGGGTTTCAGGCGCGCTCGACCAGAACCGAGCCCACCGAATACCCTGCGCCAAAGGAACAGATCACGCCCTTGTCCCCCGGCTGCATGTCATCCGAATATTTGGCAAAGGCGATGATTGACCCCGCCGAGGACGTGTTCGCGTAATCCTGTAGAATGTTGGGCTGTTCGCCCTCGGCTGGCTCGCGGCCCAGCACTTTGCGGCCAACGAAATCATTCATGGATTTATTCGCCTGATGCAGCCACAGACGGCGCAGCGTGTCGGGGGCTGTGTGCTCGTCCTCCAGATGGGTCAGGATGTGTTTGGCCACCATCGGAACGACCTCTTTGAACACTTTGCGGCCGTTTTGCATGAACTGCATATCGCGCCGGTCCGTGACGCCATCGGGGCGGTTACGGCGCAGGAACCCATTGTTATTGCGGATATTATTCGAGAATTTAGTGGCGCAGCGCGTCGAATGAACGATGAAGTGATCACCCTTTGCGTCCTCGGCCCGTTCCAGCACGGTGGCGGTGGCCACGTCGCCGAAAATAAAGTGGCAGTCCCGGTCGCGCCATTCCAGATGGCCGCTGGTGATTTCAGGGTTCACGACAATCGCGCACCGCACCGAGCCCGACCGGATCATATCCGCCGCCGCCTGAATCCCAAAGGTGGCCGAGCTACAGGCCACGTTCATATCAAAGGCAAACCCCTGCGCGCCCAGGGCGTTCTGGATTTCGATCGCGACGGCGGGATAGGCGCGCTCCATGTTCGAGGCAGCGCAGATCACCAGGTCCACCTCCTCGGGGTCGCGGCCCGCCTGTTCCAGCGCCTTGGCGCAGGCATCCAGCGCGATTTCCGTCATGATGCCCTGTTCGTCATCGCTGCGCTGACGGAACCGGGGATACATGCGCGCCGGGTCCAGCACGCCCTCTTTGTCCAGAACGTAGCGCTGTTCGATCCCCGAGGCCTTGAAGATGAAATCGGACGAGGAATGTTCCAGTGCCGTGGCCTGCCCCGCCGCAATCTCATCCGCGTGTTCGGCGTTAAACTTATCGACATAGGCGTTGAAGGATTCAACCAGCTCATCATTGGTGATGACATTGGCCGGAGTGAACACCCCGGTCCCGGTAATGGCCACTTTGTGCATCGGCACCCCCTAGCAAATTTGACCGCCAGATCACCCAAAGGCCACGGGCAGGTCAAGCCCCGCTGCCGTATGGTCACCCCTGCTCAGACCAGGTTCGGCGGCGTGCGCCCCTCGAAAAAGGCCTGTAGGTTGTCCAGCACCATCATCCCCATATCGGTGCGTACGTTCAAGGCTGCGGTGCCCAGATGCGGCAGCAGGGTGACGTTATTCATGTCCCGCAGGGCCTCAGGCACCTCGGGCTCGAACTCGTAGACATCCAGCCCGGCCCCGGCGATCTGGCCCGATTGCAGCGCCTGGATCAGCGCGGCCTCGTCCACGATATTGCCGCGTGCGATGTTGATCAGATGCGCGTGCGGCGGCATCGCAGTGAAAACACCCGCGTCAATCATGTGATGAGTCTCGGCCCCGCCGGGCAGCGCGATCACCAGAATATCCACCTGCGCCGCCAGATCCGCCAGGCTGCCCACCTGTCTGGCCGGGAACTCCATTTCCCTGGCCGAGCGATTGTGGAACAGCACCTCCATCCCAAAGCCAAAGTGACAGCGCCGTGCAATCGCCTGCCCGATCCGGCCCATACCCACGATCCCGACGGTGCGGCCGGTCACGTGCATCCCCAGCATCTGGGTCGGATGCCAGCCCTGCCACTGACCCGCGCGGACCAGCCGCTCGCCCTCGGCGGCGCGGCGGGCGCTCATCAGGATCAGGGTCATCGCGATATCGGCGGTGGCATCGGTGACAGCCCCCGGCGTGTTCGTCACCTTCACCCCGTGATCCCTGGCCGCCTGCACGTCGATGTGATTATACCCCACGCCGAAATTGGCCAGAATCCGGCAGCGCGGACGCCCGAAATCGGCGAACACCCGGCCCGAGAACATGTCCCCCAGCGTCGGCATCACCCCATCGTACAGCGCCAGAGCCGACCGCATCTCGGCCTCGGACATGGGCTGTGTGTTGTCGCGCAGCTCTAGCTCGAACAGATCCTGCGCGCGGGCGATCACCGCATCGGGCAAGGGCCGGCTGATCAGCACTCGCGGCGTTTTCGAACGCGCCATCAATGCATCCTTCCGCCCAGGGGCACATCCTGATCGGGGCTTAGCAGCACCACCTGACCTGCGGCATCGGGGACGCCCAGAACCAGCACCTCGGACATGAATTTACCGATCTGACGCGGAGGAAAATTCACCACGGCCATGACATTTTTGCCGATCAGATCCTCGGCAGAATAATGCTGCGTCACCTGCGCGCTGGTTTTGCGCTCGCCGATCTCGGGGCCGAAATCAATCCACATCTTGATCGCCGGTTTGCGCGCCTCGGGGTAGGGTTCGGCGCGCAGCACGCGGCCCACGCGGATGTCCACCTTCAGGAAATCGTCAAAACTGATGTCAGCCATTGGCCAGCTCCTTGGATCGGTCGGTTGCGGCCTGCACGGTTGCGGCCATCAGCGGCGGCAGGCCGGTCTGGGCATCCATCAGCACCTCCAGCCCCGCCTGAGTGGTCCCGTTGGGCGAGGTCACGTTCACCCGCAATTGCGCCGGATCCTCTGCGGCCTGCTCGGCCAGGGCCCCGGCGCCGGCCACGGTTGCCCTGGCCAGCTGCATCGCCAACTCGGGCGGCAGCCCCTGCGCGGTGCCCGCCGCCGCCAGCGTTTCGATCATATGGAACACATAGGCCGGCCCCGAGCCCGACACCCCCGTCACCGCATCCATCTGCCCTTCGTTTTGCAGACGGACGACCTGCCCGACGGCCTCTAGCAGGGCCTGCGCCAGATCCAGTTGCGCCGCCGACACGCCGCCATTGCCGATGATCGCGGTGATCCCGCGCCCGACGGCGGCGGGGGTGTTCGGCATCGCGCGGATGATCGGGGTTTCAGCGCCCAGAATCTGTTCGTAGGTGGCAATACTAACCCCCGCCGCAACCGAAACAAACAGCGTCTGCCCATTGCCCATCGCGGCCAGGGTCGGCAGCGCCTGAGCCATCATCTGCGGCTTCACGGCAATCAGCACAATCGCGGGGGATTTGGGCAATTCAGCGTTCAGATGCACACCGCTGGCGGCCAGCCAGTCCGAAGGAAACGGATCATTCACCCAGACCGACGTCGCGGGCAATCCGGTGTTCAGCCAGCCTTCGAGCATGGCCGAGCCCATCTTACCGCAGCCCAGCAGCACCAGCCCGGCACGGGCCACATGATCCATATCCATGGGAAAATCCCCCTCGCCAAATTTTAGGTTCGGGGGGAAGTGTTACGCGCGCCCGTAGGCCTCTGCAATGGCGACTTGCAAGGCCTGTGCGGGCTCTTGCTCGCCCCAGACGACCAGCTGCACGGCCGGGTAATACCGCTCGCAGCTTAGCACGGCGGCGCGGATCAGCGTGTCCACCTGATCGGGGCTGGCAATCTGACCGCCAGCCAACACCAGACCGTAGCGGTAAACCATCAGTTGCTGCTCTTCCCAGAAGGTGAAGGCCCCGGCCCAGCATTTGTCATTCACCGCGTTCAGCGTTTTGTACAACGCGGGCAGACGTTCCTGCGGCGGCTCCATTTCAAAGCTGCAAATCAGACGCAGAGTTTCATCGTAATCAGACCAGGCCAGCGTGATCGAATAGGTACGCCACTGCCCTTCGACGGCCATCGCGATCTGGTCGTCTGCGATACGGTCGAATTCCCATTCGTGATGCTCGGCGATGTGCTCAACCAAGTCGATGGGGTGAAGATCTTCTTGCAAGAACTGCTCGGACAATGCCATGGCGCCACCTCTTTTTTGCTGTGTAGCGATCGGGGCTTGGCAGCGCCCCAGCGCTAGGTGCCTGCTCTAAGGAAAGGGGCTATTCCCGCCTCCCTTACCAGATATGGTGCCTGCGCAAAGGTTCATATGTAAAGCTAAATTTTGGGGATAACCGCAATAAGTTGTGGACGAATTGATCTGTGCCACTAATTTCGAAGGCGAGACCTTAGAAAAACCCGGCACGACCATACGGAGGCGCCGGGTCTGGGGATTTTGGCAAATCGCCCGCATCGCCCGCCCAAAACGATCTGGACAGCATGATCGGGGCGGGCTGCGGGATTACTTCTTGGATTTCCAGCTGTCCAGCCATTTGCCGAAACGGCTGCGCTTTTCCGACAGAGAATCCACGCCGGCATCCCAACTGTCCTCGATCTCCTCGATCACCGGGGTGATCCGTTTGTCGCGGAACCGTTTCCACCGCACCCAGACCGCCCAGACAAACGCAAAAAACACCGTCAGGATGATGATGTTCAGCCACGGGATAATCGTGACATCCGGGCCTGCAACGGGCTTGACCCCCACCGCATTGGGGAAAATCGTCATGAATTCATTGCGCCAGCCATAATGTTTGATAGCCACCCATTGCGGATTGTCGGCGCTGGATTTCAGATCTGCGGCCTCGGCTTGCAGGTTCGAAGTGTCGAATTTGAAATAGGGCGGCCAGCCCCAGCCGGTATCCTCGTTCCGGTAGACCATGACCTGATCGTTGGCCATGCGCGTCTGGATAAAGAACACATCGCGGTTCGCCGCAGTCGTATCCGTGCCGACATCCGGGCCCGCCCAGAAAATCGAGTTTTCGCCGAAATCAATCCGCTTTTCATAGGTATCCGTCACCCGCACGATATCGTGTTGCGGCAGCGTATAGTGAAAGAACGCCGCGACGATCACCCAGACGGCGATCCAGAATGCCCATTTGACATAAGCCATCCCTGGCCCTCCTTAATAGAAATTCATCATGTAGATGATCACGGCGATCAGCACCACCGGAACGATATACACCAGTAAGATCAGTTTCCGGCGGAAGGAGTCGTCGTAATTCTCCAGCCCGTCGCGAATAAAGGCCTCGCGGTCGCCCTGGCGGATTTCCTGGTCCCATTCGCGGGCCAGTTTGCGCCGGCGCACCATGCGCGACCAGACCGAGACCACCGCGTAAATGACCGTCAGAACCACAAAGCCGACAACGATCAGACGCCCCAGCTGCAACATGTCATCCTCCTATCCGCCCCAGGGGCCTTTGATCTTTTTCTTGCGCGATTTGCGCACCGCAGCCCAGGGCCCGACCCGATCCAGAATATCGGGTTTGGCCGGCGCGGGCGGCTCTGCCAGAGGCGCATCATGCCCGAACAGAGCCTCACGCGCACCGGCCTTATCCGCAAGATACTCGCGTTCCAGAAAATCCGCGACAAAGGACTTCTTGGTTTCGGACCAGCCCGCATATAGCCGATAGAACAGCTCTTTGTGGCAAATGAACAGCTGGCGCACGTCCTTGGGGGACAGTTCGGCCAGCAACATGTTCACCAGATCGGCATCCGCATGGCGTGCCGCCCGCAGCGAATAGAAATACGCCGGGTGATCGCTGGAGATTTTCGGCCAGCGCCCTTCGTCCTCGGCCCAGCGCACCAGTGCCTGCAATCCGTGGAATTCCGCCGGCAGAGCATCCGCATGGGCCCGCGCCAGCGCCCGAATATCGCGCCGCGTGGCCCCCGTCAGATCAATCCCGCGATCCTGCGCAACGTCCACAACGATGAAATCCATCTTCTGCCGCAAGATCGCCCCCGCGTCGATGCCGCGTGCTTTCACGATCGGTTCGACCAGCCCGTTCAGCTCCAGGAATTTGGCGATCTGGTTGCGATCCTCGAAATCGAACACGTGCTTCATCGAGACATCCCGCAGCGCGGTCTTATCCTGCGCGATGATTGCCGGATGCGGCACGCCGCGAAACAGATAAGCCCCCCCGAAATGCGCCGTCCAGAAGTTATCCTGCGCAAATTCCATCTGCTTCAGCCGCACCGGATTGCGCGTCACATCCCCGGTTTTCTGCGCCAGCCCGATCATGTCGGCGATCAGTACGTCATCGAACCAGGCGTCCTCTTCGCCCATGAAACGGTCTACCATCTGGCCCAGGTTTTCCGCATCCCGCACGGTGCCGGCGGTGGTGTCGGCCTCGATTCCGATTTTGCGAATGTCCAGCAGACGCGCCGGATCCGCCACGGAATAGACCGAGTTCAGCAGCTCTCCGGCTACGGCATCGCGGGTGGTCAGCGCGAACAGCTGCGCCTCGTTCTCGGTGATGAACTGGCGCAGGATGCTGCGGCTCATCGAGAATTTCGCATTCAGCAAAGGCGCCGTTTTCTGCGCGGTGCTGAGCAGAATGAACTGCCGGTTACAGCCCCCCTGGTTCAGGTATTGCATATCCCCCAGCTCGTCCCCGACCTCGGGGGAATAGCCGCTGATGTCGATGTGAAAATCCGTCAGGCTGGTCTGCTTGCGGGTCAGATGCGTCAAAGCGCGATTATACCGCTCCACCAACGCGGGCGAGGACACATGGATCAGATTGCCAAACATCAGGCCTTTTTCGATGAGGCGTTTCATTGGGTGACCTCCTCATATTGCACAAAGCGAAGCGCCCGACCCGAGGGTGGGTGCGGAACGCGCCCGCCCTGTGGGGCGGGTCGGGCGCGTAGCGGCTTCGCCGCAGGTCTACACTCCATCGACATCACAACTTCTTCCCCAGCAACTCATGAATCGGCTCGAACGCCCGATATACCGCTTTCCGTGAACCTCGGCTTTCATCAAATGTGTCCATGAGTTTGTCCTTCAGGTTGAGCTGAATCTCAAAATACTCATCTCGTTTTTTCCATTGCTCTTCTGAATCCAAGCCTGAAAGCTCCTGCCTCCCATCCAGATCAGCCAATTTCATTTCGATCCGGCGCAGCTCACCTATGAGCCGAAAAAGAACCTGATCATGCTCCAAGACGCTCTCATACGCCTTGGTTGCTTTGCCTTTCCATCTCAGGTCAGCTTCTGCCAAACAAGCGTTTACCTCATCCAATTTTCGCCGTGATTGCGACCATCTTTGATGCAGAATTTTCGAAGTGACTTCGAGAGGCTCCAGTTCGAATTGGTCAGTCTCATCCTGTGTTGGCCATGGATGCAGAATTTGCAGAAGTGCCAACCTGTGACTGTAGACCACTGCGGCTAGACGTTTCGCACAGTCGGAATCTCTTTCTCGCCTCCACGAGTCCAGCCCGAACCCTGCAACAAGCACACCAGCACATGCCGCCCCACCTGCCAGAAGCGTTCCAAGCGCCGTTACCACGTCAGGAGCCACCCAGACTTCCCACACTACCCCTTCCCCTCCAGATACCGGCGTTTGGCCTCTTCTGTGCGGGCGAAGTCGCGGACCATATTGTCGATGGCGACGTCGTCGGATTTGTCGGCATAGCGGAATTCGCTGTCGGCGTAGCGGTTGATCTCCTGGATCACCATGTCCACCGTGATGGGCTTGCGCAGGTCCTCGATCATCGCTGATTTGCGCTCGTAGGGTTGGAAGAGGAACAGGTCGGGCTGCTCCATCCATTCATCCGGCAGTTCGAAATCCATCGCGCGGACCTTCACGGCATCGGTGATATTCTTGATCGCGCGGCCGGTGAAGCGCGGATCGGCCTGCTGGATCGCCTTTAGATAGGTGCCCAGTTTCGCGATGGTATCCAGCGCGCCAACCTGGCCCTGCACACGGTCGAACACCTTGAGCAAACCAGCCTCTTGCGGGCGCTCATGTGCCTCGAACGAACGGGCGACGGCGCGTTTGATTTCCTGCGCGGCATAGAGGTCATGATCGCCCAGCGGGATGTCATGCTTTTTACCCATCAAAAGCGCCAGAATGTCGATGTAGTCCTCTTGCGTTTGCGGCCCATCCACCAGAAAGCGCGCCCCGGCCCGCTGGCGCAGGGCGTCGTCCACGTTCTCGGGGAAATTGCTGAACATGCCAAAGGTACAGTTGCCCCGCACCACGGTATTGGCCCCGGCAAAGGCCTCCATGAAAACGGCTGTCACCTCTTGCTGGCCGGCGCTGGACTGCCGATCCCCGCGTTTCCCGGCGATCTGATCAATATCGTCAATGGTGCCGAACCCGATCACGCCCGGATCCAGCACATTATTGATAAAAGCCTTGGCATTCTGGCCCGATTTACCCTGATAACTGTCGATATTGTCGATGCCGAAATTCTGGTAACGAAACGGATAACCCGCAATCTGGCAATACTCGTGCACCATCCCGGCCATCATCTGGATCAGCGTCGTCTTGCCCGTGCCCGGCGCCCCATCCCCCATAAAGGTAAAGATAAACCCGCCCAGCTCGGCAAATGGGTTCAGCTTGCGATCGAAATCATAGGCCATCAGCATCTTGGCCAGCCGCATCGCCTGATATTTGGCGATATGATTGCCCACCACCTGATGAGGCTTCTTGAACTGCATGGTCAAGGCAGACCCGGCAGCCTTACGCGCGGGGCTGAAACCCTGAATGGTCAAATCATCCGCCTCAACCCGCCAAGAGCCATTCTGAAACGATTCCAGACGCGGAGCCTCCTGCCCCCGCAGGGCCACACGCTCCATCAGCTGTTCGGCAAAGGCGGCAATGGTGGCAATCAGATGCGGCTCATCCCCCGCATGGGCTGAAATATCCTGGTCCAGCTCCCACAAAACCCCGTGCAGCCCCAACTGAGCATTATCCGTCAGCACCTCTTCCGGCGGTCCGACTTCAACCGTGATTTCCCCCTGATGCGGAGCCAGCAAATACGCCGTCGCATTGGCAAACACATGCATCACCACCAGCGCTTCGGCCGCCAGCAACTCAGCGAAATCCTGTTTTTGCCCAGCCGCCAGAGACCCCTGCAAATTGGCCCGCTTCAGCCCGTCCAAACCCGTTCGCTCGGCAAAGCCCTGCCCCATGGCCAGCGCAATCGCCACACTGCGGCGCAGACTGTTCATCACCGTCGCCTGCAAAGGCGAAATCAACACATCCCCCCCGTCAGCCGCCTCAATCCGCTCCAGCAGGCGCACCCCTTCGGGCCGCTGCGTGCTCCGCGTCACCATCCCCGGCGTCGTGGACCGAAACCGCCGCGCCCGCACAATTCCGGACGACCGCGCCGGCAGGTCCGCACCCTGCCGCGCCTGCCCAATCCGAGGCGTATGATCGAACCCTTCCAAAAGAGCCAGCGCCGCAGCGTAATGCGCCTGAATGTCCTCTTCGCGCAGCTCCATCAAATCACTTGTCAGGCTCATCCCTATCTCTCCTCAACGGCAGCCAAAACAGCCACCATACCCATTCTTTGCTCTAAAAATACTCTCGCCGAAGGCGTCTTCAAAAACTCAGAACCCGGCCCGTGTCACTCACAACATATTTCCGCACGCTGGCAAAACCCGGCGGGTTCTTCTCTGCCAGCACCTGATAGGGACGTTCGGGCATGATGATACTGCGCTCGGTCCGTGTTGCGCCCGTATCCACACCGCGCCCGCCGAACGGGTCCAGCGCAAACACCTCGCGCTCGGCCGAGCTGAACCAGCCAACGCGCTCTTCCGTGACGCGCTCGCTTTCCAGCTCTTCCATGGTCCAGGCCAGCGCCCAGTCCTGCCCTTCGGGACTGCCCGCCTCGGCCAGAACCTCGCGCAGCGGACCCGATTGCCGGGTATAGGAATGCGAATACATCGGCCCCAGATGAATGCGCCGCAGCCGTTTGGGGTGCAGATCGTTGAACTGCTCGTCAAAGCCCCTGGCGATGGTCAGCAGTTTCAGACCGCCCAGGGATTGCCCCATCAGATGCGCCTGCATCTCGGGCCATCGGCGTTCGTCCTTGGGCAAAGCTTCGCGGCCCGTGTCCTCAAACTCCATCACGTAAATCACCGGCAGATTCAGCTGACTGTCATAGACCGCCCAATGCGCCAGATAGCGCCGCCGCTTACCCATGCCCGACAGCCAGATCAGCCGCGGATCGTTCCGTGCCCAGAACAGGTGCCCCTTGGCCAGTTCCTCGTAATACAACCGCTGAGACAGCGCGAATTGCAGCTTCGTGGGGATCTCACGCGCGCCCACGATCTTCTGAACCATCTGCTTTTTCAGCGCATCCGCAGGCGGCATTCCGTCCAGATGCCGGCTGGCCTGCATGGCGTCATTGGCCATCACCAGCAATTCGTTGAACGTGGGGAAACCGCTGTCCACTGTGTCAATCGACAACGAGCCAAAGAACTGCCCCGTATCGCGCCCGACCAGCAGGTATTTCATGCTAAGCGCCCGGAAACTATAGCCGATTTCCACCAGATACCGAGCCAGTATATCGGCCTCATCCGCGCTCATTTTTCCCTGAGCGTGCATCTGCGCGATCACCCCGCTGACGTGCTGTGTGATCGCGCCGAACTTGGCGAAATACCGGCGGCTGGCGCGGGTGTCCATCAATGCCGAATGATCGGCCTGAATTTCGACCTTGTCTGACATTTACTGACCGTAGAGGTTCTTGTCGTGTTTTTCGACAATCGCCTGGAACCGGCGGGCAAAGCGTTCGTCAGCCTTGGCCTTGGCCTCCAGCACCTCGCGGGCAAAGACCATATGTTCCTCGTGTTTTTCCATCATGTCGGCCATGCGCTGGTTCGTCGCCGTACCGATCGCGGCCATGGCGGCCTGTGCCTCTTTGTCGGTCTGCACGCCGATTTCATTGATCCGGTGCGCCACGTCCTGTTGCTGCGCGGTTTTCAGCGATTTCGTCAGCGCGTCATACAGCACGACCCGCTGCTTGGTGTCTGTTTGCAGCTTGTTGATCAGCACCATCTGCGTGGCTGCCTGATTTTGCAGCGAATCCACCCAGGTTTTGCCCTTCTCGATATAGCGCTCCAGCGTCTGAGACTTGGCCAGCTTGACCTGTTCATCCTGCACCAGCGCGTTATAGGCCTTGTTCAGATCGGCCAGTTCAGTTTCCAGTTTGGTGCGTTCGGCAGCATCTGTGGTGACGGCGATCTTGCCTTCCAGTTCGATAATTTTGGGATCCATCGACAGGATTTCAGCGCGCACATTTTCCAGAGCCTGAACCGTGAATTCGCGCTCGTCCAGCGTTTCGGTCAGGTTGATTTCCACCTTGGCCTTCTGATCGTTCAGCGTGGTTAGCTGCGCCTCAAGCAGATTCGTAATCACATCGGATTTGCCGATCAGGTCCTGCAATTTATCGTCAATATTGGCAGTGCGCAGACGCTCCTGACGCATGGATTCGGATTTGCCACGGCTAAAAATGCCAACAAAGCTTTCCCAGCCGGTTTTCGTCCGCATTTCATCAAAATCCTTGGAGAACGCGGCGGTGACGTCATCCAGCCCCATGATCAGTTCGGCGATATTGGCGTTCATCACCTCGGTATGGGCGTGGACGTCGTCCAGCGTGGCGTTTTCGATGTCGATCATGGCGTCGTCGCCCGATTTGATCTTCTGGCGGGCGCTGTCGATGCGGCCGGTCAGCTCGGCTATTTTTGCCTGCGCTTCGGCGACCTGCTTTTGCGATTCCAAGACCTGGGCTTCGAAATTGGCCATCCTATTCTCCCTGAACAAAGCTGATATCTATATGGGGATGTAAACTGTATTTACATCCCCCCGTGAAAATGAAACTTGGCCAGAGCTTCGCAAATGATGGCGGCAAAAGGAAGGGGGAACAGACGCGCAGGCATCCCCCGCAGGGTCATGAAAGCCTTACTTGAAATCCCATGACGCCGGGGCAAATCTGCACGCATTCACATGACCCGAGGATTTTGACGTGAAACGCTTTGCCACTGCCTTAACCGCCCTGAGCCTGCTGATGCCTATGCCTGCTCTGGCCGATGAGATTTCCGACACGCTGGAAACGGCCCTGCAAGCCTATGCCGACGGCGATATTCAATATGCCATCGACGAGCTGGACTATGCCCGCAACAAACTGCTGGCGCTGAAAACCGACGCGCTGTCCGCCTATCTGCCCGAGCCCCCCGATGGCTGGAGCCGCACGATCAATTCGGACATGAACGCCGGGATGTCGATGATGGGCGGCGGTGTCGGGGCCGAGGCGCGCTATGTCTCGGCCGATGAAAGCCAGGAATTCACGCTGACGATGATGGCCGATAACCCGATGGTGGCCAGCCTGGGCAGCGTTGTGCAAAACGCCGCGCTGATGGGGCTTAGGGTTGAACGAATCGGCCGTCAGAAATTCGTGCAGCAGGACGGAGATCTGACCGGGCTGATCAACAACCGCATCCTGGTACAAGCGACCGGAGCCGACGTGGACACCATGATTGCCGTGCTGAAAACCGTGGATTTCAAGGCGCTGGCCGCGTTCTGACCCCGGCATTCGGGGCGCCCGCAGGCGCCCCCGCCACTATCCCACCACGTTGAATTCTGGCCCATACGGATAGCCGGTGATGTTTTCGTTGCCATCCTCGGTGATGATCAGGATGTCATGCTCGCGATACCCGCCGGCACCTGGCTGACCGTCCGCGATGGTCAGCATCGGCTCCATGCTGATCACCATGCCCGGTTCCAGCATCGTGTCGATATCCTCGCGCAGTTCCAGCCCGGCCTCGCGGCCATAATAGTGGGACAGCACCCCAAACGAGTGACCATACCCAAACGTACGGTATTGCAGCAGATCGCGTTCTTCGAAGAAAGCGTTGATCTGCCCGGTCACCTCGGCACACGAGGCACCGGGCTTCAGCAGGCTCATCCCGTATTCATGCGCGGCGACATTGGCCTGCCAGATTTTCAGGCTGGCAGGGTCCACCTCTTGCACGAACATGGTCCGTTCCAGCGCGGTGTAATAACCGCTGATCATCGGAAAGGTGTTCAGGCTGAGGATGTCGCCCCGCGCCAGCGCACGGCCGGTGACGGGATTATGCGCGCCGTCCGTGTTCAGCCCTGACTGAAACCAGACCCAGGTGTCCCGGTATTCGGCATCGGGAAAGCTGTGGGCGATTTCGGCCTCCATCGCGTCGCGCCCAGCCATGGCAATGTCAAGCTCGCGCGCGCCGGCCTTTACGGCCTCGCGAATGGCGTAGCCGCCCACATCGGCCACCCGTGCGCCCTCGCGGATCAAGGCCAGCTCGGCCACAGATTTGTGCATACGCTGACGCATGGTTACCTCGTGCATATCCACCATTCGGGACGGGGACAAAAAGGCCTCAAGCTTACTGCGTTGCAACAGTGTCAGGTGATCGCCCTCATACCCGATCACGCGCCCCTGCCCCGCAACCGAACGCACCGCCCGCCAATAATTGTCACGCTGCCAGTCGGTATAGGTGATGTTGTCCCCATGGCAGCGCCGCCAGGGCTGCCCCGCATCAATCCCCGCACTGATCGTCACATCCTCCGAGGCGGTCACGACCAGACCGTAGGGACGCCCAAAAGCGCAGTACAAAAACCCGCTGTAATACGCGATATTATGCATCGAGGTCATCACCACCGCATCGACCCCGATCTCGGCCATCGCGCGGCGCAATCCGGCCAGACGCGCGTCATATTCCTGGGGCGCAAAGGGCAGCACGGCCTTTTCCCCATTGTGGTAACGATACATTTCAGGACGTTCAGTCATTTCGACCCTCCTATTTTTAGAAAGGTCCCGGCGTTCAGGACGGTTCCGGGGCCATGACGCATGATGACGTATGGTCATGTGGCGACGCCATCGCCCTGCCCTTGCCACAGCTTGCCCATGGCGCACGATCTGGCAAGATGGTTTGCGACACTCAGACAGGAAAACCGGCAAAATGAGCAGCTCTCTGACCACTGGCGCACGCAATCTGATCACCGATGTCGCGGGGCTGCGCGTCGGCAATGCACAGGATTACACGATTAAAACCGGGACGACCGTTCTGTTGGGCGATGCCCCGTTCACAGCCGGAGTACACGTAATGGGCGGGGCCCCCGGCACCCGCGAGACTGACCTGCTGGCCCCCGACAAAACGGTCGAGCAGGTGGACGCGCTGGTGCTGTCGGGCGGCTCGGCTTTTGGGCTGGATGCGGCCTCGGGGGTGGCCGATGCGCTGCGGGCACAGGGGCGCGGCTTTGCCGTCGGCGATCAATTGGTGCCCATCGTCCCCGGAGCGATCCTGTTCGATCTGATCAACGGCGGCGATAAGAACTGGGCGCAAAACCCCTATAAGGCACTGGGCGCGCAGGCCCTGGGAAATGCCGCCGCCGCGTTCGATCTGGGCAGTGTTGGCGCAGGCACGGGGGCCACCACCGTCAACTGGAAAGGCGGACTGGGGTCGGCCTCGGTTATTTTACCTTCGGGGCACACGGTGGGGGCTTTGGTGGCGGTGAACGCGCTGGGGTCGGCCACCGTCGGAGACGGGCCGCATTTCTGGGCCGCTCCGTTCGAACACGCCGGCGAATACGGCAATCACGGCCCCGCGCAAACCTATGAAGACACCCATATCCCCCCCACCAAACTGGCCGCCCATGCCAACACCACCATCGGGATTGTCGCCACTGATGCCGCTCTCAGCCAGGCGCAATGCACCCGGATGGCGACAGCGGCGCATGATGGCTATGCCCGTGCGCTGTTCCCCGCCCATACGCCCATGGATGGAGACCTGATTTTCGCGGCCTCGACCGGCGCGCTGTCTCTGGGGCACGAGGCCTTCGATCTGCTGACGATCGGCCACGCGGCGGCAACCGTGATGGCGCGCGCCATCGCCCGTGCGGTTTATCTGGCAACGCCATCCAAGACGGATTCGCACCCGTGCTACGCCCAGCATCACGCATCTGTGGCACATTAAGCTTGCCAAAACTACTTAACGCGTTAATTAATTTACACACAACGGAGAGGGGACGTTATGAGGAACACCAAGACCGAACTAAGCGCATTGCTGAAGGATCCAAGCCTTCTGGCGCAGCAATCCTATGTTGGCGGCGCCTGGCTAGAAGGCGAGAACGGCGCGACTTTTGCCGTGACGAACCCCGCGCGCGGTGACGTGATTGCCAACATGTCCGATCTTAGCCGGGCGCAGGTCGCGCGGGCCATTTCTGCCGCTCAAGTTGCGCAGAAAGACTGGGCCACCTGGACGGGCAAGGAACGCGCCGCCGTGCTGCGCAAATGGTTCGACCTGATGATCGAGAACGCCGACGACCTGGCCACCATTCTGACCGCTGAACAGGGCAAACCTCTGGCCGAGGCGAAAGGCGAAATCATCTATGGGGCCTCGTTCATCGAATTTTTCGGTGAAGAGGCCAAACGCATCTACGGCGAGACAATCCCCGGCCACCAGCGCGACAAGCGTATCACCGTTCTGAAGCAGCCCATCGGTGTTGCCGCCTCGATCACGCCATGGAATTTTCCGAACGCGATGATCACCCGCAAAGCCGGGCCTGCTCTGGCGGCCGGGTGCTCTTTCGTTGCTCGTCCGGCGGCGGAAACGCCCCTGTCAGCGACCGTTCTGGCAGTCCTGGCCGAGCGCGCGGGCATCCCCGCAGGCGTGTTCAACGTGGTGACATCCTCGCGTTCTTCCGAAGTGGGCAAGGAATTCTGCGAAAACCCCGCCGTCCGCAAGCTGACCTTCACCGGCAGCACCGAGGTTGGCCGAATCCTGCTGCGACAGGCGGCTGACAGCGTGATGAAATGCTCGATGGAGCTGGGCGGCAACGCGCCGTTTATCGTGTTTGACGACGCGGACCTGGACGCCGCTGTCGAGGGGGCGATCCTGTGTAAATTCCGCAATAACGGCCAGACCTGCGTATGCGCCAACCGGATTTATGTCCAAGAGGGCGTTTATGACACCTTCGCCGAAAAGCTGCGGATTGCCGTTGAAAACCTGACCGTTGGCGATGGGCTGACCCCTGGCACGGATCTGGGCCCGCTGATCAACGCCGAAGCGATCTCTAAGGTCCAAGAGCATGTGGCCGACGCAACCGCGAAAGGCGCGCAGGTCATCCTGGGCGGCGGCGATCCCGTGCAGGGGCCGGGCTATTTTCTGCCGCCGACCATCGTCACCGGCGCGACGCAAGATATGCAATTCGCCCAAGACGAAACCTTTGGCCCGCTCGCGCCGCTGTTCAGTTTCAAGGACGAGGATGACGTTATTGAGATGGCAAACGATACGATCTTCGGCCTGGCCTCGTATTTTTATGCCAAGGACCTGAGCCGCGTTTACAAAGTCGCCGAAGCGCTGGAATACGGGATTGTCGGCGTGAACACCGGAATCATCTCAACCGAGGTGGCCCCGTTTGGCGGCGTCAAACAATCCGGGCTGGGACGCGAAGGCAGCCATCACGGCATCGAGGACTATCTGGAAATGAAATACGTCTGCATGTCCGTCTGATATCACGCCTCTACCGTCGGCGGGTCAATCATCGCCGAGATGACCCGCCGCACCGCTGTTTTCCAGGCGTCCAGAGTCGTTTCGGACAGCAGATCGCCGACGGACTGATCCAGCGCGCTCAAAAGAGCCGCCTCGCCGGTCCGGAATTGCCCCGATGTAATGCCCAGCCCCGAATGCACACGCGCCATGCGTGCAATCATGGATTCGACCAGCCCTTCGTCGAAACTGGCTTTGGCCAGCGTGGTCAGTACACTGACCAGCATGTCTTTCTGCACGTTCATCTCTTTCGAGAAGAGCCGCCGTAATTCAGGGGCATCGCGAAACAGCCCCTCATAGAACTTTGTTGTAATCTCAGCCTTGTGTTGAAAAATCAGCGGAAAGCTATGGCGGATCAGTTCAAGATTTTCGTTGGGCAAAATAGACCTCCTGCCAAGACAATGCGATCAGCACGCGTGTTCCGCCCCAGACCCGTCTGCTTATGTTTCAGGTATGACGCAATACCCTGACCGAAGTGTTAACGCCCCTCATTTTTGCGAAAAATCATGCGTATAGCGCCCGGCGCAAGACCCGCCCCAACCGTGCGATTCCCTCGTCAATCGCCGCGTGTGACGGGCTGGAGAAATTGAGCCTGAGCGCATTCTTCCCCGATCCATCCGCAAAAAACGCACCGCCCGGAACAAAGGCCACCTTCTCTTCTTGCAGCGCCTGCGCCAGCAGCTTTGCGCCGTCCATGCCCCTGGGCAGGGTCAGCCAGACGAACATACCGCCCTCGGGGCGTGTCCAGCTTACGCCCGCAGGCATGTGCTGTTCAAGCGCCGCCAACATCCGATCCCGGCGCGCGCGATACGAGGCCCGCAGACACGACAAATGCGCGTCAAACCCATCCGCCGCGACCTGGGCGATTGCCATCTGATTCAATGAGGGCGTGTGCAGGTCCCCCGCTTGTTTCAGCAGCACCATCCGATCAATGACCGGCCGCGCCGCACAGACCCAGCCGATCCGCAACCCCGGAGACAGCGTCTTGGAAAAAGACCCGCAATAGACCGTGCGGCACGCGTCGATCTTCCCTTTGCGTGCCATTTCCAACGCCAGGATCGGCGGGATCGGCGCACCTTCATAGCGCAGCGCCTGATAGGCCGCGTCCTCGATCACGGCGCAGTCCAGCTCTTCTGCCAGATCCAGAATGTTTTCGCGCTCGGATTGGGTCAGCGTCGCCCCCGTCGGGTTCGCGAAATCCACCGACAGATAGGCGAATTTCACCCGGCCCGGAGCGGCCTGATCCGCGAAATCCCCAGCCGCGCGGTTCGCGCCCGGTTGCAACTGGTCATAGCACGGCTCGTAGGCATTGAACGCCCCCAGCGCCCCCAGATAGGTCGGCCACCCCACCAGGGCCGTATCCCCCGGCGACAGGAACAATTTGCCCAGATAATCCAGTGCCTGTTGCGATCCGCTGGTGATCAGGATGTTCTCGGGCGTGCACTCAACCCCCAGCGCGGCCATCTGCCCCGCAATCCATTCGCGCAGCGGCAGATAGCCCTCGGATGTCGAATATTGCAACGAGGCCGCATGATGGCCATCGCTCAGAGCCCTGTTCATGGCCGCCTGGAATTTTTCGACAGGAAAGAGCGCCGGATCCGGAATCCCCCCGGCAAACGAGATGATATCCGGCTGATCCAGCAGCTTCAGCAGCTCGCGGATTTCCGATGCTTTCATCCCTGACATGCGACTGGCGAAAATATTTGGAAAGCTCATGACCCGATTCCTTTCGTGATATTGCGCAACATCTGCCGGATTCGAATATAAGTCAATATGCCTGACATAATTTGTGAAGCCGTCGGAAAACAGAAAAACCCGCCTTGCCAAGGACAAGGCGGGTGCGCATGACAACCGGGGAACGCGGCGGGTTAGTTCACCGCTTTGGCATCCACCACATCCTGCGGGACGGGCGCGCCGCTGGCGATCTCGATCCGGCGCGGTTTCAGGGCCTCGGGCATTTCGCGAACCAGGTCGATGTGCAGCATACCGTCCGTATGGGCAGCACCATTGACGCGCACATGGTCTGCCAGAGTAAAGCGGCGCTCGAATGCGCGGGTGGCGATGCCGCGATGCAGATAGGTGCGCTCGTCTTGTTCGTCGGCTTTGCGGGCGGAAACGATCAGGGCGTTTTCCTTTACCTCGACCGACAGATCATCGGCTGAGAACCCGGCAACGGCAATCGAGATACGGTAGGTGTTCTCGTCCGTTTTTTCAATGTTATAAGGGGGATAGCTGGGCTGAGGGACATCGTTGGTGAACACGCGGTCCATCATGTCTGCGATCTGGTCAAAACCGACCGTGGCGCGATACAGGGGGGCAAGATCAAAGCTACGCATAGGGAATCCTCCGTTGAGCGATACCAGAATGAAGCCTTCCGATTGGACAGGCAGATCAAATCACGGGACCCGTTTGTGGCGTCCCTGATGATGCTCAGTTGGGGATGGAACGGGCCGGATTCAAGCCCCTAGGGTTTGACGAACTTCGCCCCGCCGACGGAACGCCCGGTCACCGGAACGGCGCCGCGAATTCGGGGCATGAAATCCTGAGTCACGCCGACACCGCTGCTTAGCTGGGATTTCAGCAGCTCAACCGAGCCATCCAGCTGCGCGCCCAAGGCCACCTTTTGCCCGTCCACCTGCGCCTTGGCCGAAATGACTGAAACAATCTGCGCCTGGCCATCCTGGATACGGAACACCGGCGCCCCGGACGATCCGAAATTGACGTCACAGCTCATCACCAGCACGCCTTTGGAGCGGTGGATCACGTCACACGCTTCCTGCAAGGACGGCGCGGCGGCTCGGTCCAGCGCATAAGAGACCACGCCCACACTGTCTCCCTGATCGGGATGCACGCCGGTTTCGAACGGATGCACGATGGTGTTTCGCACCGGGCGCAGCAATTGCAACAGAGCCAGATCACTGCGGACCCGTTTGGCCGTCGCCTTTTCGCTGAACCGATATGACGGATGAATGACAACCCGGCGGATTCTGCGGTAGGCCTCGGCCCGGCCATTACGCAGGCCCGCCAGAAACTCGATCTTGCCGAAATCCACCCGTTCGCCCGTGGCCGGATCGAACAGACAATGCGCGGCGGTCAGCACCAGATCGGGTGCGATCAGCGCTCCGGTACAGAAACCAGAGCCGCCCAGCTCCAGCCGACCCACGCCCTCCCAGCCGCGCGAATCGTCGCCAGTGTTCAGGCGTTGCAACGGAGCGTCCTCGGCCCAAGCCATTGCGCCAACTGTAGAAAGTACCAGAGCCTTGATGAAACTGCGCAGCATTGCGTCTCCGAATCCCTATGGTCCGGTTTCGGGTGTAGCCCACGGATCAGGCGAAATTAGGGCGCGCTTAGCGCAGGATTGGCACACCATCGTTGCGCCTGGCCTGACCGTTCAGCGCAGGCGGCACGGGCCCGCCGGTGGCCCAGTCCAGCAGCTCGACCGTGTGCACCACCGGCACATCCGTCCCCGAGCCGATCTGCACCATACAGCCGATATTTCCGGCGGCGATGATGTCGGGCTGGATCGCCTCAAGCGTGCGGACCTTGCGCGCCTTCAACTGCGCCGAAATCTCGGGCTGCATCAGGTTATACGTCCCCGCACTGCCGCAGCACAGATGGCTGTCGGCGGGCTCGGCCACTTTGAAACCGGCGCGTTTCAGCAAGTCCTTGGGGAAGGTTTTCACCTTCTGGCCGTGTTGCAGGGAACAGGCGGCATGATAGCCGACGGTCAGCCTCTGATCGGGGCCTTCGGGCAGGTCCAGCTGCATCAGCAGCTCCGAGACATCCATCGCAATGCCCGACACCCGCGCGGCATCGGCAGCCAGAGGATCATTGCGGAACATATGACCGTAATCCTTCACCGTCGTCCCGCAGCCCGAGGTGTTGATCACGATCGCATCCAGCCCGTCCGCGTCCATTTCGGCCGTCCAGGCGCGGATGTTCTTGGCGGCGGTGGCGTGGGATTCGTCCTCGCGGCCCATGTGATGGGTCAGCGCCCCGCAGCAGCCCGCGCCTTTCGCGATCACCACCTCGCAGCCCAGCCGGCGCAACAGCCGGATCGTGGCGTCGTTAATGTCGGTGTTCAGCGCCTTTTGCGCGCAGCCGGTCATCAGGGCCACGCGCTTCTTGCGGGGCATCTGAGGGGTGAACACCTGCGGATCGTCATTGCGGCTGACCGGAGGAATCTGCCTGGGCGCCATTTTCAGCATCGCCTTCAGCCGCGCATCGGGCATCAGAAAGGCAAAGGGCCGCCCGATCTTGGCCCCCAACAAGGCCAGCCGGAACCGCCCCGGATAGGGCAGGATCCGCGCCAAAACCCATCGCAGAGCCCGGTCGCTGAAGGGGCGCTTATAGGTTTTCTCGACATAAGCGCGCGCATGGTCGATCAGATGCATGTAATGCACACCGCTGGGGCAGGTCGTCATACAAGCCAGGCAAGACAGGCAGCGATCAATGTGCTGAACGGTCTTGGCATCCGGCACCCGCTCGTTTTCCAGCATATCCTTGATCAGGTAGATACGGCCGCGCGGGCTGTCCAGCTCATCCCCCAGCACCTGATAGGTGGGGCAGGTCGCCGTGCAGAAACCGCAATGCACACAGGCCCGCAGGATTTCATTCGCCCGCTGGATGCCGGGATCTTGCAATTGCGTTTCGGTGAAATGTGTCTGCATCAGCCCATCAGCCCCGGATTGAGAATGGATTTTGGATCGAATTTAGCCCGCAGCCCGGCGCTGATCGCGGCCAGAGCGGCCGGCTCAGGATGGAAGGCCGGGACTTGCGCCAGCGTTTCGGCGCTGGCTCGGATCAGGGTTCCATGCCCTTGCAGGCCAGACACCCGCGCATCCACGCCCTGAGGCAATAAGGCCCAGACCAGACCACCGCCCCAATCATACAGAACCTGCGCCTGCGGCCAGCGCCGGGTCAGGTGCTCGGCCAGATCGGGCCCCTCGGACGGTTTGACCGAGAACCGCCACACATCCCCCGGCTGCCCGTGAAACGCCTGAACATCCCGCACCCATCTCCAAAGAGCCGCCGCCCGTTCGGGATCGGTTTCGACCGTGCCAAGGCCGAATTCGGCCAGCAGCGCCTGCAAACGCTCGGCACGATAGGACACCGAATCCGCAAAGCCTTCGATCCGGATCAGGGTCTGCGGCGTGCCGTCGGGGCCGCTGGGCATATGGGCCGCCCCCGTCACATCAAAAGGCGAGCCCAAGGCCCGCGACAAGGCGCGCACGGCGGCGCGCTCGCTCAGCCCCGCGATCGAGACAACGGCCACCGCCTCGGGCACGGGCTGCACCTTCAGGGATACCTCGGACAGAACGCCCAGCGTGCCCCAGCTGCCGGCCATCAGCTTCACCAGATCGTAGCCGGTGACGTTTTTCATCACCCTGCCGCCGTTCTTCAGAATGCGCCCCAGCCCGTCCACGAAACGCACCCCCAGCAGAGCATCGCGGCAGCCCCCCACCTGAATGCGCCGCGGCCCCGAGACATTGGCCGCCACAACCCCGCCAATCGTCGGCGTGCCCGACGTCCCCAGAAGCCCGCGATGATCCATGGGTTCGAACGCCAGACGCTGGTTTTCCTGCGCCAGTACGGTTTCAATCTCTGTCAGCGGTGTGCCCGCCCCGGCAACGATCGTCAGCGCGCCGGGTTCATATAGGCGCACCCCGCTCAGCCCGGCGACGGACAAGGTATCCTGCGCCCCCTGCACGCCGATCCGCCGCGTGCCGCCCCCCTGGATACGCACAGGAGCCTGCGCGGATTGCAACATCTCGGCCAGGGCCGCTTCGCTATCGGGTTTCATCATCTGCATGACCTAACTTCGGGGGCTATTCCGCCGCGATCCGGCGTGTTTCGCTCGCTGCCAGGGGGAACACCTTGGCCGGGTTCAGCAGCCATTTGGGATCGAACACATCCTTTACGGCCATTTGAATTTCCAGATCCTCGGGGGCGTATTGGTCCACCATCAGATCGCGCTTTTCGATGCCCACGCCATGTTCGCCGGTCAGGCAGCCGCCGACCTCGACGCAGAGTTTCAGGATATCCGCGCCGAACCGCTCGCACAGTTCCAGATCGCCCGGTTTATTGGCATCGAACAGGATCAGAGGGTGCATGTTCCCATCCCCTGCATGGAACACATTGCCCACGTCCAGCCCGTATTCCCTGGACATCTCGCCAATGCGGCGCAGCACATAGGGCAGCTGGCTGACGGGGATCGTGCCATCCAGGCACATATAATCGTTGATCTGCCCCATTGCACCAAAGGCAGATTTGCGCCCCAGCCAGATTTTCGCGCTTTCCTCGGGGCTGGTGCTTTCGCGGATTTCCACCGGATTATGCGTGCGGGCGATGGCGGTGATCCGCTTCAGCTGAGCCTGAATCTCAGCCTCGCTGCCCTCGACCTCGATGATCAGCAGAGCCTCGCAATCGGGGTAGCCGGCGCCGGCAAAGGCCTCGGTTGCGCGAATGCACGGGCGATCCATGAATTCGATCGCGACGGGCAGAACGCCCGATTTGATAATATCCGCCACGCATTCACCGGCCACCACAATATCGTCAAAGCCCATCAGGACAGGCCGCGCGCCCTCGGGTTTGTGCAGGATGCGCAAGGTGGCCTCGGTCACCACGCCCAACTGCCCCTCGGATCCGCAGATCACGCCCAACAGATCCAGCCCGCTGGCCTCCAGATGTGCGCCGCCAATCTCCACCACCGCGCCATCCATCATCACCATGGTGACACCCATCAGGTTATTCGTCGTCACCCCGTATTTCAGGCAATGCGCCCCGCCCGAGTTCATCGCGATATTTCCCGCAATCGCGCAGGCCAGCTGACTGGAGGGATCGGGCGCATAGAAGAACCCGTTTTGTTCGACAGCGCCGGTGACGCTCAGATTGGTGCGGCCGGTCTGCACCCGGATGAACCTGTTGTCGTAATCGGTTTCCAGAACGGCATTCATCCGCGCAACCCCCAGGATCACGCAATCGGCCGTGGGCAGCGCCCCCCCCGCCAGAGACGTCCCCGCCCCGCGCGGCACAACAGGCACGCCCATTTCGTGACAGATCCGCAGCACGTCTGAAACCTCTTGCGTGGATGACGGCAACACGGCGCACAATGGCGGACATTTATAAGCGGTCAGCGCGTCACATTCATAGGCACGGGTTTCGGCCTCTTCGTGGATCACCGCGCCCTCGGGCAGCACCTGGCGCAATCGGCTGACCAATTGAGCCTTGTTTTTCAGTACAGACGGGTCTGGCGTCGGCATTTGCATGGCTACCCTCCTAAATTGGTAAATAAATATAACCAAAACAATGCGCAGCGCAATTCTTTTCCGCCCCAGACCCCGCGACATCTTGCGCTGAGGCCGCCTTAGCGCCATCAAGGGCATATGGAATGGGTGAAAATCATACATATTCTCTGCGTGATGGGGTGGATGACCTCGATCTTCGCAGTGCCGCGTGCGCTTATCTACTGGAAGCGTGAATACGACCGCCTGGACGAATTCGGCCCGCTGGGCGATCTGACGATCCGGCTGTATCGGTTCTCGGCCGGGCTGGGCGTCATTGCCATCGGCACCGGGCTGTGGCTGGCGCATGATCTGGGCTGGCCGGCCTGGGTTCACCTGAAACTGGCACTGGTGGCGGCGCTGGCACTGCACTACGTCTGGACCGGACGGCTGGTGATCCGCGCGAAATCCGGCATTTTCGCCGAATCCGAACTGTTCCTGCGCATCTTCAACGAGGTCAGCGTGTTTGGCGCCATCGCCATCTTATGGGCCGTCGTGGTCAAGCCCTTCTGACAATGACCTGGGCGGATCGCATTACTCTGTTCACGCCGCTGGATCTTGCCGCTGTCGGACTGCTGTTTCTGGCCTGGTTCGGCATTGGCTGGCTGATCGAACACCCCCGCGCCAAACGCCCGTCAGTATCGGTGCTGATCGCCGCTTATCGGCGCGAATGGATGCGCCAGATGGTGACGCGTCAGCCCCGGATTTTCGATGCGCAGACGCTTGCGACCCTGCGGCAGGGGACGTCCTTTTTTGCCTCGGCCTCGATGCTGGCAATCGGTGGGGTGCTGGCCGCGATTGGCAATGCCGAGCAACTGGCCGGGATCGCCGAAGATCTTTCGATATCGCGCGACCCCAAATTCGTATGGGAGGTTAAGCTCCTGATTACGATGGTCTTTCTAACGAACGCTTTCCTGAAATTCGTGTGGTCGCACCGGCTGTTCGGCTATTGCGCGGTGCTGATGGGGGCCGTGCCGAATGACCCCGCCGATCCCGTCGCGCTGCCCCGCGCGGCCAAGGCAGGCGAGATCAACATCACCGCCGCCCGCAGCTATAATCAGGGGTTGCGCTCGGTCTATTTTGCCCTGGGATCCACGGCCTGGCTGATCGGAGCCTCGCCGCTGCTGATCGCGATCATGATCACCTGCGCGGTGCTGTGGCGCCGGGAATTTGCATCGCGCTCGCGCTCGGCCCTGATCGAGACAACCGATGGGATGGGCCACACGGGAACGTCAACGGACAGCTAGCGATTTCGGTGTTAGACTGCCCGTATGATCCGTATTTTTCCATTGCTGCTGATCCTTGCCGCGGGCCCTGCGCGCGCGGATGACCCCGTAATCGAACATGTGGAGGCGCAGCGCTCTGGCATGGGCTGGCGTATCACGGTCACCCTGTCGCATCCCGATACCGGCTGGGATCACTATGCCGATGGCTGGGCGGTTCTGGATGCAGACGGGAACCGGCTGGGTTTTCGTGAATTGATGCACCCCCATGTACACGAGCAGCCATTTACCCGCTCTCTGTTCGATGTGATGATCCCCGATGGCGCAAGCCAGGTTTTTCTGCGGGCCCGGTGCTCGGAGGATGGATGGTCAGAAAGCCTGACCAGTGTGCCCTTGCGTAAATGATCAGCGCCGGCCCTCGCGCAGCCATCCCATCAGGGTCAGCGACAGCACCAGGATCGCCACCAGCCAGGCCGGCAGCAAAGGCACCTGCGTCACCGCCAGAGTCTCATAGGCATCGCGCGGCGTCAGCCCGATCCAGCCACGCCCCGCCGCCGGACGCCCCGGACGAATATCGCGGATCTGCGGCAGCCCGGCACTGACGGGCAGCGCCCCGCCGCGCTGCGCCTGCACCGTTTCGGACAGAATTTCAGGGGTGGCAATCGTGGCTTCGAACTCTTTGGGCGCTGACGGGCCCAGGCCGATCACCGCCTCTTTCTCGCCATTGAGCAGACGATACAGCCCGATTTCCGCGCCGGTATAGTCGGCCTCGAATCGGCCGGGGCTGACTTCGGTCAGGGGCAGAACCTGCTGCGCCCCGCTCGGAGAGATCACCGTCACCTGCCCCACATCTTCGCTTAGCGACCGGCGAATGATCTTCATCCTCTGCCCCACGGGTTCGGCCCAAAGCGCCTCTTCCTCCAGGTCGGGCTCCTTCATCATCCAATGCGCCAGACGGCGCAGCAATTCCAGCTGCGGGCCGCCACCTTCAAAGCCGCGATCCCACAGCCAGGCCTGATCGGACGCCAGCAGGGCCACACGTCCCTCGCCGACCCGATCCAGAATCAGCAGGGGCTTTTCCTCGATGCCAGACATGACCACGTTTCCGGCGCTGGCCTCGACCTCGATCTGGCGCAGCCAACGGCCCCAGTCGCCCTCGCCCTTGGGGGCCAGGCCAGCCGTCACCGGGTGCCGCTGCCCCAGTTCCGTAACCGCCGGGCGGTATCCCATATCAATCACCCGCGCCGAGGGCGCCGCCGGCACCACCGCCGCCAGAGGAGACCGATAGATCGAATCCGCGCTGGCAAAATCCGGCCCCGCGGCAATCAGCACCGCGCCCCCGTTTTCCACGTAATTGCGCACGTTATCCAGATAGATCGAGGGCAAAATCCCCCGCCGCTTGTAGCGATCGAAAATGATCAGGTCGAAATCGTCGATCTTTTCCAGGAACAGCTCTCGGGTCGGGAAAGCGATCAGGGACAGTTCGTCCACCGGCACGCCGTCCTGTTTCTCGGGCGGGCGCAGGATGGTGAAATGCACCAGATCCACCGAGCTGTCAGACTTCAGCAGGTTCCGCCAGGTACGCCCACCGGGATGAGGCTCGCCGCTGACCAGCAGAACGCGCAGCCTGTCGCGGACGCCGTTGATCTGGATGACGGCGCTGTTGTTGCGGTCGGTCAGCTCGCCCTCTGCTGGGGGCAGGGCAAAGCGGATCACGTTCATCCCCCCGTGTTCCAGCGTCAGAGGCAGCTCAATCGGGCGTCCGATGGGCACCTGAAAAGGGCCCAGCTCTTCACCATCAATCGAGACCTCCAGCGCGGTATGCGACACCCCCACCGGGGCGGCCCCCATGTCCTCGATCCGCATTTTCAGGGTGATCGGCTCGCCCAGAATCGCAAAGGCCGGGGCGTTTTCCACCACCAGGCGGCGGTCCCAGTCGTCAGGCTGGCCGGAGAGCAACACATGGAAGGGCGCGGGCAAATCGGGCGCGCGCCCGACGTCATGCACCTGCCCGTCAGTCAGCGCGATGATGCCCGCGATCCGCCCGCTGGGCTCTTGTGCCAGAACCTCGGCCAGTTTGCTCATCAGCAGGGTGCCGCTGTCATCGGGGCCGTCACCCAGATCAATCCGGCGTAGTTCGGTGTTGGGGCGGGCGCGCAGGCGGGCCTCTATTCCGTCGGCGGCGCTGGCCATCTGACCGGGCCGGTCCGCCAGGCGCTGACTGGCCGAGCCATCCACCAGCATCAACACGATATCGGACAGGGCCCCACGGTCTTCGCTGCGCAGTGACGGGCCGGACAGAGCCGCCAATATCACAACGCCCGCCAGGCCGCGCCAGGCCCAGCCCGCCAGCCCGCGCCACAGCGCCATCCCCGCCGCCAGCATCACCAGCACAGTCAGCACGGCCAAAACCGGCCACGGCAGAAGCGGATCGAAAACGACTGAATTCATTGGCCCAACCTGTCCAGCAAGGCGGGCACATGGACCTGATCGGATTTGTAATTCCCCGTCAGCACATGCATCACCAGATTGACACCAAAGCGATAAGCCAGCTCGCGCTGACGTTCGCCGCTATAGCCGCGCCCGACCGGATACAGAGGATTGCCGCGCGTGTCCGTCGCCCAGGCTGCGGCCCAGTCATTGCCACCGATCACCACCGGCGTCACCCCGTCATTGAGATTGCGGAAGGGCATCCCCTCAACCTTCTCGGCCCCCGGAGGGGCGGCCTCTACCCAGACATCGCGGCTGCTGAACCGGCCCGGAAAATCCTGCAACAGATAAAACGCGCGGGTCATGACGTGATCTGCGGGCACCGGCTCTAGCGGAGGGATATCCAGCGGGGCCGCCAGTTGCCGCAGCTTGCGCCCCATCGGGCTGGACGAACCGAAGCGCGCAATATCCGCATCCCGCGTGTCGAACACGATCATCCCGCCTGAACGCAGATAGCGGTTCAGCCTGGCATAGGCCTCCTCTGACGGCACCGCCTGCGCCGCCGTGACCGGCCAGTAAATCAGCGGAAAAAACGCCAGATCGTCCGTTTCCAGATTAACCCCGATGGGCGAGGCCGGCTCGACCGAGGTGCGGAAAAACAGCACGTCCGACAGCCCCAGCATCCCCGCCTGCGAGACCTCATCCTGACGCGTATCGCCGGTGATCACATAGGCCAGAACCACCTCGGATGTGGCGGCGATCGCCTCGGCGTCCTGCGCCTGTCCGAAGGTTGGCTGCAACATCAACCCGGCCAAAATCACAGCCGACGCCCGCGCCCCGATCAGCCGCCCCGACAGTGCCAGCGACGCCAGCACATCGGCCAGCAGCAGCAGGATCGCCGCCGCCAGGACATACCCGCTCAGCGGGAGTTCATCAGGGCGCGCAATGCCCGTCACCGGAATATGCGCAGGCCAGGCGAAAGGATGCAGCACGCGGTCTGGCGTCATCGCATTCAGCGCCACGCGCCGGTCGGCGCTCTGGTACAGGCCGGGGCGCAGCGCGGGGCCCAGCACGGGCTGCACCAGCTGCGCGCCCTCAACCCCCGGCAAGGTGCCTGCGTCCTCGGACCGGCCGAAACCGTCCAGAATTTGCGTGGGTTTCCAGGTCAGACCCTCCAGATCGTTTGCCTCGGGGGACTGCTGGTTCGAGGCAACGGACAGACGTTCCAGCATCTGCACGAACAGCCCCGAGAGCGGCAGGCTGCTCCATTCGGCATTGGCGGTGACATGGAACAGCACCACCTGCCCCTCGCCCACCGCTTTGCGTGTCACCAGCGGCGTGCCATCGCTCAGCTGCGCGACCACGCGGTCAGCCAACGTAGGATCGGGCTGCGCCATCACCTGCGCCGAGATCTCGACATCGGGGGGGATCGGCAGGCCATAGAACGGGCTGCCTTCGCTGAACGGAGCCAGCGTTTTGGGCTTGCCCCAGCTCATGGCGCCGCCCACGGTGCGCCCACCCGTACGCAGGCGTACGGGCATCAGAGGATCCTCGGCACTGCGGCTTACCTCGCTTGCGGCCAGGCGCGGCCCGGCGAAACGCACCAGCGTGCCGCCCGCCTGAACCCAGGCCAAAAGCGCCTCTTGCTCGGGGTCGGACAGGGTGGCCACATCGGCCAGAATGATCGCATCGGGATTGGCGGGGATCAGCTCCAGCAAAGGACCGTCCAGCAGATCCGCCGAGGGTTTCAACGCCTGCGTCAGATAGTGCATCGGGGCCAGCAGCTCCAGCCCTTCGCGATCCTCTCGGCCAGAGATCAGGGCGATCTCGCGGCGGCGCAGGCTGTCGTCTGTCAGCGCAACAGCCCCGGCCGAGCGCAGGCCTTGTAGTTCGAACCGCGTGATCCGCGCACGCAATTCCGCAGGCAAATTCAGGCTATTGCTGGCTTCGGTCCCGCCGGCGGGAAACAACAAGGTCACCTGCGCCAGCACCCGCTGCGTGCCATTTGGATCGCGCCCATGAGCCAGGGCGATCTGCTCTCTCTCGGCGCCAGGAACCGAGCGCACAGCCGTCAGCACAATCCCCCCATCCTGATAGGTGGCAGGGCGCAGGCCGATCACCGCCCGCCCGCTTTCGTACACCGACACATCGCCGTGGCTTTCCAGCGCTTGTAGCAGCGCCTGCTGCCCTGGCCAGGCAGCCCCATCGGACAGCCAGTAAGTCTGGAAATCGCCCTCGGCCAGCGCGGGCAGAATGCGCTGTAGGTCGGGCTCCCATGCTTTGGGGGTCAGGCCGGGCAGGCGCTGCTGCACAACGTCAGCCGTTTGAAAAAGGACCGGCTCGGGGTCACTGAGATGCAGCAGCGCAACGGGGCGGCCCGCGCGGGCGGCCTCGGTCAGGAAGCCAGTCACCTGCTGGGCGCGCACCGTCCAATCCTGCGCTCCGGTCCAGCCACCGTCCATCACGATCAGCAAGGGGCTGCCATCCGTAACCTTTTCGGGCTCGGGGTTCAGGACCGGGCCGGCCAGCCCCACAATCACAGCCGCCGCCGCCAGCATCCGCAGAAGCAGCAGCCACCAGGGGGTCCGGTCGGAAATCGAGTCTTCGTCCTTCAGCCCCAGCAGCAGCGCCACCCCAGGAAAGCGCCGCCGGATCGGCGCAGGCGGGACGGCACGCAAAATGAACCACAGGGCTGGCAACAGGGCCAATCCCCACAGCAGCCAGGGCAGGGTGAATCCGATCGGTCCCAACACCATCAGCCCGTCCCCCGGTTCAAGGCCTGCCACAACCAAAGCAGCGCGGCCTGCGCGCTGTCATCCGAATGATGCGTGTGGAACTGCCAGCCCGTGGCGCGGCACAGCGCCCAAAGCTCGTCCTTGCGGGCGGCCAGACGCTGCAAATAGCGCCCGCGCAGATCGCCCGCCTTCAGGGTTTCATGCACAACCGTTCCGCCCATGCTTTGGAAAATCGTGCGGCCGGTGAACGGAAAAGCCTCCTCAGAGGGATCGAGGATCTGGAACAGCACCCCCCGCACACCGCGGTCGGCGGCCTTGGTCAGCGCGGCGCGCACGGGGGCCAGATCGCCCATGAAATCGGACATGAACACGGCACGGGCATGAGGGATCATCGCGCGGGCTTCGGGCTGGGCGTAATCCTCATCGGCGTCGATGCTAAAAAACTCGGCCAGTCGCAGGATCTGATTGTTGCCCCGACGCGGAGGCAGGTTGGTGCCGGTCAAGCCAACCCGCTCGCCGCCCCGCACCAGCAAAATCGCCAGCGCCAGCGCCAGAAGGCGGGCGCGATCCGCCTTTTGCGGCAGATCCTGGCCCGACGCAAACCGCATCGAGGCCGCCTGATCCACCCATAACATCACGCTTTGGGCGATCTGCCATTCGCGTTCGCGTACGTATTGCGCATCCCCACGCGCCGAGCGCCGCCAGTCAATCATCCGCCGGCTGTCCCCTGGCTGCACGGGCCGGTATTGCCAGAAATCATCGCCCAGCCCGGATCGCCGCCGCCCGTGTTCGCCCAGCAGGACGGTGCCCGCCAGATGCTCGGCACGCGCCAGCAGCGGCGGCAGGCGCGCGGCCTGATCCTCGGCGCGCGCCCGGAGATGCGATGGCGTGCTCACGCAGCGGCCTCCACCCGCGTGATCCGCGAGGCCGTCGTGTCGATCAGATCGGCCAGGCTGTCGCCCCGCGCCCGCGCGGCAAAGTTCAGCGCCATCCGGTGCGACAGGACGGGACGCGCCATAACGCGCACATCTTCGATCGAGGGGGCCAGCCGTCCTTGTAGCATCGCGCGCGCGCGCACCGTCAGCATCAGCGCCTGCGCCGCACGCGGCCCCGGCCCCCAGGCGACCGTCTGTTTCACGCGCTCATCGGCGCTGTCATCCTCGGGCCGGAAGGCGCGGACCAGATCCAGGATCGCCTCGACCACGCTGTCGCCCACCGGCATCCGGCGCAGCAGTTCCTGCGCCTCCAGCAATTGCGCGGCGCTGAATACTTCGTGTGCCTCATCCTCGGATACGCCGGTGGTGGCCAGCAGAATGTCCCGCTCGGTCTGGCGGTCCGGATAGCTGACCTCGATCTGCACCAAAAAGCGGTCCAGCTGCGCCTCGGGCAACGGATAGGTGCCCTCTTGTTCAATCGGGTTTTGCGTGGCCAACACATGGAAGGGCGTGCCCAGCACACGATCCTCGCCCGCAACGGTGATGTGTTTTTCCTGCATCGCCTGAAGCAGCGCCGATTGCGTTCGCGGGCTGGCGCGGTTGATCTCGTCGGCCATCAGAAGCTGGCAGAACACCGGCCCCGGCACGAATCGGAACGCGCGCTTGCCGTCTGCGTCCGTCTCCAGCACCTCAGAGCCCAGGATATCCGCCGGCATCAGATCGGGCGTGAACTGAATGCGGTTGCCATGCAGGCCCATCACCGTGCTCAGCGTGTCCACCAGCCGCGTTTTGCCCAGCCCCGGCAGGCCGATCAGCAACCCGTGCCCCCCGCACAGCAGCGCCGATAGCGTCAGATCGACCACCTGCTCCTGCCCGATGAACCGCCGCGTGATCGAGCCCTTTGCCTCGGCCAGCTTTTCCTCGACGCTTTCGATCCGGGCCAGCAGATCCTTGTGATCGGTCAACTGATCAGCCATGGCAAAACTCCTGCGCAAACTATATCCTCAACTCAGAGTGTATCGTGCTGACGGGAAATGGCAAAAACAATGAGCGAACAAATGATCGTGAAACCATCGGCAAATAGTCTTGTTGCCTCGGCCAAAGCCGCCACCAAAGGCAAAGGCCTGCCCCCCGTCCACCTGTGGAACCCGCCCTTTTGCGGCGATCTGGACATTCGCATCGCCCGCGATGGCACCTGGTTTTATCTGGGCACCCCCTTTGGGCGGCCCGAACTGGTGCGGCTGTTTTCCACCATCCTGCGCAAGGACGATGATAAATATTTCCTGGTCACCCCGGTCGAAAAAGTCGGCATCACGGTCGAGGACGCGCCCTTCGTCGCCGTCGATTTCGACGTCACGGGCACTGGCGCGGACCAGACCCTGACCTTTCACACCAATGTGGGCGATCACACCACCGCCGGCCCCGATGCCCCGATCCGCGTCACCCGCGACCCCGACACGGGCGAGCCCTCGCCCTACGTCCTTGTCCGCGCCAATCTCGAAGCGCTGATTGATCGCAAAAGCTTCTACCGCCTTGTCGATCTGGGGGCCCACCACCCCGTCGATGGGACCGACTGGTTCGGCCTCTGGTCGGGCGGTCAGTTCTTCCCCATCATTCCCTCCGCTGAGCTTACCTGACCGCCCATCGCCCCCCGAGGGCAGCAGGGAGGGTGGGTGGGCGCTGCCCGAGGGGGGCGATCCCCCACATCCACACATGCCAAACTTCGCCGCAAATCTGACCCTTCTGTTCACCGAGCTCCCCCTGCTCGATCGCTTCGACGCGGCCCGCCGCGCGGGCTTCGACACGGTCGAGCTGCTGATCCCCTATGACGCCCCCGCCGCCGATCTGGCCAAGGCCCTGACAGACGCACATCTGCGCCTCGTCCTCATCAACACCCCCGCCCCCGACTGGTCCGCCGGAGAGAGGGGGCTGGCCGCCCTCCCCTCTCGCCGCTCCGATTTTCGGGCGTCTTTCGAAACCGCCCTCGACTATGCCGCGCATCTAAACCCCGATCACATCCACATCATGGCAGGCCTCGCCCAGGGCCCCGAGCCCCACGCAACCTATCTGCAAAATCTCCGCTGGGCCGTGCAGCGCGCGCCCGGACAGTCCCTGCTGATCGAACCGATCAACCCTCAGGACATGCCCGGCTATTTCCTCAATAACTTTGATCAGGCCGCCGCGATTCTGGACCACCTCAATGCCCCCAACCTAGCCCTGCAATTCGACGCCTACCACGCCCATAAAATCACCACGGACATGCCCAACGTCTGGGCAAAACACGGCCACCGCGCACGGCACATCCAGATTGCCAGCGCCGAAGGGCGGCACGAACCGGGCACTGGCGCGCTCGATTATCCAGAATTCTTCGCGCTGCTGGACGCGCAGGGCTATGTGGGCCACGTCAGCGGCGAATACTTCCCCGCGGGGCGCACCACGGACGGGCTGCACTGGATAAAACCACCCCGGCATGAAACCTGCTGACAGGATGCTGTCAGCAGGGCTGTGTCATACCCTCTGCATCAACAACCTGATGGAGACCACAATGACATTCGCCCCCACCAATGCCGTCGTCTGGACGGAAATCCGCGTCCGCGACCTGCACAAAGCCACGGCCTTCTATGCTCAGCTGCTGCAAAACGAGATGACCATCACCACCGACATGGGGCCTCAGCCGATGGCCGTGTTCAGCTATGCGGGCGATCCGGGCATCTCGGGCCATCTGATCGAGGGCACCCCCGCCCCCGCCGGCACCGGCAATATCGTCCACCTGCATGTGCCCGACACGCTTGAGGCCACCCGCGCCCGTCTGATCGCCGCCGGAGGCACCGTCCAAAGCCCCGATATTGAAATCCCGCCGGGTTCGTATTTCTATGCTGCCGATCCCGACGGCAACACCATCGGGCTGTTCCAGTATAAGGACTAAGCCATGCGCCGCGCCGACCGCCTGTTCCAGATTGTTCAATATCTCAGGGGCGGTCGGCTGCTGACGGCTGCGCAGCTGGCAGACCGACTGGAGGTGACGCCGCGCACGATTTATCGCGATATCGCCGATCTGATCGGCTCGGGCGTGCCGATCGAGGGCGAGGCCGGTGTCGGCTATCTGATGCGCGAGGGCTATGACCTGCCGCCGCTGATGTTCACGCAGGATGAAATTGTCGCGCTTGTGGCCGGGGCGCGGATGGTCCGGGCCTGGGGCGGGGCCAACATGGCCGCCGCCGCCGAAGAGGCCCTGGTCAAGATCAACGCCGTGCTGCCCGACACCGCCCGCACCCGCGCCAACGAGGTGCATGTCCACGCTTTCGACATGTCCCGCATGAGCGAGCTGGAACGCGCACGGCTGGATCAGATCGAACGGGCCACCAATACTCAGACCAGCCTGGACCTGACCTATCTGGACCTGTCAGAACAGCATAGCACCCGCCGCGTCCGCCCATTGGGCGCGTGGTATTGGGGTACGGTCTGGACCCTGACCGGATGGTGCGAGCTGCGGCAGGATTTCCGCTCGTTCCGGCTGGACCGGATCACCGACCTTAGCGAGGGGCCGCGCTTCAAACCGCAACGCGGCCAGACCTTGCGGGATTTCTATGCCTCGCGCCAACGCGAAGGGCGGCTTCGCCCCGATGGCAGGCTGGCTAGTCCTTGAACTCGATATTGCGCACCAGCCCCTCTTGTGCCGTCGAGGCCACCAGCCGCCCATCCTGCGTGAAAATCTGACCGCGGTTAAACCCGCGCGCCCCGCCCGACCACGGGCTGTCCATCACATAGAGCAGCCATTCATCCATGCGGAAATCATCATGGAACCAGACCGCGTGATCCAGGCTGGCGAATTGCATCTCAGGATCAGTGAAAGTCTTGCCAAACGGCAACATGCAGGTCGTCAGCAGCCCATAGTCCGAGGTATAGGCCAGCGCCGCCCGGTGCATCGCCCGATCGTCGCCAAACCCGCCGCGCAGACGCATCCACATAGCGTGGCTGGGGGGCATTTCTTCGCGGGTATAGGGGGGGCGCAGACCGACGGGGCGCATCTCGATCGGACGCGGCGAGCGCAGCCATTTCAGGAAATCCACGGGCAGCTCATCGGCCATTTCCTCGCCCACTTCGGAATCGGCCTTCAGGCCATCGGGGGCCGGCACGTCGGGCATGTCGTATTGGTGATGATAGCCCGGCTCGGTCCCATGGAAACTGGCCGCCAGGTTCAGGATCGGCTTGCCCGCCTGCACCGCGATCACCCGGCGCGTGGCAAAGCTGCGGCCATCGCGGTCCCGTTCGACCTGATACAAAACCGGCTGGGTCGCATCGCCCGGACGCATGAAATAAGCGTGCAGGGAATGCACGGGGCGTTCCTCCCCAACAGTGCGGATCGCCGACATCAACGCCTGCCCGATCACCTGCCCGCCAAAGGACCGCCCCCGCCCCTGAGGCGTTGCGATCCCGCGAAAATAGTTCTGTTCGACCTGCTCGACATCCAGAACATCGTCCAGCCATTGGCCCGGTTGGCGGTCTTGCTTGTTGTTCATCTGGCTACCCATTTTATCCTACAGCCCCTTAAACAGGGGCAATTCGCCCCCAAGTGCAAGGGCTTTCGCGGCGTCGCAGCATGGCGTTTCAGTGCCCAACCACCTGGGCATCGGCGCATTCGCTGCCGGGGGCCTCAAGCTCCAGCACAGAGTGGCTGACGTCAAACTGGCGGCGCAGCAGGTCCTTGACCGCGCGTTTCACCGGCTCTGCCGATACCGAGCCATCCAGCACCACATGCGCCTCCAGCGCGGTTTCATGTTCCTGCATGTGCCACAGGTGAACATGGTGAATATCCGCCACCCCCGGCACAGAGCGCAGCGCGCTGAGAACCGCGTTCAGATCCGTGCCCTCGGGCGCGCCCAGCATCAGAACACGGATCACCGGCAGCCCCCCCAGCCACGAATGCCACAGAATATAGCCGGCAATCAGCAGCGTCACGATCGGATCCACCAGACGCCAGTCATAGAGCAGGATCAGCGTACCCCCCACAATGACCGCAACCGATCCCAGCGCGTCCGCCACATTGTGCAAAAACGCGGCCCGCATATTGGCGCTGTCCCGGCTGAGCCGCATGATCAGCAAAGCGGTCACCGTGTCGATCACCAGCGCCAGCCCCGCGACGACAACGACAATCCAGCCTTCAACCTGCTGCGGGTTGAACAGCCGCTCGATTCCTTCGGCGGCCAGATAGATCGCGACCACGATCAGCGTGGTATAGTTGACCAGCGCGGCCACCACCTCGGCTCGGCCATAACCGAAGGTCATCCGCGCATCGGCCGGGCGTTTGCCGATCCGGCGCGCGGCAAAGGCAATCACCAAAGACAGCGCATCCGACAGATTGTGGATGGCATCCGCGATCAGCGCCAAAGACCCCGAGACAACCCCGGCCACGATCTGCGCCACCGTCAGCAGGATATTGACCACAACCGCCCAGACCACACGCTTGTCTCCGCTGTCCAGATCGGCGTGGTGGTGATGACTGTGATCATGCGGCATGGCGGGCCTCTAACGGTTACGGGTCAGTTGCAGGAAAACATCTTCCAGATCGGCCTCTTCGGTTTTGACGTCCCGAATGCGGATACCGGCGGCGCGCACCGATTCCAGCACATGTTCCGCGCTGGTCTGGTTTGCGTGATAGCTCAGCGCGATGGTCCCGTCCGCGCGGGTGCTGACCTCGATCCCCTCGGCCCGAGGCAGCGCGGCGGGCGTGTCCTCGGGCAGAACAACCATTGTCTTGGCGTCGATACTGCCCAGCAGATTGGCCGTGCTGTCGCGCGCTACCAATTCGCCTTGGTTAATGATGGCGATCTGGTCGCACATCTCTTCGGCTTCTTCCAGATAGTGCGTGGTCAGGATGATGGTCATGCCCTGCTGATTCAGCATCCGCACGTTTTCCCACAGCATTTGGCGCAGCTCGATGTCCACGCCCGCGGTGGGTTCATCCAGCACCAGAATATGCGGGTGATGGACCAGAGCCTTACCCAGCAGAAGGCGCCGCCGCATCCCGCCCGACAGGGTGCGGGCGTAGGCCTCGGCCTTGTCCTCCAGCCCGACCAGACGCAGGATTTCATCGCTGCGGCGCTGAGATTTGGGCACACCATACAGGCCCGCCTGCACCTCCAGCGCGCCGCGCGGGGTAAAGAACGGATCCAGGTTCAGCTCTTGTGGCATCACCCCGATCGAGGCGCGGCTCTGGCGCGGGTTCACGTCCTGATCAAAGCCCCAGATTTTGACAGAGCCCGCAGATTTCACCACCAGCCCCGCCAGGATGTTGATCATGGTGGATTTGCCGGCCCCATTGGGCCCCAAAAGCCCGAAAACCGACCCGCGCGGGATGTCCAGATCGACGCCTTTCAGCGCCTCTTTGCGCGGCTGGCCCTTGGCGCCGCCGTAAACCTTGCGCAAACCCCGGATTTCAATTGCGTTGCCGCTCATGGTGCTCTTGCCCCTGCTCGTCCTATCGCTCATAACTGGACCTAGTTGTTTTGCAGCCAAAAGGAAACAGCCCCAATGACGACGCAAGCGCCCGAAACCAAGATTGTCGAGAAAACCAAGATCGCCTGTGACGGCGGCGAAGGTGCCCTGGGCCATCCTCGCGTCTGGCTGACCATCCCTGCCGAGACCGGCTATGTCGAATGCCCCTATTGCGATGCCAAATACGTGCTGAAAGGCGCGGACGCCGCCTGAACGCCGGGGCTGCGCAGGGCCGCGCGGTCGGGATTTGAGTATTTTCATCAAGAAGAAACACAAGGGCGTGCCCGGCGGGCTGGTCGCGCCCCGATTTGCGTGGCAAAAAGAGCGGGCAGCGCAGGAAGGGAGCCGTCATGCAATTTGGAAAAGGGTGCCATCTTCATTTGATTGACGGCTCGGCGTTTATTTTTCGGGCCTATCATGCGCTGCCGCCTTTGACGCGGAAATCGGACGGGCTGCCGATTGGGGCCGTTGCCGGGTTCTGCAACATGATCCACAAATATGTGGAGGCCAACACCGGCCCGGATGCGCCCACCCATGTGGCGGTGATTTTCGATTATTCGGGCAAGAGTTTCCGTAACGATCTGTATGATCAGTACAAGGCCAACCGGCCGCCCGCGCCCGAAGATCTGGTGCCTCAGTTCCCATTGACGCGGCGGGCGACCGAGGCGTTCAATATCGCCTGCAAGGAGATCGAAGGCTTCGAGGCCGATGACATCATCGCCACCCTGTCCTGTCAGGCGCGCGATGCGGGCGGGCGGGTGACGATCATCAGCTCGGACAAGGATCTGATGCAGCTGGTGGGCGGCGGCGTGGAAATGCTGGATGCGATGAAGAACAAGCGCATCGATTCTGACGGCGTGGTAGAGAAATTCGGCGTGGGTCCCGAGCGCGTGGTGGATGTGCAGGCCTTGGCCGGGGACAGCGTGGATAACGTGCCGGGGGCGCCGGGGATCGGGATCAAGACAGCCGCGCTGCTGATCAACGAATTTGGCGATCTGGAAACTCTGCTGGACCGCGCCGAAGAGATCAAGCAACCCAAGCGCCGGCAGACTCTGATGGAAAAGCGCGCGCAGATCGAGCTGTCCAAGCAACTGGTGCAGCTGGATTGCGCGATGGAGCTGGGTTTCACCCTGGACGATCTTGAGGTTCGCGAGCCCGAGCCGGGCGTGCTGCTGCCGTTCCTGGCCGAAATGGAGTTCCGGACGCTGCTGAAACGCGTGGCCGATCAACTGGGGGCCGAGGCTCCGGCGGTTGTGGATACGGACCCTGCCGGGGCCGAGCCGGGCACGGCCGATACGCCCGCGGCCCTCCCGTTCAAGCCCGAGGAATACGAATGCCTGCGCGATGCGGCCGCCCTGCAAAAATGGATTGATCGCGCCTATGAACGCGGCCATATCGCCGTGGACACGGAAACCACGGGGCTGGACGAAATGCGCGTCGATCTGGTGGGGATTTCCCTGTGCGTTGACCCCGGTACGGCCTGCTATATTCCGCTGACGCACAAGGATGGCTCGGACGATCTGTTTGGCTCGGACAACCTGGCCGAGGGGCAGATGCCCGTGCAGCAGGCGCTGGACATGCTGGCACCGCTTCTGGCCGATCCCTCGGTGATGAAAATCGGTCAGAACATGAAATACGACGCCAAGATTTTCGCCCGCTACGGCGTCACTGTCGCCCCCTATGACGACACGATGCTGATGTCCTATGCGATGAATGCCGGGCTGCATGGCCACGGGATGGATGCGCTGGCCGAACGCTATCTGAGCCACACCCCGATCTCGATCAAGTCCCTGCTGGGGACGGGAAAATCCGCCATTACCTTTGACCGCGTTCCCATAGAGGACGCCGTGAAATACGCGGCCGAGGATGCCGACATCACCCTGCGCCTGTGGCAATTGTTCAAACCCCAGCTGCATCAGACCCGCGTCACCACCGTCTATGAAACGCTGGAACGGCCCCTGTCGCCCGTACTGGCCCGTATGGAGATGCACGGCATCAAGGTTGACCGCGATACCCTGTCGCGCATGTCCAACGCCTTTGCCCAGAAAATGGCGGGGTACGAGGCCGAGCTGTATGAGCTGGCCGGGCACGAATTCAACGTCCAGTCCCCCGCGCAAGTGGGCAAAATCCTGTTCGAGGAAATGGGCCTGGAGGGCGGCAAGAAAACCAAGACCGGCCAGTGGTCCACCCCCGCCACCACGTTGGAAGACCTGGCAACCGAGCATGATTTCGCCGCCCGCGTGCTGGATTACCGCCAGTTGCAGAAACTGAAATCCACCTACACGGACGCGCTGCAAGACCACATCAACCCCGACACCGGCCGCGTTCATACGTCTTATGTGCAGACCGGCGCGAACACCGGGCGCCTGGCCTCGACCGATCCAAACCTGCAAAACATCCCTGTCCGCTCCGAGGAAGGCCGCCGCATCCGCGAGGCCTTTGTCGCGGAAGAAGGCAAGCTTCTGCTGTCGCTCGACTACTCGCAAATCGAGCTGCGCATCCTGGCCGAGATGGCCGGCATCGACGCGCTGAAACAGGCCTTCAAGGACGGGCTGGACATTCACGCCATGACCGCCTCTGAGATGTTCGACGTCCCGCTGGATCAGATGACTCCGGACATCCGACGCCGCGCCAAGGCGATCAACTTCGGCGTGATCTACGGCATCTCGGGCTTCGGCCTGGCCCGCAACCTGCGCATTCCGCGGGCCGAAGCCCAAGGCTTCATCGACCGCTATTTCGAGCGCTTCCCCGGCATCCGCAGCTACATGGACGAAACCACGCAATTCGCCAAAGACCACGGCTATGTCCAAACCATGTTCGGCCGCAAAATCCACACGCCCGAAATCAACGCCAAAGGCCCCGGCGCGGGCTTTGCCAAACGCGCCGCGATCAACGCCCCGATCCAAGGCACCGCCGCCGACGTGATCCGCCGCGCCATGATCCGAATGGAAAGCGCCATCACCGACCTGCCTGCAAAAATGCTGCTGCAAGTACATGACGAACTACTGTTCGAGGTCGAGGCCGACCACGCTGAGATCATCATCTCACGCGCCCGCGAAGTGATGGAAAGCGCCGCAGACCCTGCTCTTAAGCTCTCCGTGCCCCTGACTGTTGACGCTGGCCAAGGTCTGAACTGGGCCGAGGCCCACTGATTCTCCGCCCAGCCGCTCGGGCATCTCAGTGAGTATTTGGATCAGCAAGAAACGGGCTGCATAGCCCCGTTCCCCCGCCGTTTCCGGGTTGAGAACGGGGCCGCTTCTTCCTGAACGGTCATCGGCTCTCCAGCCTGTACCGTACGGCACTTGTCGCAGATAAAAGTTAACAGCGCCTTTCCGCTTCTTTTTGATAAAAATACTCAAATTCCAACAGAGCGGAATACACGGGCTGGATGAGGGGAGAGGCTAGTCGGAAAACAAGTAGTCCACGTTCAGAATTTCAGTGGCTTGCTCTTCCGGAAAGGACAGGAATTGCGCCAAGGCGGCTGCGTTTTCTGCTAGGCTTGCCGTCTCGCGCAGGCGGGTGTGGTGCTCGAATTCGGCGTCTCGGATCGCGTCGCTTTCATAGACGATATCCTGCCGGATCGTGGGCAGGAGCCGCTCCCAGGTTTCGTCTGAGGTATGCTCACCCGCCAAGCCGATCCGCATGGCGTGGCCGACCAGAAAATCATCGGTGAATTCGCATTGGATTTCCAGCATGCGCGTGACAGAGCGGTCGCCGGCGAAATCGCGTAGCAGATCCAGGTTTGCCGGATCCACGCAGATGATCAGCCGGTTCGTGGCGAAATAATCAAACAGCATCCGCATCAGCGCCCGTTGGTGCCGCATCCGTTTGGGCAAAGTGGCCTGAATCCCCCCCAGATCGGGCAGAAGCGTGTCCTCTTCGTTGAACAGATATTCAATCGACGGAATGTCCGCAGAATGTTTGATCAGCCCCAGCAGGCGCTTGGCGACGTGCCATTTCTTGCAGATGAGGATTAGCAGTTCGCGCTCGCGGCCCAGTGTGCTTTCGGTTTCCCAAAAGCGCATCCCAAAGCGGCGCCCGATCCGGCCGCGCCCGACCAGAAAGGCGAACAGGCTCTGGCCTTCGTTCGAGATTTTGAACTCGGCCCCTTTAGCGGCATAGAGATCGCCCAGACGTTCTTTGAGCTCATGCGCCTCGGGGCTGATTTTGCGCGCAAACAAGAAGTCCTGGCTAAGCAGCAAGTCATAGTGATCGTTATAGAAATTCACCGGCATACCGTAGTCGGTGAACATCAGGAATGTCAGCGTTCGTGTGCGGATTTCGGTTTCCGGAACCAGGTGACGGACCAGTGTCTGAAAGAAGGTTTCGTCCGGAATCCATGTGGTGCGGAAGAATTTCATCACATCGGGGCGATTGCGGGTGAAATCCAGAATCCACTCGATCGTGCGGCGGCGCAGGCACCACCACTGGCTGCCGATCTGAACCTGAATATCCTCGGGGATGGGGCGTTTCAGGCCCAGTTTGCGCTGCGCATTCAGCATCCCGTAGAACAGCCGCTTATGTTTGCGTTCGTTCAGATAGTGGCGATAGATCAGGCGGTCCTCTTTCATGCCGGTCTTGATCCAGTCGCTTTCGAAAAAATCGAAGCTTTCGATATAGTCGCAATCGTCCGCATCCAGAAAATCATGGGCGAATTCGGCGGATTTGATCGCCATGCAATCGCCCGAGACCATCATGAAATGCGTGGCCCGCGGAAAGGCCTGCACGGCACTTTCGACAGCATTCAGCGTGGCCTGCACCAGGCTCCATTCGCCCCAGCCGCATTTGATGCGTTTATGGGCGAAGGTCACGTTTGGGTTGTCCTTCAGCGCGGTCTGGATCTTTTCGTAATCGGCATCCGAGGCCCGCCCGTCGAAGTGAATCGACATATAATCCCCAACCGCCGTCAGACGTTCGGCCTGCTGGATGATGGCGTCCGGGTCCTTGTGACACAGAAGGATGAAGGCAATTGTTGCCATGAAAGAGGCGCTGCTCCGCTACTTGTTTTTCTGCATATTAGGCGGCAATTGAACCTGTGGGAACCATGGCTGCCGTATTTTCCACAGGTGTTTCCAAGGCTTCTACCTTACGTTAGATTGACCGCGGGTTACCTTCGCTACTATCTTTGGATAATAAACGTAAAATTAAGGCATCCTGTGTGGTAATCGCCTGAAATTGGAGGCAGATTCAATGGGTTTTCCAGGCACCTGGATGACAGAAAGCGAAAGTGTCATCTATCGGGTGGTTCCAAAATGCGCGTGCTCGACCATCGGGCAGATCATGTTCTATTCGGACCACGGTACGTTCTTTGACGGCGACATTCATGACGCCCAGTCAGGTATGCATAAATGGGCGTTCGAACACAGCCAGCCGGTGATCGAACGGACGGTGCGCGATCATTCGTCCTATGCGTTCACCTGTGTGCGCAATCCCTATACGCGGGTGCTCAGCTCGTTTTTCGATAAGATCTGCGGCATTCAGCGCAATGGCAAACGCTATCGCGGGAATCTGGTGCCGCTGCTGATTCAGAAATACGGAATCGAGGTGGGCGGCCCCGAAGGCAAAGAAGAGTTCGACCAGATTCGCAGCTTCCGCCGGTTTTTGCTGTTCGTCCGCGATACCATCCGCTTCCGTAAACCGATGGATCCCGACATCCACTGGTCAGCCGTTTCGGGACATGTATCGACCTATGTGATGAACGGCGGCACCTATGATCACATCTTCTGGACCGAGAAGTTCAACGACGGGATGCAAACCGTTCTGGACAACATCGAAACACCGCACAAAGTGTCTCTGACAGACATTCCGCGCTTCAATGAATCCGAAGGGCACGGGCCCAAACGCGCCCATCCGGTCGAGGATTATTTTGACGATCTGTCCATGCATCTGATGTACGAGATCTATAAATCCGACTTCGATCTGTTCCGCTATGACTTTGAAAACCCAGGGAATAAAATGCCTATCGGTGAGATCGACCTGCACGAGGTCCACGCCAAACTGGGGGGCTGATCACAGCACCCCGGCCTGACGGAACAGCGCCTGCAAATCGGTCTCGGGGCGGGCGCCCATATGGCTGATAACCTCGGCGGCGGCGATGCAGCCCATGCGGCCCGCCACCTCCAGCGAGGCACCCGTTGCATAGCCATACAGGAACCCGGCGGCGAATTGATCGCCTGCTCCGGTGGCATCTACGGGGGTGATTTCTGTCACCGGGACCACGGCCTCTTCTTCGCCGCGCACCAGCACCACATCATGGCCCGACCGGGTACAAACCACGGTGCCCGCATCCTGCGCGGCCTGTTCCAAAGCGCTGCTCAGATCCGTTTGGTACAGCGATTCCCATTCGTGCTGATTGCCGATCACATAGTCCAAGTCCTTGACCAGACGTCGGAAATCATCGCGGTGACGTTCCACGCAGAACGGATCGGACAGGGCGATCCCGGCCTTGCCCCCAGCATCGCGACACAGTTTGGCCGCGCGTTCGAAGGCCTGTTTGCCCTTGGGTTTGTCGTAAAGATAGCCTTCAAGGAACAGCACCTCGGCCTGGCCGGCCACGGTATCGGACACGTCATCGGGCCCCAGCTCGGACGAGATGCCCAGATAGGTATTCATCGAGCGTTCACCATCCGGCGACACAAAAATCATCGAGCGCGAGGTTGGCAGCTCGCCTCCCGTTACCGGGGCATTGACAAAATCCGTGCCGCCATTGGCCATCGAATCCGCATAGAACCGGCCCAGAGCGTCATCCTGCACACGGCCGATAAAGCCGGTTTTAAGCCCCAGATTTCCCAGCCCTGCCAGCGTGTTGGCTACGGACCCGCCCGGCGCCTGCACCCGCTTCGTCATCGCGCCATACAGCATCTCTCCGCGTTCGCGTTCTACCAGTTGCATGATGCCTTTCTGAATGCCCATCAGATCCAGAAAACTGTCATCGGCCTGGCTAAGCACGTCCACAACAGCGTTTCCGATGCCGACGACCTGGTATTTTTTCGCGGGAGAAGTCATGGGGTTTTGTCCTCATACATGCACAGATCGCGGATCAGGCAGGCGTTGCATTTGGGTTTGCGGGCGACGCAGGTATAGCGCCCGTGCAGGATCATCCAGTGATGGGCGTGCTGCTGAAAATCGACGGGGATGTTATCCTCGATCGCGCGTTCCACGGCCACCACATCCTTGCCTGGGCACACGCCCGAGCGATTGCCGAACCGGAAAATATGCGTGTCCACGGCCTGCGCGGGGTAGTGCCACCACATGTTCAGCACCACATTGGCCGTCTTGCGCCCCACGCCGGGCAGCGATTCCAGAGCCGCGCGGGAATTGGGAACCTCGCCGCCATACTCATCCACCAGGATGCGGGCCATTTTCATCACGTTCTTGGCTTTGTTGCGATACAGGCCGATGGTCTTGATATGTTCGACCAGCTGCTCTTCGCCCAGATCCAGCATTTTCTGCGGCGTGTCGGCGATTTTGAACAGCTTGGACGTGGCCTTGTTCACGCCCTTATCCGTGGCCTGCGCCGACAGGGCCACCGCCACCACCAGCGTATAGGCGTTCACATGGTCCAGCTCGCCCTTGGGTTCGGGTTCGCTGGCCTGAAAGCGGGCGAAGATCTCGCGGATCGTATGATAATCAAGCTGTTTTGCCATGCGCCCACCTATGCCCCGGAGCGCCGCGCCGCTCAAGCCTTTCCCGCAAGTTTCGGGTCGATATGGCCTGGACGTGGCGGTATCGTCGCGCCAAAGGAAAGGACGAGACATGTCGCATATGGAAGCGGGGTATCATTATCAGGTCATGCGCCGCGCGTTGGATCTGATCGACGCGCAGCCGGGCCTGTCCCTGGCCGATCTGGCCGCGAAAATGGACATGAGCCCCGCGCATTTTCAACGTCTGTTTTCCCAATGGGTCGGCGTATCGCCCAAGCGCTATCAGCAATATCTGACGCTGGACCACGCCAAGGCGCTGTTGCAGCAGAACATGACGACGCTTCAGGTCAGCCATTCTGTGGGCCTGTCCGGCAACGGCCGCCTGCATGATCTGTTCATAAGATGGGAGGCCATGAGCCCCGGCGATTACGCCCGCGCAGGGGACGGCGTCACCGTCTATTGGGGCTGGTTCGACAGCCCCTTCGATCTGACTCTGGTGATGGGCACCGATCGCGGGCTGTGCGGGCTGGCCTTTGCCGCCGAAACCGGCACCGAGGCCGCCATGCAGGATATGGTCAGCCGCTGGCCCAAGGCGACATTTACCGAAGACCCGATGCACCTGAAACCCTGGGTCGATACGGCCTTTGCGCAAAAAGGCGAAACCGCACTGCACATGATCGGCGCGCCCTTTCAGATCAAAGTATGGGAGGCGCTGCTGCAAATCCCCTCGGGCCATGTCACCACCTATTCGGAAATCGCCCAAAGCATCGGCAATCCCAGGGCCGTGCGCGCCGTGGGCACCGCCGTGGGGCGTAATCCGGTCAGCTGGCTGATCCCGTGTCACCGGGCCTTGCGCAAATCGGGGGGCTTGGGCGGGTATCACTGGGGTCTGCCGGTGAAACGCGCGCTTCTGGCCTATGAATCCGCCCGCGCTGACGCCGGGTAGATGCGCGAAATCCCGCGCAAGTTCACATAAACATGTTTAGACCGTGACGGGCCTCCCCATATAATAAGGGCTGTCCGCCTATGCGGAGCTAAAGCTATGAGGCACAATATGATCCGAGCATCGAAAGCCATCGCCGTTCTTAGCGGCTCGGCCCTTCTTCTGACCACCGCCTGCACCAGCCCCGAGCATCTGGGCGGCACGGACCCGAACCGCAAAGCCAAAGAGGGTGCCTTGCTGGGCGGGTTCCTGGGGGCGATCTCGGGGGCGATGGTGTCCAAGGACGAAAAGAAAGGCGCCATCGTCGGTGCGGCCATCGGTGCCGGTGTGGGCGCGGCCATCGGCAACAATCTGGACAAACAAGAGGCCGAGCTGCGCCAGGATCTGGACGGCAATGTCGGCATTCAGAACACCGGCGACCGGCTGATCGTGACCATGCCGCAGGACATCCTGTTCGCCACCGACAGCACCTATGTGCAGTCCGGGCTGCGTGATGACATCCAGACCGTGGCGCTAAGCCTGAACCGTTATCCTGACACCACCGTGCAGGTTGTGGGCCATACCGACAACACCGGCTCGGCCGCGTATAATCAGGATCTGAGCCAACGCCGCGCCGGTGCCGTGGCCGACATTCTGATCAGCGCAGGCGTTCGCGCGGGCCGCGTGCAGACCATCGGCCGGGGCGAAGATGCGCCCATTGCCTCGAATCTAGAGGCCAGCGGACGAGCCCAGAACCGCCGGGTCGAGATTGTCATCCTGCCGAATTGATCCATACTCGGTTTCATCCCGAAACGCCTCGTCCCTACCGGGCCGGGGCGTTTTTTTTCTGAACAAAGAGGAGCAACATGAGCACCCCTACCCTTCTGACGATTTCCGGCGCTCTGCGCGCGGGCAGCTATAACCGCCAGCTGATTGCTCAGGCCGTGCGGGCCTTTGGCCCCGCCACCGTGACCGAGGCCGACCTGAACCTGCCGCTTTACGATGGCGATCTGGAGGCCGCGCAGGGCATCCCCGCCTCTGTTCAGACTTTGGCCGATCAGATCAGGCAGGCCGACGGGATCATCCTGTCCTCACCCGAATATAACAAGGGCATCCCCGGCGTGCTGAAAAACGCTCTGGACTGGGTCAGCCGTATCGAAGGCGCGGTGCTAAAGGGCAAACCCCTGGCGCTGATGTCTGCCGCAGCGGGCCGCACGGGCGGCGAGACCGCGCAATATATGGTGCGCGCCTGCCTAGCCCCTTTGCAGCCCCGGCTGATTGCCGGCCCCTTCGTGATGATCGCGGGGGCCGCGCGTGAATTCAGCGCTGGCCAGCTGGAAAACGATCAGTATCTGACGGCAATTACCGCGCAGATGCAGGCTCTGCGTGCGGAAATCGAGCGCTGAACCTTCAGGCGGCCTGACGTTCGCGCCACAGGGTAAACAGCCCCGCAGCCACGATCAGCGCCGCCCCCAGGATCACGTTCAGCCGGATCGCCTCGTTGAAGGCGACGATCCCCAGAACCGAGGCGAACACCAGCTGCAAATAGGCAAATGGCTGCACCGAGCTGGCCTCGGCCACCTCGTAGCAGCGGATCAGCAGGAAATGCCCCAGGGCTCCGGTCAGGCACAGCACCACCATCCAGATCCAATCGGGGGCGCTCATCGGTTCCCAGTACCAGGCGCCGACGGCCGTCATCGCCACCATACCCACCGTGCCCGTCCAGAAAAAACTGGTGGCTGAGCTGTCCTTGCGTGCCACGAAACGCGTCAGCAAACCGTAAACCGCGAACATCAGCGCCGAGACCAGCGGAATGATCGCAGCGGGCTGGAACACGCCGAAGCCCGGCTCCAGAATGATCACAATCCCGATGAACCCCACGCCGATCGCCACCCACCTGCGCCAGCCGACACGCTCGCCCAGGACGGGGCCGGACAGGGCCGCAATCAGCAATGGATAGCAGGCAAAAACAGCGTGACTTTCGACCAGTCCAAGAATGGTAAACCCCCAGATTGCAACGCAAATCTCGGCCACTAACAGGACGGCGCGAAACGCCTGTAGCAGCGGCTGCGCGGTCGCCGCAGCCTGCCGGATCCCCCCCGCCTGACGCGCACCGATTGCCATAACGAAAGCCGCGAAAAACCAATAGCGGATCATCACCACCATCAGCACGTTATATTCCCCCGCCAAATGCCGCGAGATCCCGTCCTGCATCGCAAAAACAAAGGTCGTGGCCACCATCAGCCAAATACCAAGACGAGTGTTATCCTGTGTCATTCCGGAACCTTTCGCGCGACCGTCATGTGCCGTTTTCGCCCGAATCCAGACCGGCGGGCGACCTCAAAACCGGCATTTTGCAGCCCGCGACGGACGAATCCAGCCGCTGTATAGGTGGCCGCTGTGCCCTGGGGTGCGGTATGGGCGCCGACCTCAGCCATCAGGGACTCTTCCCATAATTCGGGATTCTTTGCTGGCGAAAACCCATCCAGAAACCACGCATCCGCGCGCCCGCTCCAGGCTGGTAAGCTGTGACGCGCATCCCCTTGGATCATCCGGAATTCAAGCCCCGGCAGCGACAGCGAGGCGGCTGGCCAATGAGGGGCGAATTCCGCGGCCAGATCGGCGATCTCGGGAAAGGCCCACTGCGCGCGGATCATTTCCTCGGCGGACATCGGGAAGGCCTCGAATGTGGTGAAATGCAGCACACCTCTCTGCCCGCTTTCACGCCACAACCGCACCGCCGCAAGCAGGTTCAGCCCGGTTCCGAAACCCAGCTCGGCAATGTGGAATCCATCCCGAAACCGCCCCGGCAGCCCGTTGCCATCCAGAAAAACATAGGCCGTTTCCGCCAGCCCGTTATCCAGGCTGAAATAAGGGTCATCAAATCGGGTGGAAACCGGAATCTCTCCGTCCCGCCATTCCAGTTCGGCGCGCTGGTCTTGCATCCGCTGATCCCTTAGAAGCTGTGTGAAACGCGCCGAGAATGCAGAGGCCCGGAGGGAATGGCAATGGTAGATGTGACAATTTACGGGGCGGGAATCTTCGGCCTGTCCGTCGCCTGGAGCTGCCTGAAAAAAGGGGCCACGGTACGCGTCATAGATCCGGCAGGGCCAGGCGCGGGCAGCAGCGGCGGGCTGGTCGGGGCACTGGCCCCACATGTCCCCGAGAATTGGAACGAAAAGAAGCAATTCCAATTCGAAAGCCTGATGATGGCACAAAGCTGGTGGGCCGAGATTACGGCAGCGGGCGGCAAAGACAGCGGTTACGGGCGCACCGGCCGGCTGCAACCAATTGCAGATGCCCATGCGTTAGCGCTGGCGCGCGCGCGTGCCGGCACGGCCCAAACTCTGTGGCAGGGCCAGGCGCAATGGACGGTGATCCCCTTGGACGCGGCCCCGCACAAGACAGCGCACTGGACCCCGCACAGCCCCTCAGGCTGGCTGATCCACGATACGCTGACCGCCCGAATGCACCCCCGGATGGCCTGCGCCGCGCTGGCCGCCGCCATCACGGCCAAAGGCGGGCATATCACCCCCGATGCGGACCCCGAGGGCCGTATTCTCTGGGCGACCGGCGTGCAAGACCTGCAAGAGATCTCAGCCGCACACCACCGAAGCTTTGGCAATGGGGTGAAAGGGCAGGCGGCCTTGCTGCACCTGGACATTGCACATAACGTCCCGCAGATTTTCGCGGATGCGGTACATGTTGTTCCCCATGTAGATGGCACGGTTGCCATCGGCTCTACCTCTGAGCGCGCGTTTGACGATCCGCACACAACGGATGCGCAACTGGATCAGGTGATCGCACGAGCAGTTGCCGCCGTGCCCGCGCTTCAGCAGGCCACGATTATCGAACGCTGGGCGGGTGTGCGCCCCCGATCACGCTCGCGCGCGCCGGTCCTGGGCAGGCACCCCCTGCACCCGGACGCATTCATCGCCAACGGCGGGTTCAAGATCGGCTTTGGCATGGCCCCCAAAGTCGGAGAGGTCATGGCAGAACTGATCCTGACCGGCCGAAACCACATCCCCGAAGGCTTCGCCCCAACAGCCAGCCTTTGAACACGGCACGAACAGATCGACACCCCGCCTTCGCCTGCATACACGGGCGCAACCCCGATCAGGCACATCCTGCACCGAGTCTGCTTAACGAAGGATTACGGGAAACCGCCCCTGTCCGGACGTGGGAGGGCGGGTGGGCGTCCGGACAGGGGCGCCTCAAGGCCTGCGCAACGTCTTTCCTGCCAATTCCTGACTGAACGGCAGCGGCAGCGGCTCCAGCCCCAACCGCGCCCGATAAACCGGCAGCGATTCCGCCACCCGCATCACATAATTCTGCGTCTCGGTAAACGGGATCATTTCGACCCAATCCACCACATCCACCCGCAAGGACCGTGGGTCGCCGAACCGCTCGATCCATTGGTCCGGCCTACTGGGGCCAGCGTTATAACCAGCTGACACCAAAACGATATTTCCGCCAAAACGCTCGGACAGGCTGGCCAGGTATGCGCTGCCCAGCACCGCGTTATAGCTCCAGTCGCTCAGAACTTTGCCGGGCTCGTGGCTGACCCCCAGTTCACCCGCCACCTGAGCCGCCGTCCCCGGCATCAACTGCATCAACCCCATCGCCCCCGCGCCACTGACAACCTGCGGATCAAACTCGCTTTCCCGGCGCGCAATGGACAAAGCCAACGCCATCGGAACCGGCAAATCCAACCGCTGCATCGGATGCAGCGCATAGTAAGGCGCAGGCAGCGTAATACCCCGTTTCGCCGCCGCCTTGGCGATCATGACCTGAAGGTGGGGCTCTTGCAAATCAATCGCCGCCTGGCCCAGTTGCGCCGCCGCCTCAGGCTCCAGCGTGCTGGCCAGATGGGTCAGGAATTGCTCGGCCAGTGTCAATTCTCCTGCATTCAACGCCAGAAGACCGGCCTGAAACACATCCGATCCGACAAAAGCAGCCTGACGCCAATCCGGAACCGGATCGCGCCCGGCCAGAGAGGTATCGAACGGCACGCCAGCGCGTTCCGCCGCAAGCAGGCCATAATAACTGGTCTGATATGCGGCCCCTTCGGCATAGGCCACCCGAGCACCCTCGGCATCGCCCATTGCCTCTTGGGCGCGGCCGATCCAATACCCCGCACGGCCCAGCGAAATCGGAGTCTCAACCGAGGCCCGGAACCGTTGGAAATGATCCAGGGCGCGTTCGGGCGCGTTCAGAAACCGCACCGACAGATAGCCAGACAACCATTCCAGATCAGAATAGGCATACCCGTCCGCAGGCTGCGTATGATGCAACGAGGCCACCTGATAGGCCTCGGCATAGCGCCCGTCCCGCATCAGATCGCGCACCAGATACCGTCGCCAGCCTGCCCAGCTTAGCGGCTGCCCCAGGGTGTTGGCGCCTTGGCTGCGACGCAGAATAATGTCCAGCGCACCGTCCGTGCGCCCCTTGCGTATCCGCCACTGGAACCGCTCATAGGCCAGGCCCGGATCGTCCCGCAGCGCAGCGGGGACCGCCTCGATCAGGCTGTCAACATTCCGGGCCTGACTGCGCAGGCCGCGTCTGGCGGCGGCCAGCTTGTTCCAGTCCTCGCCTACCAGAGACTGCATTTGCTGCGCATCCCCGCGCAGCCCGCGCCACAACGCCATGTCCATCCGCGCCTGATGATGCGGCGCCAGATGCGTGCCATAGGCCGCCGTCAACGCCTCGTGGCTGGTTTCGTCCAGATCCATTGTCCGCCAGGCCCGCACCAGTTCAGCCTGGGCTGCCTCTGCCCGGCCAAGCGCAAAAAGCGCCCGCGCATAGGCCAGAACTCCGGCCCCGGTCTGAGGGCGCTGGCTGGCAAAAAAGGCTGCGATCTGCGCGGGGGGCACGGTTTCCAGCTGGGCTTCGGCCCGTTTGCGCATCCGGTGCAGACCAGGCCAATCCGGATGCAGCGCCAGAAACTCCTGCACCTCTGCAAAACTGCCCTGGCCAGACCGCAGCCGCATCCAGACCAGCAGATCCGACCCCACGGGCCCCGCGCGCGCTGCCAGTCGCGCCGCAGTGTCCCAGTTTCCGGCACGGGCGGCGGAAATCGCGCTGGCCTCGGGGCTGGGGCCGGCTGCGTGCAGCCCGGCTGCGTTCAGACAAATTACCAAAATCAAGGCAAAACTACGGAACATCTCTTGCCTTTCCAAAGGAACAAAGGATATGCAACCGCAGCTTAATTGTGCACCTGCGTGCCTGCAAATCACGAAGATGGCAGGTCAGCGGCGTTCTGCCGGGGTGCATAAATTTTCTCCGGGTCTCTACCCGCCTTAACACGAAAGGAGCGTGTCATGTTTAAAGGGTCATTTCCTGCCCTGGTCACGCCGTTCAAGAACGGCGAGCTGGATCTGGAGACGCTCAAGAAGCTGATCGAATGGCATATCGGGGAAGGCACCAACGGGTTCGTGCCCGTCGGCACCACCGGCGAAAGCCCCACCCTGACCCACCGCGAGCACGAGATCGTCATCGAAGAGGTCGTCAAGGCCGCAGCCGGCCGCGTGCCCGTGATTGCCGGTGCCGGCAGCAACAACACGCTGGAAGGCATTCGCCTGATCCAACACGCCGAGAAAGTCGGCGCCGATGCCGCGCTGGTCGTGACGCCTTATTACAACAAACCCACGCAACGCGGCCTGATCGCGCATTATACCGCGCTGCATGATTGCTGTGCGCTGCCGATCATCATCTACAATATCCCCGGTCGCTCGATCATTGATATGACGCCGGATACGATGGGCGCGCTGGCGCAACTGCCTCGGATCGTGGGGGTGAAGGATGCCACAGGCGATCTGAACCGCGTCAGCCAGCAACGCCGCACCTGCGGCTCCGATTTCTGCCAGCTGTCCGGCGAGGATGGCACCGCGCTGGGGTTCAATGCCCATGGCGGGGTTGGCTGCATCTCGGTTACCGCGAATGTCGCGCCGCGCCTGTGCGCCGAGTTCCAGGCGGCAACGCTGGCCGGGGATTATGCCAAGGCGCTGGAATATCAGGACAAACTGATGCCCCTGCACGAAGCGATCTTTGTCGAGCCCGGCCTGGTTGGCGTCAAATACGCCATGTCCAAGCTGGACCTGTGCAGCGAAGAGGTTCGCCTGCCGTTGACCGGCCTGCTGGACAGCACCAAGGCCCAGATCGACGCGGCCATGCAGCACGCAGGCCTGATCTGACCGATCTCAGCCCAAAGCCCGCCCGATCCGGCGGGCTTTTTCGCACCTGCACCCTGTTCTGCCCTGTCCCCTGTTCTACCCCGTCGTAGAAACGCAAAACGCGGCCCCAGGGGCCGCGCCGTTTTTCTTAGCAAGGGGTCGGATTACTCGACCGACAGGTTGATCGCCGATTCGCGGCCATCACGGCCTGCTTGCAGCTCAAAGCTGACTTTCTGACCGTCTTGCAGGCCGGTCAGACCCGAACGCTCGACTGCCGAGATGTGCACGAAGACATCTTTGCTGCCGCCATCGGGCGCGATGAACCCGTAACCTTTGGTGGTGTTGAACCATTTTACGGTGCCAGTGGCCATATCCGTATTCTCCTGTTTATTGCAGCCCGCGGTGGTGCGGCTGCCCGGCGTAGTCGGTCTGGATCGAAGACTGAACGCCGCAAAAACGGGAGACAGTAGGTCGAAATAGAATAACATTAGCGTGCCCCATATGATCACAAGACCGCCGCCAGACAAGCCCCTAGATGGAAAGAGCGGACCAAATGGCCCGCTCTTGCCCAGTTCTGAATGGATCTGCGATCAAATCCCTGTGTCGACGATCGCTTTGGCCAGAATTGGCACGGTTTGCGCGTTCAGGCCGGCAATATTCAGGCGCGAATCGCCAACCATATAGATCGCGTGCTCGGCGCGCAGGCGTTCGACCATCTCGGCCGAGGCCCCCAGACGCGAGAACATGCCCCGGTGCTGCGCAATGAATCCAAACCGATCCGAGCCCGACAGTTTTTGCAACTCATCCGCCATTTGCTGACGCAGCCCCAGCATGGACAGGCGGACCTCTTCCAGCTCGGCGGCCCAATCGGCGCGCAGGGTGTCATCGTTCAGGATCATCGTCACCAGGCGCGCGCCGTGATCGGGCGGGAACGAGTAGTTCTGCCGGTTCAGATAGTTCAGCGTGCCCTGGGTCAGCGTTTTCAGCCCTGCATCCTGGGCCACGGCCATCAGGATGCCGGTGCGCTCGCGGTAGATCCCGAAATTCTTGGAGCAGCTGGCCGCGATCAGACATTCCGGCACGCTAGAGGCCACCAGCCGGGTCGCGGCGGCGTCTTCCTCCAGACCGTCGCCAAAGCCCTGATACGCAATGTCGATCATCGGCAGCGCGCCGGTTTTCAGCAGCAGCGCAACCAGTTCCTGCCACTGGCCCATGTTCAAGTTCGCGCCGGTCGGGTTGTGGCAGCAGCCGTGCAGCAGCACCACGTCGCCGGGCTTCGCATCGGCCAGATCGGCCAGCATACCGTCGAAATCCACGCCGCGGGTTTCTGCATCGAAATAACGATACTGAACCGTCGGAATGCCCAGATGTTTCAGGATCGACAGGTGGTTCGGCCAGGTCGGATTAGACACGAACACACGCACATCCGGGTTGGCCATGCGCACCATCTCAAAGGCCTGACGGCAAGCGCCGGTCCCGCCGGGGGTGGCTGCGGCGGCGACATTTTCGCGCGCGACAGCATCGCCCAGCACCAGGTTCACCATCGCATCACCATAGGCCGGATCCCCGGCCAGAGCCACGTAGGACTTGGTGGTTTCCTGTTCCCACAGCAGTTTTTCAGCGGCCTTCACGGCGCGCATCACCGGGGTTACGCCCTCGGCATTTTTGTAGACACCGACGCCCAGGTCGATCTTGGTCGGGCGCGGGTCTTCCTTGTACAGTTGCATCAGCGCAAGGATTTTATCTGCGGGTTGGGTTTTCAGGTTGCTGAACATTGTCCTCTCAGGCCTCTCCGGTAGCGACGGGCAAGGTGGGGAAGGCGCCCCACTCGGTCCATGACCCGTCATAAATGGCGTGATCGCTTTTCCCCATTCGTTCCAAGGCCAGGCAGAGCACGGCAGCCGTTACGCCGGACCCGCAAGATGCGATCACAGGCTTGGACAGATCGACGCCCGCGCCTTCGAAAATGGCGCGGCAGTCATCGGGGGTTTTCATCGTGCCGTCGGTTTCCAACAGCGCGTCATAGGGCACGTTGCGCGCGCCGGGAATGTGGCCCCCGCGCAGCCCTTCGCGGGGCTCGGGCACCTCGCCGCGGAACCGCTCGGCCGAGCGGGCATCCACCAGCACATGATCGCCCAGCTTCGAGGCCGAGGACACCTGCGTGACGTCCTTCACCATATGCGACTGGCGCCGCACCGTCATGTGGCGGTCCCGAACAATGGGCGGCATGTCCTCGGTCGGGTGGCCCTCGGCGCGCCATTTGGGCAGACCGCCATCCAGCACGGCGATGTTTTTCTGGCCCATCAGCTTGAACAGCCACCACACGCGCGGTGCCGAATAGATGCCCTGACTGTCATAGACCACCACCTGATGCCCGTCACCCACACCCAGGGCGCGCATCCGGCTCATGAATTTTTCGACCGGAGGCACCATATGCGGCAGGTCCGAGCGCAGGTCGCTGATCTCATCAATATCGAAGAATCGCGCGCCGGGAATGTGGGCCTTCTCGTATTCGGCTTTCGCATCCCGATCCGTGCCCGGCAAAAACAACGAGGCATCCAGAATCCGCAAATCCGGATCCTTGATATGTGCCGCCAGCCAATCGGTGGAAACAAGTGTCTTAGGATCGTCCTGTGCCATCCGGTCCCCCGTTTTTTATGCTTCGACCTGACTACAATGCAGGGGAAACAGAGGCAAGCCCGGCGCAGGGTCCAAAGGGTCGCGCCGGGCTTGAAAATTTATCGGATTTCAGGGGGGCTGTGCCACCCCTTTTGCGTGGCTCGCGACCGAACCCGTTACTTGGCCAGCGCCTTTTTCAGCAGCCCGATCACCACCATGACAACGCCGCCTCCGACACCGCCCGAGGCCACCTGTCCGATGATCGCGCCAATATCCAGGCCGCCTGCGCTGCCGGCCATTCCGGCCATGCTGCCCGCGCCCAGCATCGACAGGATCTGCCCGCCCAGACCGCCACCCAAAATACCGGCCAGCGAGTTGCCCAGCGTGCCCAGGCTTGCGTTTTTCATCACACCGCCTGCGACATTGCCGCCAACGGCCCCTGCGATCAGACTGATCAGAAGTTCCATGAGTTTTCCTTCCCTTGGGGCTATCTGCACACGGCCCGGCACCGCCCCTGCACCGGACGATCAGAGCCTAGCCACGCCCAGCGCGGCCTATCAGGGGAAAATTCCAGGGAAATTGTCAGCCGTTTTTCAGCAGGCGCTGTTTCTGGCGGTTCCAGTCCCGTTTCGCGTCGGACTGGCGCTTGTCATGCGTTTTCTTACCCTTGGCGATGCCCAGCTTCAGCTTTACCAGGCCCTTGTGGTTGAAATACATGACCAGCGGCACCAGGGTCATCCCCTTGCGCTGGGTCGCGTTCCACAGTTTGGCCAGTTCCTTTTTCGAAACCAGCAGTTTACGGCGGCGGCGCTCTTCGTGGCCCCAGGTTTTGGCCTGCTCATAGGGGGCGATATAGCCGTTGATCAGCCACAGTTCCTCATCCTCGACCGAGGCATAGCTCTCGGCGATATTGGCCGAGTTCACCCGCAGCGACTTCACCTCGGACCCTTGCAGAACGATGCCGCATTCGATGTCTTCCTCGATCGCATAGTCATAACGTGCGCGCCGGTTTTCGGCGATCACCTTATAGTTCGGGTCTGTCTTCTGCTTGGCCATGCGCCTTCCCTATCGCGCCGCCCCGGCGCTGTCCATCGGAAGGCAGATATATAGGGCCGCTGTGGCCTGCGCGACAAGGGGCTAGCTGCCCCGATAGGTGGACATTCCGAAGGGCGAGATCAACAAAGGCACATGATAATGCGCGGCCTCGTCCGAAATGCCAAAGCGGATCGGAACCACGTCCAGAAAGCGGGGCTCTTCGGGTGCGGCACCGCTGGCATCCAGATAGGCCCCGGCCTGAAATACCAGCTCATAGACGCCGGCAGTCATTTGGCCCTGTGGCAGAATCGGGCTGTCCGTGCGCCCATCCGCGTTCGTCACCATACGCGCCAATTCCTGACGCGCTTCGCCTTGCAAACGAAACAGGGTGATTTCCAGTCCCGCAGCCGGGCAGCCGTTGGCCGTATCCAGAACATGGGTGGTCAGATAGCCTTCGGACATGTTTCGCTCCTTTTTCAGGCACTTAAGGTTTATGCTGCCAACAGGATAGGCGCAGGCGTTGATCAACTCACCCCTGAAAGTGTTTCAAGAATTTCTTGAAACTGGCAAGCCCCCCGCCTGCCGTACAACCGTTCACACGTGAAAGAGGTTAAAAATGAAGCGTTACCCGCGCAATATGATCGGCTACGGCCCTCGCATTCCTGACGCACAATGGCCCGGCGGCGCCAAGGTGGCCGTGCAATTCGTTCTGAATTACGAAGAGGGCGGCGAAAACAACGTGCTGCACGGCGATGCTGCCTCTGAGGCGTTTTTATCCGACATCGCGGGTGCCGCCCAATGGCCCGGCCAGCGCCACTGGAACATGGAGTCCCTCTACGAATACGGCGCGCGCGCCGGATTCTGGCGCTTGCACCGCCTGTTCACCGGCGCTGACATCCCCCTGACGATTTATGGCGTCGCATCCGCCCTGGCCCGATCGCCCGAACAGGTCGAGGCGATGAAAACCGCCGGATGGGAGATCGCCTCGCACGGGTTCAAATGGGTCGAACACAAGGACATGTCCGAACCCGAAGAGCGCGCCGCCATCGCCGAAGCCATCCGCCTGCATACCGAAGTGGTGGGCGAGCGCCCCCTGGGCTGGTACACGGGGCGGTGCTCGGGGAATACCGTTCGGCTGGTGGCAGAAGAGGGCGGTTTTGAATATATATCAGATACTTACGATGACGACCTTCCCTATTGGCTGGAGCTTGGCGACCGCGACCAACTGATCCTTCCCTACACGCTGGAAGCCAACGACATGCGCTTTGCCACCGCGCCGGGCTACATAACGGGCCAGCAGTTCTTTACCTATCTGAAGGATGCCTTCGATGTGCTCTATGCCGAAGGCCAAGAGGGCGCGCCCAAGATGATGAACATCGGGCTGCATTGTCGCCTGATCGGCCGTCCGGGCAAGCTGGCCGGGCTAAAGAAATTCATCGACTACCTGTCTGGTTTCAAAGACGTCTGGACCCCACGCCGGATCGACATCGCGCGCCATTGGGCCGCCCACCATCCACACCAGCGGCTTGAACGCCCCAGCCAGATGGACCGCCACCGCTTCGTGCAGAAATTCGGCGAAGTGTTCGAACATTCCGCATGGATCGCGGATCGTGCTTTTGATCTGGAACTTGGGCCTGCGCATGACACGCCAGCGGGGCTGCACAACGCCCTGGCCCGCATTTTCCGCAGCGCAAGCCCACACGAACGCCTGAACGTGCTGACCGCGCACCCCGATCTGGCGGGCAAGCTGGCAGCCGCCAAGCGCCTGACCACCGAATCGACAGCCGAACAGGCCAGCGCCGGACTGGATGCCCTGACCCAGCAAGAGCACGCAGAATTTACCCAGTTAAATCAAGACTATACGCAAAAACACGGCTTTCCTTTCATCATCGCCGTCCGAGACCACGATAAGGCCAGCATCCTGGAAAACTTCAAACGCCGGGTTAACAATGACACTCAATCCGAGCTGGCCGAGGCGTGCAGGCAGGTTGAACGCATCGCGCGCCTGCGACTGGAGGACATGCTGTGACCAGCTACGCATTTCCGCCGGGGGGGCATGTGCCTCAGACCGGCACCCCCGAAGGCAGCGCCGTTTTCACCCAGGCCTACGCGGTTCTTCCGGCCCACACTCAGCGTGATATCGTCACCAGCTTCCTGCCCGGCTGGAACGGGATGCGAATGTGGATTCTGGCCCGCCCGATGTCCGGATTTGCCGAAACCTTTGCCCAATACGCGGTCGAGCTGGCCCCCGGCGGCGGCTGTGACGATCCCGAACCGGACCGCGAGGCACAGGCCGCCCTGTTCGTCGCCTTCGGAACATTACGCCTGTCCATCGGCGGAGCGCGGCAGGATCTGAAACCCGGACATTTCGTCTATATTCCCGCGGGGGCCCACTGGGAAATCTGGAACACCTCGGACGAACCCTGCGGCTTTCACTGGATCCGCAAACGCTACGAGCCCGTCGCCAGCCTGAACCCCCTGGCCGCCTTTACCCTGCATGAAACGGACATCCACAAAGCCGAGATGCCCGATTGCAACGGGGTCTGGGCCACGCAGCGTTTCTTTGATCCGTTCGATATGCGGCATGATTTTCACGTCAATATCGTCACGTTCCAGCCCGGCGGACGCATCCCCTTCGCCGAAACCCACGTCATGGAGCACGGGCTCTACGTGCTACAGGGCACCGCGCGCTATCTGCTGAACAAAGATTGGGTCGAGGTCGGCCCCGGCGATTTCATGTGGCTGCGCGCCTTCTGTCCGCAGGCCTGTATCGCCACCGGCAACGAACCCTTCCGCTACCTTCTCTATAAGGACGTGAACCGCCACCCCAAACTGACGCTCTGACTTTCATCTTGCCCCCAATACTCTCGGGGGGTGCGGGGGGCAGACAGCCCCCCGCCTGTCCCACGGAACCGCCCATGCCCCACTTGATCAAAATCGAGCCCCTAACCGCATCGGCCTTCGCGCCCTATGGCGATGTGCTCGACGCGTCAGGCACGCCGGACAGGATCATCAATCAGGGGTTCTGCGGCCGGTATCATGACCGCGCGCAGCTGGATTTCGGGCCGGACGGACGGGCCGGTATCTCGGTCTTTCAGGCCCAGCCGCGCACCCTGCCCTATACTCTGACCCTGCTAGAGCGCCACCCCGAAGGCAGCCAGGCCTTTCTCCCCATGAGCCAGCACGAGTGGCTGGTCATCGTGGCCAGCGATCAAGACGGCACCCCCACCGGCATCCGCGCCTTTCTGGCCGCGCCCGGACAGGGCGTCAATCTGCATCGCGGCACCTGGCACGGGGTTCTGACGCCTCTGCACCCGCCGGGGCTGTTCGCGGTGATAGACCGGATCGCAGACAGCCCCAATCTGGAAGAATACGCATTGAGCGACCCGATATTAATCAACCGCTAACCCCCGCCAAGAGGGGCCTCATCAACAGGAGAGAGGGATGACTGACACGACACTTGGAACGCCGGATCAGCTAAAGGATCCGAATTACACCCCACCGCTGGCCAAGGCGGTTCCCCTGGGCATTCAGCACGTCCTGGCGATGTTTGCCAGCAACGTGACCCCGGCGATCATCGTCGCGGGGGCGGCGGGGTTCGGCTTTGGCTCGAACAGCCCCGAGTTTCCGAACCTGATCTACATGATCCAGATGTCGATGCTGTTTGCCGGCATCGCCACGCTGTTCCAATCCATCGGCATGGGCCCCGTGGGCGCCCGGCTGCCGATCGTGCAGGGGACGTCCTTTGCGTTTCTGCCGGTGATGATCCCCGCCGTGGCGGGCCAGGGCACGGCCGGGCTGGCCGGGCTGATGACCGGCATCGTGATCGGAGGCCTCTTTCACTTCCTGCTGGGCACCGTCATTGGCAAGATCCGCTTTGCCTTGCCGCCGCTGGTGACGGGCCTGATCGTGCTGATGATCGGGCTTTCGCTGGTCAAGGTGGGCATCCAATACGCCGCCGGCGGCGTGCCCCTGATGGGCAAGCCTGAATTCGGATCCCTGGCGATGTGGGTGCCCGCGCTGGTGGTGATCGTAGTCACGCTGGGCTTTAAGTTCTTCACCAAGGGTCTGACCTCGGTTGCGGCGGTTCTGATCGGTCTGATCGCGGGCTATCTGGTGGCGCTGGCCATGGGGCAGGTGAATTTCGGCAACATTGGGCGTGCGTCGATGTTCGCGCTGCCGACGCCCTTCAAATGGGGGATCGAGTTCAACTCGGCCATCATCATCGGCATGTTCTTCATGGCCTTTATTTCCGCCATCGAAACCGTGGGTGACGTCAGCGGCATCGCCAAGGGCGGCGCGGGCCGCGAGGCCACAGACAAGGAAATCGCCGGCGCGACCTATGCGGACGGGCTGGGCTCGGCCATTGCGGGGGTGTTCGGCGGGTTGCCCAACACCTCGTTCAGCCAGAACGTCGGCCTGATCAGCATCACCGGCGTCATGAGCCGCCACGTCGTCACCATCGGCGCGATTTTCCTGATTCTGTGCGGGCTGATCCCGAAATTCGGGGCGATTGTGTCCACCGTGCCGATCAACGTGCTGGGCGGAGGCGTGATCGTCATGTTCGGCATGGTGGCCGCAGCGGGCATCAACATGTTGTCAGAAGTGACCTGGAACCGCCGCAATATGGTGATTTTTGCGATTTCTCTGTCGCTTGGCCTGGGGTTGCAACTGGTGCCGACGGCCCTGCAACACCTGCCCAAAACCGCGCAGATCCTGCTGACCAGCGGGCTGCTGCCGGCGGCGGGTATTTCGATCGTGCTGAACCTGCTGCTTCCCGAAGAGCTGGACTGAGCCGCAGCGAATCCCTGGCGTTAACGAACAGCGCCAACAGCTTCAGAAGGTCCGCAATCCCTGCGGACCTTTTCTTTTTGGGAATTTGTTCTGCGATTTCACCAAAATCCGGGCACAGTGTTGTTGAATTATACATTCACATTACATTATATGTCTGGAGCGCGAGGTGCCCGCCCCAAAAAGGACCCCCCAATGGACCCCAAGAAAATTTCAGCCGAACTCTCGGTTGCCGCTCAAATCACCCCCGAAGATGTCGCTGCCCTGGCTCAGGCCGGATTCCGTTCGATCATCTGCAACCGCCCTGATGGCGAGGCTGCCGATCAGCCCACATTCGACGAGATCGACGCCGCGGCCCAGGCGGCCGGGGTGCAGACCCGCTATCTGCCGATTGTCTCGGGCAAGGTACGCGACGAGGACGCCACCGATTTCGGCCAGGCCCTGCTGGAACTGCCCGGCCCGACCCTGGCCTATTGCCGGACGGGGACGCGCTCGACCACGCTGTGGTCACTGGCTGTTGCGGGCGAAAAGCCCACGTCGGAAATCCTTGAGGCAACCAAGGCCGCCGGCTATGACATGGCAGGCGTTGTGCGCCGCATCGTGAATGGCGGCAAAACCCCCACCGACACAGGCGACGCGAAATTCGACGTGGTGATCGTCGGCGCAGGAGCCGCAGGTATCGCCGTGGCCGCCAGCCTGAAGGCGCGCAAATCCGATCTGGACATCGCCATTCTGGACCCGGCCGACATCCATTACTACCAGCCCGGCTGGACGATGGTCGGCGGCGGCGTGTTCGATGCGCAGACCACCGCGAAAACCATGGGCAGCCTGATCCCGAAAGGCGTGCACTGGATCAAATCCGCCGTTGCCGCGTTCGAACCCGCCGATAACGCCGTCATTCTGGATGGCTGCCGCGTGGTGAAATACGACCGTCTGGTCGTCTGCCCCGGCCTGAAACTGAACTGGAACAAGATCGAAGGGCTGGAGGAAACGCTGGGCAAAAACGGTGTGACCTCGAACTACCGCTACGATCTGGCGCCCTACACCTGGGAACTGGTCAAGGGGCTGAAATCCGGCCGCGCGCTGTTCACCCAGCCTCCCATGCCGATCAAATGCGCCGGTGCGCCGCAAAAGGCGATGTATCTGTCCAGCGATCACTGGTTCAAAAACGGCACGTTGCAGAATATCGACGTGAACTTCATGAATGCGGGCGGCGTGCTGTTCGGGGTCAAGGATTACGTCCCCGCGTTGGAAAAATACGTCCAGAAATACGATGCGACGCTGAACTTCTTCCATAATCTGGTGGCTGTGGACGGCCCCGCGAAGAAGGCCTGGTTCGATGTGGCCAAGCCCGACACGCCCGTGGAACGTATCGAAGTCGAGTTTGACATGATGCATGTCTGCCCGCCGCAGACCGCGCCCGATTTCGTCCGGGTTTCGCCCTTGGCCGATGCCGCCGGCTGGGTGGATGTGGATCAGGCCACCCTGCGCCATACGCAATACGATAACGTCTGGTCTCTGGGCGATGTGATGAACGCGCCGAATGCCAAAACCGCCGCTGCCGCGCGGATGCAGGCGCCGATTGTGGCCGAAAACCTGGTGGATGACATCAACGGCAAATCGCCCACGGCGATCTATAACGGCTATGGCTCGTGCCCGCTGACGGTGGAACGCGGTAAGATCGTGCTGGCCGAGTTCGGCTATGGCGGGGCGCTGCTGCCGTCCTTGCCCAAGTGGATGCTGGACGGGACGAAACCCACCCGCGCCGCCTGGATCCTGAAGGAACAGATCCTGCCGCCCGTCTATTGGAAGGCCATGCTGCGCGGCAAGGAATGGCTGGCCAAACCCGAGAAAGTCTCGGCCAGCTAAGCGCCGCAGCAAAGGACATTTCCCATGCGTCTGCCCAAACTGACCCGCACCCAGATCGAGCGGCACCTGCCGATCCTGCAATGGTCGAAAACCTATGACAGGGACACGCTGACCAGCGATCTGGTGGCCGCGGTGATCGTGACGATCATGCTGATCCCGCAATCGCTGGCCTATGCGCTGCTGGCGGGGCTGCCGGCGGAAATGGGGCTCTATGCCTCGATTCTGCCGCTGGTGGCCTATGCGATTTTCGGCACCAGCCGGGCGCTGGCTGTCGGGCCAGTGGCGGTGGTGTCGCTGATGACGGCGGCCGCCGTGGGCAATCTGGCGCTACAAGGTACGGCGGAATATGCCATGGCGGCAATCACGCTGGCCTTTATTTCCGGCGTGATGCTGCTGGTGATGGGAGTGTTCCGGCTGGGCTTTCTGGCCAATTTCCTGTCGCATCCGGTGATTGCGGGGTTCATCACGGCCTCGGGTGTGCTGATTGCCAGCTCGCAGTTGAAACATATCATCGGGGTGGACGCGCATGGCCACACGTTGATCACCATCTGGGGCGATCTGTTCCGGAACCAAGACCTGGCCAACCCTTATACGCTGGCCATCGGGCTTAGCTCGGTCGCGTTTCTGTTTTGGGTCCGTAAGGGGCTGAAACCGCTGCTGCTGGGCCTGGGGTTGAAACCGCGCATGGCCGATATTCTGGCCAAGGCCGGCCCCGTCGGTGCCGTCGCCGTGACGATTCTGGTGACATGGGGCTTTGGTCTGCAAGACAAGGGCGTCAAGATCGTTGGCGACGTGCCCATGGGCCTGCCGCCGCTGACCATGCCGTCCTTCAGCGCGGATCTGTGGTCACAGCTGTTCATGTCGGCGGTGCTGATTTCCATCATCGGCTTTGTTGAATCCGTTTCCGTGGCGCAGACGCTGGCCGCAAAGAAACGCCAGCGGATCGTGCCCGATCAGGAACTGGTGGGTCTGGGCGCCTCGAACATCGCGGCGGCTGTGTCGGGCGGCTATCCGGTGACGGGGGGGTTTGCGCGCTCGGTGGTGAATTTCGATGCGGGCGCGGAAACGCCTGCCGCCGGAGCCTTCACCGCCGTGGGTATTCTGCTGGCGGCGCTGCTGCTGACGCCGCTGCTGTTCTTCCTGCCCAAGGCCACGCTGGCCGCCACCATCATCGTGGCTGTGCTGTCGCTGGTGGATTTCTCGATCTTGCAGAAAACCTGGACCTACTCAAAGGTGGATTTCGCCGCCGTTGCCGCCACGATTTTCCTGACCCTGGGCTTTGGCGTGGAAATGGGTGTGTCCGCCGGTGTGATCCTGTCGATCGGGCTGTTCCTCTATAAAACCTCGCGCCCGCATGTGGCCGAGGTGGGGCTTGTCCCCGGTACGCAGCATTTCCGCAACATCCTGCGCCATGACGTGGAAACCCACCCCGAGCTGGTGACCCTGCGGATTGACGAAAGCCTCTATTTCGCCAATGCGCGGTTCCTTGAGGATTACATCTACAACCGTATCGCCTGCGATGAGCCGATCAAACATGTGGTGCTGATGTGCTCGGCCGTGAATGAAATCGACATGTCCGCGCTGGAAAGCCTGGAGGCGATCAATCACCGGCTGATTGATCTGGGCATCAAGCTGCACCTGACCGAGGTCAAAGGCCCCGTGATGGACCGCCTGAAACGCAGCCATTTCCTGGACGCGCTAAGCGGCGAGGTCTTCCTGGCCCAATACGATGCCGTGGTGAAACTGACCCGGCCGCATCCCGTGGCCGCGCAATGATTTGACCCAATGCCGCGCAGCGCGTATCTGCGGGGCATGAGTGATTGGATCGGCATCATCGAAGACCAGACCGGCGCCCGCGGGTGGCGGTTTGGCTCGGACAGCATCACCCCGGCCTCGGGGCTGTCCACCGACGCGGTTCTGGCGCAGCTGGGAAACGCAGAGGTGTTCGTCATCACCCCCGCCCGCGCCACGCAGAAAGTCCCCGCCAAGCTGCTGCCCGAAGGCGCTTTTCTGGACATGACCGACGGGGCCTCGCGCCTGGCTGCGCCTTTGCGGCTGCAACTCCTGGGTTTTCAGGACGAACACCCCGATTGGGACGGCGTTGTCCTGTTGCTGACCGAAACGCATTCCTACTGGTGCTTTCTGTCGGCCCGTGAACTGGTGGGGTTTCAGGCCTTCCTGACGCCTCGGCTGATCGCGGCGCTGGATGTGCCTGCGCAGGCGGATGCCGATGCCATCGCCGATACCCTGTCGCGGCCCGAACGGCTGGCGGCGCATCTGGCTGCCTCGGAAAGCCAGCCCGACGCGCAAACCGGCCATCTGATCGGCGCCGAGATGGGCGCGGCCCGCGCCTGGTGGCTGGGGCAGCAGGTGACAGTGATCGGCCCCGCAATCCTGGCGCAGTCCTATGCCGCCGGCCTGTCCGCCCAAGGCGTTCCCTGCACCCATCACGATGATCCCAGCGCGCGCGGGCTGTATGTGCTGCGCAGCGCGCATACCTGACCCCACGCGCTGCCTTGTCAGCGCCCTGCGCCCGTGCCACCCTGCCTTTGAAACCGAAACGGGAGGCCCCGGTGCAGACCGACACCCAAGTGATGCAAACTCATCTGCCGCAAGTGACCGAGCCGCGCAATCCCGGCATGGGTTTGGACCTGGAGTGGGTCCGCTCGGCGCAGGCCAACACCTCGGCAATCGAGCGCCGCGCCGCCACGCTGGGCACCCGCCGCAGCGTGAAAAAGGATTACCAGGCCGCCTGGCTATGCAAGGCGATCACCTGCATCGACCTGACCACCCTGTCGGGCGACGACACCGCAGGCCGCGTGCAGCGCCTGTGCGCCAAGGCGCGTCAGCCCGTTCGCCCTGACATCCTGACCGCGCTGGACATGGAAGGGCTGACCGTGGGGGCTGTCTGCGTCTACCACGAGATGATCGCCCCCGCCGTTCAGGCGCTGAATGGCACAAATATTCCTGTGGCGGCCGTGTCCACCGGGTTTCCCGCGGGCCTGTCCCCACTGAATCTGCGCATCGAGGAAATCAAACAAAGCGTCGCCGCCGGGGCCCATGAGATCGACATCGTGATCTCGCGCCGGCACGTTCTGACCGGCAACTGGCAGGCCTTGTACGATGAAATGCAGGCCTTTCGCGCGGCCTGCGGGGATGCGCATGTGAAAGCGATTCTGGCCACCGGAGAGCTGGGCAGCCTACGCAATGTCGCGCGGGCCAGTCTGGTGTGCATGATGGCCGGGGCGGATTTCATCAAGACCTCGACCGGCAAGGAAAGCGTCAATGCCACCCTGCCCGTCAGCCTGGTTATGATCCGCGCCATTCGGGACTATTACCAGCGCACCGGGTTCCGTGTGGGCTATAAGCCGGCGGGCGGCATATCCAAGGCAAAGGACGCGCTGGTCTATCTGTCGCTGATCAAGGAAGAGCTGGGAAATCGCTGGCTGCAACCGGATCTGTTCCGTTTTGGGGCCTCGTCCCTGCTGGGGGACATCGAACGCCAGCTGGAGCATCATGTCACCGGCGCCTATTCCGCCGCCTATCGCCATCCGATGGGTTGAAGCCTGTGACGGGCGTCGCAATTTGAGTATTTGGGGCAAGATGAAATGAGTGTGAAAGAGATATTCGAGACCATGGACTATGGCCCCGCCCCCGAAAGCGCTGCGGAGGCTTTGGCGTGGTTGATTGATCAGGGCGATCGGTTCGGGCATTTCATCGACGGGGAGTATACCGCGCCCGGTGACGGGTTTGTTTCGAATAACCCTGCCACGGGCGAGGTGCTGGCCACCTTGTCTCAGGCCACGGAGGCAGATGTGGACGCCGCCGTGGCTGCGGCCCGCAAGGCGCAGGGGAAATGGGCGAAACTGGGCGGGCATGGGCGCGCGCGGTATCTGTATGCTCTGGCGCGGCTGATGCAAAAACATGCGCGGCTGTTCGCGGTTCTGGAGACGCTGGATAACGGCAAGCCCATTCGCGAGGCGCGGGACATCGACATCTCACTGGCGCAGCGGCATTTCTATTATCACGCGGGCATGGCGCAGTTGATGGAGGACGCCTTGCCGGGGCGCGAGGCGCTGGGGGTGTGCGGGCAGATTATCCCGTGGAACTTCCCTTTGTTGATGCTGGCCTGGAAAATCGCGCCCGCGCTGGCGATGGGCAACACCGTGGTGCTGAAACCGGCCGAGTATACCTCGCTGACGGCGCTTTTGTTTGCCGATATTTGCCGTCAGGCGGGGCTGCCCAAGGGCGTGGTGAATATCGTGACCGGGGATGGCTCGGTCGGGCAGATGATCGCTGCGCATCCCGATATTGATAAGATCGCCTTTACCGGATCCACCGACGTGGGTCGCCAGATTCGCGCCGCCACAGCGGGCAGCGGTAAGGCGCTGACGTTGGAGCTGGGCGGGAAATCCCCTTATATCGTGTTCGATGACGCCGATCTGGATTCGGCCATCGAGGGGCTGGTGGATGCGATCTGGTTCAATCAGGGGCAGGTGTGCTGCGCCGGTTCACGCCTGTTGGTGCAAGAGGGCATTGCCGATCGGTTCTACGAGAAGCTACGCACGCGTATGGGGACTCTGCGCGTTGGCAACCCGCTGGATAAATGCGTGGATGTGGGCGCTGTGGTGGACCCGGTGCAATTGCAGGCGATCACCCGGATGGTCGATGCCTGCAAGGGCGGTGACATTTTCCGCGCTGACACGGACCTGCCCGAGGGCTGCTATTATCCGCCGACGCTGATCACCGGGCTGACCTCCGCAGACCCGCTGATGCAGGATGAGATCTTCGGGCCTGTGCTTGTTTCAACCACCTTCCGCACCCCGGCCGAGGCGGTGCAGATCGCCAATAACACGCGCTATGGTCTGGCCGCGACGGTCTGGACGGAAAACGTGAACCTGGCGCTGGATATCGCGCCCAAGCTTGTCGCTGGTGTGGTGTGGGTGAATGCGACGAACCTGTTCGATGCCGCCGCCGGGTTCGGTGGTCTCCGCGAAAGCGGGTTCGGCCGCGAGGGCGGCTGGGAGGGGCTGCGCGCCTATACCAAACCTGCCGGAAAGCCCAAGGTGCTGAGCCCGATCTTACCGCACGAAGGCAGCGCCGGGCCGGATGGGCTGGACCGCACGCCCAAGCTCTATATCGGGGGGAAACAGGCGCGGCCCGATGGGGGCTATTCGAAACCCGTCTACGCCAAATCCGGCAAGCTGCTGGGCCATGTCCCGATTGCCAGCCGCAAGGACGTGCGCAAGGCGGTCGAGGCCGCGCGCGGTGCCGCCGGGTGGGCCAAGGCCACGGCGCATCTGCGGGCTCAGATCCTGTATTACATCGGTGAAAATCTTAGCGCGCGGGCGGATGAATTTGCCGCCCGGATTGATGCCATGGTTGGCGGGCGGCAAGGCCACAAAGAGGTGGACGCCGCCATTCATCGCCTGTTCACCTATGCCGCCTGGGCCGATAAATTCGATGGCGCGGTGAAGCCCGTGCCCCTGCGCGGCGCGGCCATGGCGATGCGTGAGCCCGTGGGCGTGATCGGGGTGATGTGCCCGGACGAGGCGCCTCTGCTGGGGCTGGTGTCCACGATGGCGCCCGCAATCGCGATGGGCAACCGCGTGGTGCTGTGCGCCAGCACGGCCTATCCGCTGGCAGCCACGGATTTTTATCAGGTTCTGGATACGTCAGACCTGCCGGCGGGCGTGGCGAACATCCTGACCGGCCCTGCCGAGGATCTGGCCGATACGCTGGCCGCCCATATGGATGTGGATGCGGTCTGGAGCTTTGCCTCGGCCGATCTGTCCCCCCGGATCGAGGCCGCCAGCACCGGAAATCTGAAACGCACCTGGGTGAATAACGGCCAAGCCCGCGATTGGGGCCAGACGGACGCCCAGACTTTCCTGAACGCCGCAACCGAGATCAAGACCATCTGGGTGCCCTACGGCGAGGGCTAGGCCTAAATGTCTGACAGCTCTTTCTGGTGCATCCATTCGGCGTGTTTGGGGGCTTTCTTGGTGCGTGACCATTCCTCCAGCATGTCCCATTTCACCGTGTTCAGACGCGCCAGCATTGCGTCCTCTTTGGGATCGGGGCAGGCCAGCTCTATGCGGTGACCGTTCGGATCGAAGAAATAGATCGAGTGGAAAATCGAATGGTCCGTGACGCCCAGAACCTCGACGCCGCTGGTCTCCAGATGATCTTTGAACGCGATCAGCTCGGCGCGGTCCTTCACCTTAAAGGCAATGTGCTGCACCCAGACCGGGGTGTTTTCATCGCGGCCCATTTCGGGTTTCATGCGGGCTCTCCTCTGGGTCGTGTGACGATTGAGGAGTGGATGTTTGTTGCATTTGCAACCATCAACGGGTGTATTCAAAGATCAGAGCGGCCCAGTGCGGAACAGGCGTACCTTTAGCCCGCCATGGGCGATGGGCGGTCCGGGGGGCACAAAGGGCAGCCCGGTCGCCGATGCCAGCGCATTATCCGAGGTCACGATCCCGACGCGCCACCCCTGGAACCGCTCTTTGAGCACCGCGCCCATCGCGCCATAAAGCCCGAACAGAGGTTTCTTATTCCCGATCCGCGCCCCGTAGGGCGGGTTCACGATCACCAGACCGGGCGGGCCATCGGGCGGGGTGATGTCCGCAATCGGCTTCATCTGGAAATCGGTCCAGGCGGAAACGCCTGCGCGTTCGGCATTGGCCTGACTCATGCGGATCGCCCCCGCATCCCGATCCGAGCCATGGTAGAGCGGCCGCGCCTCATGCACGTCGGGCGTAGCCTGCGCCTTCATCCGCGCCCAGGCGGCGGCGTCGAAACTGGCCAGGTGCTCAAAGGCGAAAGAGCGCGTCCGGCCCGGAGCCAAACCGGCGGCCATCTCGGCCGCCTCGATCACGAAAGTACCCGAGCCGCACATCGGATCCAGCACCGGCATCCCGGCCACGTAACCGCATTCCCGCAAAATCAGCGCGGCCATGGTTTCGCGCATGGGGGCCTTGTTGACGGCCTCTTTGTGGCCACGCTTGTGCAGGCTCTCGCCCGAGCTATCCACGCTGAACGTCACCAGATTATCGTCAATCCGCGCCTTAAGCACCATCTGCGCATCCGGCGCCACGGTCAGACCAGCCGAGGTCAGCCCGCCCTCGATCCGCTGCGCGGCGGCACCGGCGTGGTAGATTTTGGACTTCTTGCAGGTCACCTCGACCCGGACAGGCACGTCCGCACGCAGCACCGCGCGCCAGTCGAATTTCCTGGAACGCTTATCCAGCTGCGCCAGATGGAACGCCCGAAACCCGCCGATCCGCGCCAGCACCCGTGTGGCCCCGCGCAGCATCAGATTTGCGCGCCAGACCTCGGGCCAACCGCCCTGCAACGTCACCCCGCCCGGCACCAGCGCCGCATCGGCAAAGCCTGCCTGCTGAGCTTCGACGCACAGGGCGGGCTCCAGTCCGGGGGTGGCCACCAGAAAAATTTCAAAACGATCCGTCATGGCCCAGCCATAGACCATTCACGCGCCCGCAGCGACCGAATTTTAGCGCTTTAATTCGCGATCAGACCCTTGGGCTGCCCGACCACCACAAAGGTCAGCTTTGCCGGGTCAATCAAGCGTTTCGCAACGCGCTGCACATCGGCCAAAGTCACCGCGTTCACGCGCTCATTCCGGGTGGCGATATAGTCAATCGGCATCCCGCTGACCTGCATTCCCACCAGAATCTGCGCGATATTGCCATTGCCGTCGAACCGCAGCGGATAGGCCCCGGTCAGATAGGTTTTGGCGTCCTGCAATTCCTGTTCGGTCACGCCCTGATCCAGCAGTTTTTGCCATTCATCGCGGATCACCTGAATGGCCTGACCGATGCGCTCATTGCCCGACGCAACCGAGCCCATCCACATTTGCGCCCCGTCCTTATCGGCCAGATAGCTGTAAATCCCATAGGTCAGCCCGCGTTTTTCGCGCACCTCGTGCATCAGGCGGCTTTCGAAACCGCCGCCGCCCAGGATCAGATCCAACACATAGGCGGCAAAGAAATCCGGATCTTCCTGCTTGATCCCCGGCTGGGCGAAAAGCGCCATGGACTGCGGGGTTTCAAATTCGGTGACATGCACGCCGCCGGGCAGGTTCAGATCGGCCGCAGGGGGCAAGTCCGGGCCGGTTGCGGGCAGATTGCCCAGCAGCTCATCCATCAAAGCAGACAGATCCTGCGGCGAGATGTCCCCCACCGCCGAGATATACACCCGGTCTTGTGTCAGGGCGTTCTGGTGGGCGGCGCGCAGATCGTCCTGCGTCAGGGCCGAGACCGTCTCGATCGTGCCGCTTTTGACGCGGGCATAGGGGTGATCGCCATACACCAGCGTCCGAAGCGAAACCGAAGCAATATCCCGCGGGCTTTTCTGATCCGACAGAATGCCCGAAAGCACCTGCTGGCGCACGCGTTCCACCGCATCCGCGTCAAAGCGGGGCTGGATCAGGCTGTCGCGCAGCAGTGCAATGGCCTGATCGCGGTTCTCGGTCAGGAATTTGGCGGACACGGACACGAAATCATCCGACAGATCATAGGAGAAACTGGCGGCCAAATCCTCGGTGGCGCGGGCAAAGGCGCGGGCATCACGGTCGGCGGCACCCTCTTCCAGCAGGCCGACCATCAGGTTCGAGGCCCCGGCCTTATCGGCAGCGTCCAGACGAGCCCCGCTGCGAAACCGCAGTTCCAGCGCAGTGAAGGGGATCGAGTGATCCTCGACCAGCCAGGCCGTCAGCCCACCGGGCGATGTCACCTCTTGGATCTGTACCTCGGCCCGCAGGGGCAGCGCCAGAACCGTCAGGGTCAAAGACAGAAGAATACGTTTGATCATTGGCCTACCTCCTGGGACATCAGCCAGCCGGTGACAGATTTGCGCCGGTCCAGAACATTGCGCGCGGCGGACAGCACATCCTGGGCGGTGACGGCTTGCAGGATATTCGGCCAATCCTGCACGTCCTGCACCGTCAGCCCCTGCGTCAGGGCACGGCCATAGCGGTTCGCCAAGCCTTCGGTATTGTCCAGCGCGTAGATTTCCGAGGCACGGATTTGCAGTTTCACGCGCTCCAGCCGGTCGTCGTCAATGCCGGTTTCCAGCAGGTCCACCAGCACCTGATCCATCGCGTCCTCGGCCTGTTGCAGCGTCACGCCGGGGGCGGGGACCACAACCATATCGAAGGTCGTGTCGTCCAGCGATCCACCACGATAAAACGCGCCGGTATAGATCGCCGTCTGGCTATCGAACTGTAGCTTTTCCGCCAGAATCGAGGTGGTCGAGCCGCCCAGCACCTCGGCCAGGATGGTCAGGGCGGCGGCCTCTTGCTGGGCGCCACTGTCGCGTTCGGGCGCCAGATACGAGCGGCTGACATAGGGCTGGGCGACACGCGCGTCGCGATAGGTCAGCCGGCGCTCGGCGGTCTGAGGCGGCTCGGCGCTGCGATAGCGTTCCATGGGCAGGGCGGGATTGGCGGGAATGGTACCATAATATTCCTGCGCCAGCGCCAGTACCTCATCGGGCTGCACATCGCCGGCCACCACCAGAATCGCGTTATTGGGGGAATAATAGGTACCGTAGAAAGACAGGGCGTCCTCGCGGTCCAGCTCTTCCATCTCGTGTTTCCAGCCGATCACCGGCACACCGTAACGATGGTTCAGATACTGCACCGCGTCTTTTTGTTCCCGAAACAGCGCCGAGGCATTATTTTCGACGCGCATGTTACGCTCTTCCAGAATGACATCGCGCTCGGTCCGGATATCGTCCTCAGAGAGGCGCAGGTTTTTCATCCGGTCGGCCTCCATCCGCATCATCAAAGGCAGACGATCCGCAGCGACACGCTGGTAATAGGCGGTGTAATCGTAGCTGGTAAAGGCGTTGTCCGTGCCGCCATTCTGCGCGACCGTGGCAGAAAATTCCCCCGGTGCCAGCGTGTCGGTGCCCTTGAACAGCAGGTGTTCCAGAAAATGCGCGACACCCGACTGGCCGGGCGGTTCATCGGCCGATCCGGCGCGATACCACACCATATGCACGACGACGGGGGCGCGGTGATCCTCGATCACGACGACCTGCATTCCATTATCCAGAACGAAATCGCTGACGTCCCCGGCGGCCCGCAAAGGCGCAGACAGGGACAGGGTCGCCAGAACGGCAAGGGCGAGACGGATCATGGGCGCTCTCCTGTTGTTTTCCAGCAAGATACGCCCTTCGCGGCCCGCTTCAAGCGCACTGACGCGGATGTGAGATTATTCGTATTCCGGCGGAGCCGTGGGCACATTCGCCCCGGCAGCACGCCAGCGGGCGGCCTCTTTGTAGGCGTCCAGCCGCTGACGGCGATAGGCCTGATTGTAGCGGTCCACCTTGGTGATGCGAATCTTGGTGAACCGGGCCTGGCCCTTGCGGAATTTGGCATCCTCGGCCGCCAGATCCTGACGGATCGAGGGGCTCACCCCGTTGCGGCTGACATAGGTGACCAGCGCGCCCTCGGTTGCGGGAACGCCCGTCGGCACCAGCGCCGAGGCTCGCCCGCCCAGGGCCGCAACGGCATCGCCGCGCGGGTTCTGATCGGTGACATTCCCCCCACCCGGCGTGGGCGCGGGCAATGCGGTATAATCGGCCGGTTTTTGCAGCTCCTTGCCCGGCAGCACCGAGAATTCATCCGGCCCCCCCGTGAACGATTGCAGATCGCGCAGACGCCCGTCACCGCTACAGGCCGACAGGCCCAGAATTGCCATCAGAACTACTGCGCGCGACAGTCGCATCGCCACCCTCCAGATCAGATTGCCCCAGCATTAGCCGATCCTGCGGCCAAGGTCACGAGGGCTTTTTCGCCCCGCCCCACAGGATAAGCCCAAAAGCGCCGATAAAGATCGCAATATCGGCCACGTTGAAGGCATAGGGGTTTTCAAATCCGCAGCAGGACATGTTCAGGAAATCCGCAACGGCACCATACAGGAACCGATCCACCACGTTGCCCAAAGCCCCGCCAATCAGCATCCCGGCGGCGGCCAGTCCCAGTTTGTTCGGCGGATCGCGATAGACCCACCACAGAACGGCGCCGGAAATCACCAACGCAACCGCAATCAGCCCATAGCGCGCCAGATCCGAGCCACTGGACAACAGTCCGAAATTCACGCCCTCGTTCCACGCCATGCGCAGATTCAGCAGGGGCGGCAGCACGTCGATCTCGCCCAGCGTGCGCAGGTCAAGCATATGCACGACCAGATATTTGCTGGCCTGATCCAATAGAAATGTCCAGAAGCCTGCCCAGAAAACCAGCCTCATTTACTTGCCCTATTCTGCCCCGGTGCGGGTCCGTTCAGCGGACCTCGGTCATGGTATTTCCGGCGAGCATACAGCAGCCCGCCGGATTAGTGTAGGTTTGATTCTTCCGCCCTTAGTGGCGGAAATGGCGCATCCCGGTGAACACCATCGCCAGCCCGCGTTCGTTTGCGGCGTCGATGACCTCTTGGTCACGCATAGAGCCGCCGGGCTGGATCAGCGCCGTCGCGCCGGCCTCGGCCGCGGTGATCAGACCGTCGGCAAAGGGGAAGAACGCGTCCGACGCCACAACCGAGCCTTGGGTCAGCGGGGCATCCAGGCCCATGACCTCGGCCATGTCCTGGGCCTTGCGGGCAGCGATCCGGGTGCTGTCCACGCGGCTCATCTGGCCTGCGCCGACACCGACGGTGGCCCCGTCCTTGACATAGATGATGGCGTTGGATTTGACGTGCTTGGCCACTTTCCACGCGAACAGCAAGTCGCGCAGCTCGGCCTCGGTGGGCTGACGTTCGGTGACAACCTTCAGATCGTCCAGCGTGATCGCCCCATTATCCTTACCCTGCACCAGGAAGCCGCCCGCGACCTGACGATAGGTGGTGATCACCGATTTCGGTTCAGGCAGCGCGCCGGTGGTCAGCAGACGCAGGTTTTTCTTGGCGGCAAAGACGGCTTTGGCCTCGTCGGTGGCCTCGGGCGCGATGACGACCTCGGTGAAGATTTTCGAAATCTCCTCGGCGGTGGGGCCGTCCAGAGTCTGGTTCAGCGCGATGATCCCGCCAAAGGCCGAGGTACGATCACAATCGAAGGCGCGGCTGTACGCCTCGGCCAGGGTCGCGCCGGATGCCACACCGCAGGGGTTGGCGTGTTTGATGATCGCACAGGCGGGCGCATCGGTGCCGAATTCCGCGACCAGTTCGAACGCGGCATCGGTGTCGTTGATGTTGTTATAGGACAGTTCCTTGCCCTGATGCTGCTGCGCGGTGGACACCCCGGCGCGGGCGCTGCCATCCTTGTAAAACGCCGCCGACTGGTGCGGGTTTTCGCCGTAACGCAGAGTCTGGGCCAGCTCGCCAGCGAACACGCGGCGGCGTGGGGTTTCTTCGCCAATCGCGCCAGCCATCCAGGTGGAAACAGCCGCATCATAAGCCCCGGTGCGGGCATAGGCGATCTGCGCCAGTTTCTGACGGAACGCGTACGAGGTCTGGCCGTCATTGGCGTCCAGCTCGGCCAGCAGGGCGTCGTAATCCTGCACATCCACAACGGTGGTGACAAAGCCGTGGTTCTTTGCGGCGGCGCGGATCATGGCGGGGCCGCCGATGTCGATATTCTCGATCATCTCGGCATAGTCAGCACCGCGCGCCAGGGCGGCCTCGAACGGGTAGAGATTCACGACCAGCAGGTCGATCCCGCCGATGTCATGCTGCTCCATGGCCGCAACGTGATCATCATTGTCGCGCAGCGCCAGCAGACCGCCATGCACCTTGGGGTGCAGGGTTTTGACGCGGCCGTCCATCATTTCGGGAAAGCCAGTGACATCCGCCACGTCGCGCACATCCAGCCCCGCATCGCGCAGCGCCTTGGCCGAGCCCCCGGTCGAGAGCAGCTCCACACCGCGCGCGGCCAGCGCCTGGCCCAGCTCGGTCAGGCCGGTTTTGTCGGAAACGGAAATCAACGCGCGGCGCACGGGATAGAGATCGGTCATGGGGCAGCTCTTTGGTTCAGTTCAGGTCAGGTCCGGGTCGTCCCGGTTCAGGTCACGGATACTGATGGGCGTATCCTGCGCCTTGGCCAGGGACCAACGGATGCGCGTCGCATAGTCCATCGCGCGCCCAGATAAAACGATTTGTTTGGTCGCACGGGGGCGTAAACGGCCTTTTTCCAGATAAACCGAGGGTTCAAGCGTCATTTGCGCCACCCCTTCGTGCCGGAACAGCCACAATTCCCCGCTTTTCAGCGCCAATGAAATCGAGGCCCCGCCCATATCCACGGTCGCGTCCACCTCAGGGTGGAGGTGGAAACGGATCTGGTAGGGAATGCCCTGCAAGGCCACCGTCTGCGGGCGTTTGTCGAATCGGCGCTTGGCCTTGGTGTTCAGCGCAACCAGCAGTTCCTCGCCGGCCATGGCGCGTCCGTCAAAGGTCATTTCCAGCGTGCGGGCATGGGTCAGCCCGTAGGATTTGACATACCCGTCATGCGCGCCTTCGAACCGGGTGCCGTCCGGGGCCTGGGACACCTCGATCGGGACATCCGTGGGCAGGTCCACCAGCAGGTCGGATTTGCTGCGCGCGCCAAGCCGGGCGCTGGACAGACCGTCCAGACATAATGTCGAATGGCTGGGCGTTGCGCGCCCCGCACGGCGCCATTTCGCCCCAAAGATCGCCCCCGACCCGCAATTCACAATGACCGGACGCCGCCCCGAGGTCAGCTCGAATGCCAGGGTCGAGGCATGGGCATTATAAGACGCCTTGCCCGCGGGCGGCGGGCCGGCATCCACCACAACCGAGCTGCGCCCCGCCGACAGCCGCGCATAGCCCATCGCCAACCCATCGGGCGCGCGGCCTTTGACACCCGAGGCCGCCAGGGCCGTGTCCAGCCGCCCCTCGGCCCCGCGTCCACCCCCATGAAACCGCGCCAGCCCGCCATCCGCATGGCGCAGCGTGCGTAATGTCGGCGCAATCCGTTCTATCGCGGCCTGATGTTCGGGGGGGATCGGCCGGCCGGCCTCGGACAGGGCAGCGGCGGCCCAGGTCAGCAGGGTAAAGACCTCCAGCAGCTCTTCGGGGTTGCGAGTGGGGATACCGCCCTGCCCGTCCACCTGCGAGGCGCAATCCTTTGCCAGCGCCTTCACCGCCGGTTCCACATGTCGGGCCATGCCCTCTAGGGACAGCCCCGCATAGATCAGCCCGGTCAGCGCCTCGAAACGCGGCAGCCCCGGTGAACAGGTGTGCCAGCGGCGCGACAGGAAAATCGTCTGCCGCGAAAGCGAGCGGTAAAACGCGTCGGACTGGTCCTTGTCCACCCCGCGCAGCACGAACAGAGCATGATGTATCCAGCGAATGATCCGCCGTCCGGTCAGATCAGGGATCCAGCCTTCGCCCTTGCCCGCGCCGAACCGCGCGATCCATTCCCACAGCCAGTCCTGCGCGCGCTCGCGAGTTTTCATATCCGCCACCGCCGCCAGATCATCCAGCCAGCCAAACCCGTGCAGCTCTTCTGCATAGGCCAGGTCCGGGGCCTCGATGTCCCACAGCTGCCGGTCCGAGGATTCGACCAGATGTCCGGCAAACAAGAAGTTCCCGGCCACCAACTGACGCCCACGCGCAAAGCTGCCGATGGTGCGGGGCTCGGGCTGGCTGACGAAACCTGTGGCAGGGCGCGCAAAACCGCTGAGCCGGGCATGAAGCCGGTGCATCCAGCGCGTCGGGCGCGCCGTCATCCTGTCGGGTTTGACCATTTGCTCTGCCTCTCGCGCTCTGACGGCGGGTTGCAGGCAGGATACCGTGCGCGCGGGCATCTGTCACCGCCCAATGGGCTGCGGCTGACAGGATTGTTAACTTTTCCTAACGCTTGCGCAGACAGGCCACATAGAACCCGTCCATGCCGCCCTGTTTGCGCCAGTATCCGGGCAACAGACGCAGCCCGCCCTCGGGGGTTTTCCAGGCCGGATCAATCCCCGGCAGATCAAGCGCCTGAGCGTCCACCGTCAGGCCGTCATGGCGCGGCAGAGCCTCTTCGATCTGGCATTCGCCCTCGTCCGGCAGCAAGGAACAGGTGGCATAGACCAGCCGCCCGCCGGGTTTCAGCAGGCTGACAGCGTGGTCCAGCATCTGCGCCTGCAACTGGAACAGTTGCCAGAAATCCGAGCCATCCTTTGCGTGCGGCAAATCCGGGTGGCGGCGAATCGTGCCGGTGGCCGAACAGGGCGCATCCAGCAGGATCGCATCATACTGGCCCGCATGTTCCAGCGCATCGCCGGTTATCAAGGTGGCGCTCAGCCCGGTGCGATCCAGATTTTCCTGCACGCGCGCCATCCGGCTGGCGGAAATATCCAGCGCGGTCACCTGCGCCCCCGCGGCGGCCAGCTGCATCGTCTTGCCCCCCGGTGCAGCGCACATATCCAGCACGGTTTCGCCAGGTTGCACGTTCAGAACCCTTGCCGGGATCGCGGCGGCCGCGTCCTGCACCCACCAGTCGCCCGTCTCGAAACCCGGCAGGGCCGAGACCTGCCCGGCCTCCGCCAAACGAATCGTCCCGGTCGGCAGCAATTCCCCCCCCAGAGCATCGCACACGGCCTGCGGATCGGACTTGGCGGTGATGTCCAGCGGGGCGCCCGCGAAATGGGCCTGCTCCATCCGGGCAACATCATCGGGGCCGTAGCCCTCGATCAGCGGATCGCGCAGCCAGCGCGGCAACCGGGGGGCGCGCAGCTTGGCCCAGTCCTGGGGCGCGGTTTCAGCCACCCGGCGCAGCACCGCGTTCACCATGCCCTTCATCGACTGGATACGCTTGTTGCGGGCGGTCAGGGTGACGGCCTCGTTGACCACGCCATGCGCATCGCCGCCCAGGGCCAGCTCGACCGCCGCCAGCCGCAGGATATTCCGCACCGCCGCCGGTGGGGTTTTCTTCAGATGGCGGGCCAGCAGCTTATCCGCCCGCTCCAGCCCGCGCAGCGTGTCCAGCGCCAGCCGCTGCGCGCGGGCGCGCTCTGCCGGGTCCAGCCTGGCCAGCGCGTGGGCCGTCACCTCAGAGATCATCCGGTGCTCGACCAGAACCTGGTTCAGCAGGTTCAGAGCCGCCATGCGCGGGGTCAGTCTGGGCCGAGAAGTCATCCGTTATCCTTGCGATTGGGGTGCAGGGGCGTATATCAACAGGCAGCCGCATAAGGAAGAGACCATGAGCGAGCCCGAAAAAAACCTGCCCCCCGCCGCCCTGCGCGCCCTGGCCGAGGCCGAAGAGCGCCGCCAGAAGGCCGAAGCCGAGGCCAAAGCCCTGCCCAAGGAACTGGGCGGCCGCGACGGCCCCGAGCCCGTGCGGTTCGGCGATTGGGAAAAGAAGGGCATCGCCGTCGATTTCTGATCGCTATCGCAGCTTCAGATCCGCGAAATCCCCGCGCCCGCGGTCCGAGGTGAATCGCAACACATCGCCTCTTAGCCGCACCGTCTGGCAATTATAGCCGACGGGGGTATCGCCCCACTGCATATCCCGGCAGAAATACTGGCCCTGCCATTGCCACCCCCCCGAGACCGGACGCCCCAGGGCACGCCCGGTGATCCGCCCGTCCGCCAACACAGTCAGGCGTATCCCCGCCCGCCGCAGCTCGCGCCCTTCAATCAGCGACAGAAAGCGTGCCCGGTCCGTGATCGGCACCAGCCCCTCGGCCAAAAGAGGCCGGGGCAACGCCAGGAAAATCATCAGCAAAAACGCAGACCTCATGCTGCCCACCCCGTTTTCTGTTGGTCTGAATACGGAGCAGGCGGCAGATTGGATCAGTCGGGGATTACAGCCCCAGCACGTCCATCATGTCGTATTCACCGGGTTTTTGCCCCTGCCCCCACAGCGCGGCCTTGACCGCCCCGCGCGCAAAGATCGCCCGGTCGGTGGCCAGGTGGCGCAGCACGATACGCTCGCCGGCAGCGGCGAACAGCACGTCATGTTCGCCCACGATGTCGCCGCCCCGGATGGCGGTGAACCCGATGTCGCCCCGTTTCCGAGCCCCCGTGATACCGTCACGGCCCCGATCGGCCACGGCCTCCAGCGACACACCGCGCCCCTCGGCGGCGGCCTCGCCCAGCATCAGAGCCGTTCCCGAAGGCGCATCGACCTTCTTATTGTGATGCGCCTCGATGATCTCGATGTCGAAATCCTCGTCCAGGGCAGCGGCGACCTGTTTGGTCAGCTGCACCAGCAGGTTCACACCCAAGGACATGTTGCCGGCGCGCACAACGGTGGCATGTCGCGCGGCAGCGGCGACCTTGGCCAGATCCGCGTCCGTCATGCCGGTGGTGCCGATCACATGCACGATCCGCGCCTGCGCGGCGATGGCGGCAAATTCCACGGTGGCGGCGGGGGCAGTGAAATCAATCACCGCCTGCGCGTGCAAAAACGTCTCCAAAGGATCATCGGACACGACCACCCCAACAGCACCCCCGCCCATACATTCACCTACATCGCGGCCCACCCAATCGTGGCCCTTGCGTTCGACCGCGCCCACAAGCTTGCACTTGTCGCTGTCCAAAATGGTGCGCATCAGCATCTGGCCCATACGGCCCGAGGCTCCGGTCACGACAATTCCGGGCAGGTTGGTCATCGGTCTTACTCCAAGAAAACTGCGGTGCGCCCTCATAGCCCGTCGCGTTGCGCTTGGCAAAGCCCTTGCGACAGCGTAGATGCAGACCATGGCCAAAGGTAACAGCTCTTTCGGTTCCGGACCCGGTATGCGTCAGCTGCGGGTGGGGGAACAAATCCGCCGGACAATGTCCGAAATCCTGATGCGTGGGGACATCCACGATCCGGACCTGAACCGCATGTCCATCACCGTGGGCGAGGTGCGGCTGAGCCCGGATTTGCGGGTGGCAACGGTCTATGTGCTGCCTCTGGGCGGCGAAGGCAAAGAGGACGCGATCAAGCTGCTGGCCCGCCATCAGGGCGAATTGCGCCGCCTGATCGGCCGCAAATGCGGGCTGAAACACGCGCCCGAGCTGCGCTTCCGCCTGGACGAGACCTTTGACAGGATGGAGGAAACCCGCCGCCTGCTGAACCAGGACGAGGTGCGCCGCGACATCGAGAAGGATCAGGAATGATCCGCCTGTGGGCCAGCTTGTGCCTTCTGGCTATGCTGCCCCGCGCCGCACAAGCGGTTGACTGCCGCGATCTGCAACAGGACGATAATCGCTTCACCATCTGCGAAGTGACCGCAACCGAGGATCTGCGCCTGTTCCTGCGTAACCGGAACGGAGACATCCTGGGGCATTTCTCGGCTATTCAGGACAGCCTGCCGGATGGTCAGGTGCTGGAATTCGCCATGAACGCGGGCATGTATCACGACAATCGCGCGCCCGTGGGGCTGTATATTCAGGACGGCCAGCAGGAAATGCGCGTGGTGCCCAATGCGGGCCCCGGTAACTTCGGCCTGCTGCCGAACGGGGTGTTCTGCATCCGCGAGGGCCGCGCCGATGTGATCGAGACCCGGCGCTATATCGACGAAAACCCCGCCTGCCGCGATGCCACCCAATCGGGGCCCATGCTGGTGATCGACGGCGCGCTGCATCCCCGGTTTCTGCCCGACAGCACGTCACGCTATGTGCGCAACGGGGTGGGCACCTCGGCCGATGGCAGTCGCGCGGTCTTTGCCATCTCGCGCAATCCGGTGACGTTTCACGAATTCGGCAGCCTGTTCCGCGATACGCTGGGCCTGCCCAACGCGCTGTATTTCGATGGTAAGGTCTCGCGGATGTACGCGCCCGCGATTGGGCGTGATGATCCGGGATTCTGGCTGGGGCCGATTGTGGGTGTTGTTGCGCCCGCAAATTGACAGCGCGCGCCGCATGTTCTAACCCGCGCGCTCGGACTGCAACAGGATCGGTGACACATGGGACGTAGACGCAAGGGACGCGACATTTCCGGCTGGCTGGTGGTGGATAAGCCTGCGGGCATGACCTCGACCGCCGTGGTGAACAAGGTGAAATGGGCGTTCAACGCGAATAAGGCGGGCCATGCCGGCACGCTGGACCCTGATGCCACCGGCGTTCTGGCCGTTGCCCTGGGCGAGGCGACCAAGACCGTCCCCTATATCACCGACGCGCTAAAGGCCTATCGTTTCAGCGTCCGTCTGGGCCAGGCCACCAACACCGATGATGCCGAGGGCGAGGTGATCGCCGAATCCGACGCCCGCCCCACGGATGAACAGATCAAGGACGCCCTGGGCGGGTTCCTGGGCGACATCATGCAGGTGCCTCCGAAATTTTCCGCCGTGAAGATCGACGGGCAGCGCGCCTATAAGCTGGCCCGCGCTGACGAAGAGTTTGAGATCGCCGCCCGCCCTCTGTGGGTCGAGGAACTGGTGATGGACGATCGCCCCGACGCCGATCATGTCATTCTGGAAATGGTCTGCGGCAAGGGCGGCTATGTGCGCGCAATCGCACGCGATCTGGGGGCGGCCTTGGGCTGTCATGGCCATGTGGAATGGCTGCGGCGCGTGTGGTCCGGCCCCTTTGACGCCGATGAGGACGGGATCAGCATCCAGCAGATCGACGACATGGCCAAAACCCCTGAGCTGGACGAATTCCTGCGCCCGGTCGAGGACGGCCTGGCCGATCTGCCCGAGGTAAAAGCCACCGATCAGGGCGCCGTGCGCCTGCGCAACGGCAACCCCGGCATGGTGATCGCGCATGATGTGGACTGGGGCGAGGATTGCTGGGCCTCGTATAATGGCAAACCTCTGGCCGTGGGGCAGCTGCAAGGGGCGGAACTGCACCCCAACCGCGTGTTCAACCTGGATTGATCTCTTGCGCTGCGGCCCTCGCGGGGGCACAAACGGGCCATGATCACGCGTGAATTTCAAAAGGGCGACGCCCATTCGACCGCCATCTACTCGGATTGCGAGAAATACCGCTACGAGCTGACCCGCATCTGGGATCCGGCCGGGCGCAAGGCGCTGTTCGTGATGCTGAACCCGTCCACCGCGACCGAGGTGCAGAACGACCCCACCGTGGAACGCTGCGAGCGCCGCGCGCGGGCCTTGGGCTTTGGCGCGTTTCGCGTGACGAATATCTTTGCCTGGCGCGATACCGATCCGCGCGCCATGCGCGCCGCGGCCGATCCGGTGGGGCCCGCCAATGATCAGACAATTGTGGACGGCTGCGCCTGGGCAGATCAGATCATCGCCGCCTGGGGCACGCATGGTGAACATCTGGATCAGGGGCCGCATATCGCGCGGCTGCTGCGCGGCACCGGACGCCAAATCCACCATCTGGGCCTGACCAAAGCCGGCCACCCGAAACACCCGCTCTATATCGCCTATACCCAGCAACCCGCGCTGTGGGACATCCCCAATGACTGACCAGACCGACAAGGACACGCTGGAGGCCATGCGCCACCTGACCCGCGAAATCGAGAAGCTGAACAGCCATCGGTTCATCGCCATTCAGAACTCGCCCCGCCGGATGATCCTGTTTCAGTTCGGGCGCGGGCTGGCCTTTGGGCTGGGCTCGGTGCTGGGGGCGACGCTGCTGGTTTCGCTCATCACCTGGTGGCTGGCGCAATTCGAGTTCCTGCCGATCATCGGCGACTGGATGGCCGTTCTGGCAGACGAATTCGAACGCGCCACCGGAACCACCGGCGGCAGCTCATCGGATATTAACCAATCGACTCAATAGGTTTTGACCGACTCGGGGCACGTATGCCGTAATGCCTGCGGGGTAATCCGTGGGTGAAACATGCTACTTCTTGCTGGACTTTTAGGTGTGGTCGCGGTTGGCGCGGTCTTTGTCGGTTCCGATGTCATGACAGAGGATGACGAGAGCGAAATCCTTGCCGCTCCGGAGGACGAAGAGTTCGAGGACACCGACGGCAATGACATCCTGGCCGGCGGTGACGGGGCCGACATTCTGGATGGCGGCGCGGGCAACGATCAGTTGAACGGCTATGCCGGCGATGACGATGTGACGGGCGGCGCGGGCGACGATGACGTGCACGGCTGGGACGGGGCCGACACGCTGCATGGCGGCGATGGCCACGACACCCTCCACGGCGAGGACGGAGCCGACCTGATCGAGGGCAATGCCGGTGACGATCAGATGTTCGGCCATAACGATGACGACACCCTATTCGGCAACGAGGGGGCCGACAGTCTGGTCGGCAGCGCGGGCGATGATGTGCTGGATGGCGGCGCGGGCGACGACGCGCTGCATGGCGATCTGGACGATGACACCCTGACCGGCGGCACCGGCACTGACACGCTGTTCGGCGGCGCAGGCGATGACATGCTGCGCGGGGACGATGACGCTGAAATGGATTTCTTGAATGGCGGCGGCGGCGATGACACGATCGTTGGCGGCGACGGGGATCTTATTCACACGGGGGACGGCGCGGATACCGTGCTGATCGGCGATTGGGTGGACAACCCGCTGACCATTCAGGACTTCGATCAAAGCTCGGATCAGCTGGCCGTTGTTTTCGACGACGAAAACGGCGCTCAGCCCACTTTGGAGCTTACCCCCTCCGAGGATGGCTCGGGCACCATGATCCTGACCATCAATGGCGTGCAGGCCGCCACGCTGGACGGCGCCGCCGGGCTGAATGTCGAGGATATCGCCCTGATCGCCCGGTCCGCTGCGGGGCTCTGACCGCTTTTTTCCTTTTCTTTTCGGGGGAATCCCCGTAAGAGCGCGCATCCGGTGCGGTTCTGCTGCGCCGGGCACTCCATGGACCTTGCTGGACGACATCCCGGCCTGCGCCCTAACCCTTAACATAACAGGAGACCCCGATGTCGATCACCGCTGAAGAAAAAGCACGCGTTATCAAAGAGTTCGGCACCAAAGAAGGTGACACTGGCTCGCCCGAAGTACAAGTTGCAATCCTGTCCTCGCGCATCGCCACCCTGACCGAGCACTTCAAGACCCACAAAAAAGACAACCACGGCCGCCGCGGCCTGCTGATGATGGTTGCCCAGCGTCGTAAACTGCTGGACTACCTGAAAGGCAAGGACGAAGCCCGTTACCAAGACCTGATCAAACGTCTGGGCATCCGCCGCTAAGACCCTAGGTTCTTGTAAATCGCAAACGCCCGCTCGGCCCCGAGCGGGCGTTTTTCGTTGGCGCCGCTTCTTAACCTTCCAGCACTGGAAGGTTTTGATCCATGTCATATTAATTTTCGCGAATACATGTTGAGACGTCAGCATCTTAAATTCAGGAGAACCCAATGCGCTCTTTCCTCGCCAAATTGATGCTGGCTTTTTCATTGATGTTGATGCCAATCGCTGCGAATGCAGAAGGTAACAAACCCGGCCTGTTCGTAAATCTCACCACTGACGACACCTGGGCCGCCGCCAAGGCCATCATGTTTGCCCACCAGAAATCGCTGAAAAATGGCCATCCAACCGCGATCTGGATGAACGTGCGCGCCGTGTATCTGGCCGATAAAAAACGCCCCAGCCACGTGCATGGGTTAATGGCCGAACACGGCACCTCGATCCAGGATATGCTGCAAAACTTCCTCTCTGATGGCGGCGTCGTCATCATGTGCGGCGCATGTTCAAAAGCCGCCGGATTGACCAAAGCCGACTATATTGATGGCGTTCAGATGGGCAGCGCCGAGCTTGTCGGGGGCTGGCTGTTCGATCCGAATGTAAAAACCCTGGGCTGGTAAGAAACCAACCGAACCAGTTCACCAAAATCGTCGGGGCGGCCTGCCGGGCCGTCCTTTTGCATTTTCCGGGTTCAGATAATCATGGCTTTCAAAACTCTGCGATTTCCTGTATGGCCCCACACATCTGAGACGTGACGCCTTTGACTCCGGGCGCATGAGAAAGATTGGAGTCGGCGGCAATGGGGCCGCCATGCAAAAAAGGAGACGCGGGAGGGCCCGCGAGTGCTCCTTATAAGGATACGATGATGTTCAACGTAACAACCAAATCCATGCAGTGGGGCGATGAGACGCTGACACTGGAAACCGGCAAGGTTGCCCGTCAGGCCGACGGCACCGTGATTGCCACGCTTGGCGAAACCAGCGTCATGGCAAACGTGACCTTTGCCAAGGAACCGAAACCGGGACAGGATTTTTTCCCGCTGACGGTTCACTATCAGGAAAAATACTATGCGGCCGGTAAAGTGCCCGGCGGTTTCTTCAAGCGCGAGGCACGCCCGACCGAGAAAGAAACCCTGACCGCGCGTCTGATCGACCGTCCGATCCGCCCGCTGTTCGTGCCTGGCTTCAAGAACGAAGTGCTGGTGATGTGCACCGTGCTAAGCCACGATCTGGAAAACGACCCCGATATCGTTGCGATGATCGCCGCCTCGGCGGCGCTGACCATCTCGGGTGCGCCGTTCCGTGGCCCGATCGCCTGCGCACGCGTTGGCTTTGTTGACGGCGAATACACGCTGAACCCGTCCGTGGACGACATGCAGGATCTGCGCAACAACCCTGAACAGCGTCTGGACCTGGTTGTCGCCGGCACCAAAGACGCCGTGATGATGGTGGAATCCGAAGCTTACGAGCTGACCGAAGCCGAAATGCTGGGCGCCGTGAACTTTGCCCACCAGCAGATTCAGCCGGTGATCGACCTGATCATCGACCTGGCCGAAGAAACCGCCAAAGAGCCGTTTGACTTCGCCGCGCCGGATTACGCGGATCTGTTCGAAGTGGTCAAAGCCGCAGGCGAGGCCGCCATGCGTGACGCCTATGCGATCACCGATAAGCAAGAGCGCGTTGCCGCTGTTGCCGCCGCCAAAGAGGCCATCAAGGCCGGCCTGACCGAAGAGCAACTGGAAGACGCGAACCTGGGCTCGGCCCTGAAGAAGCTGGAATCCACCGTTCTGCGCGGCTCGGTCGTGAAAGAGGGCAAACGTATCGACGGCCGCGCCCTGGATCAGGTCCGCGCCATCGAATGCGAAACCGGCCTGCTGCCCCGGACCCACGGTTCGGCGCTGTTCACCCGTGGGGAAACTCAGGGTCTGGTCGTGACCACGCTGGGCACCGGCGATGACGAACAGTTCATCGACGCGCTGCACGGCAACTTCAAATCGAACTTCATGCTGCACTATAACTTCCCGCCCTACTCGGTCGGTGAGGTTGGCCGCGTGGGTGGCCCCGGCCGCCGCGAGATCGGTCACGGCAAACTGGCATGGCGTGCGCTGCAGGCAGTTCTGCCCTCGGCCACCGATTTCCCCTACACCCTGCGTCTGGTGTCCGAGATCACCGAATCGAACGGCTCGTCCTCAATGGCGTCGGTCTGTGGTGGTTCGCTGTCCATGATGGACGCCGGTGTTCCGCTGAAGGCCGCCGTTGCCGGTGTGGCCATGGGTCTGGTGCTGGAAGATGACGGTTCCTACGCCGTCCTGACCGACATCCTGGGTGACGAAGATCACCTGGGCGACATGGACTTCAAAGTCGCTGGCACCGAAGCGGGCATCACCTCGCTGCAGATGGACATCAAGGTTGCCGGCATCACCCCGGAAATCATGGAGAAAGCCCTGGCCCAAGCCAAAGAGGGCCGGATGCACATCCTGGGTGAGATGAACAAGGCGCTGTCCGGCACCGCCGAATTCAGCGTCCACGCCCCGCGCATCGAAACCATGCAGATCCCCACCGACAAGATCCGCGAAGTGATCGGCTCGGGCGGGAAGGTCATCCGCGAAATCGTCGAAGTGTCGGGCGCCAAGGTCGACATCAACGACGACGGCATCATCAAGATCGCCAGCCCGAACGGAGAAGCCATTCAGAAGGCATACGACATGATCCACTCGATCGTGGCCGAGCCCGAAGAAGGCAAGATCTACAAAGGCAAAGTCGTGAAGATCGTCGATTTCGGCGCCTTCGTGAACTTCTTTGGCAAGCGCGACGGCCTGGTGCACGTCAGCCAGATCGAAAACCGCCGCCTGAACCACCCCTCGGACGTCCTGAAAGAGGGCCAAGAGGTCTGGGTCAAGCTGCTGGGCTTTGACGATCGCGGCAAGGTGCGCCTGTCGATGAAAGTCGTCGATCAGGAAACCGGCGAAGAGGCCAAAAAAGAAGAAAAAGAGGACTGATCCGTCCCCTTTTGAGCAAAAGAAAGCCCCGGTCGCAGCGCCGGGGCTTTTTCATTACTGGGCACACTATCGCGCGCATTTTCGGCCTTTTACACGAAGATCGGGATCGACGCCGCCCTGAAACACGCCAAGGCCGCCGCCCATAATCGACACAGCCCCCATACTGCGTAGCGTCACCCTTGATGCGGAGCGCCTATCAGACCTTTGAAACCATCGCTTCAAATGTCGCAGCACACTCCCCACCCGACCATTGCATCGGTAAACCCGCAACGCATTCATCAAGAAAACGACAGCAGCCAATATGATGCCGGGCCCTCCAAAACAGCCCGCCATCACCCGCCTTTTCCGGTATCAATAGCGGTAGCCCCAGAGGCACGACTTCATCTTGCCGAAATACTCCGGGGGGAGGCCACAGGCCGGGGGGCAGCGCCCCCCTCTGCCTTGACGCTCCCGTCCTCAGGCCGGGTCTTTGATGGTGCGCAGATAGGGCAGCTTGACGTCCAGCTTGCCGAATTTGGCTTCGGCCTGTTCGTTGCTCAGCGACAGGGCAACGATCACATCCTGACCAGAGGTCCAGTTCGCCGGGGTGGCCAGCGGCTCGCCATAGGTCTTTTGCAGACCGTCCAGAGCGCGCAGAACCTCGGCAAAGTTACGCCCCACCGACATCGGATAGGTCATGATCAACTGCACCTTCTTATCGGGCGAGATGATGAAAACCGAACGCACGCTGGCCGAATCCGCAGCCGTGCGACCATCGGGCAGATAGGCCTCGGCGGGCAGCATATCAAAGGCCTTCGACACCGCCAGATCTTCGTCCGCGATGATCGGGAAGCCGGCCGTCGCCCCCGAGAACCCCTCGATGTCCGATTTCCATTTGACGTGCTCGTCCGCCGCGTCCACCGACAGGCCGATCACCTTTGTGTTCCGTTGCGTCCATTCATCGGCCAGTTGCGCCACGGCACCGAATTCAGTGGTGCAGACGGGCGTAAAATCTTTCGGATGCGAGAACAGGATAGCCCAGCTATCACCGATCCAGTCATGGAAGGTGATGGTGCCCTGGTCGGTTTCGGCGGTGAAGTTGGGGACGATATCATTGATGCGCAGGCCCATTTTCTTTTCCTCTCAAAATGGTCAGGATTACATTCCGTAAATTAGATACATTCTAAACCGCACTTTACCAGCCCCAGACTCGGGGATTTTTCGCAGGGTGACAGAGTGTCGCGATTCCTCAAGGGTCTTAATTTGATCAAATTTCCGAAACCTGTTCAGACTCCCCCTTGCGAAGGGTCAAAACCCCTGACAAACTGCCTTTCAACGTCGCGGCAAAGAATTCTGCATAACGGAATTCCCCGCGAGACGGGAAGGTCTTTTATCGGAGGTCAGAGATGATCGAGAAACGTCAATTCTACATCAATGGGGACTGGGTGGACCCGATTGAGCAGCGCGATCACGATGTGATCGACCCCTCCACCGAAGAACCCTGTGCCGTTATTTCGCTGGGCGCTCAGGCCGATGCGGATGCGGCCGTTGCGGCGGCCAAGGCTGCCTTTCCGGCCTGGATGAACACGCCCCCCGCGGACCGTATTGCCCTGGTCGAAAAGCTGCTGGAAATCTACAAACGCCGCAGCGCCGAAATGGGCGAGGCGATCAGCCTGGAGATGGGCGCGCCGATCGACATGGCGAACACCTCTCAGGTGGGGGCCGGCACCTGGCACATCACGAATTTCATCCGAGCGGCCAAGAATTTCGAGTTCATCCGCCCGCTGGGAGATCATGCCCCCAATGACCGGATCGTGCACGAACCCGTCGGCGTCTGTGCGCTGATCACACCGTGGAACTGGCCGATGAACCAGGTCACGCTGAAGGTGGTCGCCGCCGCGATTGCGGGCTGCACCATGGTGCTGAAACCCTCCGAGGAAAGCCCGCTGGACGCGATCCTGTTCGCCGAAATGATGGACGAGGCTGGCTTCCCCAAGGGGGTGTTCAACCTGGTGAACGGCGATGGTGTGGGCGTGGGGGCGGCGCTGTCCGGGCATCCGGATGTGGATATGGTCAGCTTCACCGGCTCGACCCGCGCGGGCATCGCGATTTCCCAAAACGCCGCGCTGACGCTGAAACGCGTCCATCTGGAGCTGGGCGGCAAGGGCGCCAACATCATCTTTGACGATGCGGATGAAAAGGCCGTCAAACGCGGCGTTCTGCACATGATGAACAACACCGGCCAGTCGTGTAATGCCCCCAGCCGGATGCTGGTGCAGAAAGGCGTCTATGACCAGGCGGTCGAAGCCGCTGCCGAGGTCGCGAATACGGTCACCGTCGGCCCTGCCAGCGCGCATGGCAAGCACATCGGCCCCGTCGTCAACGAGGCCCAGTGGAACAAGATCCAGGGGCTGATCCAGACCGGCATCGACGAAGGCGCGCGCCTGGTTGCCGGCGGCCTGGGCCGTCCCGAGGGGCTGAACAAGGGCTTCTTTGTGCGCCCCACCGTTTTTGCCGACGTCAACAATCAGATGACCATCGCACGCGAGGAAATCTTTGGTCCCGTGCTGTCGATCATCCCGTTCGAAACCGAGGAAGAAGCGGTTCAGATCGCCAATGACACGGTCTATGGCCTGACGAACTATGTCCAGACCACCGATGGCGTAAAAGCCAACCGCCTGGCGCTGCAATTGCGCTCGGGGATGGTGGAAATGAACGGCCAGAGCCGCGGGGCCGGGGCGCCCTTTGGTGGCATGAAACAGTCCGGCAATGGCCGCGAAGGCGGCGTTTGGGGCATCGAGGACTTCCTTGAAGTCAAATCCGTGGCCGGTTGGGCCGCTGAATAAGCGCAACACCATTGCAACACGGTTCAATCCGGGGCTATCACGGCCCCGGATTTCTTTTTCATGGGGGCCTTGGTGGCTGACTTCCCTTCGATCCAGCGCTTTGTGCCCGACACGGTTCTGAAACGTGATGTGTTTTCCGAAACCATCATGGGGCATCTGGCGGATGATCCGTCGGTTAAGGTGGTGCTGCGCCGTCTGGACGGGGTGCCCTGGTGGGCGCGCCCCCTGTCGCAGATGCTGGCCCGCAAAGAGGCCCGCGGGCTGCGCGCCGTTCAGGGAATCGAGGGCTGCCCGATATTGCTGGAAGCCGACCGGGGCGGCATTCTGCGTGTCTGGAGCGAAGGCACACCGCTGCATCTGGCCAAACCCCGTGACCCGCTCTGGTTCAAGGATGCCAAACGCCTGCTGGCGCAGTTGCGTCAGCGCGGGGTCTGCCATAACGACATTGCCAAGCCTCAGAACTGGCTGATGACGCCGGACGGGCGGGCCGCCGTGATTGATTTCCAACTGGCCAGCGTCCATCCGAAGAAGGGGAAGCTCTATCGCGTCGCCGCGCGCGAGGATCTGCGGCACATGCTCAAGCAGAAACGCAGCTTTGCCCACGATCTGCTGACGCCCCGTGAACGCGCGATGCTGGCGCGCAAATCTCTGCCCTCGCGGATTTGGATGGCCACGGGCAAGAAGCTGTATAACTTCGTCACGCGCCGCCTGATGAACTGGTCCGATGGCGAGGGCACGGAAAACCGCATTGCCGAGGATGGCCCGGCGATCCGTGCCGCCCTGATGACGGCGGGCGCGCAGGATGTGGCCTTTGCCGCCTATGCGCTGCCAGCGGGGGGCGTGGGGCTGTATGCCTTTGCCGAGGCCGGGGCAGAGCTGCAAATGCCCGCAGGCGGGCCGCAACCCAATCTGCTGCAAACAGTCAGCGCCCTGCCCCGCGATACTGGGGGCGCCCCGCGTCTGGACCTGCTGGAGCTGATCGCCACCAACCGCCTGGACGAGCTGGAACAGCTGCGCGGCGATGATCCCGCGCTGGAGTCAATCGTGAAACCCATTGTCAGCGCGCGTTTAAATCTGACCGATCGGTCGATGAAATAGGCCCTAAAACGGGGATTTCGTGCGGAAACGAATGCCCTCGCCGCTTTCGGGGTGGTTCACGCGCAGCTCTTCGGAATGCAGCATCAGGCGCGGGAAATCGGCCGCCGCGCCCGTCGCATACAGCGGATCGCCCAGAATGACATGCCCCAGCGCCAGCATATGCACCCGCAGCTGATGCGAGCGCCCGGTCCTTGGCATCAGCCGCACGCGGGTCTCGTTCTCAGCATGGCGCAGCACGCGCCAATCGGTGACGGCGGGCTTACCGTTTTCATGATCCACCATCTGACGCGGCCGATTCGGCCAATCCACGATCAGCGGCAAATCCACTGTGCCCGTCTTTGGCTCTAGCCGGCCCCAGACGCGCGCGACATAGGTTTTCCGCGTGCTGCGTTTTTCGAATTGCATGGACAGGTTGCGCTGCGCATGGGGGCTGAGCGCAAACACCATCACCCCCGAGGTATCCCGATCCAGCCGATGCACCAGCAAGGCCTCGGGGAACACCGCCTGCACGCGGGTCAGCAGGCAATCGGCCAGATGTTCGCCCCGTCCGGGCACAGACAACAGACCCGAGGGTTTGTTAACCGCCAATATCTGGTGATCCTGATGCAGAATCTCCAACGGGTCAGAGGGCGGAGTATAATCGGTGCTGAAGGACATGGGCTCCCTTACGCCGGGATGCCCGCACGCGCAACCCGACGTCACACTTGCGCGATGGCAGGCCCGCTTGCCACCCTGCCCAAAACCGGAGGAGCCCCAATGCACCCAACCATTCAGCGCATGGCCGAGATCGTCGCCTCGGGCGAGGATGAAAAAATCGCAACAATCCTGGCCGAGGACGTGAAATTCCTGCCCCCGACCTATTGGAAAACCTGGCAGGGGCGCGCCCCCGTTGCCGCCGTTCTGGGCCATGTGGGGCAGGTGTTTTCGGATTTCCGCTATCGCCGCATCATGGGTGAAGGCAACGACTGGGCGCTGGAGTTTCAGTGCAAAATCGGTGATCGCGACGCGGTGGGCGTGGACCTGATCACGCTGAACGCAGAGGGGTTGATCTCGGATTTCGAGGTGGTCATGCGGCCGCATAGCTCGGTCGGGGCGCTGCGCGAGGCGATGAATGCCCGCGTGATGACGGACCCGCGTTTCCTGAAATACAAGGACGCGCTGAGCTAACCGCTCAGGGGCGCTGCGGCAGCCCGTCAGTCAGCTGGTAATAGCTGCCCTTGTCGGCGGTAAAGATGTGCTTTTCCAGTGTGACCGACACGGGCGCGTCCAGCGTGCCCAGGCCAATGCTGATGCTGTCCTCGTTCGTGCCCTGCCAGAATAAAAAGGCTCCGCAACCGGGGCAAACCCCGCGCCGCGCCCGTGGCGTAAGCGAGATCCAGTGCACCGGCCCGGTGATCGTCAGCGCCTCTTGCGGCACCTGTGCAGAGGCCCAGACATGCCCCGACATTTTCCGGCACTGGCTGCAATGACAACACGAGCCATTCATGAGCGGCACCTCTGAACTATAGCGAATCTGCCCGCAGGCGCAGCTTCCGGTTGGCATGTTTTTCTCCTGTTGCGCGGCTTATTGGATAAAAATTTCCGCCGCCGTGCAAGCCCGTCTGGCTGCCTCAACGTGCGGGCAGGCAGCGGCGCGTTAAGGTTTCAGACCCACAGTTGCCTAAGTTTTCAGCGATCAACGGAAGCATCCCTGCCCTAAATGCCGCACCGCAGCAATAATGGATGGGCAGCCCCCGCATCTGCCCTACCCTCGTTCCAGGCAAGGGTGCCGGAGGACGCTCTGTGTCGCTGATCAAAAGCGAAGGAGAGTTGCCATGTGTCTGACGACCGAAGCGATTGCACTGTTTATGAACCTGCTAAGCCCGGATGTGATCTCGATGGAGGCCGGGCGGATCACCATTCACGCCACAGAGCGCGATGCCGTCTGGGTCCAGGTCGAGGATAAGTGGTGCACCATGGCACCCCAGATCGACCGCCTGGCGCGATTCGACTGAAATCCGCACCTGGCTGGCGGCTGAATACGGAATGGTAAGGATTTCGTCTTAGCGTCGCTCGGGAAAGAGTGTCGTGAAAGAGGTTTCCATGCAAATGTCCAGTGCCGCGCAAGGCGGTTATCAAGTCGTCTCGGTCGAGGAAGACCGGATTGATGCCGCCGTCGCCATCGCGTTCAAGGATCAGATGCGCCAGCTGACCGAGGGCGGATCTTCAGAGGTGGTGCTGGATCTCAGCACCGTAAGCTTTATCGATTCCAGCGGCCTGGGCGCGATCGTGGCTGCGATGAAACAGCTGGGCAATGCGCGCAAACTCCACCTGGCCGGCCTGATGCCAAATGTCGAAAAGGTGTTTCGCCTGACCCGTATGGATATGGTCTTTGCCATTCATCCTTCGGTCGAAGATGCTGTAGGCCTTCATGCTGATCGGGCCTGAAACGGATTTTCATTTCCCCAAGCGGAGCGAGCTAACCGTGCCGAACCGGTTCGACATCCGATTTGACGCCACTGAAATGGGTGTCCGCCAGACTTTGACCAGCCTGCTGTCCTTTCTGACTGAAATCGGAATCGGAGAGATGGACAGAGGCACCGTGGAAATCGTCCTGGCCGAAGCGCTGAACAACGTGGTTGAACATGCCTATGCCGAAACCGGGCAGGGCAGTATCGAATTGCAGTGCAAATCACAGGTTGACCGGCTGGACGTCGCCATCATGGATCAGGGCCCCCCCGTACCCGTCCACGTTTTTGCCGAAAGATCCGCGCCCGACACAGACGTCCCCCTGGACGATCTGCCCGAAGGCGGGTTTGGCTGGCTGCTGATTCAGAACATGACTGAAAATCTGGCCTATCATCGTGTGGGGGATACAAACTGCCTGCGGATGGCGATTCCCCTCACGTAATCCTGGCGCAAATCCAACGCGCCGCAGAATTGCCCGATTCACCTCATATTCGCGCCCGAAACCTGAGTCAAAAAGACGGTGTAGCTGCAAGAGCTTCCCTCGGCGTCGCGCGTTTACAGCCCCCACCCAGTGCGCGACGTCGAGGTCTACCTTTCTCCTGATCGTTCCGCGGGGCATGGACTTGGCAACAAGATTGCCTAAAGTCCGAAGCGGAACTCAGGGAGCCTCAGATGAGAGATTTTCACCAGCCCGGCCGATCAGCCGTCTTCGCAAGCAATGGCATGTGCGCAACCTCGCATCCATTGGCAGCCAAAACCGCAATCGACATCTTGGAACGTGGCGGCAACGCCGTCGATGCTGCGATTGCCGGAGCGGTGCTACTGGGCATCTGCGAGCCGCAAATGACGGGCATTGGCGGGGACTGTTTTGCTTTGATCAGCCCGGCAGGGTCCGACGAAATCTTGGCGCTGAATGGCTCGGGGCGCGCGCCCGGCAAAGCCACCGCCAGCGATTTGCGCGCAAAAGGGCTGACAACGGTGCCGCTTGACAGTGCAGATGCGGTGACAATCCCCGGCGCGGTCGATGCCTTCTGCCATATGTCGGAGCAATACGGCAAGCTTGGGCTGGACGTGCTGCTGGCGCCCTCTATCCACTACGCCGAAACCGGCGTCCCCGTCGCCCCGCGCGTTGCCTTTGACTGGCCCACTGCGGCCGCGTGCCTGAATGACGCGGGCAAACGCCATTTTCTGATCGACGGACAGCCAGGCAAAACCGGCCAGCTTTTCACTGCCCTCGGACAGGCTGACGTGCTGCGCCGAATCGCCCGCGATGGGCGCAGCGCCTTCTACGAGGGTGAGGTGGCCGAGGACATGCTGGGCGCTTTGCAGGCCTTGGGCGGGCAACACACAGCCGAGGATTTCGCCGCAACAGCCTGCACACCGACGACACCGATCAGCGGCACGTATAAATCCGTCGATCTGGTTGAGCACCCGCCAAATGGGCAGGGCGCAACGGCCATATTAATGCTTAACATACTGAAGCATTTTGATATTTCTGGGATGGATCCATTCGGCAGCCGCCGCGCACATATCGAGGCAGAGGCCGCAAAACTGGCGTATGACGCGCGAAACCGTTTGCTGGCCGATCCTGATCATACCTCGCGGCTGGCGCATATGCTGGCACCGGAAACCGCCGCGAAACTGGCCGGTCTGATCAATCCTGGGCGCACGATTCCTGCGGCAGCCCCGCTGACCGAGGCAATCCACAAAGACACGGTTTATATTACCGTGGTTGACCGGGATCGCATGGCAGTGTCCCTGATTTACTCGATTTTTCATGGGTTTGGATCGGGGATCGCCAGCCCGAAATTCGGGATTTTGTTCCAGAACCGGGGCGCGGGTTTCAGCCTGGAGCCCGGACACCCGAACGAGCTGGCCGGCGGCAAACGCCCGATGCACACCATCATTCCGGGCATGTTGCGCCAAAATGGGCGCGTGACCATGCCCTTTGGTGTGATGGGCGGGGCCTATCAGCCGAACGGCCACGCGCGTTTTGTCTCGAATATCGAGGATTTCGGCTTGCCCCCGCAAGAGGCAATCGACGCGCCCCGGACGTTCAGCGATGCCGGGCAGATGAATGTCGAGCGGGGCTATTCGGAGGCTGTCCGGCAAGAGCTGGCCGATCTGGGCCATGATGTCCGCATCCCCGAACAGCCGATTGGCGGGGCCCAGGCCATTCTTATTCGCGAAGATGGCGTACTGGAGGGCGGCTCGGACCCCCGCAAAGATGGCTGCGCCCTGGGCTACTAAACCCTAGTTCAGCTGAAATTGCAGCGGGTACTGGCCATCTTCGAACGGGCCGAACAGATCAGGGATGTCGGGGTGGCTGACCGGCTCTCCGGAATAGTCGGCGATCAGGTTTTGCTCGGACACATAGGCCACGTAATAGCTCTGATCGTTTTCGGCCAGCAGATGGTAGAACGGCTGCTCTTTCGAGGGGCGGCTGTCCTCGGGGATCGAGTGATACCATTCCTCGGTGTTGTTAAAACGCGGATCAACGTCAAAAACCACGCCGCGGAACGGGTGTTTTTTGTGACGGACAATCTGTCCCAAATGGTATTTCGCACGCGTCTTAAGCATTAGATTGCAGCCCCTTAAAGCCATGGATAGACGTAAACTCGGGTGAATGTCCATGAATTGACAGAAAATAGCGGGAAACAGTCTGTGAACCTTGCTTTGACAGTGTTGGAAATAACGGCGCCGGTGTTCATTTTGGCGGCGGTCGGGTTTGGATGGGTGAAGGTCGGGTTCGAATACCGGGTGGAATTTGTCACGCGGCTGGCCATGACGCTGGCCGTTCCCTGCCTGATTTTCACCGCTCTGATGAAGACGCAGATACAGCCCGAGGCGCTGACCTCGTTGTTTTTTGCCTCGGCGGCCGCATATGGCGTGGTCTCGGTGGCGGCCTGGGCGCTGGTCCGGCTGACGCGGCTGGATGTCCGGACCTTTCTGGCCCCCATCATTTTCGGCAATACGGGCAACCTGGGCCTGCCGCTGGCGATGTTCGCCTTTGGCGAGGTCGGGCTGGGCTATGCTGTCGTGGTCTTCGCGGTGATGGCAGTCTGGTCTTTCACCTTTGGGGTCTGGCTGGTGGCGGGCGGCGGATCGCTGGCCAAAGTCGTCAAGGAGCCTCTGGTTGCGGCGACCCTGCTGGGCGGTCTGTTCCTGTGGCAGGGCTGGCAGACGCCGATTTTTCTGACCAACGCGCTGGAGCTGATCGGCCAGATGGCGATTCCGATCATGCTGATCACCCTGGGCGTGGCCGTGGCGCGGATGACGCCGGGCCATGTGGGCCGCGCCATCTGGATTTCGCTGGCCAAGCTGGCGCTGTGCTTTGGGCTGACCTGGGGGGTGGGGCTGTGGTTTCATCTGGATCGCACCGCCTTTGCCGTTCTGGTGCTGCAATTGTCCACACCCGTGGCTGTCACCTCGTATCTGCTGGCCGAAAAATACGGAGCCGATGCCGAATCCGTCGCCGGGCTGGTGGTGGTTTCAACGGTAATGTCCGTGTTCGCGATCCCGATCATGCTGGCCGTGCTGTTGTAACGCGGACAATCACGCGGAATTGTCATTTCCCCAACGGGCAATTTTCGCTAAAATGCCAAAAAACAAAGAAAGCGAGAGGCAAATGAGCAGAACTCTTCGCGTGTTGGTCATGATTGTGCTGCTGGCATCCTGCGGCGGGGGGAACTATTCGGCCCCGCGCAATTTGGATAATGCCTGTTCAATCCTGGCGCAGCGCCCCAAATATGCCCGCGCCTTCCGCGCGACCGAGCGCCGCTGGGGCGTGCCGGTACATGTGCAGATGGCCACGATCTATCAGGAAAGCAAATTCATCGGCAACGCCCGCACACCGTTCCGCTATGTGCTGGGCGTGATTCCGATGGGGCGGCAAAGCTCGGCCTATGGTTATGCGCAGGCGCTGGATGGCACCTGGGATGAATACCGGCGCGCCACCAACAGTTACGGCGCCCGGCGTGATAAAATCCGCGATGCGACGGACTTTATGGGCTGGTACATGAACAAATCGCGCGAAAAGAACGGGATCAGCCTGCACAATGCGCGTCACCAGTATCTGGCCTATCACGAAGGCCACACCGGCTATGCGCGCGGCAGCTATAAGCGCAAAAGCTGGCTGATGCGGATCTCGGCCGAGGTGGGCGCACGCGCTCAGCGCTATGAGGCGCAGCTGGCCACCTGCCCGCGCCGCTTACGCTAAGCGCGCGGGTCAGCGCCCGTCGGTGATGTTCTCGGTTGCGGCCCGGATGTCGAAGATCGAGTTTTTGATCCGCGGGCCGAACTCCATTTCGCCCAGAACGACGGTCGTTGCGCTGCCGGCCTGATCGTTGATCACCCATTGGCGCAGCTGCACCGGCGCGTCGGTGAATACCAGCTGGATATTGCCGTATTCGGGGCTTTCGGGGTCCATCGCGGTTACCGTCGTGGCGGTGCCGTCATAGGATTTCCCCGCCACCATATCCGAGCGCGTCAAATCCACATTCCGCCGCAGCACGATATTCAGCGGGGTCTGTTTCAGCGGATAGGTTTCGGGGCCGGTGTTGCTTTTGGGGTCAAAGATCGCGACAGCCCCCTGCCCGGCCAGCACCAGCGCCTGCGTCGGCGGGTCGTATTCGAACCGCGCGCGCCCCGGACGTTTCAGCCAGATACGCCCCGTCGAAACCGAGCCATCATCGTTAATTTGGGTGAACTTACCCTGCGCCGTGGCGAAGCTGTTCAGATAATCCGAGATCTGATCCAGGCTCAGCTCGTCGGCTGCGGCGGGGATAGCCAGCGCCGCAAAGACCGGCGCAAGAAGGTAGCGATACATTTTCATATCCCCTAGATAGGCATTCGGGCGCGCGAACGCACCCGAACTTAGCTCACAAATCTGCGATGCGGCGGCTTATTGCTCGGGCACCAGAATTTCGCGTTTACCGACGTGATTGGCGGCGCTGACGACGCCTTCGTCTTCCATCTGTTCCACCAGACGCGCGGCCTTGTTATAGCCGATCGCCAGTTTGCGCTGGATATAAGACGTCGAGCATTTGCGATCCTTGATCACAATCGCCACGGCCGTGTCATAGAGCGCATCCTCGGCGTCCGTGTTGCCGCCGGTGTTCAGGCCCAGCACCGCGTCGATATTGTCGGCCTTATCCTCACCCGGACCTTCGACCACACCGCCGACGTAATCGGGCGGGCCAAAGCTCTTCAGATGGGTGACGATTTCCTCGACCTCTTCGTCGCTGACGAACGGGCCGTGGCAACGGGTGATTTTCGCGCCCCCCGCCATATACAGCATGTCGCCCATGCCCAGCAGCTGCTCGGCACCCATTTCGCCCAGGATCGTGCGGCTGTCCACTTTGGACGTCACCTGGAAACTGATCCGCGTGGGGAAGTTGGCCTTGATCGTGCCGGTGATCACATCCACCGAGGGCCGCTGCGTGGCCATGATAATATGGATCCCCGAGGCCCGCGCCATCTGTGCCAGACGCTGAATGCAGGCTTCGATTTCCTTACCGGCGACCATCATCAGATCGGCCATTTCGTCAACGACAACAACGATATAGGGCATCTTGACCGGAGTGATCTCCTCGGTCTCGAACACCGGATCGCCGGTTTCGTCATCGAACCCCGTCTGCACGGTCCGGCTGAAGGTTTCGTTCTTGGCCAGAGCATCCGCGACGCGGCTGTTATAGCCGTCGATGTTGCGCACACCCATTTTGGACATCTTGCGGTAACGGTCCTCCATTTCGCCGACCACCCATTTCAGGGCCACGACCGCCTTTTTCGGATCGGTCACAACGGGGCTCAACAGATGGGGGATACCGTCATAGACCGACAGTTCCAGCATCTTGGGGTCGATCATGATCATGCGGCATTCATCGGGCGTCAGGCGATACAGCAGCGACAGGATCATCGTGTTGATCGCCACAGATTTACCCGAACCCGTGGTCCCTGCGATCAGCAGGTGAGGCATCTTGGCCAGGTTCGCCACGATCGGCTCGCCGCCGATGTCTTTGCCCAGGGCCAGAGGCAGTTTCATATTCGCATCGCCAAAGGACCGCGCGGCCAGGATTTCGCGCAGGACGACCTTTTCACGATTTTCATTGGGCAGTTCGATCCCGATCACGCTGCGCCCCGGCACGGTGGACACACGCGCGGACAGTGCGGACATGCTGCGCGCGATGTCATCGGCCAGGCCGATCACCCGGCTGGCCTTCAGGCCCGGCGCAGGTTCCAGTTCGTACATGGTGACGACGGGGCCGGGGCGAACGCTGACGATCTCGCCTTTGACGCCGTAATCATCCAGCACGTTTTCCAGCATCCGCGCGTTTTCTTCCAGCGCCTCGTCGCTTAGGTGATGGCGCTGAATATTGGCCGGGTTGGTCAGCAAATTCAGCGGAGGCAGCTCGAATTCCACAGCCATTTCATCGAATTGCAACGACGGCTGCGCCTCTTTCTGCGCCTGGGTCGAGGGCTGGATCGGTTTGCGATTCAACGGTTTGACCACCACTTTGCGCGGCTGTTCTACCGGGATTTGCGGCGGGGCCACGGGCTGCGGCGCAGGGGCCGGGGCCGGGGCCGAAACAGAGGCAGGCGCGGTGTAGCTTTCCTCGGGCATGGTTTCGAACGAGGCATCAAAGATGTTTTCCTGAGGCAACGCGTCCGTATAGGCCGGCTCAACAGGCAGTTCAGGCTGCATTTCGATCGAAGCCGCAGGGACGGCGGTCATCGGCGGCTCGCTGGGCAGGTCCGCATGGGCGGCGGTTAGCGGCGGTTCGGGCGGCAACGGGCCCGGATCGGCCTCCAGAACCAGAGCCGAAGGACCACGGCCCCGGCCCTTGGTCAGGGGCGCGGCAATCTCGGGCTGGGCGGCGGCGCGGCTACGGATCACATCCGCGATCTTGGCCTTAATACGGTCATCGCCGGGGGCCTGGCCGGGATCGGCCGCCAGGGCGGGCTCGACCAGTTCGGATTCGGGCAGCGGCTCGGGCCGGCGGATCAGGCCCGGCACACGCTGCAACAGGCTGGGCTTGGCCGGCTCTTCGATCGCGGGGGCGTCCTCATAGTCATGCGCGGCGTAATTGTCGAAGGGTTCAACCCATTCGTCCTGCGCGCCAGGCGTGGCCGCAGGCGCAGCGGCAGCGCGCGCATCGCGGCGGGCCCGCTGACGCGCCTGCAATTCCTGTGCCGCCACCACAGCCCCCGAGGCCCCACGCCCCAAAGCCGTCAGCAGCACCGCATAAAGCATCACCACCCCGACCAGCAGGAACCGGAACAGGCGGCGCAGTTCGGCCACGGAAAAGCCCAGCACATAGGTGCCCAGAACAATCGCGGCCACAGCAAAAAGCATCGACATCAGGTTGATCCCAAAGGCCATGCTGAACGGCAGGATATTCAGCAAAACCCCCAGAACGGTATCCCCGAAATGCCCCCCCAGGCCAAAGCCCTGCCCCCAATCGGGACCGGGCGCCAGGGTCGAGGCATAGACGGACAGCACCGCCATCCAGATCGGAGTCAGCAGCGCACGGCTTAGCGCGCGCTCCTCGCCCAGATGCAGGCCGAAACGGAATCCCCAGGCCAGCAGGGCAATCGCCAGCCCCCAGGATCCCAGCCCCAGAATCATGAACATCGGCGCAGTAATCGAGGCCCCCAGCCGCCCCAGCAGATTCTGCACCGGCGCGTCCGTGGCCAACATGAACGAAGGATCATCCGGGCTGTAGGACGCCATCATGGCCACGGCGGCCACCCCCACAATCGCCAAAGCGATCCCGATCAGTTCCTTCCCGCGTTTTTCGATCGCAGCCTGCATATCGCTGTCAAAAAGCGGGTCTCGTCCTCTGGTTTGAAATGCCATTCCTGCCCTCGTTCTCTTACCTGTAGATGCAGTCGCGCAGACGGATCAGGCCTGCGCGCAGCTCTTCTTTTGGGGCCACCATGGCGACCCGGATATAGTTTTTGCCGGGGTTTTCCCCGTTCACGTCGCGGCTTAGATACGCGCCCGGCAGGACGCGGATGCCGGTTTCTGTCCAGGCCTTCAGCGCGGCCTGCTCGCCGTCCTCGACAGGAAGCCACAGGAAAAACCCGGCCTCAGGCCCCTGATACCCCTGGATCGAGGCAAAGACCTCATCCGCGACGGCATATTTTTCCCCATAGAGGCGGCGATTCTCGATCACATGCGCCTCGTCTTCCCACACCTTTTGCGAAACATGCTGAATCGGCAGCGGCAAAGGCGCCCCCGCATAGGCGCGCAACTGTTTGATCCGCTTCAGGCTTTCGACACCGCCCGCCACAAAGCCCGAGCGCAGCCCCGGCAAGTTTGACCGTTTCGACAGAGAATGGAACACGATCACGCGCTCGGGATCGGCACCCATGTCCCTGGCCACCTCCAACGCGCCGGGGGGCGGGGTGTCACGGTAGATCTCGGAATAGCATTCATCCGCGAAGATCTGGAAATCATATTGTTCGGCCAGACGGATCAGATCGGCCCAATAGGCGCGGCTGGCCACCGCACCCTGCGGGTTGGCCGGGCTACAGATATAGGCCGCGGCGGTGCGCGTCAGCACGTCGGGCGGCAGGGCGGTATAATCCGGCAGATAGCCGTTTTCACGCGTGGCCGAGACGAAAACAGGCTCGGCCTGCACGGACAGCGTGCCAATCATATAGACCTGATAAAACGGGTTGGGGATCAGAACGGTGGGTTTCTGTCCGTTTCGGGCCTCGGGGATCAAGGCCATGGCCGCGTTATACAGCCCCTCGCGCGTGCCGTTCAGCGGCATCACCTGCGTATCGGGGTCCAGCTGCACCCCATAGCGCCGATCCAGAAACCCGGTGATCGCAGCGCGCAGACCGGGCGTGCCGTCATTGGGCGGATACTGCCCAAAACCCGCGATATTCTGCGCCAGCAGATCGCCCACCCAATCGGGAAAGGCGTGTTTGGGCTCGCCGATCGTCATATGCATGACCGGCCCGCCGGGTTCATGCACATCCAATAGGGCGCGCAGACGCGGGAACGCATAAGCCGGTAGGTTGGAAAACCGCTCGGGAAACATCAGATACTGCCTCGGTGTTCGGGATCATTATCGCCCCGTTTGACGCCAGAGTACCCAAGCGCGCGGCTTTCGTCCAGTCATAGCGATGTAAACGCTGCCCCGGATTGGGAAATCCTGCAACAGATCGGCTGGATCAGCCGCGCAGGACGGGATCGGCGGCGGCGGCCAGGCGCAGCAGGCGTTCCTCTTGCAGGGGCAGCCCGTTGAAGATCACACCACAGGACGGCACGCCCGTCGGCAGCGTCACCCCACAATTGCCCATCAGATTCCCCACACGGGTGTTTTGCAGCGCCAGCAGGTTCTCCGAGACATAATAGTCATCGTCGCTTAGCAGCCGATCCACGTTTGGCGGCAAAACCGGAGAGCTGGGGCACAGCACCGCATCAAAACCCTGCACCCGCGCATACCATGTCAGCCGGAGCTGCGTCAGCTGTTCCCATGCCTGTACATACTCTGGCGCGCTGAACTGCGCCCCGCCGCGGAACCTGTCCAGAATGCGATCGAACATCAGGTCGGGGTTGGCCTCAATGACGTCGCGCCACTGGCCATAGGCCTCGGTTGGGAACAAAGGACCGGCCAACGCCATGGCCTGCGCCACTTCGGGGGCCTCGATGGGTTCGATGATGGCCCCGGCGTCGCGCAGTTTGTCCAGGGCAGAGTTAAACGCGGCCAGCGGCTGCGGGCGAATGCCATCCAGCACCACCGATTGCAGCGCGGCAAAGCGTTTCCCCTTCAGTGTCGCGCCGCGCAGATCGGCCGGTTTGCCGCCCTCCAGCATGGCCAGCATCATCGCCGCATCCGGAACCGAGCGGCACAGCGGCCCAATCGTATCGAAGCTTTTGCACAGGGGCACCACCCCGGTTAGCGGGATGCGCCCGGCGGTGGTTTTCAGCCCCACCAGATCGTTCCAGGCCGCCGGAATGCGCACCGACCCGCCGGTATCCGATCCAATCGCGCAGGCCGCCAGCCCAAAGGCCACCGAGGTCGCCGCCCCCGAAGAAGACCCGCCAGAAACCGCTGCATGATCATTCACACACGGTGACGTCTCGGTCACCGGGTTCAGCCCCAGCCCGGAAAAGGCCAGCTCGCTCATGTGGGTTTTACCCAGGCAGACCAGCCCCAAAGCCGTGGCATTGCGCAGCACCCAGGCGTCGCGGTCCGGCACGCGGCCTTTTAGCAGGGCCGATCCCGCCTCGGTCGCGGTGCCGGCCGAATCGAACAGATCCTTCCAGCTGACCGGAACCCCATCAACGGGGGACAGACGCGCCCCGGCCCTGGCACGGGCCGCCGCGGCCTCGGCCTCGGCCAGTGCGCGGTCATGGGTGACAGCGGAATATATCCGATCCCGAAATTCATGGCCGTCGATCGCCGCAAGATAGGTTTGCGTCAGCGCCACCGCATCAATCGAGCCATCGCCAATCCCGCGCCCCAGATCCGTGGCGCTTTTCCAAAGCCAGTCCTGCATAGCCATCCCTTTTCGGTTTTGTCGCACGGTAGCGGCAGCGGAACGCATGGACAATCCCGCATCACGCGCCATATTTGCCGCATGAACACCGATAGCGACATCCTGATCGTCGGAGGCGGGCTGAACGGCCCCGCTCTGGCGCTTGCCCTGGCTCAGGCCGGGTTCAGCTCAACCGTGATCGACGCCCTGCCGGGCGGCGTTCAGACCGATGACAATTTCGACGGGCGCGGCTATGCGCTGGCGCTGGCCTCGAAACGCTTGCTGACTGGCATCGGCGTGTGGGATCAGGTCGCGCCGCAATCGCAGCCGATGCTGGAAATCAAGGTCAGCGATGGCCGCGCCGGCGAGGGCCCGCTGTCCCCATTCTTTCTGCATTTCGACCATACCGAAATCGAAGAAGGCCCGATGGGCTATATGCTTGAAGACCGCTTCTTGCGCCGCGCCCTGGCTCAGGCGATGGCCCTGACCGACCGGATCACAGTGCTGAACGGCGAAACCGTCACCGCACAAGAAAGCGATGCAACCGGGGTCACGCTGACCCTGGCCTCGGGGCGGTTGCTGCGCGGTAAGCTGCTGATTGGCGCAGACGGACGCCGCTCGGGCACGGCCGAACGCGCCGGGATCAAGCGCAGCGGCTGGGATTACGGGCAAACTGCCCTGGTCTGCGCAATCGAGCACGACCTGCCCCACAAAGGCATCGCGCACCAGTTTTTCATGCCCCCCGGCCCGCTGGCGATCCTGCCGCTGCCGGGCAACATGTCCTCAATCGTCTGGTCCGAAACCCACGAAAACGCCGCGCTGTTCCATAGCCTTTCGGATGAGGACTATGTACAGGTGCTGCGCCCCCGTTTCGGAGACTTCCTGGACAATATCCGTCTCGTCGGGAAACGCTTTACCTACCCGCTGAACCTGACAGTCGCGAACAGCCTTACCGCCCCCCGGCTGGCCCTGATCGGAGACGCGGCCCACGGGATGCACCCCATCGCGGGCCAGGGGCTGAACGCTGGCCTGCGCGATGTCGCCGCCCTGGCACATGTGCTGACCCACGCCAGACAACGCGGCGAAGATTTCGCCTCGGAGCTGGTACTGAACCGCTACCAGGAATGGCGCCGCTTCGATACATCCACATTGGCGCTGACCACGGATCTAACCAATAAACTGTTTTCAAACGACAATCCCCTGCTCAGACTGAGCCGGGACATTGGTATGGGCGCCATCAACGCCTTTCCCGGCTTGCGCCGCAGCTTCATGCGAGAAGCTGCAGGTCTGAACGGAGACCTGCCCGACCTGATGCGCTGATACTCTAGGTTGGAAAATGAGTATTTAGATCAGAAAGAAACAAGATGCTCGGCGATCGCCATGCGCATATCTTGCTGGAAGCGAGGATTTAACCCTCTGATCACCATGGTCCAGACTGTGGCAACCTCAGCCTGCTGATCTAGAGCACAGCAAGCCTTCTGGTACTGATACCCCGCAAGAGAACCACCTCTGCCCTGATAGCACAGATCCTGAGGCCGGGTCAGCCTATGGTCCTGATCAGCGGTAGCACTCATCCCGAACACACGGGACGCGCCCCTCAGAAAAAGCGGATCAGTCCTTCCACAACCGATGACCGACAACAACTCTGCTTATAAGAATATCGCTCAGAGTTTTGCATCGCATCACACTGTCAAGCATGGGAAACAGCACTCCGGCGCGCGCCTCGCTATGCTTAACGGCATCTGATGCAACAATATTCGCTCATCACAAGAAAACACTCTGCCTGGTGGATAAGTGGATTTCTTTTTGACCCAAATACTCCCGCCGGAGGCATCAAAAATCACCACATCAACAATCTGCGTCACGCCCGAGGACGCGGCCGCAGGCCAAGGACGAGACATCCAGAGCGCCGCAGGCGCCCAATCTGATACCGCAAAACGGCAAAAGCCCCGCCAGACCGGCGGGGCTTTCATCGCATTCAGGGGTCGTCAGGTTTAGGCCTTTTTGGCGGCTTTCTTGACGGGGGCCCAGATTTTCTTGTTGGTCAGGTACAGCAGAACCGACAGGATGGTCAGCATCAGAACGGCGACGAAGCCGGTCTGCTGGCGGGCCATCATCTTGGGCTCGGCGGTCCACATCAGGAAGGCCGCGACGTCCTCGGCTTCGTGGTGCAGATCGGTCGAGTGGCCATCGGCGTATTCGACATCCTCACCGGCCAGCGGGGGGGCCATCGAAATCCAGCCGCCGGGGAAGGCGGTGTTTTCGTAGTAGGTGGTGCCCGCTTCCTCTTTTTCCTTGCCGGTATAGCCGGTCAGGATCGAGACGATATATTCGGGGCCACCGATACCTTTGAACAGCTGGTTCATGCCGGTGCCGTAAGGACCGTGGAAGCCCGAGCGCGCCTTCGCCATCAGCGACAGGTCAGGCGCGTTGGGATCGCCCCCTTCGGGGAAGAAGTCCGACGCTTTGCGCGGGCGGTCGTCTTCCAGCTCTTCATCGTAGATGTCGAACTGAGCGGCATAGGCACGCACCTGATCTTCGGGCAGATGCGGGCCGCCTTCGTCGGCCAGGGTGCGGATCGGCACGAATTTCAGGCCGTGACAGGCCGAGCAGACCTCGGTGTAGACCTGCAAACCGCGTTGCAGCTGGTTCTGATCGAATTTGCCGAAAGGCCCTTCGAACGAGAAGTCCACGTCATGCACATGGCCTGCACCACCGGCTGCCAGAGCAGCGCCAGCCGAAAGGGTCAGGGCGGCAACTGCGGAAGTCGCGAGTTTCTTAAACATTATCCCGTTTCCTTACTTATTCGGCGGGTTTGCCGTAGTGGTTGTTGAAGTCTTCCTCGATCGTTTCCGGCATTGCGCTGGGTTTTTCGATCACACCCAGCAGCGGCAGGATGACCAGGAAGTACGCAAACCAGTAGGTGGCGCCAATCAGCGAGATGGTCGAGTACGGAGGCTCGGCAGGCATTGCACCGGCCCACATCAGCACGACAAAGTCGACGGCCAGCAGCCAGAACCACCATTTGAACATCGGACGATACCGGCCCGAACGCACCCGCGAGGTATCCAGCCAGGGGGCCAGCGCCATCACGGCGATGGCACCGAACATGGCCAGCACGCCGAAGAACTTGGCGTCGATGATGCCGCCGGTGATCCAGCTGGCAAACATCACCACCCAGACATCGCCGGTGAAGGCACGCAGGATCGCGTAGAAGGGCAGGAAGTACCATTCAGGCACGATATGTGCCGGGGTAACCAGCGGGTTGGCCTCGATATAGTTATCGGGGTGGCCCAGATAGTTCGGCATGAAACCGACGATGGCAAAGAAGACCAGCAGAACAACGGCCAGGGCAAAGATGTCCTTGATCACGAAGTAGGGCCAGAACGGCAGGGTGTCTTTCTCGGCCTCTTCTTTGGAACCGCGACGCACCTCAACACCAGTGGGGTTGTTGTTCCCGGTGGTGTGGAAAGCCCAGATGTGTACGGCGACAAGCGCAGCAATCACGAAGGGCAGCAGATAGTGCAGCGAGAAGAAGCGGTTCAGCGTGGCGTTATCCACGGCCGGTCCGCCCAGCAGCCAGGTCTGGATCGGCTCACCAATGAAGGGAATCGCGCCAAACAGGCCGGTGATCACGGTCGCCCCCCAGAAGGACATCTGCCCCCAGGGCAGAACATAGCCCATGAACGCGGTGCCCATCATCATCAGATAGATCAGCATACCGATGATCCAGGTGATTTCGCGGGGTGCCTTGTACGAACCGTAGTACAGGCCGCGGAAGATGTGCAGATACACAGCCACAAAGAACAGCGAGGCCCCGTTGGCGTGCAGATAGCGGATCATATAGCCGCCATTCACGTCACGCATGATATGCTCGACCGAGGAGAAGGCCAGGCTGACATGCGGGGTGTAGTGCATCACCAGAATGATGCCGGTGACGATCTGCAAAGCCAGGCAGAAAGTCAGGATAATACCCCAGATCCACATCCAGTTCAGGTTCTTAGGCGTGGGGATCATGATGGTATCATAGAGAAGGCCAACGACGGGCAGGCGCGTATGCAGCCACTTCTCTGCGCCCGTTTTGGGCTCGTAATGATCGTGCGGGATTCCGGACATGTGCGCGCTCCTTAACCCAGTTTAATGGTGGTTGCGTCTTCGAACGCGGCGACAGGCACGTCCAGGTTCCGCGGGGCCGGGCCCTTGCGGATACGGCCGGCGGTGTCATAGTGCGACCCGTGGCAGGGGCAGAACCAGCCGCCAAAGTCACCCGCACCGTTACCGATCGGAACGCAGCCCAGGTGGGTACACACGCCGATCATCACCAGCCATTCGCCAGCTTCGTCCAGGGTGCGGTTCGCGTCGGACGCGTCCGTATCGGGCTTGTTCGCGTTCTGCGACAGCGGGTCGATCAGGGTGGCGCTGTCATCGGCGCGGCCCTGAGCGATCTCTTCCTCGGTCCGGCGGCGGATGAAGACCGGCTTACCCAGCCATTTCACCGTCAGCTGCGTTCCGGTTTCCACACCCGACACGTCAACGCGAATCGAGGACAGAGCCTGCACATCGGCGGAGGGGTTCATCTGATTGACAAGCGGCCAGACGGCGGCACCCGTCGCCACAGCACCGGCGCCGGCGGTGGCGTAATACAGGAAATCCCTGCGGGTGCCTTCGTGATCTTCTGCGTGGGACACGAGGTTTTCTCCATTCTTCGGCCAAAATCGGCCTATACGACGTGGGGCCGCGTGTTGCGCAGCCTTTCCGTGGCGCTATTTAGCCGGGGATTTGCGTTCAGTCCAGCAGACAATGCCGCGCAGGGGTGCCCCATTTGCAACAGGTGCGCATGTGTCGCGCTTGTTGTGTGGAAATTCGGGTCATATGTTCCGATCTGTAGCCTTGTAATTTTCATCCCGCACCGGCCCGAGTCGCATATATCTGCGTCGCATATATCTGCTCCATCAGGGCCGCAGCAAAGAACGGACCGACAGATGTTTAGGAAACTGATCGTCGCTCTGGCTGCCACGACCGCCATGGCCGCGCCTGCAGTCGCAGAGATTGAAATCGACCTTTACCTGGGGGGCGAACAGCCCGGAAACAGCAGTATCAGCGGCTCGGACCCGGCGATTGGCGGGTTTGACGCCGATATCGACTGGCGCGGCAGATCCAATGTGATGCCGCCCTACTATGGGATGCGCGCCGTGTATTGGCGCCCCGACAATCTGGGCTTTGGCCTGGAGTTCAGCCACAACAAGGCCTACGCCCCCGATGCCGACATGGCCGCCACGGGGTTTGACCGGCTGGAATTCACGGATGGGCATAACCTGGTCACTCTGAACGTGATGAAACGCTGGCCCGGCAAGTGGAACCGCTGGACACCCTTCGTGGGGGCCGGCGTGGGCGTTGCCATTCCGCATGTGGATATTCAACCAACGGGCGGAGCGCACACGCTGGGCTATCAGGTCACCGGCCCTGCCATCCGCCTGCTGGCAGGCGCACGTTATCAGATCAATGACAACTGGTCGTTCTTTGGCGAATACCAGTTCACCTGGTCCGACAATGACGTGGACCTGGACGGCGGCGGCACGCTGTCCACCACGCTGACCTCGAACGCATTCAACATCGGGATCGGCTACGCGTTCTAGACGTCGCGCACCCAAGGCCCCCGCGGGGGCCCTTGGGTCTCAGGCCGGGGCCGAGGCTGTCATGCTGGCGCGGTCGGAAAACACCGCGTACCAGTCGTCCAGCGCGCCGCGCCCGGCGCGCCAGTTGCGGGCTCCGTGGCGGAAATCCAGGTATCCCAGCGCGCAGCCCACCGCGATTTGCCCCATGTTCAGCGGCCCATTCAGGTGGCTGATCCAGCGTTGCTCAAGCGCGTCCAGCGCGCCGCATACCTTCTGCCATTGCGCCTCGACCCATTCGCTGTAGATCAGGTGATCGGGGCGCACCCGGCCCTCATAGACCATCAGCACAGCAGCATCCATCAACCCGTCCGCCGTGGCCTCGAGTGTCAGAATTTCCCACAGCGATTCGCCCGGATAGAGCCCGGCCCCCGCGCGATCATCCAGATACCGGCAAATCACCCGGCTGTCGTAAATCGCAGGCCCGTCAGAGCGGATCAGCGCCGGGATTTTGCCGATCGGGTTGGCGGCGCGCACCTCGGACGGGGTGGCAACCGGGGTTGTCATTACCTCGATCAGTTCGATGTCATCCACCTGCCCGGTTTCGTGCATCACAACATTGACCTTGCGCACAAATGGCGAGGCCCCGGAATAAATCAGTTTCATGTGTCCCTCCTATGCTCCGCGCTTAACGGTAGGGCGCGGGCTGGGCGCTGTCCATCATTCAGACCCCGGAGGCGCACGCATCAGATCGGCCAGGGCGGCCAGCTCCATCCCGATTCCGTGCTCGGCCACCACATCGGCCACGGCCAGACGCGCAAAATCCGGTTTGTTCTGCGCCAGTTTCCACGTCCCCTGCACATCCGCGATATTCAGGCAGCAGGGCACGATCATCCGCATCAGGCGCGCCATCTGTTCGTCCGAGACCTTCTCCGCAGTCCATATCGGTTTCGGCAACAGCTGCTCTTCGAAGCGCAAAGACAGCCGATCCAGCACATCCCGCAACCGATCCTGGGCCAGCCTCTGCACGGGGCCGGCCAGATGCACCGCCACGTAATTCCAGGTTGGAACCTGATCCTCCAGCCCGTACCAATCGGGCGAAATATAAGACCCAGGCCCCTGCACGAAAATCTTTCCCGGCAGCCCATCGCCCAGAGCCCGCGCAATCGGATTCGAACGCACCAGATGAAACAGCACCCGCCCGTCTTCGATCACAAAGGGCACATGCGCCATCAACGGCATTCCATCTGCCCCCGACACCGCCAGCGTACCCACCCCGGCCTGGGCGGCAAAAGCCAGGTTTCGCGCCTCGGTCTGTGTGTGAAACACGGGGTTTGGATGCATTGGGGGCTCCTTTGGGTTCCGGCACCGGAGGCGGCTGCCATAAACATATCGCAATTCAGCTGGCTGAACACATTCAATACTTGCAAAAAGACACCGGATGCGCTCATTCAGGCGCAATCGTACTATCGGAGACTGCATGATGCGCGTACTTAAGATCATTTTCGCCCTGACCATGGCGGTGTTTGTGGCTGCCTGCACCGGAAGCGGCACCTCGGGCCGGGCCACCATTCTGGCCGAGGTGGAAAAAGCCGAACCCAACAGCATTTATGTCTATCGTGACACCGGGTTTGCCGGGTCTGGAGCACTGATGGAGGTTCTGATCAACAATCAGAAAGCCGGCACTATCGGAATCAAGGAATCGCTGAAAACCACCGCCAGCAAAGGCCAGAACACGCTGACAGTCCGCTATACCGGCCTGGCCTCGTTTAACACGCCCGGCACCCTGACCTTTGAAAGCAACGGAACCACGCCGAATTTCTTTGTCGTGACGCAAAAGCAATCCCTGATGGGCGCAAAGATCCAGGTTGCGGAAACCACGGCGGGCTCGTTCGCCAATTTGCTTGAGTGATACAGCTTGCGGGCGTGGCTCGGCCGTTACGCCCGCAGACGATCCCCGTCACGGCCGAAAATCACGGCCTTGACGATGGCACCTTCGGTTTGCGGATCGGTGAAATGCACCTCGGCAAACTGTTCGGTCCGGCCCATCAGCGGGTTTTCCATCAACACGTTATGACGGCGTCCCTGCTGGCGGTCCAGATGGGCATCTACCCGCCGCTGCCCCGCCGCGCGCAAAGCCGCCGCCCGCGCTTTGATCAGCCGCCCCTCGACCTGAGGCATCCGCGCCGCAGGCGTGCCTGGGCGCGGGCTGTAGGGGAAAACATGCAGCCAGGTCAGCTGGCATTCCTCGACCAGTTTCAACGAGTTTTCGAAATGCGCGTCGGTTTCGGTGGGGAAGCCCGCAATGATGTCCGCGCCGAATGTCATGTCGGGACGCAGGCGGATTGCCTCCTCAGCAAAGCGGATCGCATCGTCGCGCAGATGGCGGCGTTTCATCCGCTTCAGGATCAGATCATCGCCGTGCTGTAGCGACAAGTGCAGATGCGGCATCAGGCGCGGCTCGGTTGCGATGGCCTGCATCAGGTTTTCATCCACCTCGATGGAATCAATCGAGCTGATGCGCAAACGCGGCAGATCCGGCACCAGTTTCAGAATCCGCATGACCAGATCGCCCAGCTGCGGCTGCGCGGGCAGATCCGCCCCCCAACTGGTCAGATCGACCCCGGTCAGCACCACCTCGTTAAAGCCCTTATCGACCAGCCGTTTGATCTGATCGACCACCACACCGGCGGGCACGGACCGAGAATTCCCCCGACCATAGGGAATAATGCAGAAGGTGCAACGATGATCGCAGCCGTTCTGAACCTGCACATAGGCGCGGCTGCGGGTGCCGAACCCATCAATCAAGTGCCCCGCCGTTTCGGTGACGGACATGATGTCATCGACCTGCACGCGCTCGGTCTGGCCAATGAAATCGGGGCCCATCGCGGCCCACGTTTCCGGCTGCATCTTTTCGCTGTTGCCGATGACCACGTCGACCTCGTCCATATTGGCGAAGGTTTCGGGCTCGGTCTGGGCGGCGCAGCCGGTGACGATCAGACGGGCCGAGGGGTTTTCCCGGCGCAGCTTGCGGATTTCCTGACGCGCTTTGCGCACGGCCTCGGACGTCACGGCGCAGGTGTTTACCACCACCGCGCCCTCGATCCCGGCCTGCTGGGCCAGATCCTTCATCGCCTCGGTCTCGTACGCGTTCAGACGGCAGCCAAGCGTGGTGAAAATGGGCGGTTTGGCAGTCATATCGAGGCCAGGAATTCAGGCGTCAGCTGCGCGGTAAACACATGCATCGTGGCCCCGGTCATCCAGACGCCATCGGCGCGCCAGTCAATCCAGATCGTGCCCCCGTCCAGATCAATCCGCACCTTGCGCCCGGTCAGCCCGCGCCGCGCCGCCGCAACCGCCGTCGCACAGGACGACGAGCCCGAAGCCAGCGTGACCCCCACACCACGTTCCCACACCCGCATCCGCAGATGATCGGGGCCAATGACGCTGGCGAACTGCACGTTGGTGCGTTCGGGGTACAGCGGGTGATGCTCAATCTCAGCGCCGCGGGTTTCCAGATCCACCGCCTCGGCATCGTCCACGAAGAACGTGCAATGCGGGTTGCCCATGCCGGTGGCCGTGGGCGCGCCGTCAATCGGCAGCTCCAGCGTATCCATTTCGCGGGCCAGGGGGATTTCATGCCACATGAGCTGCGGCTGCCCCATATTCACCGAGGTCAGCCCGCCCCCCGCGTCCACCGCATACAGATCGCCGCGATCGGTGGTCAGATGCAGGCTGTCCTTGCCAGTCTCCTCGAACAGATAGCGCGCAATGCAGCGCGTCGCATTCCCACACGCCGCCGAGGGCGATCCGTCCGCGTTATAAAACACCAGATGCGCATCGCCCGCGCCCTGTTCGATCACCGCCAGCTGATCATAGCCCACACCCTTGTGCCGATCAGCGATTGCCACCACCAGATCGGCAGGCAAAGGCACGTCCTGCGCCCGCGCATCCACGACGACAAAGTCGTTGCCCAGCCCATGCATCTTCATGAACGGCAGAGTTTTGACCACATGGTTTTCCATCGCGCCGATATACGCGCGTTTCCCGGACGTTTCCAGACCGACCCGCAAGTTTGTTCCCCCCGCCGCCCCTTGTTTTATTGGACCGGGCCGACAAAAATCGAAAAACTTTCAAAAAGGCGGCTTTTTTGGGTTGACCCTATGGGCGTCTGTTTCTAGAAGCTGCCTCCACAGTGGGCCGTTAGCTCAGTTGGTAGAGCAACTGACTTTTAATCAGTGGGTCGTAGGTTCGAATCCTACACGGCTCACCACTGAAATCAATAACTTAGCGGATTTGAATTCGTTGCCCCGTTTCTAGTGGCTACCACGGGGCTACCACGCTTTGCGATTTCGCACCACTTCATGCATTTGCGGGAAGCAGTATGAAATCCCCGCGCCCCGCAGGGGCAAGCGGCACCGTCGCGCCAGCTTGAGGCCAAACAGGATACCATGAAGAACAAGAGGCGATTTGGGCAAATCGGTGGGTGACATATTGTCCCCAAGGCTCAGGAGTTTGCCGGGTCACTTCAAAAAGCCTGTAACTTCTGTAACTTTGTTACCTGTATATATAACCTATTGTTTTTATTTGTTTATATTTTCCTTCACTAGTTACAAAAAAGGTTACAGAAATATTGGGCTGTTACACCTAACCGATTGATTTAATTGTATAAGTATTTTTGAGACACCCCCCCTTTCAACTTTGCACGCGAAAAAATCTCATTACCGCCGCCGGTCCCCTGATCCACACGCGTGAACTTTTTGTACCCCCTGCCCATGGGCTTTTTTGCCTGACACTGGCCACGCGCAAACAAAGCTATGGTGCGCGGTCGGCACCCAAACGCACCTAACCCCCAGCGAGGTAGCAATCTCACCCGCAGCTGCGACAAGGGCAAAGCGATCCGCAACCCTACGCACTTGGCCATCAGACCCCGGCGGCAAAGCAGATTGAACAAAGCCTTTGCGCAGATCGGCAAGCTTTTCCCGGTATTCCGCCAGATCATCAACCAAAGCGGCCACAAACGCCCGGCCAGCGGTGCCATAGAACGTATTGGCGGATTTTTTCAGGCGCTGGGCAAAGCTGGCTGGATCAACTGCACCGTGGGTATCCTCGAATAGCCCCATGCCAGCGCCAGCATCGGCCCGTAGATCAATGACTCTGACCTCCATCCCAGCCGCGATACGTCCACCACCTTCCTTGATCTTATCAGCGAGGGCGATCTCACCATTGCTCAGAAACAGAACACGCCATTCCAGAACCTTGCGGGCCTGTCCTTCGCGCCCTGCGCGGGCCTTGCCCTTGCCGTTGGCAAGCATATAAGCCGCAGCGCCTGCTGCCTTTGGGTCCACCTGTGACAATTCATCAAGGCACAAGACGCTGTCACAGGACATGCCCGCCACGCTTTCCAGCGCGTTGTCAGTCGCCCGCCAATGGCGCACAAAACCCTGTGTGCCACCGCCACCCCAAACCGATCCGGCCACTGTTAAGGCAGTAGATTTCCCAGAAGATGACGCGCCACGAAAGTGGAAGCCGCCACCGTCATCACCGGACAGAGCCAACATGGGAGCCGCGAACCCAGCGGCAAGGGATAGAACAAGGCGGGAGTTGCCCAGCGCTGGGCTTGCAACTTCTGCCTGCCAATCTGACAGAGTGCCCGCGACATTAAAGGCGTGGTCAGGTTTTTCAGATGTTTGCAACAACACCCGCTCACCATCATCTGCCACACCTATTGCGCCATCGGGTAGCACATAGGTTTCCCCATGCCAGCCAATACGAGAAACACACCGCGCGCGGCCATCAGGATCGGCGCTTTGCAGATATTCGAGAACCCAAGCCCGCGCTTCGCGGCGCGGCTCAATTTCGCAGCCAAGACGTAGCAGCTCAGCCCGCAAGGGTTCGCCTGACCCGGCGAACAAGGCCGCAGGCATAGCCCACCGATGCACGACCCCATCCCGATCCAATACCTCGACTTCGCGGCCCCAGTCTTCGCCGTCTTCATTCCGCGTAAGGGCCTGCACCCAGACAGGTGACATAAAACGCACCCATGTCGTCTTTGTGCCTCCGTCATCGGCTTCACGCTCGACACGCCGATAGGTGCCAGTTTCATCTACCTTGAACGGAAAGGGGCGTTTGATCTTTTTGCGCTGGGCCTTTCCGCTCCGCCCAGCGCCTGATTTTGACTTTGCTGCCTCGACCGCATCGTCTACAGCGGATTTGATGTCCTTTTTACCCATGGGTGTCACCCCGCAGCACATCATTGAAATCAGCCCCGTTGGCTTGAGGTGCAATGATCGAGACTGCGCGCCCTTCTGCCTCAAGTCTTGCCGCTGTTTCTTCAGCTGCGGCCAAGCCCGCCGGGTCATGGTCAGCCGCGATAACGACAACCTCAGCGATCGGAGGGGGCGGCAAAATCAATCCCTTGAGGCCAGAGGTCGATAGCGTAGCCCATACAGTCAGGCGTGACGCGACACCGATGCTCAAGGCAGTCTCTATGCCTTCAGCCAGTGCGATCACGCGCCGATCTGGCCCAAAGCGAACGGAGCCGCCGCCGCATGCACCCAGCATCATTTTTGCGCCACCTTGGAGGTCCGCTTTGTCTGAGCCGTCCGGGCGCAGGTATGTACGGTGGATCCCCATGGGTTTGCCATCCGGCCCGCGCAAACGGGCAATCATCGCGGGCAGATTTTGCTTTGTCCGCGCGTGAGGCAATGCCGCATGGAAGCGCAGCGTGTGGCGCATTTTGTGCCATTGCGCCTTGATCCCGCGACCCTCCAGATAGGATTCCGCCGGGGTGCCTGAGATCGGTACCGCTTGGGAAAAGAGGTCATCGCAATAGCGTTGCGTCTTGATTTTCTGTTTGCGGCGGCTTTCGCGATCACGCTCAATTTCAGCTGGGGACCGCTGCAAGCTGTGCCCATGACCTTGAACAATACCGCGCGCCCGCAGTTCCGTGAAAATGTCAGGGGCTGAGCAACCAGCTTTGTGGCAGGTCACAAGAGTTCGACCAGCCGAATCCTTCACAGACAGCCCGCGTTGATCCCGCCGCCCTTCGGGCTGGCAAATCGGGCACGGCGAAAGGCCATAGTTACTACGCCACTCGCCGCCCAATGCCTTAACGATGTCTTGTGCCTCACTCATCTTGCGCACCCCCAAGGATCGGCAAGGTGGCTTGCTCGTAGCGGCAGATAAGACCCTCAATCTGCTCGACCGAGCGCACAAAAGCATCCCAGCGGTTCAGGGCATCAATAGCAAAACCCAGCTTATCCAGCGTGGAGAGGTCATGCCGTGACAGATCAAGACGGGCATGGTGGCCTTGGTCAGCCTGAGAAAACGAAATTTGCCCGTTTGGCGCGCACAGGACTTTCACAGGTTTGCGATTGACGGTCATTGGCCAACCTCCTGAGAAGTGGATGCGACACGGCGCGCCTCGATCCATTCCCGCACGTCTTGAACGCGATAGCGGACGGCCCGCCCCAAGCGCACCATTGTGGGGCCATCGCCCTTGACTGCGGCAACCTCAAGGAAGCGCCGCGACAAACCGAAACGGGCTTCGACTTCGGCCCGCGCCAGCAACTTATCAGCATCATTTTCTTGCATATTCTTGCACTCCGTTTCGTTTGAACGTGAGTGCAAATTGCGTTCGCCCAGCGCTGGGCTGCCATTCATTCAAACAGCAACCTTTTCAATTGAATCCAATGGGTTCAATTGAAAAGAATGTCATTAGATTGAATTGACAAACCGTCAGAGGGCGCGCGAAATTTCCCGCTTGTCCATCTCAACTACGATTGAATTTAAAGCGGACCTTTCATCCGTGGCGATGTAGGCGGATTTCGCGCTGCTAAGATCAGGGGAACGCGGCAAAATCTCCAGATTCAACTGCTTCAAGGCTTGCTTAGCAGAACCGTTTTTGGTTCCGCCTGCCTTACGCAGAGCAAAATATATCGGTTCAATTTCATCCCAGTGATGCTGATTTGGCGAACTCCCCTTCTTTCGCCCCTTTGGCTGCACGTCTGGCGGATTGACCAGATCAGATACAAGTAATGCGAATATCTTTTCGTTTTCACTGCGCGGGCTACGTTCATAGGTTTCGCCAAAATATGCGCTGTGGACTTCCTTGAAAAATATGCTTTCCAGAGCATCCAACGGACGCCCCCAGAAACCCCAGTCGACTATCGGCTTGTTGCCGTCATAGGTGTCATCCAATCGAATGAATGAGTTCCACCCCGGCAAACGAGGCTTGAGGTAAATCGCCAAGATTTGGTGATCGTACAAATGGCACCAATTGAAGCCAAACGACGAAATTCCCAATTGGGCATAGTCATTAAGATCAGCTGGGCCACCCACGAAAGATAAGCGGTCTTCAAGTCGCTCACTTGCCGTGATTTCTCTCTGATAGCTTTCATCCGAATTTCGGGGGCGAAACTCTGGCGGAACTTTTGACACACTCAGCTTCTGAATCGTGCTTTCGCGCCACCGCAGAATATCGCGCCTCTTGTGCAACAAGGCGCTGCCAAGCAGACGCAAGCCATCTGGGTCTAGTTCTATCTTGTCCATATCGCCCTCGCATGGCGCTCGCACAAAGTTCATGGGCGGCAAGCTGGGTGCGAAATCCAGCCTTTCAGCCGCTAAACCTAATCAACGCTTAGATCGTATACTGCCATTGATCACTGGGCTTTACGCAAGGCTCCGTCCAAATTCCAATTTTCAGGAGATCAGCTACAAGCTTAGAGGGGAGTTGCGGCGGCATCTAAGTTTCAGTGTTGGCGACGATATCAATCCCCAGTTCGTTTATTCTAGTGGTCAGCGACGGGCAACGGGTCTCGCCTTTCTGATTGCGGTGAACCTTTCCATGGCATGGAGCCGTTGGGCATCGGTCTTGCTGGATGATCCCGTCCAGCACATCGATGATTTTAGGAGCGTCCATCTCTCGGAGCTCCTTGGTCAATTGGTTCGTGAGGGCAGACAAGTGATATGTGCGGTTGAAGATCCGGCGTTGGCGGATCTTCTGTGCAGGAAAATGCCAGTAACCAGTTCAGGTGCTGCACGTAGGATTACTCTCGGCGATGAACCAGGCCGAGCTTTACGCCATTTTCAATGGTGCAGACGCCGCGCGGAAAGAGTTCGCCCTCTCTGCCGGAGGAATATCCAAACAATTCGCGATGGATAGGATCGAGTTTGATGAATGCGAAGTTGATCTCTTCACATATTTCACCAATCTGGGCATCTACGATCATCTTCCCAAACACGTTCAGGAGAACCTCCCGCGCGGGCGCCGGTGGATTTGCGCTGCGATCGATACCCGCACACGTGTCATCTTAGGTATTCGGGTAGCAGCTAAACCCTGTGCGGAAGAAGCTGTCAAATTGCTGCGAATGGTTGTTCGCGACAAAACGGACATTGCGAAGGCGATGGGCGCAGAGTCGCCTTGGCCGTTTCACGGCGGTTTGGGCATGGTTGCCTGCGATACCGGATCGGCGTTCGTAAGCGACGAGTTCATCTCAGCTGTGACAGCGCTTGGCGGAATAATGTTCTTTCCACCGGTGAAGATCCCAGAACTTCGCGCCGGATCGAGCGGGTGTTCGGCACAATCAATTCCAAGCTACTGACCCGGATCTACGGGCGTGCTTTTCACAACCCGAAGGCTCGTGGCGACTATGATTCCGAGGGGCGCGCCGTTCTCGATGACGACGAATTGGCGCGAATACTGACGATCTTCTTCGTCGATTTCTACCACCACAATCAGCACACGGGGTTGGATTTCAAAACGCCGGCAAATTCCTGGTTAGAAGTAGAAGACAAATACTACGTCAACGCGCCACCAGATCGGCACACTGTTCGATCTGCCGTCGGTATTGAGATGCAGCGCAAGCTCTCGAAACGCGGAATCGACGTCTTCGGCAACTATTACACCTGTCCCGAGCTGCAAGCCTTTTGGCATGCGTCTTCAAAACGGCAGATGCGCATCAGGGTAGATCCCCACGATATTGGTGCCATCTCAGTGCTGTTCGGAGAAATTTGGGTAACGGCTGATGCTTTGGATTGTGACCTCGACGGCGTTCACATGAGCAGTTGGGTCACCGAATTTCGTGCGATCAAAGCGCACAACAAAGCCGAAAGCGAGTTATCCAGCGACCTGCGGGACCGCGCATTGAAGAACATCGATGCAATTTGTCACAAAGCTGCGCTGCGTGCCGGCATTGGTCCCCACGACCTCACAAAAGAGCAGGTCCTCAAACTTCAGAAAGACTTGTTCCACGGGACCACTTTCAAGCCTCGGCCGGAGATTGGAGCACCCGTGGAGGAGCTTGGCCTGATGGGAACTCGCTTTGAAACGGCTACCGCGCTGGAAGGGTCAAAGCCTTCTCGAGAGCAGATTGCAGATGACGAAACAGATTCCAACGAAACATCTCAACCAATCACAAAACCGACTTGGAATTTGGAGGATAAATAATGTCACTGAAACAGCAGAAAGCGCTCGCCACGGGCAAGATCATCTCTGACCTGTGCGCCAAATTTGTGCCTCATACTCCCTTCTCTGACTTGCAAGACCAGTTCGATCTGTTGCTCTATCGACGTCGCGCCGAATTAGAGACAGGGCGCTCAAGCGAGGCGCGTGGCATCGTTTTGATCGGCCGGTAAATCGACAGCGATGGCCCATCTATTCAATCGACACAAGCACCTGGCCCGACTCGAGCCCAACAAGATAAAGGCGGAGGCGATCAGCCTATCGGTTCCATCCCCGGCAACGCTGAAGCACGTCGGAATGTCATGCCTGAATGCGATCGGCTACCCTATCCGTCGCGATCGTACGGCGGGCATCATCTGGGAACTCCTGCGGAGCCATTTGCGGGAACGTGAGACGCTGTTCTTGCACCTCGACGAGGCACAAGATCTGCACATCAACCGTAACGAACGCGAGATGCAGTCCGTCGTCAATACACTTAAATCTCTCATGCAAAACCCGGTGTGGCCAACCGGTCTGATTTTGAGCGGGATGCCAGCTTTAAAGGATTTACTGCACCTTGATCCACAGCTGTCACGACGCTTCATACCAATCCATCTCGCTCCGATCAGCTTCACAACCCACGGGAACATCTTGCCTGAAGTCGTGGCCAACTACCTCGCCGCAGCCAAACTTCCCATTGCGGATGGAACCTACGATTCCGAGTTCACAAAACGTTTGATCCACGCTGGTGCTGGCGAGTTGGGGCTCGCGATTGAAATCATCATTGCGGCAATCGAAGAGGCTCTGCTGGCTGATCATATGACGGTTGGTTTGGATGACTTCGCATCAGCGTTCCGGCGTCGGTCGGGATGTGTCGATGATCTGAACCCCTTCATTACTGAAGATTACCGCACTGTCGATGCGCGCAAATTGCTTGCGGAGGTCGACGAGGATGAGCCGGATGCCCTGATGCCGCACGCTAAGAAACGCCGGAGGGGAGCGTGATGCAGCTTGGATTGACCCTACCTCTTCGCCCTGCACAAACGACCACCTCGCTGGTTACAAATATCGCAGCCTTCAACGGCAGCCAATATGTGCAGGATTTCTCGCTAGATATGCGGATAAATTGGAAAGGCCTTGTCAAAGGCCTTTCTGAAGAACTCGATCTCGTCTCCAAACTATCAGGCGTGCCGCGCGAGCAGATGGACAAGTATGCCAGCCGTCTCGTTGTCGAACCTGGTGGTCGTAAGAGCTTTGTGATGGCGGGGCAGCACCTGTCAAATCGGCAGTTCGCGCGTGGCAGGCTGCGGGTTTGCCCGAAATGTATCATGGAAGACAAAACCAGATTTGGAGATTTTGGTCCCTACACACGTGTCTACTGGCACGTCTCATCGATCCGGACCTGTCCAGAGCATCAGGTCGCGCTGCTGGAGCTTCCTGCAGCGGAATTCCCGCGTGACATCCATGACACCTTTGGTCGCATCAGAGATCACTGGAGCCTAATCGAGGCGGCTACGCGGTGCCTGGAATTCCGAAAACCCTCATCCTTTGAGCGGTATCAAATCAAGCGATTGGACGGGCAGAAGTCGAAAGACTGGATTGATGAACTGCCCTTCGAAATCGTTGCAAAAACATCGGAAATGTTGGGCCTGGTTTGTGCCTTCGGTCCCCAGAAGGCCTTTTCAACTACTAGTGATGCAGAGCTTGCCGAGGCCGGCCGTCTCGGATTTGAGGCGTTCCGCAAAGGAAAGCAGGGAATAGAAGCTGCGCTGAGTGGCGTGCAAAGTCACTCGGTTGGTTTTCGCTCGGGCCACTACACCGATTTTTGTCATCTCGCGCGCTGGCTGGACCGTCGAACTCATGACGAGCGTTACGATCCTATTTGCGAGGTTTACCGCGATTTTGTCTTTCGCAATTACCCGATTGGGCAAGGCGAGATCGTGTTGGGGAAACCTTGCCCACAGCGACACCTGCATTCCTTCGCCACAATAGCAAAGGAGTTCGACATCGATCCCATTCGCTTGAAGAACCTATTGTGGGGTTTTGGTTTTGGGAACGGCAAGCGAACCAGAGCGCTCTCCACCTGCGAGATCGGATACTTTCCAGCTACTGAAAGCGAGGCAAAAAATCGAGAGATGTTAGATGTGGTGGACCGCGTGGAAGCCGCGAAGCGACTTAATATAAACAGGCCGCTATTTGACCGTTTGCGAAAAAATCGGAGTCATCCAGCCAGCGGCAACATTCGAAGGCTTGAAAGGGCTATACCAGCCCGATCATTTGGATGAGGTTCTTGCGCGCTTTCTCAATCGCGCTGAACCGATCGATGATTTGGTTGGAAAGCAAATGGATGTTGGCGTCGCCTGCAACAAAGCCAAAGTTAAGATCGAACACGTTGTTCCGCTGATTTTGGATGGTCGTCTGAAATGGCTCGGAAGGCAGAAAAGCGTTGAGGGCCTGGCCGCGCTTGCCGTCGACCTCGAAGAGATCCTCGACCTGTTCGAGGGCCCACCTTTGCAGGGATACACGAAACAAGAGCTAAAAAGATTGTTGCGCGTCAACGATCCAACGATAACCCATCTGATTCAGGAAAAATACATCCGGGCACAAAAGACACGGCATCCGCGTTCACGCCGCCCGATGTCGGTCATTCCGCATGAGGCCTATGACGCGTTTTTGAAGCGCTATGTGACTCTGGGCATCCTCGCGCATCAAATTGACACACAGGCCAAGCATGTGTCGTCCCGGCTCGAGAAGCTGAAAATTGATCCGATACAGATGGCGCCTCGGTTCAGCAAAATCTATGAACGCGAAAAGTTGGACGGATTAATTGAAGGCGACATGTGGGTCTCGGGTCCGTCGTTGCAAGCGGAAGGTTGTTAAGATGGTAAATTGGTACACTGCCGACACCCACTTCGGGCATGAAAACATAATTGGGTTTTGCGATCGGCCATTTCGTGACGCTGGGCACATGGATACCGTGTTGATTGAAAACCTTTGGTCCAAGGTCGGTCCCAATGATGATCTATGGATCGTCGGTGACTTTGCATTCGGTCCGAAGGCCAAAGAAGCCACCTACCTAAACGGCATCTTTGGGCAGCTACCTGGTGCTCGGAAGCATTTGATAATTGGCAACCACGATCTTGAACCAACGCTAATGCTTCCGTGGGACAGCATCTCGCATCTGGTCGAGATCCGCGACGGGCCACACGATCAATCCCATACTCTCTGTCATTATCCGATGATCACCTGGAACTATGCACGCCGCCAATCCCTCCAATTCTTTGGCCACGTCCATAACAACTGGCGTGGATCACGGAACAGCGTGACTGTCGGTGTCGATGTTTGGGATTTCATGCCGGTGCGGTTTGAAGATATCACACGACGTGCCAAATCGCTGCCGGTCAACAAGCATTGGCAGGATGTTGAGCGCAATGCGAGGGAGCTCAAGTAATGGAGAAATCTATTATTTTTGGATTGGAGGTAGCCAACGACCGCAGCGTTCGGCCCACCGACACCGCAAGCGAAGAGTGATTGGCTCATGTGTATGACTGACGAGCAGTCTCCACTGCTATTCATTGCAACCCGGTGCCACCATTGGAAAGCGCGTACGGCGTTCAAACCCGTCCAAGCGATACTAAGTGAGAGAGAACAAAATGGATCCCATCCAAAACGAGGCCCAAAGCAAAGCACCCAGTTCGACAGACAGACCTGAAATGGTGTTGGAGAAATGGTTGATTTATGCGACTGGCGCAGTGGCTGCGGTCGTCCTAAATGCCCTATCTGGCTCAGGTGATCACCCGCACTTAGCGGCCATGTTGATCAGATGGTTTGCAGCAATACCACTCTTGATGGCAGGCATTTACTATGCTGGATTGGTGTATTTTAGGCGTTACAAGATACCAGAGCCTTTAGAAGTGGATCGACGGCCCAAGTGGATGATCTCGGTCGTCGACTACTTGGCAAACAAAACACCAGAAAACATGAAGACCGTCATTGTGTGGTCCACGGAAACTTACCTCCTGGTTTTCATGCTAGCAGTTTCGGGACTCTGCTTGCTTTTAGGGTGGGCACTACTTGCCGACGGGTTCGAATTGTTTAACCGGGTAAATTCGCTCCTTTACCAGCAACAGCTTGATTCACTGACCCCTTAGTATGTTCCAAGCATCAGCTTACGCCGATGCTTGGAACGACGGCGGTCAGCAATAGAGGAACACATCAATGACTATCGAAACTTCGAGCGCAGAAACCATTCTGCCCGCAAACGCATCTGCACTGATTGCAACCGTTGCAGGCGATCTTGAGTTCATCATGGCCCATGGGCCGGACGACTCTGAAGTTCCGGCCAATGTACAATTGCTGTGCGCAGTACTCTTGCGCGGCAAAGATCCGGTCTGGGTCAATAAAATGTCCTCATGGCTTGAGGCGCAAAACGGCACCATATGAGCAAGTGGCATTTTCGATGGGCGGCACCTCGAAATAGAGGCCTGTTCGAACGCATACAGCAGACGACGGGCTAGATGTCCGAGAAAACAGAGCCTACTTTAGCGGCCAAAACATCCGCAAGCGACAGGGCTCATTTTCGTCACATACAACCAAACTAATGTGACTTTCATCAAGCATGTTGCCCGGCGTGATGGGCCCCGACGGGTTCGCCGCCCTCCCCATCGCCGCACTCGATCCGCCCCACAGTGCGGCGCCTCCTGCGGTCCCCGCGCTTGATGGGTCCGGGTCCCCAATAACCGTTTCAATCAGCCGCGAGAGATCATGAAGTGAAGGCCTCGTTCTCGGTAATTTTTTCAAATGCGGGTAAAAACGCGTCATGGTGCAGCGACAAGTAACGCGTAATCCGGTCGCAGCGCATCAGTTTCGCGATGTAACCACGGGTCAGGACCAAATTGAGATGATCGGCACCAAAGCTGTCTTCAACAAGGCGGACTTCGCGTTCCAGGTTGGCAGACTCGCGCTCCATAAGCTCCAGTTGCTCGCGTGAAATACCTTTGATCTTTTTTGGCGTTGCCGCCGACACTAACTGGTTTTCGGGCGTCGCGGCCAGAAGCGATCGGGCATAGTTGATCGTGAACTTGTTCATGGCGACCATGAGTTGCGCCGCTTCAATCTGCCGGATGGGCTTCATTTTTTTCAGAATCTGAAACCCGGTCAAAGCCACTTGTTTGTCTTTCAACAATTCCGCCGCCTCATCGCAGATACCATCCAGAAGCTGGCGTTTCTGTTTCAGGGTCTTGATGTTGACATTGAGCGCGCGCGCCAGACGGGCCTCGGGCACGCCAAGAGAGAGGGCTCTCAGGATCATCTTGTGCTCTTGAATGGTCGCGAGACGAGAGATGCGTTTGTTATACGTGAAGGCTTCATCGTCGGTGGAGACAAGACATCGCGCATGTGTCTGACCCTGGTCCTTCAAAACCTCAAGGCGCAGATGCCCATCAAGCAATGTATATTGACCAGCGTTGTTAGGGTCGCGGGACACGACAATAGGTTCAACAAGGCCAATTTCCAGAACAGATGCCGAGATCTGTTTGAACTTAATGCTGGCCTTCTTTTGCGGGGTGACCACGTAGAGTGGCGCGATCTCATCGAATGGAAGCGTTACCAGCTCCTGTTCAAAAGCAGCCGCAACGGTCCGTTCTTTCCGGGTCACTGACATTTGGATGTCTCCTTGGGCTGCATTAGGCGCTCTGCAATTTGTTTTGGCAGACTGGCCACCCCTTCGGCGCGAAGCAATGTGACGAAGTTTTCGTCAGCCATCAGCACCTTGAGCGCTTGTGTCAGAAAAAGCAGTTCGCTCCGCGTTGCGCCTGCCTTTCTCAGCAACACCTTCTTTTTCTCGACATCGTTTTCATAGGTCTTGAGCAGAGTCTCGACAGATAGACTCTTGCGTGGCCGTTCGACAGTGTTCGCGCGGCCCTTGCCGTGTTTCTGGCGCGCTTCAACAAGACGCTTGGCTGCAAGGAGTCTTCCGCCGCGTAGGAGCTTTTTCTCATAAGCCTGCCGGAGAACACGTTGCACGCCGACATCATCGGCGTCCGCAATGTCAACGGCAACACTGACCGGAATCTTACCGCTCTCCACTGCACGCAGGAGGCGATGTTCATGACTTTCCAGAAGCTTAATAACGCCGTGGACATACTTCTTGGACAGCTGGGTCTTGGCGGCGATTTCAGCTGCGGAATATCCGCATTCCTTGAGCCGCCCAATATCTCTGAGCAAATCCAGCGAATGGTGCTGCCTGCGCGCCAGATTTTCTACCAGGCTCATGACAAGGCAGTCTTCGCTGCTGGCATTGATGACGATTGCCGGGATTTCAGATTGGCCAAGAACCTTGAATGCCTCCAGTCGGCCCTGGCCGCAGACCAATTCGTATACCGGCTTGTCTCCGTTTTCAGTCTCACGCGCCGCAACCGTAATGGGTCTTTTCAACCCAAGCTCTGCAATGTTCGCAGTGATCTCATCGAACACCTTTTTGTTCCTGAGCCTTGGGTTGACTACAGTGATTGCATCGACGGGAACAAGAACAGTGTGCTCGACTGGGGCGTGGTTCATCACGCGACCTCCAGTATCGGCGCCCGTGCAGCCATGTCGAAGAAATGCGCCAGACTGCCTGCGCGGAATGCATCAAGGGACAAGCCGTTGTTTTCCGCCAAGCGTAACTGTGATTTGGTCATGTCAAAGGTAGGCAGCAAGTAGTAGTCGAGGGGCGCGGTATTGGCCTGTCCCATCCTGACGACGATGGACAGGTCCGGAAGCTGGCCGGTGCCCAGGCGAATGTTCCAACGATACGCGCCCGCGCCTGTTTGCAGACAGCGGGCGATGACAATGGAAACGGTGAACTCGTCATTGATGATGAGAGTGTCTGCATTGTGGCTTTGGGCGACATTTCCACCAACGGCTTCGACCCCGGCGATGATGTCCCGGACGATGTCGGAATGCAGGCTGCGCAATCGTCTGTTGATCTCAATGTAACGGTAATCTCTGTCAGGTTTGAAGCCAACGAGGCTGTAAGCACGCAACAGGCTACCAAATCTGTTCTGGTAGGCCCCGCTTGATGGAAGCTTTGGTGCTTCATTGATGACAAAGCCTGAGAGGTAGCCGTTTTCTTCCAGTACCTCCTTCAGCCGATCCAGCATTTCGTCGTCGGACAAGACATGTGAACGAGCTGCAATGATTGCTCCGGCAGCGTTGAACAGGTTGGTGTCAACAATTGCTTCAAAGGCACCAACAGCACGGACCCAGTTTTCCGGATCGTTCTGGACATGGCGTTTCTTGAGTTTGAAAGAGTGGCGATTCCAGAGATTGTTCCCGATGTATTTTTCGTTGGTCAGCATTTGACGTACAACCGCTGGTGACCAGTCCCGATCCAGATCGGTTCGGATGCCGCGTCGGTTCAGGTCTGACGCGATTTCGGCTTCTGACCAACCATCCTCCACAAACCTCAAGAAGATCTGGTTTACTATAGCGATTTCATCAGCCGGACCCGGAACAAGCGTAACCCGGTCGGTTTGAATACTCTTGTGCTCTCCTCGCGACAGGATGCCTTTGGTACGACCCGCTTCATCGATCAACATGCGTCGCAGCCCGAACCCAGGTGCGCCGCCTTGTCGATAGCCCAACTCAATCAGCCGGCGCTGTCCTGCAAAGACCTTTTGCGACAGCTCGCGACTGTATTCGCCAGCCATCGCGCGCTTGACGCCTTTCACAATGGTGGAAACGGGGCTTCCGTCATTTTCGAATTGCTCGGCGCAATACTCGACAGAAATGCCTGCGCGCTTGCAGATATACTCATAATAGGCGCTTTCATCCGCATCCTGAAAACGGCCCCAGCGACTGACATCATAGACGAGGACCGTTTTGAAATCGGTCTCACCTGCTTCGATGTCGTAGATGAGTTGCGAAAGACCGGCTCGGCCTTGAATGCTCAACCCGCTTTTGCCAGCATCAGAATAGGTTTGGATGATCTTGTAGCCGCGCTCGATCGCATATCGCTGGATGGCGTCGGCCTGGTTTTCGGTCGAGTACCGCTGGTGCTCGGTCGACATACGGACGTATTGCGCTGCGTTCCGGCGTTGTCCTCCGTCCGACTTGTTAATTGGCCAACTCAATGACGTGCCCCTCCATATTCAAGTTCGTAATTTTGCGCAGCTGTTCTGCGATTCCTTTCACGAACTTATCGGAAGGGAGACGGAAACATGTTTCATAAAAAGGGCAACATCTTTCATGGAGGCAGCCAGGATCTGGTGTCGGCTGTAGAATATCGAGAGGCAGTTAGGTCTGCGCTGACTTATGAGCTGGGTGGCGCGGGCCGAGCGGCGAAAGCAACGATAAAGTGGACAGGAGTAAGCGAAAGAACCGCAAAGAACTGGATAGCGGGTTCATACGGCCCAAGCGGTGAGCATCTGATTGGCCTGATGAAGCATTCGGATGCAGTGCTGGATGTGGTTTTGCAGCTAGCCGGACGCAATGAAGCTTTGGCGATGGAGCGCGTGCGGATTGTCAGGCGAGAATTGGTAGAGGTTCTGAAAATGCTTGATGAAGTATGTGTATCACAAAGTGAGAATTAACCCGGGACCTAGATATTTGATGGTTTTCTTGCAGTGGAAAAAATCTTTGTCGAAAAAGGAAAAACTGTAGTCGGCGAACTTTCTAATAGTTTTTATAAATCAAGCAGATAAGATATCGAAAAAGGAACGATCTCGTGTCATTTCACACGAAGACTTAGACGATTTCGACGTGTAGCCGTGTTTTGCGTGGCTACCACTGTTTCAGATTTCGCGCGGCTTGGGGCGTTACAAAGCGCTGGGATTGTGGTGCAGTAGAATCATTTCCCCCGCAGGGGCAGGCGGTTAGGTTCCGCTCGTTTCAACCTCAGCCTTAGCCATGAAACTAAATGGGCGGCTTTGGGTGTGATCCCGCATACATCGGTCGGGAAGGTGCATGCCGTGGGCTGGGGCGGGCGCGGGGTTTGCCAGCCTAAAAACAAATTCCAGACATGTTCAAAATCCCTGCAACTCTGTAATTTTGCCGAAAACATATATAACACATTGATTTCAATTATGCTTTTCGCACCTCTTTTTGGCGACCGAAAGTAACAAAAAATCGACTTTTACGCGTAAGTCACTGATTTTTATCAATACATACCTTTTGACACACCTCGCGCAAAAGAAAGGTATGTATACACGCCAGTATGCGGCGCAGGTGTCACCGGCTTCAATTAGCGGCCTGGAAACGGTATTGATTGAAACGCCAACCCGCGCAATTGGACTATAGAAATCAGTCTCCTCATCCGTTTATTCGCTTTCATTGCACTTTCCACGAGACACAACGCCCTGGGCCGCGTTTCCCAGCAGGGATTGATCAGAGCCGCATACGAAAAGTGTAACGCCCTTAGCGTGCCATGCCGCAATTTGGTTTGGGTTGCCTACAAAGAGGCCAATGGGAGTATCTGCCCGCTGACTCGCAGCTATAATACGTTCAATCGCCGCGTCCAGTTCGTCAGACGGATACCCCACCTGCATGGATTGGGCCAGATCGGCAGGGCCAATGAACAGCATGTCCACGTCTGCTATCGCGGCAATGTCGTCCAGATTGTCCAGGGCACAAGCATCTTCGATCTGCACCATTACCACGCTGCGCCCATCACACAGCGCTTGATACTCGGGTATCGCAATTCCGCCGTAATTTCCCGCACGCGGAGATGGAGAAAGGCCACGCTTACCTCGGGCAAATCGCACTGCATCGCAGACCGACTCGGCGTCGGGTTTGTCCAGAACGTGGGGCACCATGACCCCGGTCAGCCCCAGATCAAAGAGCGGGGCAATCCAGTCCCGCGTTGCGCCCCAACGTCGCGACAGTAAAGGCAGGCCAGACGCTTTGGACGCCAGCGCCATCATATCCATCTGGGCGATGCCAATTGGGGCGTGCTCTTGGTCAACCACAGCAAAATCCAACCCGGCATGGGCAAGGATTTCAACATTCTGGGGCGCAGGCGTCTTGATGAAAGTGCCAATCAACAGCTCTTTGGCTTTGATTCGGGATCTGAGGTCTTGCATTCGGGTTCCCTTATCCATTCAGGCCGATGGCATCGGCAGCGTTGCTGGCGACCATCTGACGGATTTGCGCATCCGAGTACCCCAGCCCGATGCAGGCGGCGATGCCGTTCTGGAAACCTTCGAGCGGTGTGATCGTACCCACCTGCCCCAGATCAGAGCACAGGATGGTGCGTTCCGCTCCGACCAGATCAATGAAATCGCGCAGTTCCTCATCCGTACGATTTTTGAACTTGGAGCCTTCGGCAAAAAACGCCAGCGAATGTTCAACATAGGCCCCCATGTCGGCGATTTCCTTGGTGTCCTCCATCGAGGCGCCGACGATATCTTCGGGATGGGTAAAGATCAGCTGCTCCACCCCGCGTTTCTTGGCCTCGGCAAAGACGATCTTGGTTTCAGACACATGGATATGACCACTGGCCAGCGCCATGCCGGTGGCGGCCATGACGTCCAGCAAATCCAGCACCTCGGGTCGTAGTTTGTCATCGTCACACAAAGGCACAGCCGACGCCGGGCGTATTTTCTGAGTCGAAGCCGGATGTTCCCACCCGGAAGAGCGCTCCCATTCCAGATGGTTTTCGGCGGCCAGCGTCGGCAGCCAGACAATCCGCCCGTCCATCGCCGCAGTGTGTTCGACCGCGTAGGGGTTAATCCCCCCCACCACGTTGTTGAGCACAATGCCCGAGTAAACCTTGGTGGCCAGATCAGGGTAGTGATCTTGTACCATCCGCGCACAGATCACGCCGGAATAGTCATGATCCTTGGTCACCATCGCGGCAAACCCGTTGTCCGAATACACCTGCGCCAACTCCAGATGATCGACAGCGCGAGGCGCGATTGAAGGGCCTGAATGCACATGCGGATCCACTGCACCTTTTAGGATGTCCGCAATGCGCGCGGCCTCTTGGACTTTGATGCTTTCGATGTCATTCATGGGAGCCTCCTGCTTATTGGTGTTCGTGTCTGTCATGGCTTATCCTTTGCGCGCCCACGCGCCTTCGGGCACGGTGTCTAGCGCGGTGCGCCAATCATCCGTGCGTTGAATGGGCCGTGCTGCAAGGTCGAGCGCTGCTTGGGCCGCAGCCGCAAGGTATTCGGCGCGGGCGGCAGCATCGGTGCGCGGGACGCCATAGCTGACCACCGGCTCAGCCACCTCAAACCCCATGTATTCCAGCGCCAGCTTGCGAATCGGCATTAGCAGCGGGCCGATGGGGCCATAGACACCCGTGTCAGAGAACCGTTCCCGCGTGCCGCCGGTGGTGACACTGATCATGGCGTGGCGGCCTTTGAACAACCCGGTGTCAAAGCGACGCCCATCAACATAGGCAAATCCATAGCTCAGCACGCGGTCGATCCAGCCCTTCATCAGGGCGGGCGCACCACCCCACCACAGCGGAAACTGCAAGATCACATTGTCCGCCCGCGCTACGCGGGCCTGTTCGCGCGCGATATCAGCGGCGAAAGCCATGTGCCGCGCGGCATGGGCCTGTTCGGCCTGCACATGAAAACGACCTGGATCGGCAACGCTGTCTATATCATGGCGCCCAATGTCCGCGCGGAATCTCTCGGCCGCCAAGTCCGAGATGACCACCTCGTGCCCCGCCACGTGCAGCGCATTCGCCATATTATGCGCCAGCGCATGATTGAACGAGCCCGGTTCGGGATGGGCGACCACGATCAACGTATTACGCGCGTCTGACATGGCTTAAAATTCCACCTTGTCAGCGCCACTTAGGCTCAGCATCTCACGGGTCTCATGCACAGCGGTGGCGGTTCCCTCGACTGTGATAAGCTGATGCCGCGCACTCGACGAGGAGCGAATCCCAACCGTCACGGCACAGGAGATGATGATCTTACGTTTGGCCATTTGGTCCTCAGAACAGGGCGCGTGGAATGAACAGGGTCAGTTGGGGGAACAGCGCGATCAGGGCCAGAATGCCAAGACAGATACCGACCAGCGGCAGGGCCTCGCGGATGACTCGCGTTACTGGCTCGCCTGAAATCGCCGAGGCGATAAACAACAAAATGCCCACCGGAGGTGTTGCCATGCCGATCACCACGTTCAACACCACCACGGTGCCGAATTGCACAGAGTCCATGCCGATGATGGCCTGCATTTTCAGCAGGATCGGCATGGTTAGGATCAGAATCGAAATCGGCTCAAGGAACATCCCCAGCACCAGCAGGAACAAGTTCAGAAACAGAAGGATTATCCAAGGATTATCGGTGATCTGAAGCATGGCATTGGCGATCAGGGTCGGGACTTGTTCCAGTGTAAACACAAAGGACACGATGCTGGCCATTGAGGTGATAAACAGGATCGAGGCTGAAACCAGCGCCGTGGCGATCAGCGCATTCCAGACTCGCTCCACAGTCAGATCGCGGTAGATAAACCCGATGAACAAGGCATAGGCAACGGCAACAGCTGCCGCCTCGGTCGGGGTGAAGATGCCTGCCTTGATACCCACCAGAATGATCAGAGGCAGGATCAATGCGGGCAGGGTGCGGCGGGTGGCGGCCAGCCGTTCGGCCAGCGCCATCTTATCGGTCACCGGAAAACCATCGCGCCGGGCGCGCCAACTGGCGTATGTCAGCAAACCTAGGGCAATGCCAATGCCTGGCACCACCCCGGCTAAAAACAACTGGCCGATCGAAGCGCCGGACAGCACGCCGTAAATGATCATAGTTATTGAGGGCGGGATGATCGGCCCCATGACCGAACTGACTGCGATCAATGCCGCAGCGTAGGCAGACGGCATCCCTTGTTTTGACATGGTCGGGATCAGGATTGTTCCTAGCGCCGAGGCCTCGGCCGTGGCACTGCCGGAAATCCCCGCGAAAAAGCCAGAAGACAGGATCGACACAGACGACATCCCACCGCGTCGATGCCCGACCATCGCGCGGGCGAAGTTGACGATCCGATCAGTCACACCGCCCACATTCATCAACGAACCGGCCAGAAGGAAAAGCGGAATGGTCAACAGCACGAACTGATCAATGCCCGCGATCATCCGCTGCGGCAGCATCAGGGCCATCATGCCGTTGCCCGATAGGTACAGATAAATCGTGCCGCCAATCCCTAGCGCCAGCGCGATCGGAATGCCACTAGCCAGCAGCCCGGCGAATACAAAAAAGAAACTGCCCATCACTGTGCCCCTTCGGACGGCGGAGGGCCGTCGTAATCTGTGTTTTTTAGGAATTCAGGGCGAAACCGGGTGATCAGATCAGCCAGCACATGCAGCGCCATCAGCGACAGGCCAACAGTGACCGACACATAGACCCAGCGTATAGACAGGCCCAAAGGAGCACCAGTTAAGGTTTCCCAGATGAAATCCAGCGCCGGGATGGTCTGACGATCAAAGTTCGAAGCAAAGTCATAGCCATGCCACGCCATTAGCCCCAGAAAAAGCAGGATCGGCACGGCCATAACGGCGCTTAACAGCCATTTTCCGCGCGGGGGCAGCTGCGCAGGCACGAAATCCAGCGCCACGAATTCGCCTCGCGTGTAGGCCATGCCAAGCACTAAGAATGTCTGCCAGATCAACAGGTAACGGCACAGCTCTTCAGCCCAGATAAGTGAGTCCCCAAGGACATAACGGGCAAAGACCTGTGCGATCATGATACCCACGATCGACGTCATGCACAGGCCAGCTAAAACGCGTATGGCCCATAAATAAGTGCGGATGATCCATGGAAGTTGGGGTGCCGTTGACATGACCTGCCTTTCAGGTTGCCCCCCGCACGCCTAGAAAGACGTGCGGGGGGTGGACATTTATCCAGCGGCGGCGACCAGCTCGGAAATCAGCGGATTCTTGGCTGCCCATTCAGAGGTCATGCCGGCGGTTTTTGCGCGCATCGCGTCCAGGTCGGTCAGCTCCAACACTTCGACACCTTTGGCCTTCAGCGTTTCCCGGCCCTCTGCATCCTGCGTCTTGGCATAGTCCAGCGTTGCGGAAACCGAACGGCGACCGGCTTCGGTCACTGCGGCTTTCTCGTCGCTGCTCAGCGTGTTCCAGTAGCGGTCTGACATGAGGGTGGTCATGTGCCACGGGTAGTGGCCTGTCAGGGTGAAGTTCTTGCCGACCTCCCACAGGTTTTCGCCCAGCATAGACGACACGTTGATCTCGACTGCGTCCAGAACGCCGGTTTCCAGCGCGCCGTAAATCTCGCCATAGGGCAGCCCTACGGGCGCGGTACCAAGAGTTTCCCAAATCTGTTTGTGCAGGGGCACCGGCACGATGCGGGTTTTCAGGCCGGACAGGTCATCCAATGACGCCACCGGATCTTTGACCGATAAGAAGTGACGCTGGCCGGTGTCGGCGGTAGCCAGGCTGATAAGCCCAGCTTCGCGCAAATCGTCCTGAATTTTCAGGCCAACCTCGCCCAGGGCCAATTCGCCGAAGTGATCATAGTCCCGCACCAGGAAAGGCAACTGCCAAGCGTTCATAGCCAAACGGCCAGTAACCAGTGGGACCAACACGCCAGACACGGCGGTGACATCCATGGTGCCCGCGACGGTGCCTTCCAGCAACTGCTTGTCCCCGCCTAGTTGGCGGTTAGGGAAAATGTTGATATTGAAAGCGCCGGGCATCAGCTCTTCCAGCGTTTCGGCAAAGCTGGTGGCGAGACGGTGGCCTGGGTGTACTTCGCTGGCCGCGTGGGCAATCTTCATGGATTTCCCGGCGGCACGGGCCACATGCGGCGCAGCCAGCGCACCTGCAAAGGCTGCGGCCCCTGTACGCAAAAGAGTTCTTCTAGTGATCATCGGCATCTCCTCCCGAAATATGTGATCGTATGAGTGTTTTATGATTCAGCCCCGACGGTGGTCAGTCTGGCATGGGGTAGTCCTCGGCGTTCAGCACCCAGCCCGGCTTTGCCGAAAAATCCTCTCGCGGGGGGCTGAAAATATCGACCAGATCATTCTCTCCCGCACCTGTTGCCCGTGTGGTGTGGATGACGGGGGGCGGGATCACCAGCATCGACGGAGCCCCCATTTTTACGGCGCGATCTTCGCGCCAATCGGCCATATCGCTGGTCCAAGCCCATCGCAGATAATGGGTAAAGTCCCCCTTTAGCGCCAAAGAGCCTTGCTCGAAATCATCATGGTGGTGCGGAGACATCTTGGACGGGTCACGCGGCCCTTCAAACGGTTCAAGCACGTTGATCATCAGGGTCGTGCAACGGAATATCCGGCCAAACCGCCCCTCTTGTTTGGGCACATCCAAGCTGTATGACCGGATTTTCCAGCCGCCCACCGGATCGGGCCAGGGTGTGAACTCGGGAATGTGGCCGCGTGGCACCTCATAACCTTGGGCATTGACGCAGGCCTCGGCCAAATCGGTGTTCCGGGTCGAAAAGAACCGCACAACCACACCGCCTTCCGGCAGGCACAGACTGCTGTCTCCGGGCGGAACAAAGGTCAGACTGTTGCCCGACACCTCTTCAGCGCTGCCTCTCCAACTGACCACCGCCTCGGCTTTGGGCAGCAATACCGCGTATTCATCTTGTTGCGCGTCCCGCGTAAAAACTGCCCCCGGCGCAGCCTCGGTGTAGGCCACAAGAAAATTATGGCCACGCAACAACCAAGTCTTGCCCGAGGCATCGTTAATCTGGGGGGGCGAGGCATAAAAGAACCCTTCTTGCGGCTCTGCGATCAGCCCGGTTTGGGCAATCGTACTTGCAGCTGGTTTCGACACCAAGGACGCGCGCGGATCAGATTTATCATACATGCTGTATCCACCGCGTCTGGCGACGGAAACACCCGCATGAAAAACCTGCGACTTCATCTAACAATTTTGCGTCCCTCCCTTGATTTTGTTTCACTATGCAATACACTGTTGTGCAATACAGAACGTAAACAACGACTCGCAGAGCTGTCAAGCATTGCGTGAAAAACCGTCTTCACGGGTGTGAGCGGACATACGATTGAAAGTGGAATCGCCAATGGCATCCGAAAAAGACAGCAAAACCGATCTGATCCAAAGTGTCGCCCTTGCCCTGCAACTCCTTGAAACTCTTGCAAATACGGACTCAGATATCGGCGTAACCGCTTTGGCATCGGCATTGGGAACGACCAAAAGCCGGATTCATCGCCACCTGCGAACCTTGATGTCTTTGGGCTATATTACGCAATCCGCCCAGACCGAGCGCTATCGAATCGGTTCGCGCCTGATTGCTTTGGGACAAGCTGCATCCGGCTCTGCCGACCTGACCTCGGTCGCGTTGCCGCACATGAGGGTTTTGCGCGACACCACGGGCCATGCAGTCAGCTTAGGGCAGATTGAAAAGAACGGGATTCGCATCCTCAACACTCTGCACGGCAACATGCAGATAGATGTAGGTGTGCGCCCTGGCTCTTTGCTGGGCTTTACCAATTCGGCCCAGGGCAAGGTCGCCCTGTCCACCATGTCAGAGAAAGCCCGCAGCGCCGCTCTTCCGCGTAAGCTGACGGCCGCCACCCAGTTTACCATCACGGACCAGGACGAGTTTAAAGCCCACATCGCCACCATCCGCAAACAGGGCTGGGCGACGGCTCCAAATGAAACCATGTTGGGGCTCAACGCGTTGTCTTGCCCGATTTTCGATGCAGGCGGCAAAACTATCGCCACCATCGCAATTGTAAGCCTGACCCAGTACATAGAATCCCCCCCAGACGCCAAACAAGTCCACGCCGTGTCTGAAGCCGCGCGGCGTATATCGGCGGAACTGGGCTATGTACCTGCGAGCACTCAATAACGTGGACCATACCGGGGCCCTTTTACAACAATTTTGCTCAATCACAGCCTGATCAGATAATACTGGATTCTCTTCTGACGGGTGAAATCAGGTATCTATGTACTGCCAGCGCACTAATTCTAGCTGACCGCCGCAACCAATTCCGTCAGCATCAACGCCACCTCCTCGGCAGCGTGATCGGCAACGTGGTGGCCCGCATCAAGGCTTCGCAACTCCGCCCCCGGTGTGAGCGCAGCCAACTCTTGCATGTACTCTGGCGTGCGCAATAGATCATGCGCACCCGATCCGTACCAGACGGGGCAAACGATCCGCTTCAAATCGTTTCGCACGTCCGACGCCGCCAACATACGGAAGAAATGCGCAAACGAGGTCGGATCGTTGGCATACCAGCGCCCACGAACTTCGGCAAAATGTCCCGGATGGCGCTGCCGGTAGCGCTCAGGATAGGTGCGGTCGAGCAGGATTGGCTCCATCGCGCGCATCCCCTCGGCCTCCATTTTGTCGGCCAGAGCCAGTACGCCCTCGTGCCCCCCGTCGATCACATTTAGCGCCGGATCGAGCGGCGCAATGGCAAGGCAGCGCTCCGGGGCGTCCAGCGCGAACTGCACTGCAATCGCCCCGCCAATCGCGCAGCCGGCCACCACCACCGGCTCGGTGATCCCCAGATGGTCGAGCAGCGCAGCCACATCCGCCGCCACCGCAGCGAAACTCGGCGTGGCGCTCAGCTTCTGTGATTGGCCCATACCACGCATTTCCGGCAGTACCACACCCTGGTCTGCCGGCAGATGTTCCATCACCCAATCCCAACTTTCGATAGAGCCGCCCATCTCGTGGATCAGCACAAGATACGGACCCTTACCGTACCGGACATGGTAGCGCAGCACCATTTCGTCACTCTCAAACCAGCGCATCTTTTCTCCATATGTTCGCAATACGGACTATTGTCCGGCAATTTGAGGGCAATATTTGCACAGCCCTTTTGCAAACATCAAGGAAAAGCAGCGCACCTGGTGCCGCTACCAGCCCATCGTACCAGAAAGTTTTTGCGCGGACTTCAGCAGCTCGGGCAGAAAATCGTTGCGCAGCTCATCCACGTTGTGGCGTGCCGATATGGTCGAAGCGTTCAGCGCCGCCATGGTTCGCCCGTTGGGGCTGCGGATCGGCACTGAGATCGAACGGATACCGATCTCCAGCTCCTCATCGATAATCGCATAACCCTGCTCACGTATCACACGGATCTCCTGCCAGAAGCGCTCCATGTCGGTGATCGTCTTCTCTGTAAGCTGCTTGAGCGGATAGGAGCGCAGCCAATTGTGCAGATCGCTGTCGGAAAGCGAGGCAAGAAGCACTCGCCCGATCGAGGAGCAGGCCGCTGGCAGCCGTGTGCCGTTCACAATACGCGACGAGTAGATCCGCCGCACTTCTACCCGCTCGATATAGATAATGTCTTCGCCATCGAGGATGCCCACCGAGGCCGACTCGTCAAGCGTGCTGGTCAGCTCCTTCAGGATCGCCGCCGACCCTTCGCCCACGCCAAGCGGCATCAGGAAGCCACGCGAGAGGTTGATCAATTTTGGAGTGAGCCAGAAGAATTTTCCATCGGTATCAACATAGTGAATCTCGGCAAGGGTGAGCAGTAGCCGCCGCGCCGTACCACGGCTCAGATCGGTGAGCTTGGCGGCATCGGTGAGCGTAAGCCGTCCGCGCTGGCGCACTGCTTCGTCAGATGTGAAACACTCCAGGATCGACATCGCTCGTCCTACTGCGCTCACGAAATCCGTGCGGCGCGTGTCCGATCCGGCTTCGATCACCTCATTCTTTCCTGGCATTCACACCCTTCCTCAATAGCGCACTCAGGCCGACCATACACAATTTTCGACACTTGCACCCGTCTCATAGCACGTCACTCAAAAACGGACAATCGTCCGTATAGCAGACACACCCTTGACATGCTATTTGCTGACGTGCATTTTTTGGACAACTGTTCACATTGCGGACATTTGGCGGGAAGGAGCCGGCGCCATTGCTGGCGACGTTGCGTTGAAACCACCGAGAGACGAGGATCAAACTGGAATGATTGACAAATTTGCCCCAGGCATCGCTGAGGCGCTCGCAGAGGTTCCCGATGCAGCCACCATCCTTCTTGGCGGCTTTGGTGCTGTTGGACAAGCGAATCCACTCATTGAAGGGCTGTTAGACACTGGCGTGAGCAACCTCACAATCGTGGCCAATAATGCCGGATACGGCAAAGTCGGACTGGCGCGGCTGCTTAGGGAAGGCCGTGTGCGCAAGTTGATCTGTAGCTATCCGCGCATCGCCGGATCCACCATTTTCGAAGAGCTCTACAGCGCTGGCAAGCTAGAGCTAGAGTTGGTGCCTCAAGGCACGCTGGCCGAACGGATGCGCGCCGCAGGCGCTGGCATCCCAGCCTTCTTTACTCCCACTGGCGCCAACACACTGCTCTCGCAGGGTAAGGAGATCCGCGACTATAACGGCCTCCCCCATGTGCTCGAAGAAGCACTTTACGGCGATGTCGCACTGATCGAAGCCTGGGAGGCCGACAGGTGGGGCAACCTCACCTACCGCGACGCAGGCCGCAATTTCAATCCAATCTGCGCCATGGCAGCCAAGCTCACCATCGCCCAGACGCAGCACACCCGCGAATTGGGCGAGCTGAACCCCGAGCACATCATAACTCCGGGCATCTTCGTCGATAGGGTGGTTCATGTCCCATGCGGCGATCCAGTCGGTTAAGGAGGCACAACCTATGTCAGAACAAAATTATTCCCCCCGTGGCCGCAGCGCCATCGCCAAGCGCGTCGCCGAAGACATTCCTGAAGGCTGGTATGTGAACCTCGGTATCGGGGTCCCTACGCTGGTAGCCGATCAGGTACCCGAAGAGCGCGAAGTGGTGTTTCACGCTGAAAACGGCATTCTCGGTATCGGCCCGTCCCCGGCGCCTGAAGATGTTAATCCGTGGCTCATTAATGCGGGCAAGCAACATATCACGCTGATGAAAGGCGGCTCGTATTTCCATCACGCCGATAGTTTTTCTATGATCCGAGGCCAGCATCTCGATCTGTGCGTTTTGGGCGCTTATGAGGTGGCGGCCAATGGCGATCTGGCCAACTGGGCGCGCTCCTCTACCGATACCGCGCCCGCTGTAGGCGGTGCGATGGATCTTGCCATCGGTGCCAAGCGCGTCTGGGTCGCGATGCAGCACCTCACCAAGGATGGCACCCCCCGCCTTGTGGAGCGCTGCTCCTACCCGCTCACATCGGCTGCCTGCGTCAAGCGCATCTTTACCGATCTTGCTGTGATTGATGTCACCCCGCAGGGCTTCGAAGTCCGCGAAATCATCGACGGGCTGAGCTTTGACGAGCTACAATCCAAAACGGGCGCGCCCTTGATCATGCGGCAAGCCGCCTGATCCGCGCCACGAGGGAGGAGGCCACCATGGCAGACACGATTGAAACCCGGCTCAAAGCACTGGAAGATCGCGCCGAAATCGCAGAACTTCGCGCCCGCTATTGCCACGTACTCGATCACCGCGACTGGGACGCGCTGGCTGAGATGTTCACCGAAGACGGCGAATTCAACGGCCTCGCACACGCTAAAGGCCGGGCCGAGATACACCAGTTTTTCAGCGGCTTTGTCGATAGCATGGCCGAGGGCTTCTGGCATTTCTGCACCAACCCCACGATCCAGCTGAACGGTGATACCGCCACAGGCCGCACCTCAATGCAATATCTGTCGGTGAAACAAGGCGTCAGCTATGTTTCCGCCGGACATTACGACGATAAGCTGGAGCGCGTGGATGGCGTCTGGAAGTTTCGCGAGCGCAAGATCACCTTCTACTATTTCGCGCCGCTCTCTGAAGGGTTTGTCGGCAAACCAACCTATATCGAAATCGACGGCACACCGCGCGTGCCCCAAACGGCCTGAGCCTTTTACGGCAAAAAGGGAGAGACTACATGATTCAAACACGACAAATCGGCAAGGCCCGCGTGTCGCGCGTTGTGGAATATTCCGCGCCCACCCATGATCCGGCGTTCCTGTTTCCCGATCTCGCGCAGACCGATCTGGACGCGCTAGCCGGTAAGCTTGCGCCGCATCACTACGTGCCGGCAATGAACCGCCTCGTGGTCACTATCCAGATGTGGGTGGTGCAGATCGACGACAAAGTGATCATCATTGATACCGGCGTCGGCAACGATAAGCCGCGCACCGCGCCGCGCATGAAGAGCCTCAACAACCGTGTGGGCGAATGGCTCGAAGCCGTGGGCGCGGGTTTCGATAAGGTCACGCATGTCGTGCAGACACACCTGCATTCCGATCACACCGGATGGAACACGGTGCTTGAGCGTGGCAAATGGATCCCTGCTTTTCCAAATGCCCGCTACCTGATGCCGAAAACAGATTACGACTACTGGGTAGACGCCATCACCAAATCCCCCGACATTGCAATGGACAACAGCTGGGAGGATAGCGTGGCCCCCATTGTGGAAGCCGGGCTGGTGGAGTTCATCGCGGATGACGCGGGTGAAATCCTTGGCTGTCTGTCGGTCGAGCCAGTGCCAGGGCACACACCGGGTATGCTGTCCTACCGGCTGCGCTCGGAAGGTGAAGAGGGCCTCTTCTGCGCCGACGTGTTTCACTCACCCGTTCAGATTTACAAACCAGAGATCAACACCGCCTATTGTGTGCTGCAAGATACCGCCCGCGAAACCCGCGCGCGCGTTCTGGCCGAGGCTGCCGACAGCGGCGCACTGATCATGCCAATGCATTTTGGCCTCCCCTGCTGCGGATACATCCGCCGGGAAGGTGAAGGGTATCGGTTCGAGCCCGCGAGCTGGCCAGATTTGAAACTGCCCGCATAAGGCCCTCAGAAAAAGCCCCGACCATCTGGCCGGGGCTTTCTTTTTATTCCTGCGGGCGCGGGTCGTCCTGAAACTCCGTCGCCTTAAACGAGGGCCGCTCTAGTAACCCGTCATGCAACACCGCAAGCGCAGGGCGGGACTTGCGCCACGCCAGCTCATCAAAACGGAAATCAAGATAGCACAGTGCAACACCAATAGAGATATGGCCCGCATCGAAGTCTCGCGCAGCCAGGCGCTCTGCGTTGGCTTCCAAATAATCTAGAGCTGACTTAAACTTGGCCGCACACACATCGAAAACCCGCGGATCCTGTCGAGCTGCCTCACGCATGTTTCGTTCGATCAGCAATGTCACGCCGACTTCGATTATCCCATGTCCTAGTGCCTCATCCGACAAAGCCTGAATCCGATTTGCATCTGCCGGAAACAGACAGGGCCCAAGCTCCGATTGCATGTCCGCCCATTCCATAAGAACGCGCGAGTCCCAGATCGGCGGCTGCCCCGCACGTTCAAGCGTCGGGATCTTGGCCAGCGGGTTCGTGGCGAAAAAATCCTGAGGCGGATACATCGGATCCGCGAGCGTCCGAACTGTTTCGATCTGCTCTGTCAGGCCTTTTTCATGAATCGCGACCATAACCTTGCGCACATAAGGCGAGCGGGGCGACCAGTGTAATGTGTCCATATTCTTCTCCTCCAAAAGGTTCAGGGCTGTCAGCGCCACGCCGCCATGCCAGTGATATCGCGTCCATGAATGAGCGCCAGTATGCCTTGTGTGCCGTCGGGCACTTGGAACACGCGGGCGTCAGCCCAAAGCTGCGCCAGGCCCAGCTCTTCGGTGACGCCCATGCCTCCACAAAGCTGCATCGCGGTATGTATTGCTTTGTTTGCATTCGCCGTGGCCAGCCGTTTGGCCATCGCTGAGAGCCCGTTCGAGCGCGCGCCCGTATCGAGCGTGGCCAGCGCCATTAGGCAGGTGAGCCGGGCCGAGGTGATCCCCGCATCCATGTCCGAAAGATCCTGTTGAACAAGCTGTTTGGCCGCTAATGGCGCTCCGAATTGCTTCCGGTCAGCGACATGTGCCAGCGCGATGTCATACGCCCGTCGCGCGACGCCAAGCGCCATCAAGCCGATCAACGGACGGTTCGCGTTCCACACGATGGTCATGTATTTCCCGGCGTCCCCAGGACTACCGATCAAATGGTTCAACGGCACCTCAGTGCGATCAAAGGTCACCTCGCACAGGTGCCCCTGTTTGAGCCCTGCCAATTCCGTTTCCCGGAAGGCATCGTAGACAAGGCGCTGAAAGGCGAAAAGCCGAACACCGACCGCCCCGGCAAGCATTTGAAGCCGGTAGATATGGAAGCGACCCGCGCAGATTTATCCAAACAGCTTCAAGGCTTTGAGGTCGATGATGAGGATCTGAACGGTTACCTGATGTATCCAAAGGTCTTCTTGGATTATATGGGCCGCCACCGTCAGTATGGCCCTGTGCGCACATTGCCAACGAAAACGTTCTTCTATGGCATGGAGCCGGGCGAGGAAATTTCCGCAGAAATCGATCCTGGTAAGACCTTGGAAATCCGCTTGCAGGCTGTCGGAGAAACCGATGAGAACGGCGAAGTGAAAGTCTTCTTCGAACTTAACGGTCAACCACGCGTGATCCGTGTTCCAAACCGCATGGTCAAAGCTTCAACGGCGGCGCGGCCAAAGGCAGAACTTGGCAACGCGAACCATATCGGCGCGCCGATGCCGGGTGTGGTTGCCTCTGTTGGAGTAACGGCTGGCCAAGAGGTCAAAGAAGGGGATCTGTTACTGACACTCGAAGCAATGAAGATGGAAACTGGCATCCACGCAGAACGCGATGCCTTTGTGAAGGCAGTCCACGTTACGGCAGGGGGCCAGATCGACGCAAAAGATCTGCTGGTTGAGCTAGAGTAAGAGAAACCGAAAAGAGAAGACCCGCTTATGAAAGTGCTTGGGTTTCAACACGCGAGGCCATACGGCCTTCTATAAGAGTGCGCTGATTGCTGCAAACCGCTCTGAAGGGCCTGTCACCTGTCTGGAAATCAGTCTACACCTAAGATTGCACTGAGTATTTAGCTTGCGCCATCAAATTGTGTGATGCAGGCGCGGAATTTGGCAGACTGTGATGAATAATGAGTTCTATGAGACTTTGGGTTACTGGCGTGCGTCGTTGGCAGATGGTGCATTGGGGCGGGGGCGCTTCAGGCAACGGGACCGGAAGGAATTCATCGAACTGTCGAAAGACACGCTGCGCAATGGAGTGCTGCCTAAGAACCAGATCCGCAGGGCTTTTGAAGGACAGAAGCCGGACACCAAGATGGTAGCCGTACAAATCTGGCCGATGGTCATGGCCCGGAGAACTTCCCACGGTGCAACTATATCCAATGGTTTTCCAGAAATCGTCGCACCTGTAGTAACAGAGGCGACCATTGATAGAGACGGCAACATTCGCCCATCCCGAAACGTCATTGCGAGAGACCTGCTGAAGCCACTCCCTAACGATGTTTTTTCGCTCGGCACGGTCGAAGATTTCGATACCTTTCTTTCGGCATCGCCCTTCTTGCCTGACGAAAACTCCTCTGTTTGGGAGCAATATCTAAAACACTGTCGTGCGATGCTTGATGCCGTATCTCCGGGTTGGCCAGCTGACGATAAAAATTATGTCTCTGCTGGCGTCGGGTTTATGGAGATTTCCGGAGAGGCCACCGCCGCTATCGCGCAAGTTATCAGCCTATATGACACGCTGCTTGGTGAAAAACACAAAGCGCCGCTGTTGGAAAATCTGGCCAGGCCGTCTTCGGCCCAAAAGGAACTTTCCCCCCAGACGGAAACGAACTTCATCAATCGACTGGGGCACGCCAGCGATGAATTTCCGCTCGCAGATCATCAACGTCAGGTTCTTTCATATCTCTCAACCGGAAAACCCAGCGATGTGCTTGCTGTCAATGGGCCTCCTGGAACGGGTAAGACGACAATGCTCTTGTCGGCCATTGCGGATGCGTGGGTGCGCGCGGCGCTGCAAGAAAGTACCCCACCTGTTATCGTCGCAGCGTCCACCAATAACCAGGCTGTAACAAACATTATCGACGCGTTCGGCAAGGACTTCTCCGAAGGCGAAGGCCCATTTGCGGGCCGTTGGTTGCCTGATCTCAGAAGCTATGGGTTGTTTCTTCCGGCAAAGTCAAAAGAGGCAGAGGCTGCTCGCCGGTATCAAACTGAGCGGCTCTTCATTGAATTAGAAAGCCATGATTATGTTCCCCGCGCCCGAGATGCATTTCTGGAGGCAGGGAAAACAGCATTTCCGGACCTTGAAAACCCGGATGTGAAAGAGATCGTATCCTCCTTGCACACTCAGATTACTGAAGAGGTCGCAAAACTGTCTGATGCGAACAAGGCGCGGCACTGGGTTGAGGAGACAACATCGAAAGTTGCCAGCCTGCTGGGCGACGATGCCGAGACAGCTTTGCAGCAACTGGCAGAAGCTATGCAGGATAGCGCAGCAGAGCTGGAATGCCACAAGGCTTGGGAATCCGGATGGGCCAAACATCATGCAGAGCAATCTGTCTTTCTCGCCATGTTCAGCTTTCTTCCGTCAGTGGCCCGGAAAAGAGTGATGAAAGGGCGTGTTGCACTGGAAGCCATCGGCTGCACGCTGGATTTCTCAGATAGTCGTTCGGTTGAAAACATCGGGAATAGCCTGCGAGATGCAGTTCGTGTTGCACAGGAGGCTGCTCAATCCTCCGGTGCCAGATATGAGGCAGCCCGATCTGCGTTAGACAATCTAGATCAGGCACAGAGAGCATGGGCGCGCGCAACGGAAAATCTTGGTGCGCCTGCCGTTCCAGCAGCGGATACGTTGGACGTCGATAGGTTTGCCGATTGCCACACCCGTTTTCATCTTTTCCGACTGGCTTGCCACTATTGGGAGGGGCGGTGGCTTCTGGAAATGGAAGATAACCTGGACGATATCGTGGCGTCGCATCGGAAAACCGGACGGAAAACAATCGAACCACGCTGGCATCGCCGTATGATGTTGACACCCTGTGCTGTCTCTACATTTGCGAGCTTGCCAGGCAAAATGAGCTTTGGCCTGAAGTCTGGCGGTGAATGGGGCACAGGTTATTTGTTCGACTTCATTGATTTGCTGATTGTTGATGAAGCCGGGCAAGTCTTACCAGAGGTTGCGGCGCCGTCGTTTGCCTTAGCGAAGCGCGCCTTGGTCATTGGGGACACCCAACAGATCGAGCCGATCTCATCGGTGCCCAAAGCCGTCGATATCGGCAATCTGCAACGTGCGGGTTTTCTGAAAGAGACCTATGCTGAGACCGATTTGAACACACTGTCAGCAACTGGAATGCGTAGTGTTGACGGCAGTGTAATGCGTCTTGCCCAGCAAGCCTGCGCCTACGAGCCCTACCCGGAATTAGAGCGCGGGCTTTACCTGTTCGAGCATCGGCGCTGCTATGACGAAATCATCAATTTCAGCAACAAACTCTGCTACAAAGGATCGCTCAAACCGATGCGAGGCAGTGCGCCCGCGGGGCGCGCTGTGCCGTCGATGGGTTACCTGCATATCGACGGGATGGCGTTAAGCTTCGGCGGCAGCCGCGCTAACGCGACTGAAGCTGCAACAATTGCAGACTGGCTTGCAGAAAAGCGGCAGGATCTTGAAGGCCAGTACAACAAAAAACTGGAAGAGATCGTCGGTGTCGTCACCCCCTTTGGGCGGCAGGTGCAAGAAATCAAACGCGCTTGTGCCGATCGGGGCATTGACGCGAAAATGACCGTTGGCACGGTTCATTCGCTTCAAGGGGCTGAGCGCCCAATCATCCTGTTTTCACCAGTCTATTCCAAACATGCCGACGGGCATTTCATCGACATGTCGCCAAGTATGCTGAACGTGACCGTGTCGCGTGCAAAAGACAGCTTCCTTGTGTTCGGTGACATGGACGTATTTTCGTCGGCTGCGAAGGGTACGCCCAGATCGGTCTTGGCTGAGTGCCTGTTCTCTCAGAGCGATGGGGGGCTTGAGTTTACTGCGCAGCCGCGCCCTGATCTTCAGGATTCAAGTCACCCGCTTTCGACACTAAGAGACGCAGAAGAACACGATCGGTTCCTAAAAAAGGCCCTGTCCACAGCCCGCAAAATAACCATTGTCAGCCCGTGGATCATTGCCTCAACAATGAAACGTGCTGGGCTGCTCGATGCCTTCCAAAGTGCGGTGGCGCGCGGAGCAGAAATCGATGTTTTCGCGGATCCTCTTTTGAACCAGCTTAAATACGATAACGGCGTGACACAGTTGGAAGCGGCAAAATCTGCGTTGCAGGATGTGGGCGTTCGCATTCATGAGGTGCAGCAACTGCATAGTAAGATTGTCATCGTTGACGCTAATCTTCTGTGCATCGGATCCTACAACTGGCTGAGCGCTGACCGAAAAGGCCGATATGCCCGCCATGAAACGTCGATCGTCTACAACGGCGCGCATCTGCAAAACGAGATTGACGTCATCAGGCAAAGCCTAGATGCCCGCGAGAAACGCTAACGCCTCCGCCAAATTTCGTGTCATCTTGCATCTCGCGTGCCGGGCGGCACCCGACTTGGCCATTTGAGCGCTATTTCAAGAGCACAACATGCCGCTGTGCGGGCGGATATGCTGGGCTAGTGCCGCGAAAATGGCATACGCACCGCTGGTTTGACCTGCCCTTCAAGGCCTTAGCGATTTTTGATGCGAAGTAGGAGTAATGGTGGCGGTACAGGGACTTGAACCCCGGACACGCGGATTATGATTCCGCTGCTCTAACCAACTGAGCTATACCGCCGAAAGTGGACGCGAAATACGAAAGCCGCGCGCCCGCGTCAAGACCGAAAACACAGATTCCCGAGGTTTTTTCCCCGCATTCAGACCGAGACCGCTTGCACCAGTTCTTCGCGGGTCAATTCGGATTTGGCACCCTGTTTGAGAACCTCTCCGCGGCGCATCACCACGAACTGATCGGCCAGCCCATAGGCGAAATCGAAATATTGCTCGACCAGCACGATGGCCATGTTGCCCTGATCGCGCAGGTACTCGATCACGCGGCCGATCTGCTGGATGATATTGGGCTGGATGCCCTCGGTCGGTTCGTCCAGCAGCAGCAGCTTGGGTTTGGTGATCATCGCGCGGGCGATGGCCAGCTGCTGCTGCTGCCCGCCGGACAGATCGCCGCCCCGGCGGTGCAGGAAATCCCTGAGGATCGGGAACAGCTCGAACACTTCATCGGGGATAAAATGTTCCGAGCGCGGCAGGCAAACAAACCCCGTTTCCAGGTTTTCGCGCACCGTCAGCAGCGGGAATATATCGCGCCCTTGCGGCACATAGCCCACACCCTTGCGCGCCAGCGCGTGGGCGGGCAGTTTGCCGATCTGCTCGCCGTCCAGCTCCAGCCCCCCGCCAGATCGCGGATGCGTGCCGGAAATAGCCTTCAGCAGGCTGGTTTTGCCCACGCCATTGGTGCCCATCACGCAGGTCACCTGCCCCACATCGGCCTGCATTGAGATACCGTTCAGGATTTGCGAGCTGCCATAATGCAGGGTCAGATTTTCAGTCTTCAGCATGATTCAGCGCCCCAAATAGACATCAATGACGTCCTGATTCTGTGTCACATGGTCCAACGAGCCCTCGGCCAGAACGCTGCCTTCGTGCAGCACGGTGACCTTGCAATTCAGGCGGCGGACGAACTCCATGTCGTGTTCCACGACGACGACGGCGCGGGTTTTCGCGGCCTCGACCAGGATGTCGGTGGTGTGTTCGCGTTCGGACAGAGTCATCCCCGCGGCCGGTTCATCCACCAGCAAAAGGCGCGGTTCCTGCGCCAGCAGCATCCCGATTTCCAGCCACTGTTTTTGCCCGTGCGACAGCTCGCCCGATTTGCGGTCCAGCTCGTCTGTGAGGCCGATTTCGCTGGCCAGTTCCTCGACCTTGCCCAGATCCTTGAACTTGGGTTTGAAGGTCAGCACCTGCCAGGGCGAGCGATCATTTTTCAGCGCCATCAACAGGTTATCGAAAACCGACTGATCCTCGAATACGGTGGGGCGCTGGAATTTGCGGCCCACGCCCGCGCGGGCGATCCTGGCCTCGGACATTTTCAGCAAGGACTGGGATTTTTCGCCCCACAGCACCCGGCCCTCGTCTGGTTTCGTCTTGCCGGTGATGATGTCCATGAATGTCGTCTTACCGGCCCCGTTCGGGCCGATGATGGCGCGCATCTCGGCGCTGCCGATCTGGAAGGACAGGTTGTTGATCGCCTTGAACCCGTCAAAGCTGACGGAGACGCCGGAGACCTCTAGCAGAGTGCTCATTCCTGGGCCTCCTTTTCCTGCAATGATCCGGCATCCGGGCCCAGCGGCTGGCCGTGACGGCGCGGCGCGGCGACGCCTTGCAGCAGGTCGAACAGCCCGCCGATGCCCTTGGGCGCGAACAGCGTGACCAGCACAAAGCTAAGCCCCAGCACCACCTGCCACCAGTCCACCCAGTCGATCGTGTAGACCCCCAGCGGAATGGACGGCGCCTGCCCCCCGGTGAACCACGTGGACACCAGCGACACGAAAGCCGCGCCAATCACGGCCCCATACAGCCGCCCACGCCCGCCAATGGCCACCCAGACGGCCAGGTAGATCGAGGCAATGGGCGCGATTTCAGCCGGGTTGATGATTCCGGCCTGCGGATAATACAGCGCGCCGGCGATACCCGCGATCATCGCGGTCAGCACGAAAATGAACAGCTTATACCCCTCGACCGAGTAGCCCAGGAAACGCACGCGCTGTTCGTCGTCGCGGATGCCTCGGATCACGCTGCCGAATTTTCCGGACACGACCCAGGCGGCCAGAACGTAGCCCAGCCCCAGCGCCAAAGCGGACACCCAGAAGAACCAGATGGACACGGTTGCCTGCGGCACGTCATCCAGGCCGGGCAGGTTTTGCAGGCCCGACAGACCGTTATTGCCGCGCAGCCCGCTGTCGTTCTGAAACAGATACAGCGACAAGGCCAGCGTCATGGCTTGGGTCAGGATCGACAGGTAAACGCCGGTGACGCGGCTGCGGAAGGCCAGCCAGCCAAAGACCAGCGCCAGCAGCCCCGGCACCAGCACCACCAAAGCCAGCTGAATCGCCAGACTGTCGGCAAAGGCCCAAACCAGCGGGAATTCCGAGCTGCCGACCACGCCGAAAATCTGTGTGCCGATGGCGTCCACGATCTCTTGGGGGGTAGGGGGGATTTCCGCATTGGCCATCGAGCTTTCGACGATGCCGCGGGTGCGTTCGTACATCAGCCACATGCCGATCATATAGCCGCCCAGCCCGAAGAAGGCGAAATGGCCCAGGCTGAGGATACCGCAATAGCCCCAGACCAGATCCATCGCGATGGCAATGAGGCACAGGCACAGGGTCTTACCCAGGGTTTTGACGAAGGAGGTAGAGAGCAGCGACGCACCGGTGGCCTCGGACATGAGGGTGACGGTCAGGGTAAAGAGCGCGAGGATACCCAGGAAGATCAGAACCGAAGGGTTCCGCATGATGAAGGTATTTTTCATGGCTTTGACCCGTTTTCAGTGTGGCGGCGGAGGGCCTGTTCCTCAGGCGCGCGGCGGGGGGCCTGCCCCCCGGACCCCCCGGAGTATTTTGACCAGAAAGAAGCGCAGTGGTGCATGTCAGTCTCCTGCTGCGCGACCCTTGAGGGCGATGATGCCTCGGGGACGGAACTGGATGAAGATGATGATAAAGATGATCATGTAGGTTTGGGCGGCCAGGGTATTGGAGGGGTTCAGCCACTCGATCCCTTTTTGCAGGAAGCCGATCATCGCGGCACCGGCCAAGGTGCCCCAGATGTTGCCGACACCGCCGACGACCACTGTCATGAAGCTTTGGACGATGTAATCGCTGCCCAGTTCCGAGGTGACCTTGGCGAAGAGGCCAATGGCGACGCCCGCGATGCCCGCGATGCCCGAGCCGAGACCGAAGGTGAGCATGTTCACGCGGTCTTTGTTAATGCCCATGCTGGAAGCCATCCGCGGGTTTTGCGTGACGGCGCGGGTTTCCAGGCCCAGGCGGGTGCGTTTCATGATGAACAGGAACACGCCCAGGAAGATCAGCGCCAGCACGAAGATCGCAATGCGGATATAGCTGATGGAGACCACATCATTCATCACCCAGGCGCCATCCAGCCAGGCAGGTGAGGTCAGCGGGCGGGCCTGCGTGCCGAAGATATTCTTGGCGATCTGTTGCAACGCGATGGAGATGCCGAAGGTGGCCAGCAGGGTTTCCAGCGGACGGTTATAGAGCCAGCGGATCACCAGGCGCTCCATTGCGACACCGGCGGCGAAGGTCACGGCAAAGGCCAGCGGGATCGCGACGATGATGGACACGGTGTAATCGGGGATGATCTGCTGCACCACATAGCCGGTGTAGGCGCCCATCATGATGAATTCGCCATGGGCCATGTTGATCACGCCCATCACGCCAAAGGTAATCGCCAGGCCAATGGCAGCCAGGAAGTAGATCGAGGCCAGCGACAGCGCGTCCAGCCCCAGATCCAGCGCCTGGTTCATGCCGACGCGCAATTCAATGGATTTCAGGGCCTCGGAGGCGGCATTGGTAATGGCCTTGGCCGGTTCGTCATAGACATCGGCAAAGCTGTGCGCGGCCAGCGCAGCCTGAACATCCGCCGCCGTCGGCGCGGGCGGGACAGTGCCAGCTGCGGCCAGGGCGGTGTAGGCGCGGGTGCGGGCGGCCTGTGTGTTCAGCTGCGCCACGGGGATTCCACCGACCTGCCCCTCGATAATATTGGCGGCTAGGGCGGCGCGCACTTCGCCGGGGGCAATCAGGGCGGGGGCCAATCCGGCTGAGACCAGCAGCTCATAGGCCTCGGGCTGCGGCAGGGCATCGCTGCCCGGCTGAAGCACGGTGGCGATATTCAGCGTGTCGTCAACCGTGCCCGCAAAGGCCATGCGTTTCGTCGTTAGCAGCGGGTTCAGCGTGGCGCGGACGTCCACGCCCAGATCGGTATCAAATGCGTTGATTGCGACGATCCGGTTGGACAGTTCCGTGTCGTAAGCGATGGTCAGCAGGCGCTCCAGACGGCGTTTCTTGGCCTGCAATTCGGGGTCGGGCTCGTTGGCGATGGCCTTGCGCAGCGGGGTCAGATGCTCGGGCGCGGGGTCGCGCTCGATCGAGATCACCGCATCCCAACGCCGCGCCGGATCGGGGTCAGACAGCTGGAACTGCACCAGCGCGGTGCCGATCAGCGCGCGGATGCCGCTGTTTGGCTTCAGCTGTTTCAACTGTTTCTTGGGGTATTCGCCGACAACCTGTCCGGTTTCGAAATCCGTCAGCCGGTAGTCTTTCGAGGGCAGCTTCTCTCCGACAAAGAACAGCCCGTCTGCCTTGCGTTGCCACATGTTTTTGGCTTGCCAGGTTTCCAGAACGGTCTGCGCCTGAGGCAGGCCACTGCTGGCCAGGGCATCAATCGCGGGCTGGATGGTCTTGCGCGAGCTTTTCTCGATCACGCTGCGATATTGTTGCAGAAGATCCTGCACCGGACCGGCGGCGGCCTGCATCGGCAGGGCAAGCATCACCAGTGCGAGCAAGAGAGAGAGAAGGTGCCGCATACCAGGAGATCCGCGAATGTAAGGGTCGTGTTTGGGGAATGAAGGGGGCGCGCCCGCCCCCTTCGGCAGTCACAGAGACAGATCAGTAGTTGGATTTGATCTGAACGCAGGTTTCGGTTTCGGTGTTGTACATACCGCAGCCCAGACCTTTCCAATCGGACTTCAGCACAGCCGATTCCGGCAGGAAGTCGGTCCAGGCGTCGCCGGGAACTTCGGTGGTCTGGCTGATGATGTCGAACTGGCCGTCTTCCTGAATTTCACCGATCAGAACCGGCTTGGCCAGGTGGTGGTTCGGCAGCATCACGGCGGTGCCGCCGGTCAGGTTCGGAACTTCCAGGCCGTACATGGCTTCGCGGACGGCGTCCACATCAGTGGTGCCGGCGGCTTCCAGCGCCTTGATGTACATGTTGAAGCCGATCACGTGCGCTTCCATCGGGTCGTTGGTGACGCGCTCTTCACCCATGCGGGCTTTCCATGCGGCGACGAATTCGTCGTTGATTTCCGATTCAGCCGACTGGAAGTAGTTCCAGGCCGCCAGGTGGCCCACCAGGTTCGAGGTGTCCAGGCCGGCCAGCTCTTCTTCGCCAACCGAGAAGGCAACGACGGGGATGTCGTCAGCCGACACGCCGGCAGCGGCCAACTCTTTGTAGAAACCGATGTTGGCGTCACCATTGATGGTGCTGATCACGCCGACTTTCTTACCGTCTGCGCCCAGGGCCACAACGTCAGCCACGATTTTCGACCAGTCCGAATGACCGAAGGGGGTGTAGTTGACGAAGATGTCCTCTTCGGCAATGCCTTTACTCTTCAGATAGGATTCCAGAATATTGTTAGTGGTCCGCGGGTACACATAGTCGGTGCCCAGCAGCGCGAATTTCTCGACGCCCAGTTCATCCAGGAAATAATCCGTGGCGGGGATCGCCTGCTGGTTCGGGGCCGCGCCGGTGTAGAACACGTTTTTCGAGGATTCTTCGCCTTCGTACTGGACCGGGTAGAACAGCAGGCCGTTCAGCTCTTCGATCACCGGCAGAACCGATTTACGCGACACCGAGGTCCAGCAGCCGAACATCACGTCCACGTCCTGCACGGTCAGCAGCTCGCGGGCTTTTTCAGCGAACAGCGGCCAGTCGGAGGCCGGGTCAACAACGACGGCTTCCAGTTTCTTGCCCAGAACGCCGCCCTTGGCGTTTTGCTCGTCGATCAGCATCAGCATGGTGTCTTTCAGAGTGGTCTCCGAAATGGCCATGGTGCCCGACAGCGAATGCAGCACGCCAACCTTAATGGTGTCTTCGGCAGCAAAGGCCGGGGCGGTCAGGCTTAGCGACAGCGCCCCCGCCAGAGTGGCTTTGATAAAGTTCATGGTCATCCTCCGAGGCGGGGACGCAGGTTTCATCCTTGCATCAGGCAGGCCGAAACCTTACCTGACCCCCGCAACATTGTTTTTGTTGCACAAGTGTGGCGGCCGCTTCTGATTTTCACGTCTTGATCGGTCGTCCACACGCCCTGGCGGCTTTTGCGCCCTGGGCAGGCATAGCAAAGTCACGAAGATCTGCGTTCGGCAAATACCTGACCAAGAGTCACCTTTCCATTCCGCCTCTCTGCACAATTATTAATCCACACAAGCCGCAATTGCCTATTAATGGTGCAAATTAGGCGTGATTTGACGCGATAAGCCCGCTTTTTGAGCATCCATCTTTCATGTGCTGCCTCTCTGTGCGACTCGTTTCAGGCGATTGACGGAGGGGATGATTCAAATTCTGGCGGACATATCACCCAAGGCAGACATGCTGCACCAGCCTCGCGCGGTGGGTCAGGCGCTGGTGTCTTCCAAGGCGCGGGACGGGGGCTCGGCCCTGTCGGATTTCCGCACGTCAGGCTGTCTGAAGACCTTGTTCCCGCATGGCAGCCGTGATCGCCTGACCGGCGTTTTCCTGAACACCGCCGGGGGGATAACCGGCGGTGACCGGCTGAAATTCCGGGCGCGGGCCGGGACAGAATCGCATCTGTGCCTGACCACCCAGGCCGCCGAGCGAATCTATCGCGCGCAACCCGGCGAAATCGGCCATGTCGAAAACCGACTGACCATCGCGCCCGGCGCGCGGCTGGACTGGCTGCCGCAGGAAACCATCCTGTTCGATCACGGCGCGCTGGACCGGACGCTGACCGTTGAAATGACCGCCGATTCCCGCCTGTTGGCTGTCGAATCGCTGATCCTGGGGCGCAGCGCGATGGGCGAGACCCTGACCAACACCCATCTGCGCGACCGAATTCGCATCCGCCGCGACGATGACCTGATCTTTGCCGATACGCTGCGGCTGGACTCCGATACGCTGGCCGATCTGCCAGGCACCGCCATGCTGAACGATGCCGGAGCCATGGCCTCGGTCCTCTTTGCCGCCCCCGAGGCCGAGGCTCATCTGCCCCCCCTGCGCGATCTGATGCCGGACACCGGCGGCGTGTCTCTGATCCGTCCCGGCCTGCTGTTCGCCCGCATTCTGGCCTCTGACGGCTTTGTTCTGCGCCAGTCTCTGATCCCCGTTCTGACCCATCTGAACGGTGCCAACCTTCCTCGAACCTGGATGATCTGACATGCAACTAACCCCCCGCGAAAAAGACAAACTGCTGATCGCGATGGCGGCCGAGGTCGCCCGCAAACGCCTGGCCCGCGGCGTGAAACTGAACCACCCCGAGGCCATCGCCCTGATCACCGACGCCGTGGTCGAAGGCGCGCGCGACGGGCGCAGCGTGGCCGATCTGATGATGGCCGGGGCCCAGGTCATCACCCGCGATCACTGCATGGAGGGCATCCCCGAGATGATCCACGAAGTGCAAGTCGAAGCCACCTTTCCCGACGGCACCAAGCTGGTCACCGTCCACAACCCCATTCGCTAAAAGGACAGCCCCATGAAGACTCTGACCACCGCCGCCCTGACCGCCCTGATCGCCGCCCCCGCCCTGGCGCATGACGGGATGCATCTGCACCCACATGCCGATGACAGCAGCTGGCTGCCGCTGATCGCCAGCTCGATCGCCATTGGCCTGATTGCCCTGATCGCCTGGGGCCGCAAATGATCCCCGGCGAGCTGTTCCCCGCGGCTGGCGAGCTGACCCTGAACGCGGGCAGCGAGCCCATCACCCTGATGGTGGCCAATACCGGCGACCGGCCCGTGCAGGTCGGCTCGCACTACCATTTCTATGAAACCAACCCCGCGCTGGAGTTCGACCGCGAAGCCGCCCGCGGTCTGCGCCTGGACATCGCCGCCGGCACCGCCGTGCGCTTCGAACCCGGTCAACGCCGCGAGGTGACGCTGATCCCGATCTCGGGGGGGCGCACCGTCTATGGTTTCAATCAAAAGGTCATGGGCGCGCTGTAAGCGCCTGTCCGATAACGTCCGAAGGATCTCGCAATGCCCGCCAAAATCTCTCGTTCTGACTATGCCGCCATGTACGGCCCCACCGTGGGCGACAAGCTGCGCCTGGCCGATACCGATCTGATCATCGAGGTCGAACGCGACCTTCTGGCCGAGCGCGCCAACGGCATGGGCGGCAACGCGCCTCTCTATGGCGAAGAGGTCAAATTCGGCGGTGGCAAGGTGATCCGCGACGGCATGGGACAGGCCCAAACCACGCGGGCCGAGGGCGCCGTGGATACGGTGATCACCAACGCTCTGATCGTCGATCACACCGGCATCTACAAGGCCGACGTGGGTCTGAAAAACGGCCGCATCCACAAGATCGGCAAGGCGGGCAACCCCGACACGCAGCCCGGCGTCGACATCATCGTCGGCCCCGGCACCGAGGCCATCGCGGGCGAGGGCAAGATCCTGACGGCGGGCGGTTTTGACAGCCATATCCACTATATCTGCCCGCAACAGATCGAGGACGCGCTGCACTCGGGCCTGACCACCATGCTGGGCGGCGGCACCGGGCCGGCGCATGGTACGCTGGCCACCACCTGCACCCCAGGGCCGTGGCATATCGGGCGGATGCTGCAATCGGCGGACGCTTTCCCGATGAACCTGGCCTTTGCGGGCAAGGGCAACGCCAGCCTGCCCGCCGCGCTGGAGGAACAGATCAAGGGCGGCGCCTGCGCGCTGAAGCTGCACGAGGATTGGGGCACCACCCCCGCCGCGATTGATTGCTGCCTGGGTGTGGCCGACGCGATGGATGTGCAGGTGATGATCCACACCGACACGCTGAACGAATCCGGGTTCGTGGAACACACCGTCGCCGCCATGAAGGGCCGCACCATTCACGCCTTCCACACCGAGGGCGCGGGCGGCGGCCATGCCCCCGACATCATCAAGATCTGCGGCGAGGAACACGTTCTGCCCTCGTCCACCAATCCCACGCGCCCCTTCACCGTGAATACCGTGGATGAACACCTGGACATGTTGATGGTCTGTCACCATCTGGACAAATCCATCCCCGAGGACGTGGCCTTTGCCGAATCGCGTATCCGCCGCGAAACCATCGCCGCCGAGGACATCCTGCACGATATGGGCGCGTTCTCGATCATCGCGTCCGACAGTCAGGCCATGGGCCGCGTCGGCGAGGTTCTGATCCGCACCTGGCAAACCGCCGACAAGATGAAGAAACAGCGCGGACGTCTGCCCGAGGAAACCGGCGAGAACGATAACTTCCGCGTCCGCCGCTATATTGCGAAATACACCATCAACCCGGCCATCGCGCATGGCATCGCGCATGAAATCGGCTCGATCGAAGAGGGCAAACGCGCCGATCTGGTGCTGTGGAACCCGGCGTTTTTTGGCGTAAAGCCGGAAATGGTACTGATGGCCGGCACGATTGTCTGTGCGCAGATGGGCGATCCCAATGCCTCGATTCCGACGCCGCAGCCGGTCTATTCGCGGCCCATGTTTGGGGCCTATGGCCGGTCGGTCGAACATTCGGCCGTTGTCTTCGTATCCGAGGCCGCGCAGGCCGACAGTATCGGGGATAAGCTGGGCCTGGCCAAGCAGACCGTCGCCGTCCAGAACACCCGCAACATCGGCAAATCCGATCTGAAACTAAACGCCGCCACCCCGCAGATCGAGGTGCACCCCGAAACTTACGAAGTCCGCGCGGATGGCGAATTGCTGACCTGTCAGCCCGCCGAGGTGCTGCCGATGGCGCAGCGCTACTTCATGTTCTGAGCCCGGCATGAGCCTTCGTATGTGCCATCCTCTGAATGGGCCAGCCGGGCCGAATGCCGCTTTGCGCGCTGTTTTCACGCAGATTCGCTTGCAGCGCGGCCTCGCGTTTCTGCAATCGCGCGATCTGGGCGCGAATTTCCGTCAGTTCATTGGTCAGGGTCAAAGCGTGCATCTGGGCCTCTGGTCTTGTGCGGTGCTCACACCCTCCGGCAATCTGCTTAACAAACCTTGAATCACCTGGGAAAAACCATGCCCCTGCCCACTGCTCATACATTCACCCGCGATCTGGACGCCAGCGATGCCGCAAAAACCGTCACCCTGTCCTATGACGACCGTTTTTTGCGCCGCAAGCGGTTGCAGGCGGATGACGGCACCGCCTTTCTGGTGGATCTGGAGCACACCGAGAACCTGAACCAGGGCGATGCGTTCACCCTGACCGATGGCACCCATATCCGCGTGCTGGCCGCGCCGGAACAGCTGCTGCAAGTCACCGGACAGCAGCTGCCGCGTCTGGCCTGGCATATCGGCAATCGCCACACCCCCTGCCAGATCGAGGCCACGCGCCTGCTGATCCAGCGCGACCATGTGATTATGGCGATGCTGTCTCATCTGGGGGCGACGGTGACGGAAGTTCAGGAACCCTTCCTGCCCGAAGGCGGTGCCTATGGTCATGGCCGCACCCATTCGCACGAGCACGGCAAGACCCTGCACACGCATGAGCACGATCATTCGCACAGCTACAGCCATGATCACTGACACGCATATCCTGACCCTCATGCAATGGCTGTCGCCGGCCTATCCGGTGGGCGCGTTCAGCTATAGCCACGGGTTGGAATATGCGATTCAGGCGGGGCATGTCACCGATGCGGCCAGTTTTCAGGCTTGGTTAACAGACATCCTGCGGCACGGGACGGGGCGCAACGACGCGATCTTGCTGCACGCCGCCTATCGCGGGGACGATCTGGATGAGGTGGACGCGCTGGCCCGCGCCTTTGCGCCCTCGGCCGAACGCCTGCTGGAAACCCAGCAACAGGGCGCCGCCTTCTGCCGAACCACCGCCGCGATCTGGGGCGCGGATATGCCCGCGCTGACCTATCCGGTTGCCCTGGGCCACGCCGCCGCCCGTCAGGGCATTCCTCTGTCGCAAACCTGCGCGCTGTACCTGCACGCCTTTGCGTCCAACCTGACCTCGGCCGCGATCCGGCTGGTGCCACTGGGCCAGACCGAAGGCCAGGCGATCATCACCGCCCTGTCGCCCCTGTGCGAGGACATCACCCGCGCAGCCGCCAGCCAGACGCTGGACGATCTGGGCGGCACCACCATTCTGGCCGACATCGGCTCGATGAAACACGAAACACAATACACAAGGCTTTTCCGCTCATGAGCTCTCCTCACGGTCCTTTACGTATCGGTATCGGTGGCCCCGTTGGCGCGGGGAAAACCACGCTGACCGCCAATCTGTGCAAGGCGCTGTCCGGCAAATATTCCATCGGCGCGATCACCAATGACATCTACACCCAAGAGGACGCCGAGGCCCTGATGCGCCTGCAAATCCTGCCGCAAGACCGGATCATCGGCGTGGAAACCGGGGGCTGCCCGCATACGGCCATCCGCGAGGATGCCTCGATCAATCTGGCGGCCGTGGACGAGATGCGCCAGCGCCACCCCGATCTGGAAATCGTGCTGATTGAATCGGGCGGCGACAACCTGTCGGCCACCTTCAGCCCCGAACTGGCGGACCTGACGCTTTACGTGATCGACGTGGCCGCAGGCGAGGAAATCCCCCGCAAGGGCGGCCCCGCCATCACCAAATCCGACGTTCTGATCATCAACAAAACCGATCTGGCCCCCCATGTGGGTGCCTCGCTGGACGTGATGGAGCGCGACGCAACCCGGATGCGCGCGGGCAAGCCCTTTGTTTTCGCGTCACTGCGTCATGGCAAGGGCGTGGACGAAATCGTCGCCCTGATCGAAGAGATCGGCGGGCTGGTCGAAACCGCCTGATTTTTCAGCACCCACCACAGGGGGGCCCATCCCCAACGCGGCGATGGGCGTTTCCTCCGGACCCGGCCGACCGGCTGTTTCATACTGAGGGCAGCACTTACTGACAGGCACGCAATGGCCATTATCGCAAGCATCCATCACCTGACCCATTACAAATACGACCGGCCCGTCACCCTGGCCCCGCAGATCATCCGCCTGCGCCCGGCCCCGCATGGGCGCACACGGGTGATCTCGCATTCGCTCAAGGTCGGCCCGCAGCCGCATTTCGTGAACCACCAGCAGGATCCTTACGGTAACTGGCTGGCGCGGTTCGTGTTCCCCGAGCCCGTCACCGAATTCAGGATCGAGGTCGATCTGACCGCCGATATGTCCGTCTACAACCCTTTCGATTTCTTCGTCGAGGAAAGCGCCGAGCACTGGCCCTTTGACTACCCGCTGGATGTGCAGCAGGATCTGTCGATCTATCTGGCGCCCGCCCCCACCGGCCAGCATTTCGACGCGTTCATGGACGCGATCCCGCGCGATAAGGCTCAGATCGTGGATAAGCTGGTGATGCTGAACCAGATGGTTTCAAACCAGGTGGATTACACGATCCGGATGGAGCCAGGCGTGCAAACCCCGGACGAGACGCTGGAAATCGGCTCGGGTTCGTGCCGCGATTCCAGTTGGCTGTTGGTGCAGGTGCTGCGTCACATGGGGATCGCCGCGCGGTTTGTTTCCGGCTATCTGATCCAACTGAAACCGGACCTGAAGGCGCTGGACGGCCCCTCGGGAACGGATCACGATTTCACCGATCTGCACGCCTGGGTCGAGGCTTATGTCCCCGGTGCCGGCTGGATCGGGCTGGACCCGACCAGCGGCTTGCTGGCGGGCGAAAGCCACATCCCGCTGGCCGCCACCCCGCATTATCGCAACGCCGCGCCGATCTCGGGCATGGCCAGCTATGCCGAGGTCGATTTCAACTTCGACATGACAGTGAAGCGCGTGGCCGAACATCCGCGCATCACCAAACCGTTTTCAGATGACGCCTGGGACGATCTGCTGAAACTGGGGAAAAAGGTGGATCAAAGCCTGGAAAGCGGCGACGCACGCCTGACCATGGGCGGCGAGCCCACGTTCGTGTCCATCGACGATTTCGAGAGCGACGAATGGAACACCGCCGCCGTGGGCCCGCAAAAACGCGGACTGGCGGACGATCTGATACGCCGCCTGCGCGACCGTTTCGCGCCCGGTGGGTTCCTGCATTACGGGCAGGGCAAATGGTATCCGGGCGAAAGCCTGCCGCGCTGGACCTTCTCGCTCTATTGGCGCAAAGATGGCAAACCCGTCTGGAAAAACCCCGATCTGATTGCCCGCGAAGCGGCTGACACGGCCCCCACCGCCAAGGACGCGGGCAATTTCATGCAGACCTTCGCGGCCAAACTGGGCATTGATCCCGCCTGCGCGCAGCCCGCCTATGAAGACCCCGGCGAATGGATCCTGAAAGAGGCGCAGCTGCCGCCGAATGTCTCGCCCGAAAATTCAAAACTCAAAGACCCCGAGGAACGCGCCCGTTTCGCGCGCGTGTTCAGCCGCGGACTGGATGAACCGGCCGGATATGTGCTGCCCGTGCAACGCTGGCAAAGCGCCAGCGCCCCCGGCCGCTGGATGTCTGAGGTCTGGAAGGCCCGGCGCGGCCACCTGTTCCTGATCCCCGGCGACAGCCCGGTGGGGTTCCGCCTGCCGTTGGGGACGTTGCCGTTCATCCCGGCCTCGCAATACCCTTATACCTATCCGCCGGATCCCACGATCCCGGTGTCCGATCTGCCCGATTTCCACGCGCAGGGCGCAGCGCGCAAACGCGCTATTCAGGCAGAAATTCAGGCGGAAATCGACCGGATCGCCACCGAAGATGCCGAACGCGCGCGCCTGATCCCCCAGGTCTCGCCCGGACATACGCAGCACGCTGAGACATCCGCGCAGGACGACGCCCACCAGCAGATCAACGCGCAGGGTGTGGACCCTGCCAGCGGCGCCGTGCGTACCGCCATCGCCGTGGAACCGCGCGACGGGCGGCTGTGCGTATTCATGCCACCCACGGAATCGCTTGAGGATTACCTGGACCTTCTGGCCACCGCCGAGGACACCGCCGCCGAGCTGAACCTGCCCGTCCATATCGAGGGCTACGCCCCCCCGCATGACAGCCGCCTGAACGTAATCCGCGTCGCCCCCGACCCCGGCGTGATCGAGGTAAACATCCATCCCGCCGCCAATTGGGACGAATGCGTCGCCACCACGCAGGCCATCTATGAGGAAGCCCGTCAATCGCGTCTGGGTGCCGACAAATTCATGATTGATGGCCGCCACACCGGCACTGGCGGCGGCAATCACGTTGTCGTGGGCGGCGAAACGCCCGCCGACAGCCCGTTCTTGCGGCGGCCCGACCTGCTGCGCTCGCTCATCTTGTATTGGCAGCGACACCCGTGCCTGTCTTACCTGTTCTCGGGGCTGTTCATCGGGCCAACCAGCCAGGCACCGCGCATAGATGAGGCGCGTCACGATACGCTCTATGAGCTGGAAATCGCGCTGAGCCAGATTCCCAACCCAGACGAGGGCACAACGCCTCCGCCGTGGCTGGTGGACCGGCTGCTGCGCAACATGCTGATCGACGTGACGGGCAACACGCACCGCGCGGAAATCTGCATTGATAAGCTCTATTCCCCCGACGGGCCCACCGGGCGTCTGGGGCTGGTGGAATTCCGCGGGTTTGAAATGCCGCCCGATGCCAAAATGTCCCTGGCGCAGCAACTGCTGATCCGCGCCATCATCGCCCGCATGTGGAAATCCCCGATCAAGGGCAAACCCGTCCGCTGGGGCACTGTGCTGCATGACCGCTATATGCTGCCGCATTTCCTGTGGCAGGATTTGCTGGATGTGCTGCGCGATCTGGGCGATCACGGGTTTGATATGAACCCCGACTGGTTCAAGGCCCAGGCCGAGTTCCGCTTTCCCTTCTGCGGCGCGGTCACCTATGAGGGCAACACGCTGGAGCTGAAACAAGCGCTGGAGCCCTGGCACGTGCTGGGCGAAACCGGCGCCATCGGCGGTACCGTGCGCTATACCGACAGCTCGGTTGAACGGTTGCAGATCAAACTGCAAACCCCCAATCCGGATCGCTATATCGTCACCTGTAATGGCCGCCGCGTACCGCTGACCGCCACCGAAGAATCGGGCACGTTCGTAGGCGGCGTGCGGTTCAAGGCCTGGCAACCGGCCGAGGCCCTGCACCCGGTGTTGCCGGTCAATGCGCCTCTGACGTTCGACATCTATGACACATGGTCCAACCGCTCGATCGGGGGGTGCGTCTATCATGTGGCCCATCCGGGCGGGCGCAACTACGATACCTTCCCGGTCAATGGAAACGAGGCCGAGGCCCGCAGGCTTGCGCGGTTCCAGGCAAACGGGCATACATCTGGTTCCTATATCCCGCCCATCGAAACGCCGCACCCCGAGTTCCCCATGACACTGGATTTGCGGCGGCCCACAGGGGTCTGATCCATGTCTGACGCGTTCTCTGCCTCGGTTCCGCCGCCGCACGCGCATATCCTGAGCGACTATACGGTTCCGTCCGGAACCGCAGACGAGCTGTTCGCCCCCAACGGCCAGATGCGGGATGTGTGGGCACCGCTGATCGCGCGATTGCAAGAGCTCTCGCCCGACCAGATCGAGGAACGCATCGCGCGCGGCGATCAATATCTGCGCGATGCGGGTGTTTTCTTTCGCCGGTACTCTGACAAGACACTGGATGAACGCGACTGGCCGCTCAGCCATATTCCGGTGCTGTTGCCGCAATCCGAATGGGACCAGATCGCCGCCGGCCTGACCCAGCGCGCCGAGATATTAGAACGTATCCTGGCCGACATCTACGGCGATCAGATCCTGGTACGGAACGGGTATCTGCCCGCCTCGTTGCTGGCTCAGAATCCCGAATGGCTGCGCCCGATGGTGGGCGTGCGCCCTGTGTCAGGGCATTTCCTGCACCACATTGCCTTTGAAATCGGCCGCAATCCCGATGGCAGCTGGTTCGTTCTGGGGGATCGTACGCAGGCGCCCTCGGGGGCGGGGTTTGCGCTGGAAAACCGCCGGGCCACCTCGCGCGTGTTTCCCGGCCTGTTCGCCCATGCCAATGTGCATCGCCTGGCCGGGTTTTTCCGCGCCTTTCAGGCGGCCTTGGGTGCAGGGAATACGGCCGGAGGGGCGGACAGGGCCGCGATCCTGACGCCGGGGCCGGGCACGGACACCTATTTCGAACATGTCTATATCGCGCGTTATCTGGGGCTTTTGCTGCTGGAAGGCGAAGACCTGACCGTACGCGATGGCCGCGCGATGGTGCGCACGGTGGATGGGCTGCAACCGATCAGCCTGCTCTGGCGGCGGCTGGACGCGCGTTTTGCCGACCCGCTGGAGCTGGACGAGACCAGCCAGATCGGTACGCCCGGCCTGGCCAACACGGTGCGCGAGGGACACTTGCAGATGGTCAACGCCCTTGGCTCGGGCGTGCTGGAGACACGCGCGCTAATGGCCTTTATTCCGCGCATTGCCGAGGCCGCCTTTGGCACGCCCTTGCAGATGCCCAATATCGCAACCTGGTGGTGCGGCACCCAGGCCGAGCGCGATCATGTCATCCGCCACGCCGATCAGATGACGATCTGGCCCGCATTAACCACCGGCCTGCCGTTCGATACGCGCTGGGTCCATGCGATTGCCGGTCAGATGCGCACGCCGGATGCCGGCCCCCTGGCCGATTGGCTGGCGCGCAAGGGCGGCGATCTGGTCGGCCAAGAGGCCGTCACCCTGTCCACCACCCCCGTCTATACCGAAGGCAAACTGCTGCCTCGGCCCATGACAATCCGTGTATTCCTGGCCCGCACGGCCCAGGGCTGGGCGATCATGCCCGGCGGCTATGCCCGTGTCGGAATTTCAGGCGAAAGCACCGCCCTGACGATGCAGGGCGGCGGCTGTGTGTCGGATGTCTGGGTCATGGCGGACGGGCCGGTCGATACGGCCACCCTGGTCCCCCAAACCGCATGTCAGCGCCTGCCGGAAACGCCTCTGCCCAGCCGGGCGGCGGATAATCTCTATTGGCTGGGCCGTTATGTGGAACGGGCCGAGGCCACGATCCGCCTGCTGCGCGCCTATCATCTGCGGTACGAGGAAACCGGCAGCACCGAGGACGCCCGCGTCCGACAGATTGCCACCTATCTGGCGGGGTTCGGCACCGACCCGGCAGAGCCCCTGCCCCGCAGCCTGCGCGATCAGATCGAGGCCGCCGCCGGATGTGCCTCGAAAGTGCGTGACCGTTTTTCCGTCGATGGCTGGATTGCCCTGCGTGACCTGCGGCGCACCCTGTCTGTTCTGGAACGCTCGGCGCAGCCCGGACAGGACAGCGCCAAGGCGATGGGCGTGCTGCTGCAAATGCTGTCCGGTTTTGCCGGTCTGGTGCAGGATAACATGTACCGTTCCACCGGGTGGCGGTTCCTGGAATTCGGACGCGCCCTGGAGCGCGCACAAGGCATGTCTTTGATGCTGGCCGCCTTTGCCGACCCCGCCGCCCCCGAGGGCAGCCTGGATATTGCCGTTGAACTGGGGGACAGCGTGGTGACGCATCAGCGTCACTATATGGGCGATCCAACCCCGCAGAGCGTCACGGATCTGCTGGCGCTGGACCCACGTAACCCCCGCTCGGTCCGGTTCCAGCTGGACACGATGCGCGAGCTGCTGACCAATCTGCCGCAACGGGATGCACCCGGACATATGCCTGACCTCAGCAGGGAAACGCTGCGCCTGCACACCGATCTGGCCATCGCCACCCCTGCCGAGATCCCCCCCGACCGGCTGCGGGATCTGGCTGCGGCGCTGAACAGGGTTTCGAACACCCTAAGCGCGACCTATCTGGGATGACTGAGCATGTTGTACGATCTGACTCTGACGCTGGAAAACACCTATCGGGGCAACACGGACACCGCCCGTAATGTGATCCGGATGCTGCCTCTGACCCTGCCCAATCACCAAGAGCTGATCGCCGGCCGCATTGACATCAACCCCGCCCCGGACGAGCGGCGCGAGCGGAATGATTTCTTTGGCAATGCGGTGACAGAGGTCGCCTTTCGCAAACCGCTCAGAACACTGACTGTCACGCTCAGGGCGCGTGTCGCCCGGCGCCCGCAACCCACGGGAATGGACCTGTCGCCCTCCTTGCCGGGGCTTTTGGCCGAGCTGCGCGCCTGTTCAGATCTGACGCCGAATTCGCCCCTGCATTATCTGACGGCCTCGCCCCGGATCACGCTGGATGACGCCTTTGCGGCCTATGCGCGGACATGCGTTCAGCCGGGGATGACCGTGCTTCAGATCATGCTGGCAATCGGCAAGCGGCTGCACCGGGACATGCGGTTCGATGCCAAGGCCACGGATGTGGACACCCCGCCCCTGACCGCATTCCAGAACCGCCACGGAGTCTGTCAGGATTTCAGCCATGTCATGATCGCCTGCCTGCGCTCGTTGGGTATTCCGGCCGGCTATGTCAGCGGGTTCCTGCGCACCACCCCGCCCAAGGGGCAGCCCCGTCTGGAAGGGGCCGACGCCATGCACGCCTGGGTTCGTGCCTGGTGCGGCAATGAACTGGGCTGGGCCGAGTTCGACCCCACCAATGACCTGATGGTCGGCACCGACCATATCGTCGTGGGCTATGGGCGCGATTATGCGGATGTGGCGCCTTTGAAGGGGGTATTGCGGACCTCTGGCCAGCAATCGGGCACCCATAGCGTAGATGTGATCCCGGTTCCGGCCTAGGCCGTCCCCACAAAGAAAAGCGCGCCCCAAAGGGCGCGCAGTCAGGGGAGGAATTCAATATCGGTTACCAGTCGTTCGGGCCTTTTTCCGCGAACTTGTGAACCAGAAAGTCGATGAAGGCGCGCACCTTGGGCTGTGTGAACCGGCCCGGCGGGTAGACGGCGTAAATCCCCTGCGTCTCTGTCGGCAGATCGGGGATCGCATCCTCGACCAGCCCCTCAGCCATTGCATCGGCATAGAGGAACGAGTGCAGATAGGCGATCCCCAGCCCCGAAATCGCGGCATTCAGCAGGGATTGCCCGTCATTCACGCTTAGCCAGCCGGCGGTACGCACCTGGCGTTTCTCGCCCGAGGGGGCAGTGATTTTCCACACATTCCCCGCCGACTGGCTGGAATAATGCAGCAGTTTATGCTCGTTCAGATCGTCGATTTTCTGCGGACGGCCGTATTTTTCGAAATAGGCCGGGCTGGCGATCATACGTTTGGTGGTCTCGGTCAGCTTGCGGGCGCGCAGGGTGCTGTCTTCCAGCTCGCCGATGCGGATGGCCATGTCAAAGCCTTCGCTGATCAGTTCGACATAGCGGTTGTTCAGCACCATATTGACGGTGATGTCGGGGAATTCGGCCAGAAACTCACCCAGAACAGGGCTGAGGTGATTGACGCCGAAATCCGTCGCCACGCTGATCCGCAGCAGCCCCGAGGGCGCCGATTGCATTGAGGTCACCAGCGCGTCGGCCTCGCCCGCGTCATTCAGGACGCGGCGAGCGCGGTCGTAATAGGCCAGCCCGATTTCCGTGGGCGATACGCGGCGCGTCGTCCGGTTCAGCAGGCGGGCCCCCAGGCGGGCCTCAAGGCTGGAAACATGTTTCGAGACAGCCGATTTCGAGATGCCCATCTTCTTTGCGGCATCCGTGAATCCACCCTGGTCTACCACGGTGGCAAAGGCTTCCATCTCGGTCAGGCGGTCCATGTCGATCCTCTCGGCTCTTCTGATTTCTGGACTACAGGTATCGAAGAAGATTGGGGCGCGACTGGGGCAGTGGGCGGACAATATCAGGGTATTGTCAGGGATCGTTCAAGGCACGGAAACAGGGAAACAACCTGTTTCCGCGCCCTTTCATCACAAAGAGGCCGCCAGGCGCGTGCCCTGATTGATGGCCCGTTTGGCGTCCAGTTCAGCGGCCACATCCGCCCCGCCGATGACGTGACAGGGAATGCCCCCGGCCTCAAGCGCGTCGGCCAGGCTGCGTTCGGGCAGCTGCCCGGCGCACAGGACAATCGTATCGGCCTCGATCAGCGTGGGGTTTTCGCGCGCTTCGCCAAACGAGACATGCAGGCCCTGATCGTCGATCCGTTCGTAATTCACGCCGCCCAGCATTTTCACGCCCTTCATCTTCAGCGTGGCGCGGTGAATCCAGCCGGTGGTTTTGCCCAAGCCCTTGCCCAGGGCCTTGGCCTTGCGCTGCATCAGCGTGACCTGCCGAGCGGGGGCTTCGGGCTGAGGGCCCTCGGGGGCCAGGCCGCTGCGGACAGTGCCCGGATCGGTGACGCCCCATTCCTTCAGCCATTCGGGCAGATCCAGCGTGGGGCTGTCGCCCGTCACCAGATATTCGGCCACATCGAACCCGATGCCGCCCGCGCCGATGATGGCAACACGTTTCCCCACCGGGGCCTTATCGCGCAGCACGTCGATATAGCTAAGCACATTGGCCCCGCCCTGCCCCGGAATGTCCGGATCGCGCGGCACCACCCCCGTGGCGATAATCACCTGATCGAAACCCGTCAGGCTGTCCAGCGTTGCCTCGGTTTCCAGCTGCACAGTGATGCCGGATTTGGCGACCATGCGTTCGTACCAATCGACCAGCCCGTGGAATTCCTCTTTGCCCGGCACCTGACGCGCCATGTTCAGTTGCCCGCCGATCCGGTCGGCCCGATCGATCAGCGTCACGTCAAAGCCCCGCTGCGCCGCGGTCAGCGCGGCGGACAGACCCGCAGGCCCCGCGCCGACAACCGCCAGTTTGCCGTTCGCCGCACCGCCAAGCTGCAATTCGGTTTCATGACAGGCGAACGGGTTCACCAGGCACGAGGTCAGCTTGCCCCCAAACGTGTGATCCAGACAGGCCTGATTGCAGCCGATACAGGGCGCGATCAGGTCGCCCTCGCCGCGCTGCGCCTTGGCCACGAAATCGGGATCGGCCAGGAAAGGCCGCGCCATGGACACCATATCGGCGCAACCCTCGGCCAGGACGTCCTCGGCCACGTCGGGCGTGTTGATCCGGTTCGAGGTGATAACGGGGATACCAACATGCCCCATCAGTTTTTTCGTCACCCAGGCAAAGGCCCGGCGCGGCACGGATGTGGCGATGGTGGGGATACGGGCCTCGTGCCAGCCGATGCCGGTGTTAATGATGCTGGCCCCGGCCTGTTCGATTGCCTGCGCCAGCTGCACCACCTCGTCAAAGGTGGAGCCATTGGGCACCAGATCAATCATCGACAAACGATAGATGATGATGAATTCCGGCCCCACGGCTGCACGCACACGGCGGACGATCTCCAGCGGCAGGCGGATGCGGTTTTCATATGACCCACCCCAGCGATCCGTGCGTTTATTGGTGTGGGTCACGATGAACTGGTTGATGAAATACCCCTCGGAGCCCATGATCTCGACCCCGTCATAGCCCGCCTGCTGCGCCAGCGTGGCGGCGGTGACGAAATCAGCGATCTGTTTTTCGATGCCCTCCTCGTCCAGCTCGGTCGGCGGAAAGGGAGAGATCGGCGATTTCACCGGCGAGGGCGCGACGCATTTGGGATTATAGGCATAGCGGCCCGCGTGCAGGATCTGCATGGCGATCTTGCCGCCCGCATCATGCACGGCCTGGGTGATCACCGAATGGTTGGCCACGTCCTTTTCGTTGATCATCATCGACGCGCCAAAGGCGACCGAGCCTTCGGGGTTCGGACCGATCCCCCCGGTGACCATCAGCCCCACACCCCCACGGGCGCGGGCGGCATAGAATTCGGCCACGCGCGGCCAATCCCCGGTTTCCTCCAGCCCCGTGTGCATCGAGCCCATCAGGACACGGTTTTTCAAAGTGGTATGGCCCAGATCCAACGGGGCCAAAAGGTGCGTATACGTCATTGCGTGCCTCCCAGCTTTGGCCCATCTGGGCAAAGCCGGCCGGGTTTGTCACGCTCAACGCAACGTCAGAGCCGCCACGTCACACGCCGTTATCAATGATGAACATCGTGTCGAAATAGGCGAACTGCGGCGCGCTGCCATACATCTGCGTCGCCATCTGGCACCACTCGGCGTCATGGGCGGCCAGCGCGGCCTCTTTGGTTTTCCACAGGTAAATCCCCCCGCCCCGATTGGTGACAGGATCATACAGATAGGTCTTGCGGATCAGATCCGCATTGGCCCGCCAGCGCGGCACGGTGGCGTTGTATTTGTCCAGAAGCTCGGATTTTGAGATGCCCGGCGGCAGGGCAAAGGTGACGATTTCGGTGATCATGGGCGCCTCGCTTGCTGCGCCCATGATAGCATGGATCGCGTCTCAGGTCGCCTGTTTGAGGTTCACGCGTTTTGACAGCGCTTCCGGGCTTTCCTTGCGTTCGGAATAGCGGTCTACCAGATAGGCCGACTGATCCCGCGTCAGCAGGGTGAACTTGACCAGTTCCTCCATCACATCGACCACCCGGTCATAGAAAGGGCCGGGCTTCATACGGCCGCTTTCAAACTCCAGAAACGCCTTGGGAACCGAGGACTGGTTCGGGATGGTCAGCAGACGCATCCAGCGGCCCAGAATGCGCATCTGGTTGACGGCGTTAAAGCTTTGACTGCCGCCGCAGACCTGCATGATGGCCAGCGTTTTGCCCTGCGTCGGGCGGATGCCGCCGATGGGCGCCAGGGGGATATGATCAATCTGAGTCTTCATGATCCCGGTCATCGCCCCGTGGCGTTCGGGGCTGCACCAGACCATGCCCTCGGACCACATGACCAGATCGCGCAATTCTTGGATCTTGGGGTGTTCGGTGGGGGCGTCATCGGGCAAGGGCAGGCCCGAAGGGTCGAACATCCGGGTGTCGCAGCCCAGACGTTGCAGAATGCGGGCGGCCTCTTCGCTTATCAGGCGCGAATAGGACGTATCGCGCAACGAGCCGTACAGCAGCAAAATACGCGGAGAATGATCCGAGCGCTGCGCCGGGAACAGGCTGTCTTGGTCAATCGGTTTCCAGCTGGGCTCGTCAATATTGGGGGTATCGGTCAACGCGTTCTCCGTTCTTGTTCAAAGTCTTCGGGCGTGCCGGCGAACAATTGTTTCGCCAGGGCAAAGGCAATCAGCCCGCCCATGATCTGCGCGATGATGAAGCCCGGCACATGCGCCGGATTGATCCCCGCAAACGTGTCGGTAAAGGCTCGTCCGATCGTCACCGCCGGATTGGCAAAAGAGGTAGAAGCCGTGAACCAATAGGCCGCCGTGATGTACAGCCCCACCAGCATCGGAATCGCCTGCGCCCGAAACCGGATACCCCCCAGAATGGTCAGCAGCAGGCCGAACGTGGCCACGCCCTCGGCGAACCATTGGGAGGAGCCCGTGCGATCCTTCGTCGAGAATTGCAGGATATCCAGGTCAAACATCCCGTGGGCCATCAGGCTGCCGATAATCGCACCCACAGACTGTACGATAGCGTATGGGGCCAGATCCGCCCATTTCAGATCCCCGCGGATCGCCATCACCAAAGACACCGCCGGATTGAAATGCGCGCCCGAAATCGGCCCCAGGATGGTGATCAGGACAAACAGAATCGCGCCGGTGGGAATGGTATTGCCCAGCAAGGATACGGCCACATCATCGGACAGCGCATCGGCCATGATCCCCGAGCCAACAACGGTACAGACCAGCAGACATGTGCCCAGAGCCTCGGCCAGCAGGCGGTTGGGCAGGGTCATGCCGCGCCCTCCGTTTCTGTGCCGATTTTGGCCATTGCAGCTTTTTGGGCGGCGGTGTCCATCTGATCCAGCGGCAGCGCCAGAAAGGCGTCCACGCGGGCTTTCATCCGGGCAAAGGCCACGCGAAAGGCCTGGCGGTTTTCCTCGTCCGTTTCGCCCGCCCCCGCCGGATCGGGGATGCCCCAATGAGCGCTGACCGGCGCGCCGGGCCAGAACGGGCAGGTTTCCCCCGCCGCGCTAGAGCAAACGGTGATCACGTAATCCATTTCCGGGGCGTCTTCGCCGGCGAATTCATCCCAGCTTTTGGATCGAATATAGGAGGTGTCGTGCCCCAGCCCGTCCAGCAGCTCGATCGCAAAGGGGTTCGGCTTGCCCGTGGGCTGCGACCCGGCCGAAAACGCCCGGAACCGGCCCTTGCCCAGCTCATTCATCAAGGATTCGCCCAAAACAGAGCGCGCGGAATTTCCAGTGCACAGGAACAGCACGTTTTTCATATCATCGGTCTCAGCATTTGCAGGTGAGTGTTTCCAGAACCGGGCGACAGATATCGGGATTGCCGCCGCAGCAGTCTTCCATCAGGAACGCCAAAAGCCCGCGCAGCCCGTCAAAATCGGCAAAATACCGGATCGAGCGCCCCTCGCGCATGTTGCGCACCAGCCCGGCCTGAAACAGGACGGACAGGTTGGCGGACATGGTGTTTTGTTTCACCCCCAGCGCGGCGGCAACGTCCCCCGCCGCCATGCCCTTAGGCCCGGCTTTGACCAGCAGGCGAAAGGCTTCCAGCCGGGTGTCCTGCCCCAGGGCAGCAAAGGAATCGAGAGCTTTTGTTTTATCCATAATTCATGAATTATGGATATTTCAAAGCAAAGCAAGCGCTTTCTTGCGCCCGTTACAAAAACTTCATCTCAGGGCTATTCAGTCTCTACGCAATGCCGGCGGAAGGCGCGTTTGAGCATGTCCAGCTCTTCGCGCAGCAGGCTGACCTCGGCGCGCAGATCATCGCCCAGCGCCTCGCCCGCCAGAACCGAAAAGCTTTCCAGCACATCTCCGTCCCGCTTATCGCGGATCAGAAACGTCTGGATCCCATCTGACAGGGTTTCCAGCGGGACCGGCACGCGCACCACCCAATGCCCGTTTTCCCGATCCTCGGTGATCTCCAGGCCCAGAACCGGCTCGTTCAGATGGGTGACCTCCAGCTGCGGCTGCAGGTTGTCCATGGACGAGGACGTCAGGAACCCTTCCCACACGCCTTCGAACAGGCGGGTCTTTGTCAGTTTCAGCTCGCTCATGTCCTGTCCTTTTACAAATCGGCGCGGGGGCGGCGCGAGAATGTCAGATCGCGGATCGTCACCTGGTTCATCTCGGGGCCTTCAAAGATCAGGTCAATCCAGGCTTTCTCGATCCGTTTTTCGTTCAGGCGGGAATAGGCCAGATCAAATTCGACCATGATGTCGGTTTCATGCAGGGGCAGCTCACGCACCAATTGTTCGGTATTGGGGCCGTGGCGGATGTTCAGGCGGGCGAAAATCTCCAGCGGTTTTTCCATTTCCACGATCGTGTCCATCCGCACCAGATGCAGTTTTTGCAGGCCCTCCACGGCCTCGGGGGGCAGGTCGATCACCAGAGACAGGAACGAGCCGTCGAATTTGAACACGTCCAGCCGCAACCCATAGGGTGCCAGATCCGTTTCGCGGTGATTGCGCAGCTGGCGCAGGGTCAGCTCCGAAAAATGACAATCGTGAAACAGGGTGACCTCGTTCCCCAACTGGCTGCCGCTCTGAACCGAGGACATGCCGGGCACGGGCAGCGGGCCGCGCCACAGTTCGGGCCGCCAGGCCCAATCGGACCCATGCGGTTTGTGAAACGCGGTATTGCCGATCAGGGGCAGGGCCAGCCGGTTGTCTGCCTCGTGAATAAGGCTGTCCAGATGGGCCCGCAATTCGCGCGCCATGGTGCGGCGCTGCCGCAAACGCCGCAGCCCTGTCGTGCCGGCCTCACGCGCCAGGGCAGCCCAGTGACGAACCACCCGGCGATGCATCAGAACATTAAGAATACGGCGATTGATCAGAGACATACGACCCGGCCCATGACTGTCGTTCCTATCCTACGGCTTATGATCATAAGGGAAAGCCCGTTAATTAAATATGCGCTGGAACAGGGATTTCGGCGGGTTTTTGGCATTCTGCGCGGCCTTTTTCACCCGGTTGGCGCTGGCGGCGCGGATTTTCGTGGCGGTTTCGATCAGCAAGGCTTTGCCGCGCCGAGAGCCGATGCTCTGATCTCCGTAGACGGCCAGGGTCAGCAAGGCCTCATTCTGGACCATTGCCGCGCGCCAATGATGCGGGGCGCCGCCGTCAGGAACCAGATCGGGACTGGAGACCTCAACCAGCAGCAGCCCGTCCTGCGCGCTTTGCGACAGAACGTCCTCGGGCTCTAGCGCGCGCAGCATATCCTGAACGTCGGCCCCGCCGTCACGCGGCACCAGCGCCGAAACCGTCAGGATCGCCGGCTTTACCAACGTCCCCGCAGGCAGGCCCATCAGCCCATCGCACCCGGCAATCAGAACGAAACCCGCGCGCGGATGATTGCGCAGGCTGGACGTATCCACGCAATAGCCTGCGGGCGTCTCGATCCCGATGCGCCCCTGTAGCAGCTCGGCCGAGCGCACCGCCGTGGCCGCGGGCTGCGTCTGGGTCTGCGACCGCCCTCCCGGCAGACACCCCGCCAACAGAACCACCGCAGTGATCGAAACCGCGCGATAAAAATGTGTCATGACGCTCGTGATGGCGCTGCCCTCCTGAACCCGTCCGGTCTGGATACCCAAGCCCCTCGCCGCACACAAGAGTCTGATCACGGGGAAGATTGGACGTCTCTTGCCCCTGTTGCTGGCCGCCTTTTCCGGATACACACGGACAAACCCACCCGAGAAAGCCCCGCGCCCCAGCCGATGCAACCTGCCGATGCGACCAGCCTACGCCCCCCATCAGGAATTCCTGCGCCCGGCCCGGCCACGGTCTGAACTCTGGCGCTTGGGGCTCGGGCTGCTGACGGCCTTTGCGATCTTTGCCGCCCTGCAATGGGGGCTGGGGGCGCTGCTGATCGCCACGCTTTCGCCGCAGACATTGATGGAGGTGCAGGCTCAGCTGGCCCTGGGCAACACCCCCGGCGGAGCCACGATGATGCTGGCCAGTTTCGGGCTGATCCTCGTTGCGGTGGGCCTCTCGGTAACGCATGTCCACAAACGATCCGCGCTGACTCTGCTGGGGCCAAAGGCGTTGCTGCTACCGCAATTTACCCGCGTTCTGACAGCCCTGATTGCCCTGAACTTTGCGATCTGGATTCTGCCGCCCTCGGAGTTTCTGCACCCTATCGAGGCAAACCTGCCGCTGGCCACCTGGCTGAGCTTCCTACCGCTGGCCGTGCCTGCCCTGCTGATCCAGGTCAGCGCCGAGGAAATACTGTTTCGCGGTTACCTACAGCAGCAACTGGCGGTGCGCGTGAAATCTCCTTTGGTGTGGATGGTGCTGCCTTCGCTGGGGTTCGGGCTGCTGCATCTGCGCCCGGACCTGCCCGAGACCCGCTGGATTCTGGTGGCCTGGGCCACGCTGTTCGGAATGCTGGCGGCCGATCTGACGGCGCGCTCGGGGTCTTTGGGGCCGGCGATTGCGCTGCATTTCGTCACCAATGCCATGGCGATTTTATGTGTCTCGTCGGATGACATCCTGTCGGGGCTGGCGCTCGGGCGGATGCCCGTCGCGCTCGGAGATCCCGCCCAGTTGACGCCCTATCTGTTGATTGATCTGGGGGGGATGCTGTGCGCGTGGCTGGCGGCAAGGCTGGCCCTGCGATGCTAAGCGCCTATGCCCCTCATGCCCGCTATATCGCGGATGCGCGCCTCACGGCCGATCTGCCGCGCGTGATCCTGGGCGTCGCCCTGATCGAGGGGCTGTATAATATCATGTTGCGGTTGCTGGATACCGGGCTGCTGGGCCTGCCCAGCGGCTTTACCGAAGGGTATTACTATGGCACCACCCGCGCCGGGCTGATCGCGCAACTGCTCAGCTTCGGGCTGCTGGCGGGCGCGGTGATTGTGGTGGCCCGCCTGCTGCACCAACGCAGCGCGCTTAGCCTGATGGGCGGGGCCTGGGGGCTGCGCCAGATGAAACAGGTCACGATTGGCGTGCTGCTGCTGTTTCTGGTCTCGGACCTGCTGCCACCCTACTGGAACACCGAGGGCCTGCATATGAACGGCGGGCTTAGCTGGCTACTGCTGCTTCCTGTTTCCCTGGCGGCGCTGACCGTGCAAATCGGTGCCGAAGAGCTGCTCTATCGTGGGTATATCCAGCAGCAGATCGCCGCCCGGTTCCACAGCCCCTGGATCTGGCTGACCCTGCCCAACGTGATGTTCGCGCTGGCCCATTGGGACGAAACCGCCCCCCTGCCCGAGGCAGTCCAGTACATGATCTGGGCGTTTTTCTTTGGGCTGGCGGCCTCGGATCTGACCGCGCGCACCGGATCGCTGGGGGCTGCCGCCGGGTTCCATCTGGCCAATAACGCCTATGCGTTCCTGCTGTTTGGAGATGCGGGCATGGATGACAGCGGCTTGGCGCTGTTCGTGTTCGATGCCCCTGACGCTCGGCCGGTTGACGCCGCCACAGATGCCCTGCCCCAGCTGTGGCTGCCCCCCGGCTTCGTGATCGAGCTGAGCTTTGTCTTTTTGATGTGGCTGACAGCGCGTTTGGTGCTGCGGCGCTGATTGCATTTCCGTTGCGTCCGCCTTATCTGACTGTGAACATCGGCTATCAGGGGCGCCTCTCGCATGAACTGGATCACCAACTACGTCCGTCCGCGCATTAACTCGATCTTCTCGCGCCGCGAAGTGCCCGAGAACCTGTGGACGAAATGCGACGAATGCGGAACCATGCTGTTCCACCGCGAACTGTCCGACAATCTGAACGTCTGCACCAATTGCGGGCATCACATGGCCATCACCCCGCGTGACCGCTTTGCCGCGCTGTTTGACGGCGGCATTTTCGCCGAGGTCGAAGTACCTGAGCCTAACGCCGATCCTCTGCATTTCCGCGATCAGAAAAAATATCCCGACCGGATGAAAGCCGCCCAAAAAAAGACCGGCGAAAAAGAGGCCATGCTGGTGGCCACCGGCGAAATGGGCCGCACGCCCATCGTGGCCGCCTGTCAGGATTTCAGCTTCATGGGCGGATCCATGGGCATGTATGTGGGCAATGCGATCATCGCCGCCGCGGAAAAGGCAGTCGAGCTGCAACGCCCCCTGATCCTGTTTTCGGCCGCGGGCGGCGCCCGTATGCAAGAGGGCATCCTATCGCTGATGCAAATGCCCCGCACCACCGTCGCTGTGCAGATGCTCAAAGAGGCCGGCCTGCCCTATATCGTCGTGCTGACCCACCCCACCACCGGCGGCGTCACCGCGTCCTATGCGATGCTGGGCGACGTGCAGATCGCCGAACCCAATGCCCTGATCTGCTTTGCCGGTCCGCGCGTGATCGAACAGACCATCCGTGAAAAACTGCCCGAGGGTTTCCAGCGCGCCGAATACCTGCTGGACCATGGGATGCTGGACCGCGTGACCCCGCGCACCGAAATGAAGGACGAGCTGGTCACCATCATCCGGATGCTGCTGAACATGCCTCCCGCGATCAAGGGCGATCTGCCGGCCCCCGAGCCCACAGACGCCCCCACCGAAGACACTCCGGCAGAAAAATGAGCCAGCAAAACTCGGACGTCATCCTGAATCGGATGATGGCGCTGCACCCCAAGGTCATCGACCTGACGCTGGATCGCATGTGGCGGCTGCTGCACGCGCTGGATGACCCGCAGGATCGTCTGCCGCCCGTGATCCATATCGCCGGCACCAATGGCAAAGGCTCGACCCAGGCGATGATCCGCGCCGGGCTGGAGGCCGCGGGCAAAACCGTCCACGCCTATACCTCGCCGCATCTGGCGCGCTTTCACGAACGTATCCGCCTGGCTGGCGATCTGATCTGCGAGAACCATCTGACCGCCGTTCTGGACGAATGCTATGCCGCGAATGACGGCGAAAACATCACCTATTTCGAGATCACCACCGCCGCCGCCCTGCTGGCCTTTGCCCGCACCCCCGCCGATTACACGCTGCTTGAGGTCGGGCTGGGCGGCCGCCTGGACGCCACCAACGTGATCGCCCGCCCCGCGCTGACCATCATCACCCCGGTTTCCATCGACCACGAACAGTTCCTGGGCAACACCCTGGCCAAAATCGCCGCTGAAAAAGCCGGAATCATCAAACGCGGCATCCCCTGCGTCGTCGGCCCTCAGCAGGATGAGGCAATGGATGTGATCGAAGCCACCGCCGCCCGCCTGAACGCCCCGCTGATCGCCTATGGACAGCACTGGCATGTGTACCGGGAACGCGACCGCCTGATCTATCAGGACGAAACCGGCCTGCTGGACCTGCCCCTGCCCAACCTGCCCGGCGCGCACCAGATCCAGAACGCAGGGGCCGCCATCGCCGCGCTGCGCCATCTCGGCACAGATACCACCGCCGCCGAGGCCGCCGTAACCCAGGCCCACTGGCCCGCCCGGATGCAGCGCCTGCAAACCGGCCCGCTGGCAGAAACCGCCCCCCAGGCCGAAATCTGGCTGGACGGAGGCCACAACGCCGCCGCCGGCCAGGCGCTGGCCGCGCATCTGGCCAGCCTGCCCAAACGCGACACATATCTGATCTGCGGAATGCTGAACACCAAGGACATCGGCGGCTACCTGGCCCCCATGGCCCCGCATGTCAGCGCGCTCCATGCGGTCTCGATCCCCGGCGAAGCAAACACCCTGCCCGCCGAAAAAACCGCCGATTTCGCCACCCGAAACGGGATAAACGCGCAGATTGCGGAAAATACCCACAGCGCCCTCCGGAACATCGTCCAGAACACCCCCCAAGCCCGCATCCTGATTTGCGGCTCGCTCTATCTGGCGGGCGCGATCCTGCGTGAAAACGGCTGACGACACGGCAGCTTCCTTGATTCGCCTAAACCGAATCACTTCGCCGTTGACTGATTCGCACCGATTCGCCTATGGTCATCGCAAGGCATTCGTCGGTGGCCCACCCACCGAACCGTTGAGGGCCACACGGCCGATCCGGAACGACAGGTTTGACAGGCAGGTAAGAAAGAGGGGTCGGTTCAACGACCCCCTTTTTATTTCGCGCAACGCCCCCCCGAGGAGGACGCCGCAGGCGACCGACGAGACATCAAGCGTGCGCGCCAGCGCACACAATCGGATCACGCCTCGTTCGCCCAATCCTCCGATTGCATTTCGCGTAAACGGCTGGCCGTCCGCTCAAATTCGAACACGCCTTCGCCCTCGATATACAGGCTCTCGGGTTCGTCCGCTGCGGAACAAATCAGCCGTACCTGCGCCTCATACAGCGCATCGATCAGCGTCACAAAACGCTTTGCCTCGTTGAAATTCGATCGTCCCAGCCGGGGGATTTCCTCTAACACCAGCACCTTCACGGCTTCGGCAATCGCCAGGTAATCGCCGGGCCCCAGCATCTTGCCACACAGATCAAAGAAACTGGCCCGCGCCACACCGTTGCGGAAGGCTGGCAGTTCGACATCGCGCCCCTTGACCTTCAAAACCAAAGGCGCGGCCTCCCCGCCTGACAGGTGCTCCCAGATCTCGCGCAGTTTCTGGCGACTGTCCTCGTTGACCGGAGAAAAATAGACCGGCGCGCCCTTCAGGCGATCCTGGCGGTAATCGCGCGGGCTGATCATTTCCCACACGACCATCTGCTCTTTGATGATTTCGATGAATGGTAGGAACAGCTGCCGGTTCAGCCCGTTTTTATACAGATCATCCGGCACCCGGTTCGAGGTCGTCACAACCACCACGCCCTTGGCAAACAGGATCTCGAACAGCCGCCCCACGATCATCGCATCGGTAATATCGGTGATCTGCATTTCATCAAAGGCCAGCACCTTGACCTCGGCCGCAACGGCGTTCGCGACAGGGGCCAGAGCATCCTCGAGGCCCTTTTTGCGCGCATCGTGCATGGCGGCGTGGATTTCCTGCATGAAAGCATGGAAATGGACGCGGCGCACCGGCACTGTCAGATGTTCCACAAACAAATCCATGATCATGGATTTGCCGCGCCCCACGCCGCCCCACAGATACAGCCCCTTCGGCGGCGGAGGCGCCTTGCGGAACAGCCCCTTTTTCACCGGCCTGGCCAGGTCGGCATGGATTCGTTCAAACTCGGGCAGAACCGCCTGCTGCGCCTCATCCGAGTGCAACAGACCCTCGGCCACACGCTGGGCATAGGTGTCTTGGATACGCGTCATACCGTTTCGCATAGCGAACGCGGCACCGATTGTCACGAAAAGTGATGCTGCACCGCACAAATCCGGAATTGACGCGGTTTCCAATTGTCTTACATTCGGCCCTGCGAAACAGGAGCCCCCATGGAAACCCGCACCCCCTTGTTCAATCCCGTCCTTATTGTCGGCTGTCTTATCATCCTGATCGGGTTTTCCGTGCGGGCCAGCTTTGGGGTGTTTCAGATCCCGATTGCAAGCGAATTCAACTGGCCCCGCGCCGAGTTCTCGCTGGCCATCGCGATTCAGAATCTGGCCTGGGGAATCGGGCAGCCGCTGTTCGGTGCCATGGCGGAAAAAGTCGGAGATCGCAAAGCCATCCTGCTGGGTGCGCTGGTCTATGCGGCGGGGCTGGTGCTGTCGTCCTTTGCTGTTACGCCCCAGGCGCATCAGCTGTATGAAATCCTGGTCGGCTTCGGCATTGCGGGCACCGGGTTTGGCGTGATCCTGGCGGTGGTCGGGCGGGCCTCGTCGGATAAGAACCGCTCGATGTCATTGGCGATTGCCACGGCGGCGGGATCGGCTGGGCAGGTTGTGGGGGCGCCTCTGGCCGAATGGCTTCTGGGGTTCCTCAGCTGGCAAGAGGTGTTCATGCTGTTCGCTGCGGCACTGATCCTGATGCTGGGCACGCTACCGCTGATGCGCAGCCCCGCCGCGCCCGCCGGCAAGGCCGAGCTAGAGGAAAGCATGGGGGCCATTCTGGGCAAGGCCTTTCGCGATCCGTCCTATACGTTCATCTTTCTGGGCTTCTTTTCCTGCGGGTATCAACTGGCTTTTGTCACCGCGCATTTCCCCGCCTTCGTCACCGAGATGTGCGGGCCGATTGCCACGGATGGCCTGCTGGCTTCGATGGGAATCGGAACGACCTCGGCGCTGGGGGCGGCGGCGATTTCGCTGATCGGGCTGGCCAATATTGCCGGCACGCTGCTGGCCGGATGGCTGGGTGATCGGTTCACCAAGAAATACCTGCTGGCGGGCATCTATGCCCTGCGCACGATGATCGCGGCGGCCTTTATTCTGGTGCCGATGACGCCCGCGACGGTGCTGCTGTTCTCGGTCTCGATGGGGGCGCTGTGGCTGGCGACGGTTCCCCTGACCAGCGGGCTGATCGCGCATATCTATGGTCTGCGCTATATGGGGACGCTATATGGTGTGGTGTTCTTCAGCCATCAGCTGGGCAGTTTCCTGGGCGTGTGGCTGGGCGGACGCATGTATGACATCTATGGAGATTACACCGCTGTGTGGTGGATCGGCGTTGGCGTGGGCGCGTTCTCGGCTTTGATCAACCTGCCGGTTCGAGAGAAACGCGCGCCTATCGCAGCCTGAGCCGCTATTGCGCCGCGCGCCATTTATCCAGAACAAAGCGGCTGGTCATCAGATCCAGATGCGCGCCGCCGCCGTTCTTGAACAGAGTGATTTCATCGTCGCTTTGGCGCCTGAACGCGGGCAGGTCATAGTAATCGGCCAACAGATCGCCACGCGTGATCGCGCCGGATTGCAGGGGGATTTCAATCTCGCCGATATGGCCAATAGTGGTGTCCAGACTGTCCACAAAGACCGAGGCACGCTGCAAGGCGGTATCGTCGACCTCGCGCATGTCGGGGCGGTAGGCGCCGATCAGGTCGATATGCTGACCCGGTTGCAGCCATTCGCCTTTGATTGCGGGCTGGGTCGACATGGTGGCGCTGGTTACGATGTCCGCGCCGCGCACTGCGGTTTCCAGATCCTCGGCTGCGCGCATTCCGGGGAAGTCCGCCGCCATCTTTTCCGCATTCGCAAGCGTACGGTTCCAGACGGTGAACCGGGCCTGCGGGAAAGCGGCGCCATAAGCCTGCCGTAACGAGCGCCCCACCGTGCCTGCTCCGACGATCAGGATATTCCGGCTGTCAGGCCGCGCCAGTCTGGTGGCAGCCAGCAGGCTGTCTCCGGCGGTTTTCCATTTGGTGACCAGGTGAAAATCCACCAGCGCCTCAAGCGTGCCATCGGTGTCCGAAAACAGCGACACACCGCCATTCACCATCCCCAGCCCCCGCGCCGGATTCCCCGGAAAGATCGAGGCCGTCTTTACCGCCATCCCCAACCCGTCAATCCAGGCCGAGCGCGTCAGCAGCGTGTCCTGATCGCGATACAGAAACGTGTCGGCGATCTGCGCCTTTGGCAGGTCGTGCCCTGCCGCCAGAGCCTGCATAAACTCGGGCCAATTGAGATGTTTTTCACCCTCTTCAAAGGAAATAATCGGGATCATGGCTGGGTATCTTCCCTCTGTATCAGGCCATGGCTAAGCAGGCATTCGGCCCAGCCATGGGGGCTTTCGAACAGGTGTGTTTTCCAGCCGCGCGCTGCGGCGGCTGCGATATTATCGGGCTTGTCATCGGTGAACAGCAACCGTTCGGGCGCATATCCGCTGCCCTTCTCCAGCGCTGCGTAAAACGCCGGGTCGGGCTTGATCATCTTCATATCCCCCGAGACATACCGCGCGTCGAAACTGTTCAGAAAAGGATAGTGCTGGCAGGCAATCCGGAAGGTCTCAGTCCCGAAATTCGACAGGGCCAGAACCGGAATATTGCGGGCTCTCAGCACCTTCAGCAAATGCACGGACTCTGGGATTTCGGGGCTGGCCATTTCGATCCAGCGATCCCAGAACATCCGGATTTCGGACGCAAATTCAGGGTGTTCCTGCGCGCATTCCTGCATGACCTCTTGCAAGGATTCCCCCGCATCCGAGCGCAGATTATAGCGTTCCAGATCCACCGCTTCGAACAGGGCTTTGCGCCGATCCGGGCCGATCGCAGAATCGAAAAACCGTACGGGATCGTATTCAATCAGCACCCGGCCGATATCCCACACCACCGCATCAATCATGACATTGCCTTTCGCAATACGCGCTCCAGCGCATCCAGAAACCGGGATCTGTCGGATTTCGAGAACCCCTTGCCGCCACCCTGCCGGAACGGATCGGCGGCGCGCAGGTCATACATTAAATCGCGCATCGCCAGAGCATTGCCGATATTGGCCTGGGTCAGCGGCTCTCCATCGTGTTTCAGAACCAGCGCGCCAGCCTGAACGCATTTTGCCGCCAGGGGAATATCGCCGGTGATCACCACATCCCCAGCCCCGGCCCGTTCGGCGATCCACATATCCGCGATGTCCGGGCCTTCGGGCACGATCACCGTTTCAACCAGCGAATTGGCCGAGGGCCGCAGCCCGCCGTTACACACCATTTTCACCGGCACGCGGTGGCGCGTGGCGACGCGTTCGGCCTCGGATTTTACCGGGCAAGCATCGGCATCGACATAAAGAGTGGTCACGAATACAGCGCCTCGGCATGGAACGAAATATGGTCTTCCATGAAGGTCGAGACAAAGAAATAGCTGTGATCATAGCCTTTTTGCAGACGCAGATCGGCGGGGATGCGGCGTTTCATAACGGCCCGAGCCAGCGCCTCGGGCATCAGCAGATCAATGAACTGATCGCTGCTGCCAGTGTCCACCAGCAAGGGAATATCTAGCCCGTTTTCCTGAATCAGCAGGGCGGCGTCATGGGCGTTCCAACTGTCCTCGTTAGGGCCCAGATAGGCACCCAGTTGTTTACGGCCCCAATCGCCCGCCGTCGGATGGCAGATCGGCGCAAAGGCCGAAACAGAACGGAACCGCCCCGGCAAAGCCGCAGCCATCGTCAGCGCCCCGTGCCCGCCCATGGAATGGCCGGTGATCGACTGGCGGTCCTCATCCACGTTGAAATTCGCCGTCAGAATGCGGGGCAATTCCTCGGTCACGTAATCCCACATCTGGAAATGCGGGGCCCAGGGCGCTTGCGTGGCGTTCACGTAAAACCCCGCGCCCTGACCCAGATCATAGTTCGGATCATCGGCCACGCCCTCGCCGCGGGGCGAGGTATCGGGGAACACCAGCGCGATCCCCTGCTCTGCCGCCCAGGCCTGCGCCCCGGCCTTGACCATCGCATTCTCATGCGTGCAGGTCAGGCCCGACAAATACCACAGCACGGGCACGGGGGCGTGATCCGCCTCTTCGGGCAGGAACAGGCCAAAGGTCATATCGCAATTCGTGCTGTGCGACGCATGACGATAAACGCCCTGCACTCCGCCGAAACATCTGTTTTCCGATAGGGTTTCCATGCGTGCTCCTGTTATATGTCAGACCGAGGCCCACCCCGAGCCTTGCGCGAACCTTAGGGCGCTTCGTCCGGGCGGTACACCGTCAAAATCTGCTCGGGCGGTTTCTTGATCTTCGCGACGGCCGGGACGGTGGCGGTTTCGGCCGGGTGCCCCACGGCCAGGATCATCACCGGCTTTTCCGCATCCGGCCGCGCGCACAGACCATTGAGAAACTTCATCGGATTCGGCGTATGGGTCAGGCAGCACAGCCCCGCCTGATGCAGCGCCGTGATCAGCATTCCCGTTGCGATGCCCACGCTTTCGGGGACATAGTAATGCTTGTAGCGGTCGCCTGCGTCGGTGACACCATAGCGCTGCGCGAAGATGACGATCAGCCAGGGCGCGACCGTCAGATGCGGTTTGTCCACGCCAGTGCCGATGGGCTCTAGTGCTTTCAGCCATTCATCCCCCGCGCCGCCCGCATAGAAGCGCTGCTCTTCTTCCTCGGCGGCCGCGCGGATCTGCGCCTTCATCTGCGGATCGGCGATGGCGACGAAATGCCAGGGCTGATGATTGGCCCCGCTGGGTGCCGTTCCGGCCGCGCGAACCGCTGTGGCGATCACCTGCTCGGGCACCGGCCGATCCGAAAAATCACGAACCGAGTGACGCCGCCGCATATGATCGTAAAAAGCCTGAACCGCGTGTAGCATCTCCGGATCGCTCAGGTCGAAACGGTCGGGCAGCGGCACGGGCTCATAGGCCAGCTTGTCTTTTGAATACATGTTGGCCCCTCCTTAGTGCGGCACCGTCACCCAGGCGATCACGGCGGAAACCGTCAGCACGCTGACCGCCGTCGAAATCAGAATCGAGGCCGACACCCGATGCGGCGCAACCCCATAATGCCGCGCCAGAATATAAACATTGCCGGCCACGGGCAACGCGGCGGCGGCAATCATCACGCTGGCCGCATAGGGCTCTACCGGGAAAACATACCACGCGGCCACGGCCACAGCGGCGGGGTGCAGCACCAGTTTCGCAAAGGACAGCCAGCCGGCCACCGCCAGACGCTCGGCCGATTTCGAGGCCAGCGAGGCCCCGATTGCAAACAGCGCGCCGGGCGTGGCCGCATTGCCCAGAATCGTCACGAATTCGTTCAACGGCACCGGGATCGGCAGCCTAAGCGCCGACCAGGCCAGCCCCACCGTGATCGAGACAATCATCGGGTTCTTCAACAGCCCCAGCCCCACCGTTTTCAGGATCGCAGGCGATACCCGCCCATCGCGCGCGCCGGTGATCAGGATCACGATCAGGCTGCCAAAGACGATCAGATCCACCGCCAGCACCAGCATCACCGGCCCGATGGCCTGCGCCCCCATCAGCAGCACCAGCATCGGCACCCCCAGAAAGCCCACGTTGCCGACAACCGCGCATTGCGCCTCGACGGCGGCCTCCTCGATCCCGCGTTTGCGGATCAGCGCGATCAGCGTCGCCAGCACGTAAACCGCCCCGGTCCCCGCCACATAGGCCAGCACAAAGGGCAGGTCGAAAACCTCGGACAGGGACAGGTTCGCCGAGAACCGGAACAGCATCGCCGACAGCGCAAAGTAGAAGACGAATTTCGTCAGCCAGGCCGTGGCCTCGTCTGGGAAAAACCGCGTTTTGCCAGCGCCATAGCCCAATCCGATCAGCGCAAAGAACGGCAGCGTTTTCAGAAAAATCTCAACCATGCAACCTGCGTAACAGGATGCTGCGCCCGGTCAATGGTTTTGCCCTAGCCCGAGCCGATCAGAACCCCGGCCGCAAACACCAGCGCGCCGCCCAGAACCACCTGAAAAGCCGCGCGGAAAAACGGCGTGTCCATGTATTTGTTCTGAATCCACGCAATCGCCCACAGTTCGAAAAACACCACGACAAAAGCGGTGATCGTCGCCGTCCAGAAATCGGGGATCAGATAGGGCAACGCATGGCCCAGCCCGCCCAACGCGGTCATCACCCCCGAGGCAATCCCGCGTTTAAGCGGCGATCCGCGCCCCGACAATTCCCCATCATCCGAGGCCGCCTCGGTGAAACCCATCGAAATTCCCGCCCCGATCGAGGCCGCAAGCCCCACCAAGAATGTCTCCCATGTGTTTTGCGTGGCAAAGGCGGCGGCAAAGATCGGCGCCAGGGTCGAAACCGAGCCATCCATCAACCCCGCCAGCCCCGGCTGCACCCATGTCAGCACGAATTGCCGATGGGCCGAGCGGTCCTCGGCGCTGCGGGCGTCATCGTTCAGATGCTCGGCCTGCAACTTGTCTGCGGTGTATTGATGCCCGGCCTCGGCCGCAGCCAGATCGCCCAGCAATTTGCGGGTATCGGCGTCCGTCGTGCGCTGCGCGGCGGTCAGATAGAACCGTTCGGCATCCTGCTCCATCCTTTCGGCCTCTTCGCGGATGCGTTCCAGGCCCAGATTTTCGACCAGCCAGACCGGGCGGCGTGCATAATAGCCCGCCACATGTTCACGCCGGATCAGTGGAATACCCTTGCCAAAGCGGCGATCATGCAGGTCGATCAGGCGCTGGCGATGCTCGTCCTCTTCGGCGGCCATGCCCTCGAATACCTTGGCCGTATCCGGGTATTCGGCCTGCAACATCCGCGCATAACTGCGGTAGATGCGCGCGTCGTCCTCCTCTGAGGAAATGGCCAGCGCCAGGACTTCTTGCTCGGACAGGTCCCGGAATTTACGGCGGTGGGTCAGAAAACGCATGGCGGCCTCTTGTTTAGAATGATTCTAATATATACGCTGCTTTCCGCCACGCAACCCCGCCGGATGACTTGATGAAACTAAACTGGTCGGTTTATAATTTGGCACAATCTTTGGGCAATACAGCATGAACACAGCCACCAAACCCATCATTCGGACGGGCCGGAAATTCGAACAGGTCCTGCTGGGGGCCCGTGAAATTTTCATGCGCGATGGGTTCGAAGGCGCCAGCGTGGACGATATTGCCAAGGCCGCAGGCGTGTCCAAGGCGACGCTTTATAGCTATTTCCCCGATAAGCGCCTGCTTTTCGTCGAGGTTGCCAGCAACGAGTGCAACCGCCAGGCCGAGGCCTCGATTCAGCTGATTGACCAGACCGCCCCCGCGCGCGAAGTCCTGACCCAGGCCGCGCAGCAGATGGTGGGCATCCTGATCAGCCGCTTCTCGCAGCAGATGTTCCGGGTTTGCGTGGCGGAATCCTTTCGCTTTCCCGAGATCGGGCAGAAGTTCTATCAATCCGGGCCGCTGAACGCACGCCAGCACATGACCGAATACCTGCAAGAGGCCGTTGAACGCGGAGAGCTGCGGATCGCGGATATTACCCTGGCCGCCGATCAATTCCTGGAGCTGTGCAAAACCGACATTTTCCCGCGCGCGGTATTTGGGATTTCCACCAGCTTCTCAGAAACGGAAATCGACCGCATCGTCACCGGCGCGGTCGATATGTTCCTGGCACGATACGGTGCCGTATAGACGCTAAGGTCAGTATTCCACGACGGCCCGGATGGACTTGCCTTCATGCATCAGATCAAAGCCTTCGTTGATCTGCTCCAGCGTCAGTTTGTGGGTAATCATCGGGTCGATTTCGATTTTACCGTCCATGTACCAGCCCACGAACTTGGGCACGTCCGTCCGGCCCTTGGCCCCGCCGAATGCCGTGCCTTTCCAGACGCGGCCAGTGACCAGCTGGAACGGACGGGTCGAAATCTCAGCGCCTGCGGGGGCGACGCCGATAATCACCGACACCCCCCAGCCCCGATGCGAGCATTCCAGCGCATCGCGCATCACCTGCACGTTGCCCGTGGCGTCAAACGAGTAATCCACGCCGCCGAACTGGTCCTTCTCGGTTTTGGTCAGCTCGACGATCGCCTCGACGGTGGATTGGCCGTCCAGCTTGGACGGGTTCACGAAATGAGTCATCCCGAATTTCTTGGCCATCTCGGCCTTATCGTCGTTCAGATCCACACCGATGATCATGTCCGCGCCGGCCATCCGCAGCCCCTGAATCACGTTCAGACCGATGCCGCCCAGCCCGAAGACAGCCGCGGACGAGCCGATCTCTACACCCGCCGTATTGATCACCGCGCCGATGCCCGTGGTCACGCCGCAACCGATGTAGCAGATCTTATCAAAGGGCGCGTCCTCACGTACCTTGGCCAGCGCAATTTCCGGCATCACGGTGTGATTGGCAAATGTCGAACAGCCCATGTAGTGATAGATCGGCGTGCCATCCAACATCGAAAACCGCGTGGTCCCGTCGGGCATCAGGCCCTGACCCTGAGTGCCCCGGATCGCGGTGCACAGGTTGGTCTTGCCCGACAGGCAGGCATGGCATTCCCGGCATTCGGGCGTATAGAGCGGGATTACGTGATCGCCCGGTTTCAGCGTGGTAACGCCTTCGCCGACCTCCAGCACGATGCCCGCGCCTTCGTGCCCCAGAATCGAGGGGAACAGCCCCTCGGGATCCGCCCCCGAGCGGGTGAACTCATCCGTGTGGCACAGGCCGGTGGCCTTGATTTCCACCAGAACCTCGCCCGCCTTGGGGCCCTCCAGGTTTACTTCCATAATTTCCAGAGGTTTGCCCGCCTCCAGCGCGACGGCTGCCTTGGTACGCATCTTCAATCTCTCCCAAAAATTCCCACCCCGTTCGCAGGGGATAATTTTCACTATAGGTAGAGGTTTTCCCGAGGCGCCAGAGCTAATTCACGACCAAAGGCGCGCCCCAAACGACGAGGCGCCAGAATCAAAGGGCGCGCAGACCGCCCACAACGAAATCGGTGGCCAGATCGGCATATGCGGCGCGGCTCATGCCTTTGCCGGGGCGGTGCCACATGTAGAACCAGTTCAGGATAGCGAAAACCGTCATTGTCGCCGCGCGCAGACGGGCCGGATCATCCGCCAGCGTGGGCTGCACCTGCAAAACGGCAGTGCCCATGATGTCCACCAGCGCGCGCTGCGTGGCGATCAGCGGCGCTTTTTTATCGTCCGGCAGAATGTCCAGCGCGTCGATTTGCAGCTTATGTTCGGCATCCGCGTCCTCATAGGCGGTCAGAGTCGCAGCGATCAGTTTGCCCAGCCCCTCGCCTTCGGAGGCCTGCACCAGATCCAGTAGCTGCCCCAGGTGATCGTCCAGAATGTCGAACAGCAGATCCTCCTTTGAGGACCAGTAGTGATAGATCAGCGCCTTGGACACACCGCAGGATTTCGCCGCGCCCGTCATGCTGGCACGGTCGAACCCATGCGCGGCGAAATAGGCGGCGGCCCCTTTGCGCAGGGCCGCTCGTTTTTCGTCGTGATCGCGTGCCAGTCCGCGGGCCATCAGCTCTCCTTGGGGCGATTGTCGATGATGCGCACTGCTTTACCCTCGGAACGCGCCACTTGGCCAGCCCCAGCCACCTGAACCTTGGCGCTGATACCGACATTCGACTTGATTTTACCCGACAAATCGCGCGCGGCGGCGTCCGGATTGCCGGCGCCCTCGGCCAGTTCCACATGGACGGTCATCACGTCCATCCTGTCAGGACGGCTAAGCTCGATCTGGAAATGCGGAGCCAGGGCAGGCACGTCCATCAGCTGTTCCTCGATCTGAGTGGGGAAGACGTTCACGCCGCGCAGGATGATCATGTCATCGCTGCGGCCTGTGATCTTCTCCATCCGCCGCATCGAGCGCGCAGTGCCCGGCAAAAGGCGCGTCAGGTCGCGGGTGCGATAGCGGATGATCGGGAAACCCTCTTTGGTAAGCGAGGTAAAGACCAGCTCGCCCAGCTCGCCATCGGGCAGCACTTCGCCGGTGTTGGGGTCGATGATCTCGGGATAGAAATGATCCTCCCAGATGTGCAGGCCATCCTTGGTTTCCACGCATTCATTGGCCACGCCGGGGCCGATCACCTCGGACAGGCCGTAGATGTCTACCGCGTGCATGTCAAAGGCGTCCTCGATCTCCTTACGCATGGCGTTGGTCCAGGGCTCGGCACCGAAAATCCCCACCTTCAGCGGGCTTTCGCGCGGGTCCAGACCCTGCTGCGCGTATTCATCCAGAATGGACAGCGCATAAGAGGGCGTCACCGTGATCCCGTCGGCGCGGAAATCCTCGATCAGGCGGACCTGGCGCTGGGTCATGCCACCGGACACGGGCACAACGGTCAGGCCCGCGCGCTCGGCCCCGCCATGCACGCCCAAACCGCCGGTGAACAACCCATAACCATAGGCATTGTGCAGCACATCCCCCGGCCGCAACCCCGAGGCCCGCATACACCGCGCCACCACATTGGCCCACATGGACAGATCGTTCCGGGTATAGCCCACAACCGTCGGCTGCCCCGTCGTCCCCGAGGACGCATGTACCCGCGCGATCTGCTCGCGTGGGACGGCAAACAGGCCGAAGGGGTAATTGTCACGTAGATCCTGCTTTACCGTGAATGGAAATCTGGCCAGATCCGCCAGGGATTTCAGATCCTCCGGATGCACCCCGGCCTTATCGAAACTGTCCCGATAGAAGGGGACGTTTTCATAGGCATGTTTCAGCGACCATTTCATCCGCTGCAATTGCAGCGCGGCAATCTCATCGCGCGAGGCAGTTTCGATCGCTTCCAGATCGCCGGGTTTTGGCGATAGATCTTTCATAGCACGTTCCTCCACTAAACGGTGCCGTATGGTTTTTGGGCTCAGACAGATTCCAGCATCAAGGCGATACCCTGACCGACGCCGATACACATGGTGCAGATCGCCCGTTTGGCGCCCGCATCCACCATGTTGATCGAGGCCGTCAGCGCCAGCCGCGCGCCCGACATGCCCAGCGGGTGCCCCAGGGCAATCGCGCCACCGTTCGGGTTCACATGGTCCGCGTCATCGGGCAGGCCCAGCTGCCGCATGGTGGCCAGCCCCTGCGCGGCGAAGGCCTCGTTCAGTTCGATGAAATCCACATCACTGATTTTCAGCCCGTGCCGGTCCAGCAAAGCCTGCGTCGCCGGGGCCGGGCCGATCCCCATGATCCGCGGGGGCACCCCCACCGTCGCCATGGACGCAATCCGCGCCCTGGGGGTCAGCCCGTATTTTTCCACCGCAGCGCCGCTGGCCACGATCAGCGCCGCCGCGCCGTCATTCACGCCGCTGGCGTTCCCTGCCGTCACACTGCCGCCCTCGCGGAAGGGGGTGGGCAGTTTCGCCAGCTTCTCCAGCGAGGTCATCCGCGGGTGCTCATCCGTATCGAACACGATGTCATCGCCGCGCCGCTGCGGGATCGTCACCGGCGTGATCTCGCGCGCCAGCCGCCCCGAGGCAATCGCCGCCGCCGCCCGTTCCTGTGAACGCAGGGCGAACGCATCCTGATCCTCGCGCGAGATATTGAAATCAGCGGCCACGTTTTCCGCCGTTTCGGGCATGGAATCCGTCCCGAATTGCTTGTGCATCTGCTTATTTACAAAGCGCCAGCCGATGGTGGTGTCGTAAATCTCGGCCTTGCGGGAAAAGGCGCTGGTGGCCTTGCCCTGAACGAAAGGCGCGCGCGACATGGATTCCACACCGCCGGCAATGATCACCTCGGCCTCGCCGCATTTCACGGCGCGCGCGGCGGTGCCGATCGCATCCAGACCCGAGCCGCAAAGACGGTTCATCGTGGTGCCCGGCACGCTCTCTCCCAGGCCCGCCAGCAGGGCAGACATGCGAGCGACATTGCGGTTATCCTCGCCCGCGCCATTGGCGTTCCCCATGATCACCTCGTCCACCTGCAACCCGTCAAAAGGTGCGGTCACCTCGCGGATCACATGCGCCAGCATGTCGTCTGGCCGGACCGAGCTAAGCGCCCCCCCATAGCGGCCAATTGCGGTCCGCGTTCCCTCGCACAGAAATGCGTCTCTCATTCTTCGCTCTCCTCGAAATGCTGGCCCTTGATCTGCCGCGACAGGCCCCGGAACAAAGCAACCTTGCGGCCGTCCTCTCCGGTGACGGTGACGTCATATACGCCTGATCGGCCGGTCAGAGCCGCCTCTTGGGCATGGGCTGTCAAGATCTCATCCGGCTGGCCGGGCGACAGGAACGTGATCGAGTTTTCCTGCGCCACCACCAACCGATTGTAACTGTTGCACGCAAAGGCAAAGGCCGAATCCGCCAGGGTAAAGATGTATCCGCCATGGCAGATGCGGTGCCCGTTCAGGAAATCCTCGCGTACCGGCATCGACAGCACGGCACGGCCTGGCCCGATCTCTTGCAGGGTCATCCCCGCGGCCTGGCTGGCCACATCCCTGACCCACATCGCTGCTGCACTGCGCTCGGCGCGCTCTTGCGGTGTCATTTCGGTATTTCCTCCCCGTCGCGATTCAAAGCTTGCACAAAACCGACCAGTCGGTCAATAGTATTGCAATAGGAATTATAATGCCACATACTGCGGACAACCGTTCGAGGAGACCCCAATGCTGAAACCCGAAAGCTATATCGCAGGAAACTGGATCGCGCCCGGCGCTGCGGCCAGCCCCATCATCGGCCCTGTCACGGCCAGCGAAATTGCCCTGGCGGGCGGATCTGCGATGGATACGGACGCAATGCTACAGTATGCGCGCAACGTGGGCGGGCCAGCCCTGCGCGCCCTAACCTTCCATGATCGCGCCAGAATTCTAAAGAAACTGGCCCTATACATCGGCCAGCGCAAAGAAGAGCTATACGCGATCAACGGCCTGACCGGCGCCACCCGGCGCGATGGCGGCGTGGATATCGAAGGTGGGATTGGGACGCTATTCGTCTATGCTTCGAAGGGCCGCCGCGAACTGCCGGATGCGCAGGTCTATGCCGATGGCGAGGTCGAGCAGCTGGGCCGCACCGGTGCCTTCATTGGGCAACATATTGCAACACCTCTGCAAGGTGTCGCTGTCCATATCAACGCGTTCAACTTCCCCGTCTGGGGCATGCTGGAAAAGCTGGCCCCCACCTTACTGGCTGGCGTGCCTGCGATCGTGAAACCGGCGACGCAGACCTGTTACCTGACCGAAGCCTGTTTCCGCATGATCATCGAATCGGGCCTGCTGCCCGAGGGTGCCGTGCAGTTGATCATCGGCCGCACCGGCGATCTGCTGGACAAGATGGGCCCGCAGGATGTGGTCAGCTTCACCGGCTCGGCCGACACCGCGCAGATGCTGCGCACGACGCCTGCGCTGATCCAGAACTCGACCCGTTTCCTAGCGGAACAAGACAGCCTGAACGCCTCGATCCTGGGCGTGGATGCCGATACGGACAGCCCCGAATTCGCGCTGTTCATCAAAGAAGCCGTGACCGAGATCACCACCAAGGCCGGACAGAAATGTACCGCCATGCGCCGCCTGCTGGTGCCCGATCACATGGCCGATACGGTGGCCCAGGCCCTGTCGGCAAAACTGGCCACGATCACCGTCGGCCACCCAGATTCCGAAGGCGTACGCATGGGGGCCTTGGCATCGATGGCGCAGAAATCGGACGTGCTGGCCAAGGCCGCGCAGATCGGCACCGAGGCGCGTCAGATCTGCGGCGCTCTGGACGGGTTCCAGCCCGTGGACGCGGATGCCCAGGCCGCCTTTATCCCGCCGACCCTGTTCCAATGCGACGATCCGGACGGCGCGGAAATCATCCACTCGGTCGAGGCATTCGGCCCCGTATCGACCATCCTGCCCTATCGCGACACGGCCCATGCGGCGGCGCTGGCGAACCGCGGCGAGGGCTCTCTGGTGGCCTCGGTCTTTACCCATGATCCGGCGATTGCGCGCGACATCACCCTGACCAGCGCGGCCTGGCATGGACGGCTGTACATCAACAACCGCGACACCGGACGCGAGGCGACGGGCCACGGCGCGCCCATGCCGCATATGGTCCACGGTGGCCCCGGCCGCGCCGGCGGCGGCGAGGAACTGGGCGGCATTCGCGGCGTGAAACACTACCTACAGCGCACCGCGATCCAGGGCACGCCCGAGATCATCAGCGCCATCACCGGCACCTGGATCAAGGGCGCTCCGCAGTCAGAAAACCCGACCCATCCGTTCCAGCGGACGTTCAACGAAATCCAGATCGGCGAGACGATTCACACGGGCTCGCGCACGATTTCGATGGAGGATATCGAGCATTTCGCCCATTTCACCGGCGACACGTTCTATGCCCACATGGACGAGAACGCGGCGCAGCGAAACCCGTTCTTCCCTGGCCGGGTGGCGCATGGGTACCTGCTGTTGTCCTTTGCTGCGGGCCTGTTCGTGGAACCGAACGAAGGCCCGGTTCTGGCCAATACGGGGCTGAACGGTCTGTCCTTCCAGAAACCCGTCAGTGCTGGTGACAGCATCAAGGTTGCCCTGACCTGCAAGCGCAAAACCAAGCGCACGAATGACTATGGCGAGGTTGCCTGGAACGCGACCCTGACCAACCAGGACAACGAGCAGGTCGCCGAATACGAACTGCTGACCATGGTCGCCTACCAGCGCTGATCCCACGGGGGGCGGCCCGGCGCTGCCCCCACTTCCCCTCAGACATAACCGGGTGTATCAATGGGTTATGGATCCGCTTTCCCCTCTGATTTCCGCCCTGCATGACGAAGGCCGCCTGCGCGTGTGGTCTTTGGTCATTACTGTATTCGGCGACAGTGTGCAGCTGCGCGGCGGCCGGATTGCCAACCTGCGTCTGCAAAAACTGTTGGGCCGGATCGGGATCGAGCCAGGGACGATCCGTACCGCGCTGTCTCGGCTGGGGCGTGATGGCTGGGTGACGTCCGAACGCGAAGGGCGCAACAGTTATTACCGGCTTACCGCCGAGGGCCTGGCGCAATTTGCCGATGCCACCAGCCGGATTTACGCGCCCCCACGCACGTCCCCGGTGACGGAATGGGTGCTGGCCATCGGGCCGGATCAGCCCGGAGTTCCAGTCGCCCCCGGCGTTGTGCTGCGCCCTGCGGATCAGGCCGCCCCCACCCCCGAGTGCGCCGTTTCCGGGGATTTGTCCGCCCTGTCGAAAGCGATGCGCGCGACCCTGCTGACCAAAGCACATCAGGAAGCTTTGACAGCCCTGTTTGCCGATCTGGATGCGCTGGCCGGGTGCAGCCTGACCCCGCTTGAGGCCGCGGCCGCACGCACCCTGCTGATCCATCGCTGGCGCCGGATCGTGCTGCGCCACCCCGAACCGCCCATTGATCTGCTGCCAGAGCGTTTCAGAGCGCGCGATCCGCGTGCTCAGGTGGCTGCGGCCTATGGCGCCCTGACGCAAAGCGCCGAGATTTGGTTCGATACTGCGCTGCAAGATGTCTCGGCCATGCCCTCTGCGCACCCGGATTTCGGCAAAAGATTCCGGCAGGCTTGATTTAACCTCCGATTGGCGCAACTCTGGGCTTATGAACATGCAAGGCCCCACCCCATTTCCCCGTCCCGACGTCCCTTCTCAGGTGGCTTTTGACCGCAAAGAGATGGGCGTGATCATGGGCCTGTATGGCCGCATGGTGGCCGCTGGAGAATGGCGCGATTACGGGATTTCCTGCCTGCGGGAAATCGCGGTGTTTTCAGTGTTCCGCCGCACCGCTGAAACTCCTCTCTATCGGATCGAAAAACACCCCAAGCTGCGCAACAAACAGGGCATGTATGTCATATTCGGCATGGACGGGCAGATTCTGAAGCGCGGGCATGACCTGAAAACCGTGCTGCGCGTGCTAGAGCGTAAGCTGATCCGCTCGGTCGATTAGACCATCTGCCAGCGCCCAAAGCGCTTACCCACCAGCGCGCCGGCGCAATCTGGGCAAGCGCCGGCGCGAGGTCACAGGCCCATCGCCCTGCGCCGCGATCCGGGCGATGGCGGCCTCCATGTCCTCGTATGCCACGGCCATGTGGTGCGCGTTGGCATGAAGCAACCGGCCCTTTCCGGCCACCAGCGCGACATGCCCTTTCCAGAACAACAGATCGCCCCGGCGCAGCTTTGCGGTCTCGCTCAGGGCGCGACCTGTCTGCGCCTCTTGCATGTCGCTGTCGCCCAGGCAGGGTACGCCCACACCGACGCAGGCCGCCTGCACCAGCCCCGAACAATCTATGCCCCAGATCGAGTTCCCGCCCCACAGATAGGGCACCCCCAGATACCGCTCGGCCACTTCGACAGGATCCGAGGCCAGCCGGTCCAGAGCTGCCAGATGCGGACGTGGAATATAGCCCAGCGGCGTTTCAAAAAACCGCTCGGTCTCGCCGATGACCCGGAATTGCGAGCCCATCGACAGGTTCATTCGCTCGTGGCTTTTGAAATCCGGCTCGGTGTACAGATGCGAGGCCCGCGCGATCACCCAATGGGTGGCGGGGCGGCGCTCTTCCAGCTGATCGAAACGCAGATAGCCGACATAGCCGTCCTTCTCGGCCTGTACAAAGGCCCAGCCAGCGCGCTCTTCGAACATCTGAACCCGCTCGCCCAGCAGCAATTGCCGCTCGCGCCGCCCATGCGGGGCGGACAGCAGATCGGCCAGGGGAACGGCGACCATTTTCTCGGTGCCGGCCACATAGCTGGCCGCCTCAACCTGCCCCCGCAAATGCTGCGCAGCGACACGTTTGTTGGCCGGGGTCAGACGACGATCCATGGCTACAGTCCCAGAACGTCCGGCAGGGCCTCAAGCAGGGCGCGCGCGCCCATCCCGACGCCACCCTTGGGCCGCGCGGGCAGAGCCTTGGGGGACCAGCCGTAAATATCGAAATGCGTGTAGCGGCAGCCCGTTCCGGCAAACCGGCGCAAAAACAGGGCCGCCGTGATCGCCCCACCGAAACCACCCTTGGGGGCGTTGTCCAGATCGGCGATACCGGGTTCCAGATCGGCTTCATACGGATCCCAGAAGGGCAAGCGCCAGACCGGATCGGCCACGCGCCCCGCCGCATTCGTCAACGCCTGGGCCAAGGGATCGTCATCGGTGAAAAACGGCGACAGATCGGGGCCCACGGCCACCCGCGCCGCGCCCGTCAGCGTCGCCATCGAGAGCATCAGATCGGGGTTTGACTCGGCCCCCAAAGCCAGCGCGTCGGCCAGAACCAGCCGCCCCTCGGCATCGGTGTTGTTGATCTCAACCGTCAGCCCCTTGCGGCTGGTCAGGATGTCCCCCGGACGGAACGCATTGCCCGAAACGCTGTTTTCCACGGCAGGCACCAGAACCCGCAGGCGCAGGCTCAGCCCCAGCCCCATGATCATATGCGCCAGCCCCAGAACCGTCGCGGCGCCGCCCATATCCTTCTTCATCAGGCCCATCGAGGCCCCCGGTTTCAGGTTCAGCCCACCCGTATCGAAACAAACCCCCTTGCCCACCAGCACCAGCAACGGCCCGTGATCACCCCATTGCAGATCAATCAGACGGGGTGCCTGCCCGGACGCGCGCCCGACCGCGTGGATCATCGGGAAATTCTGTTCCAGAAGCGCATCGCCAAGCGTAACCGTAATCTGCGCGCCATGCTGCGCGGCCAGCCCGCGCGCGGCTTGCTCTAATGCGTCGGGGCCCATGTCGCTGGCCGGGGTGTTGATCAGATCGCGGGTCAGAAACTCGCCCGCGGCGATAGTTTCCAGACGGGGCCCATCCACCCCTTCGGGCGCGATCAGCCGTGCCCCGCCCCCCGATTGAGCGCGATACCGATCGAAGGCATAACCGGACAGCAGCCAGCCCAACGCCTCTTCTTCCAGCTTATCGCCCGGCACGCCGCTGGCAATGCGATACGTCCCTGCGGGCAGGCTTGTCGCCGCCGAGGCCAGATGGAACCGCCCGCGCGCCCGCTGATCCGCCGTGCCATACCCGGCCAGAACCGCCTGAATGCCCCCCGTCTGAGACGGAATCAGTAATGTTTTACCCAGCCCCGCCTGAAACCCCGAGGCCTTCAGCCAGTTCCGAACCTGATCGGATTGCCCCTGCGCCCAGGCGTCAACAGCGCCGGTTTCCAAAACATGAACAGGAATAGCATCGGCTGTCGCCGTGGCAAAAGTAGCAGTCATCTGGGCCCCATTTGTTAATCGCGCCCAGCCTACGCCGATTGTCGGCACCTGCAAGGGGGGCTAGATGGATAGCCCCTGCATATCCCATACCGCTGTCAAAGATTGCTCTCCGATACGCATCAATCGGGCGATTGTGGCGGCCAGCGCCACCGGATCCCCCTGATCAATACACTCGACAACATCCCCGGCAACCGTCGCCAACGCCCACATCCCCACCTGATCCGCAATGCCAATCAATGAACGGACGGTTTTGCGCAGGTCCAGAAACTGTGCGGTCGAGTATTGTCGCTCGGCTTCGGTCAGGCGTTGGGTCAGCTCGTCCATAGCGCGGCAAATCACATCGCCTGCGCCGGCCTCGCCCAGTTCATAGAAAAGATCCCCTAATCTGCCGGCATCCAGTCTAACGGATTCTTCCGGTTTCAGTGTCGTTATGTAGTTCACAGTCTCACCCCATAGTGCGCCCCCACAGGCCCGGATCGAGCTTGCCGTCAAAGTGGTTCCCAAAAGGTTGAGACCGACAATTGTTTTCCCTCGAAAACCGTTTAAATGCAGGGTAATTTCCCCGATCAGAACGACAAGAAACGCAAGGATGACGACATGGACAACGCTAAGCCCCTGCCCGCCTATCTGGTGCAACGGTATCAAGGATGGAAGGCAACGACCTACACGGAAAACCAGAATTGGTATCGTCGCTTAGCAGACGAGGGCCAACGCCCCCGCGCCATGGTGATTTCCTGCTGCGATTCGCGCGTGCATGTGACCGCGATTTTCGGGGCTGATCAGGGCGAATTCTTCATCCACCGCAACATCGCCAGCCTGGTCCCCCCGTTCGAGCCCGATGGCGGCCAGCACGGCACCTCGGCCGCGATTGAATACGCGGTGACGGTGCTGAAGGTGTCGCATGTGGTGGTGATGACCCATTCGCAATGCGGCGGTGTGGCCGGCTGCCATGACATGTGCATGGGCAACGCCCCCGCGCTGGAGGAAAAAACCTCGTTCGTGGGCCGCTGGATCGACATCCTGCGCCCCGGATTTGAAAAGGTGAAGGATGTCGAGGGCGACGACGCGCGCAAGACGGCCCTGGAAAAACAGGCGGCGCTGACCTCGATCGAGAACCTGATGACCTTTCCCTTCGTGCAGGATGCGGTGCAAAGCGGCCAGCTGGCGCTGCACGCGGTGTGGCACAACATCGGCGAAGGCACCGTGGAACAGTATATCGCCGAGGAAGGCCGTTTCGCGCAGGTCTAATCTCTGCATTGGACAAACAAAAAGGGCGCCCCGCCGGGCGCCCTTCGTCATTTCTGGGGGCAAGATCAGCCCTTTTTCAAAACCTCACGGCCCAGCAGCTCGGCGATCTGAACGGCGTTCAGCGCGGCACCCTTGCGCAGGTTATCCGACACGCACCACATGTTCAGACCGTTATCAATGGTGCTGTCCTGACGGATGCGGCTGATGAAGGTCGCGTAATCGCCCACGCATTCGACGGGGGTGACGTAGCCACCGTTTTCGCGCTTGTCGATCACCATGATGCCGGGGGCCTCGCGCAGGATGTCACGGGCTTCGTCTTCGTCCAGGAAATCCTCGGTTTCGATATTGATCGATTCCGAATGGCCCACGAACACAGGCACACGCACGCAGGTGGCCGTGACCTTGATCGAAGGGTCCACGATCTTCTTGGTCTCGGCGACCATTTTCCACTCTTCCTTGGTGGAGCCGTCTTCCATGAAGACGTCGATATGCGGGATCACGTTAAAGGCGATCTGCTTGGGATAGACCTTGGGGGCCACCTCTTGGCCGGGGACATACATGCCCTTGGTCTGATCCCACAGCTCGTCAATCGCGTCCTTGCCCGAACCCGAAACCGACTGATAGGTGCTGACGACGACACGCTTGATTTTCGCGCGGTCATGCAGGGGCTTGAGCGCCACAACCATCTGCGCGGTCGAGCAGTTGGGGTTCGCGATGATGTTCTTTTTCGAATAGCCGTGCACGGCCTGCGGGTTTACCTCGGGGACGATCAGCGGGATGTCCGGATCGTAGCGATAGAGCGAACTGTTATCGATCACCACACAGCCCGCCGCGGCGGCCTTGGGCGCGTATTCCTTCGTCGCGGCCGAACCCACGGCGAACAGCGCCATGTCCCAGCCAGTGAAATCAAAGGTGTCCAGATCCTCGGTGGTCAGGGTCTTGTCGCCAAAGCTGACCTCGGTGCCCAGCGATTTACGGCTGGCCAGCACGGCAATCTTCTCCACCGGGAACTGACGTTCCGCCAGGATGTTCAGCATTTCACGGCCCACGTTCCCCGTGGCGCCGACGACGACGACATTATAGCCCATTTCGAGCAACTCCTTTGTTTAGGACGAGGCTCCATACCGCAGGGGAACGCAGGATAAAAGAGGTTTTGCTAGTCCACGCGGTCTCGGGAAAAGAGGTATAGCGCCAGCCCCACAGCCATCGCGGCAAGAAACAGCACAAAGAGCGCCTCATACGGGGCCTGAGGCGCGCCGCCCTTTGCGCTGACCGCGCGATGCAGCTGCCCCGTGGCCACCTGAAACACGCCCACGCCCCCGATCGAAAACAGGTTCATCAGCGTCACCCCGCGCCCCACCAGATGCGCCGGGAAAAAGCTGCGCCCATGGGCCATGATCATCGGATAGGCCGCGGCAAAGAACCCGACCATCGCAAACAGCGCCATCGCCATCCAGGGGCTGCCCACAGGCAGCAGCCACAGCGCCGCCAGGGCCCCCGCCCCCACCAGATTGCCGGTGAAAATCACCCATTTTCGGGTGCCCAGCAGGCGATCCAGCGGGCCATAGGCAAAGGTGCCCAGGATCATCGCCACCCCCATGATCAGCGTCGCATTCCCCACCCGAGCGGCATCGAAGGCGAAAACCTCGGTCAGGTAGGGGCCGATCCACAGCCCCCGCAGCCCAGCCGCCGGCGCGTATTGCACAAAGGCCAGCGGGAATATCAGCCACAGGGCGGGCATTTTCAGCAGGTCCAGAACGCTGCCCTTTTGCTGGTGATGCACGGTCTCGGGGTCTTTGACCGTCAGCCAGATACCAATCGCAACCGCCGCGCTGACCGCCGCCAGCCCGAACAGAGTCTCGCGCCAGCCAAAGGTCTCTGCCGCCATCGCCATGGGCAACGCGCCCAGCAGGTTCCCGGTGCTGCCCACCCCCAGCAGAACGGCCGCCAGGGTTGCAAACACCTTGGCCGGGTAATTGCGCGCGAAAATGTAATAGCTGGCCATCAGCACGGGCGAGCACCCCACACCGATCAGCGCCATCGCCCAGGAAATATGCTGCGGAGCCGTGGCCACGCCGAACAGGACCGCACCACCGGCGCCTCCGATCAGCAGCAGCGCCCCGGCCGTACGCCGTGGCCCGATCCGATCCAGCGCAGCGCCCACCGGAATCTGCATCGCGGCAAAGGCCAGGAACCATAGCCCCGAGGCATTCGCCAGATCCTGCGCCGTCGCGCCCACGTCCTGCTCCAGTACCGTCGTCAGCACCGCCAGAAACGAGCGATAAAACTGACTAAGAACATAGGCCGCGCAGAGCAGCACCAATCCGGCTCCCATGTTGATCCCTCCTCCCAAAGGTCGTGCAGATTGATCCGAAAACACAAAAGGGCGCAACCCGGAACTTGGTTGCGCCCTTAGGGTTTTGACTGGCGGCGCGCGCCTATTTCCCCGCGCGCAGACGCCCAACCACGCCTGTGGGGAAGAAATAGACGCTTAGGATAAACAGGATCCCCAGCCACAACAGCCAGCGATCGGCATCCAGCAGGTCCGGCAACAAAGGCACCCCCTCAACCGCGCCCGAGGCCGCGCCCATCAGCCCCTGAAGGTAATTTTGCGCAATCACCAGCAGAGCCGCCCCAATCACGGCCCCATACATGGTGCCCATTCCGCCGATCACCACCATCAGCAGGATGTCCACCATGATATCGAAGCTCAGCACCGTGTCGGGCCCCACATACCGCAGCCAGATCGCATAAAGCGCCCCCGCCAAAGCCGCCACCGCCGCCGAAATGCAGGTCGCCGCAGTGCGATAGTTCACCACCCGATAGCCGATGGATTCCGCGCGAAAGTCATTCTCGCGAATGGCCTGCAACACACGGCCAAACGGCGAATTGACGATCCGCAAGAGCAGCAGGAACAACAGGAACGAGCCGATGAAGACCACATAGTAATTCAGCAGCTTGCCGTTGGTTTTGACGCCCAGGATCTCTCCGCCGAAGGTTTCCTTGCCAAAACGGAAAGCCGGGGTCAGCTCGCGCGGGATCTTATAGTTCAGCCCGTCCTCGCCGCCCGTCAAACCGGACAGCTGGCTAACCAGAACCGCCACCGCACTGGCCACCGCCAGGGTGATCATCGCAAAGAAAATCGCACGCACCCGCAGGCTGAACAGCCCGATCAGAAAGGCCACGACTGCCGCCAGAATGGCCCCCGATCCCGCGCCGACAATCAGCGCGCCAAAGCCGCGATCCATATGCGTACAGGCCAGCGCCACGCCATAGGCCCCCATGCCAAAGAACATGGTGTGGGCAAAACTGACGATGCCCCCATAGCCCAGCATCAGATCGTAAGACGCCACCAGCAGGATAAACACGCAGATCCGCGCCGCCGTATCCACGGATCGCACACCAGGAAAAATGAAAGGCGCAAAGGCCAGCGCGAACAGGATCACACCCAAAATGACAGCCAGCACGGTGCTGCGGGGCATATCGCCCGAGAGAAGCTTCACAATCATCTTATTTCGCCTTCACAACCGGGATCATTCCCTGCGGGCGCCACATCAGAATGGCCACCATCAGGGCGATGTTCGAAATCAGCGCGGCCTTGGGTTCCAAAAACGCGATATAGTTTTGCAGCAGCCCCACCAGCAGGGCACCGATGAAACAACCCTCGACACTGCCCAGCCCGCCGATGATCACCACAATGAAAATCAGGATCATCATGTGCTGGCCCATATGCGCAGTGATCACCTCTTGGTAGAGCCCCCACATCACGCCGCCCAGCCCCGCCAGGGCCGAGCCCGCCACGAACACCCCCACAAACACCAGCCGCAGACGATAGCCCAGCGCCTGAACCATCTCTCCGTTTTCAACGCCTGCGCGGACGATCAGCCCGATCTTGGTCGAGCGCAGCACATAACGCATCCCCAAAAACAAAGCCAAACCAACCCCCACAGCCACCAGACGGTATTTCTCCAGCGCCGCCCCGGCAAAGGTGATCGCCCCCTGCAAGGCCTGCGGGCGCAAGATGTAAATCTCCTCAGGGCCCCAAAGCACCACGATCAACTGCTCTACCACGATCAGACCGCCCATCGTCACCAGGATCTGCTTCAGATGAAACCCATAGACCGGCTTCACGATCACCCGCTCGAACGCCCAGCCCAGAACACCCGTCGCCAGCGCCGCCGCGATGATCGCCAGCAGAACGGCCAGCAGATTCAGCATCAGACTGGGGGCCTCGGTCATGCCCGCCAGAACCAGCAACACACTGACCCCCACAAACGCCCCGACCGAAATAAACACCCCATGGCCAAAATTGATCACATCCATCAGACCAAAAACCAAGGTCATCCCACTGGCCATGATGAAAATCATCATCCCCATCGCCAGCCCGCTCACCGTCAGCGTCAACCAGCTCGAACTCGAAGGGATCAGCACCAGCCCCACCAGCATAATCATCGGCACCAACAGAACAGGCAGCCAGGGCCCGATCCGATCGGCCACACTCATCTTCGCCATTGTCGGCGCATGTTTCGGAGCCGCACTCATACGCCACCCCCCTTCTTTTTGACGAAAATACTCCCGCCGGAGGCGCAGAAAACGTCACCTTTTCCACCCACGCCCCCGTGACGACCGTTTCCCAATGCCCCTGACACCCGACGCGCACTCATTGGTGTGCCTCCATGCTCAGCCCCATCAGGCGTTCCTGCAATTCGGCGCTGCCGGCCAGTTCGGCCATCGCGCCGGTCCAGACGACACGCCCATCATCCATCACCACGCAGCTGTCCCCCAGGGCCTTGGCCACGCTGAAATTCTGTTCCACCAGCAGGATCGAGGCCCCCTGCTCTTTCAACTCACGCAGCGCCCGCGCCATGGTCGAGATAATCGCCGGCGCCAGCCCCTTTGTGGGTTCGTCGATCAGATACAGGCTGCGCTCCTCAATCATCGAGCGGGCAATGGACAGCATCTGTTTCTGCCCGCCAGACAGGTTTCCCGCGTGCCCCTTCCAGAAAGTTTTCAGCGGCGGAAAGACGGTGAAAATCCACTCCAGCCGCGCGTTGTCAATCGGCCCCGAGGCCGCCGCCAGGATCATGTTCTCCTCGACCGTCAGATCGCTGAAGATCCCCATGTTTTCGGGCACATAGCCCACACCCATCCGCGCAATCTGCGGCGTCGGCCGGGCGGCAATGTCCTGCCCGTCCAGCAGCACTTTACCGGCCTTGGCCCGCCAATGGCCCATAATGGTGCGCAAGGTCGTGGTCTTGCCCACCCCGTTGCGGCCCAGCAGCATGGTCACCCCGCCGCGCGGCACCTCCAGATCGACACCCTGCAAAATGTGATATTGCGCAATATCGGTATAGACGCCTTCCAGCTTCAGGATCGGGTCAGACATCTTCCAGCTCCTTGCCCATATAGGCCTCTTGGACGACATCGCTGGCCATCACTTCGACCGGATCGCCGTCAGCCGCCAGCGCACCGTTATGCAAAACGATGATACGATCCGCCAGCGTCCGGATCACATCCATCTTATGCTCGACCAGCAGGATGGTGCGGTCTTTCTCGGCCTTCAGCTCGGCGATCAGGTCCAGCACGACGGGGGCCTCATCAACGCTCATGCCGGCGGTGGGTTCGTCGAACATATAAACCAGCGGATCCAGGGCGATCAGCATCGCCACCTCCAGTTTGCGCTGGTTGCCGTGGCTCAGCGCTGAAACCGTCTGATCGCGCAGATCATAGAGCTTTACCTTCTCCAGTACCGCGATCGCCCGATCGGTGATTTCCGCGTGCCCATCCGCCATCGAGAAAAAGCTGAACCCCATCTTGGCCTTTGACTGGATCACCAGCCGGACGTTTTCCAATACGGACAGGTTCGGAAACAGGTTCGTCAGCTGAAACGCGCGCCCAATTCCCAAATCGCAGCGCTGCGAAACCGAGCCTTTGGTGATGTCGCGCCCGTTCAGCTCGACCCGCCCCTCCGAGGACGGAATCTGCCCCGAGATCAGATTGAAATACGTGGTTTTACCCGCCCCGTTGGGGCCGACAATGGCCGTCAGCTGGCCGGTTTTGAAGGCGCAGCTGACGTGATCCACGGCCACATGCCCGCCAAATCGGACCGTCAGGTCATGCGTTTGCAGAATTACCCTGCTCATCGTCTTATCCTGTCAGAGAAAGCCCCACTGTGGGGGAAATACAAACACCGGGGGCAGCGCACAGCCACCCCCGGCGCAAAGCCGTTCAGATTATTCGCCAGTCCGGACCGGGATCGGCAGGTCATCAATGGTCAGTTCGCGCACCAGTTCGGGGATCGCCCATTCGACGCCGTCCTCGACCTTGATCTTGAAGTGATACATGGATTGCATCGCCTGATGGTCCTCGGCGCGGAACTTCATCTTACCCTTGGGCGTGTCCCATTCCATGCCTTCCATGGCGGTGATCAGATCCTCGGTGTCGGTGCCTCCGGCCTTTTTGATCGCCTCAACCACGGCCAGACCGGCTGCCATACCACCCGCAGTAAAGAAATCGGGCGGCGTGCCGTAACGCTCTTGGTGGGTTTTCACCAGCCAGTCGTTGATCTCGTTTTTGGGGTTTTCGTAGAAATAATAGGTCGCGCCTTCCATTCCCGGAAACTGTTTATACGAGGCCAGAGCCGCCAGGATATTGCCCCCGGTTGCCATCTGGATGCCAAAACGGCCCGGATCCATCGCCTGGATCTTGCTCATGGGGTTGCCGCCGCCGGCCCAGATCACGAACAGTTTCTTGGTGCCTTCGACATCCTTCATCGCGTTGAAGATACGCTCGGCCGCAGCGGTGAAATCAGTGGTGTCGGTGGGCACGTATTCCTCGGCCACGATTTCGGTGCCGGTTCCGGCCAGGGCCTCTTTGAACGCAGCGATCCCGTCACGGCCAAAGGCATAATCCTGCGCCAGGGTTGCGATTTTCACGTCATCGCCCGCCAGCGCAATCGCATTCGCCACCGCATCTTGCGAACTGTTGCGCCCGGTGCGGAAAATATAGCGGTTCCAGTTCGCGCCGGTGATGCTGTCGGCCACGGCCGGCTCGACGATCAGGATCTTTTCATATTCCTCGGCCACCGGCAGCATCGCCAGCGCCACGCCCGAGCTGACCGGCCCCACGGCCAGATCAACCTCGTCATCGCCATAGGCCTCTTCCAGCAGGGCCTTGCCGTTGTCGGGCTTCAGCTGAGTGTCCTTTTCGATCACCACGATCTTTTCGCCGTCAATCTCCATCGTGCCGCCGGTCGCATATTCCAGCCCCAGCATCAGCCCGTCATGAGACTGTTTCGCATAGGCCTCGAACGGGCCGGTTTTGCCATAGACATGGGCAATCTTGATGTCCGCCATCGCGCCGGTTGCAGCCAGTGCCAGCGCCGAGACAAGCCCGGTCAGAACTGTACGTTTCACGGTGATCCTCCCTGATCAATATAGACGTGTTGTCTTGGGCTAATGCTAGAAACTGAGCGGGTTAACCGTCAATTCAGTATAAACCCGTATCCTTCTGAACGGGGTTTCCGGGCTTGACGCCAGAAATGTAATGTTATTACCTAATCATTCATAAAACCAAGTGCCGCAATGACCCGAAACCTGTCTACCCAGCTAAAGAAACGCAGACGCGCCGCCGGGAATCCGATGGCCGCCTTTGACAATCTACCCCCCGAGGCCCGCGCCTGGGCGGCCCAGGCAGTCCTGCCCTGGTCTGCGCAGTCCGTTCGCAAAATCTGGAGCCGCGCCCTACGGGAAACTGGGTGCAAAATCAGTGCCTTGAACCGTCTTGACGCGGCCGAGAGGGCGACCCTCTCCAAAGAGCCCGCCCCCAGCCTTTAGATACAGCGCCCGCCATCCACCTCCATCGCGGTGCCGGTGATCATGCTGGCCTCGTCCGAGCACAGAAAGCAGGCCGCATTTCCCAGATCCTCGGGGGTGGAAAACCGCCCGATCGGAATGGTGGACAGGAACTTGGCGCGCATCTCGGGCGTATCCTCGCCCATGAAACTGGACAAAAGCGGCGTTTCCCCCGCTACCGGACACAGGGCATTCACGCGGATGCCCTTGGGGGCCAGTTCCACCGCCATGGTTTTCGTCGCGGTGATCATCCATCCCTTCGAGGCATTGTACCAGTTCAGGTTCGGACGCGGGCTAAGCCCCGCTGTCGAGGCCACGTTCAAAATCGCCCCCGCTCTGGCCGCCACCATCATCGGATTGAACGCCCGCGCCATCAGGTAGACGCTTTTGCAGTTCACGTTGAAAACGCGGTCGAATTCCGCGTCCGTGACTGTCTCCATCGGTTTGGGCAGATGAGTCACCCCGGCGTTGTTGACGATGATCTCCACCCCGGCCCAGTCCAATTGCACCTTCTCCGCCATCGCCGCCACGCTGGCGGCATCCGAGACATCCACCTGCACCGCGATCCCACCGATATCCGCAGCCACCTGCGCCGCCAGATCTGCGTTCAGATCGGCCACCATCACCTGCGCGCCCTCGGCGGCGAATTTCCGTGCGATGCCAGCGCCGAACCCGCTGGCGCCCCCTGTCACGATGGCGCGCTTTCCTTCAAGTCTCATGCATCTCTCCCAGTTTTTCAGTCCAATTCTTCAGTAACTGCCGCGCCGCTTGCTGGCGCAACAGCTGGAATTCCGGCTCGGCTGTGTCCTGGCCGGCCTTGTATCGCTGATCCCCAAGGCGCGTGATCATGACACCGGGCGCACCGAATTGATCGGCCGTCACATCCACGATCCATCCCCCGCTTTGGACCCAGGCATGTCCGTGCCACACCCCGTCCAGCCGGTATCCCTGCGGCCCAAGCGCCGGACTGCCGATCACAAATTCGGCTGGGATTCCACGGCTGCGCAGCACATCCCGCACAAACAGGCTGGAGCGGCCACACGTCCCCTGGCTAAGCGTCCGTTTCTTCGGGCTGCCCGCACGCCGGTGCCATGCCGCCCAATGAGGCTCCAGAAAGGCGCGGGCCTGGCGCGCGGCCTCCAGCAGCCGGTGCGGCGCCGCGTCATCCATGCAAGGCCGCGACAGTTTTCAGCGTGGTGAATCCATACATCGCCTCAAACCCCTTTTCCCGGCCATGCCCGGATTTCCCCATCCCGCCAAAGGGCAGCTCGACCCCGCCACCAGCGCCGTAGTTGTTGATAAACACCTGTCCCGTACGGATGCGTTTGGCCATGCGCATCTGCCGCGCGCCATTCTGCGTCCAGACCGAGGCCACCAGCCCGTAATCCGTGCCGTTCGCGATGGCGATGGCCTCGTCCTCATCCTCGAACGGGATGACCACCTGCACCGGGCCGAAAATCTCGTCCCGCGCCAGCGCGTGATCGGGGGCCACACCGGCGAACAGCGTAGGCCGGAGGAAATTCCCCCCCTCGGGCGCGTCCTGCAAAACCCCCTGCGCCGCGGTTTCCAGATCGGCCCCTTTCGCCAGAAAACCGCTGACAATCCCACGCTGCTTGGCCGAGATCAGCGGCCCCACGTCCAGATCGGCCAACGCAGGCCCCACCTGCAAGGCGCTGTATCGCTCGGCCATCCGCGCCAACACCTGATCGTGCACCGAGCGATGCACCAAAATCCGGCTGGAGGCCGAGCACGTCTGCCCCGCATTCTGAATCCCCGCATTCACCAAAAACGGCAGGGCCGCGTCAATATCGGCATCGTCGAACACGATCTGAGGCGACTTGCCCCCCAGTTCCAGCGTCACCGGCACCACGTTCGGCGCGGCGGCCATCTGCACATTCACCCCCGTCGCGACCGAGCCAGTAAAACTGATATGGTCGATCCTGTCCGAAGCGCTAAGCGCGGCCCCTGCCTCGGATCCCAGCCCAGGCACGACATTCAGAACGCCATCGGGCAGGCCCGCCTCTTTCGCCATATCGGCAAAGGCCAAAGCGGTCAGGCAGGCGTCCTCGGCCGGTTTCAGAACGCAGGCATTGCCCGTCGCCAGAGCCGCGCCAACCGAGCGGCCGATGATCTGCATCGGGTAATTCCACGGCACGATATGGCCGGTCACACCATGCGGCTCGCGCAGCGTATAAACGGTATAGCCCTCCAGATAGGGAATCGTTTCCCCATGCAGTTTGTCCGCCGCACCGCCGTAGAATTCGCAGTAGCGCGCCAGGGCAATCGCGTCCGCCCGCGCCTGTTTCAGCGGCTTGCCTACATCCATTGCCTCGATCCGGGCCAGATCCTCGACTTGGGTCATCACAAGGTCGCGCAGCTTCAGCAGGATACGCCCCCGTACGGAGGCCGGAGTCCGCCCCCACTCCCCTTCAAATGCGGCGCGGGCGGCGTCAATCGCAGCGTCAATATCCTCGGCTCCACCGCGGGCTATCGCGCCGATCTCGGCCCCGGTGGAGGGATCCATCAGCGGCAACACCTGCCCCGAGGCCGGCCTTACCCATTTCCCATTGATCAGGCATTTCGTGGGGTCAAACCACAGGTTCAGCTCGGTCATCGTTCTCTCCGTTTGTCACGTCCTCCGGCAGAACCGGCGCGGCGGCAATCAATTGCTGGGTATAGTCATGCTGCGGGTCGTCAAAGACCTGCGCGGTGGCGCCTTGTTCCACGATCTCGCCCGCGCGCATCACCATCACCCGATCGGTGATCGAGCGCACAACGCGCAGGTCGTGGCTGATGAACAGATAGGCCAGCCGGTATTCCGTTTGCAGCGTCGCCAGAAGATCCAGAATCTGTGCGCGGATGCTGACGTCCAGCGCGCTGACGGCCTCGTCCAGAATTACGATTTCCGGCCGCAGAATAAGAGCGCGCGCAATGGCGATCCGCTGCCGCTGCCCCCCGCTGAATTCATGGATGTAGCGCTCCATCGCGTCGGCGCCAATGCCCACGTCCTCCAGCACTTTGGCGACCCGAGCGCGCCAGTCATCGGGACGTCTGTGCGCCAGATGAAAAGGCTCGGCCACCAGACGCGCAACTTTCCAACGGGGGTTGAAGCTGCTGTAGGGATCTTGAAAAACGACCTGTATACCGGATCTAAGAGAATTGGGAAAATCCCGTCCAACTCTTTGACCAAAAGCGATAATTTCTCCGCCCTGAGTCTCTTCCAGCCCCAGAATGGCACGGGTTAACGTGGATTTTCCGCAGCCGGATTCGCCCACCAAGCCCAGGCTTTCGCCCTGACGCAATTGGAAACTGACGCCTTTCACCGCGCGGAATGTCTGCGTGCCGCCCCACCAGCCCTGACGGTGAATCGTGTAGTCGCGCACGACATTGCGAACGTCCAGAAGAACCTCTGACGGCTCGTCTGTGGAACGGTCGGGCTGATGGGCCGAGGCCTCAAGAAGCGCCTTCGAATACGGGTGCCGCATGTTGCGCAACAGCCAGTCCGCCGCGCCAGATTCAACGACTTCACCTTGGCGCATGATCACGATCTCATCGGCCATATCCGCGACCACCGCCAGATCATGGCTGATCAGCAAAAGCCCCATGCCTTCCTCTTGTACCAGCTTGCGCAGCAGAGTCAGGATCTGCGCCTGCGTGGTTACGTCCAGCGCCGTTGTCGGCTCGTCCGCGATCAGCAGTTTGGGGCGCAGAGCGATGGCCATCGCGATCACCACACGCTGTCTTTGGCCGCCGGACAGCTCGTGTGGATAACGCCCCAGGGGGAACCTGTCTTGGGGAAGTTCGGCCCGTGTCAGCGCCTCGGCTGCGCGGGTCAGAGCCTCGGAGCGACTGACGTTCTCATGAATCAGAATGGTCTCGGCCACCTGATCGCCGATGGTCTTGATCGGGTTCAACGCGGTCATCGGTTCCTGAAAAACCATACCCACATCACGGCCACGCATCTGGCACAGGGATGGCTCGGGCATGTTCAGAACATCCTGCCCATTCAGAATGATCCGCCCAGAACATACGGAGCCGTGTGGAAGCAGTTGCAGCGCCGCAAAAGCAGTCATCGACTTGCCCGAGCCGCTTTCGCCAATCACGCCGACGATCTGGCCGGGCGCAACTGACAGCCCCACATTCTTCAGGATCGGAGCGCCATGAATGGACAGGTTCAGCCCTTCGATCTGCAACAGGCTCATGTCCGTGCTCTCCGCAGTTTGGGGTCAAACAGATCACGCAGCCCATCGCCCATCAGGTTCAGCCCCAACACCGTCAGCAAAATCGCCAATCCGGGGAACAGGGCCATATGCGGCGCGAATGAAATCATCGTCTGACTGTCCGCCAGCATCCGCCCCCAGGACGGCGTCGGCGGCTGCGCGCCCAGCCCCACATAGCTCAGCCCCGCCTCGGCCAGGATGCCCAGTGAGAACTGGATCGTCCCCTGCACGATCAGCAGGTTCAACACGTTGGGCAGGATATGCTCGACCGAGATCCGCGCCGCCGATTTCCCCGACACCCGCGCCGCCATCACATAGTCCCGCGTCCACAGGCTCAGCGCCCCCGAGCGCGTCAGCCGCGCGAAAACCGGGATGTTGAAAATGCCAATCGCGATGATCGCATTCAACGCCGAGGCCCCGAAAACGGCGGTGATCATGATGGCGATCAGCAGGCTGGGAAAGGCAAAAACCAGATCGTTGCCGCGCATGATCAGCTCGTCCATCAGCCCGCCCTTGCGCGCCGCCGCCGCCAGCCCCAACGGCACCCCGACCCCCATACCGATCCCCACCGCCACCAAGGCAACCGCGATCGAGGTCCGCGCCCCCACCATGATCATGCTCAGAATATCGCGGCCAAAATGATCCGTCCCCAAAGGATGCGCGGCACTGGGCGGCTTGATCTTGTTGGCGATGTCCAGCCCGGTCACGTCATAAGGCACCCAGGCGAAACTCAGCACCGCCGCCCCGGCAAAAATCAGCGTCAGAATCGTGCCGATCCACAGGTTCCGATTGCCCATCAGCGCCGCCCCCTCAGCCGAGGATCCACCAGCGCATAGGCCATATCCACCGCGAAATTCACCACGATCACGGCAAAGACAAGCAGCATCACCACCGATTCCACCACAATCAGATCCCGCGCGCTGATCGACTGGAACACCAGCCGCCCCAGCCCCGGCAGGAAAAACACGTTCTCGATAATAATCGCGCCAGCCAGCAGAAACGAAAACTGCAATCCGATAATCGTCAGCACCGGAATCAACGCATTGCGCAACGCGTGCCCCCATAATGCCTGCCGCTTGCTCAGCCCCTTGGCCCGCGCCGTGCGGATGAAATCCTCGCTCAGCGTATCCAGCAAAGACGACCGCATCACCCGCGCCAGAATACTGGCCTGAGGCAAAGCCAACGCCACCGCAGGCAGGGTCAGCGACTTCACCGCCGCAAAAAAGCCAGCCTCCCAGCCAAAAAACCCGCCGGCCGAAAACCACCGCAAATTGATCGCAAAAACCAGCACCATCAGCATCGCAAACCAGAAATTCGGGATCGCCACGCCCAGCTGCGTCACCCCCATCACCCCTACATCCACGGCCGATCCGCGTCTGCTCGCCGCCCAGATCCCGGCAGGAAAGGCAATTGCCGTGCTCAGCGTCAGCGCATAAATCGCCAGCGGCAGCGACACCCAAAGCCGCTCGCCAATCATCTCGGCCACCGGCGTGCGATACGTATAGGACACCCCGAAATCCCCGGTCAGCATCCCGCCCACCCAGGACACATACCGCTCCAGAACCGAGTCATCCAACCCCAGTTCCTCACGCAGCGCAGCCAGCGTATCCTCTTGCGCATTAATCCCCAGCATATAGGCCGCCGGATCCCCCGGCACGACCTCAAGCGCCAGGAAAATCACCACCGAGGCCACCGCCAGGCTCAGCCCCAAAGACACCATTCTTTTCAGAAAATAGCGCAGCATCTCGCCCGTCACCCACCTTACGAGGGCCCCGCACCCTTCTTCGTTTCTTTCTGACGGAAATACTCCCGCCGGAGGCGTCCGCACATCCCCTCATGCACGAACGCCCGCGCTCAGATCACTCGGCCCAGTAAACCCCGGTCATATCCGTCGCCTGGGTCGGCGCATCCTTCCACAGGCCCATCACCTTGGCATTCGCCACGGTCGGGAAGGCCAGCTGGAACAGATAGCCGTTCACATAATCACCGCTGATCTTCTCCTGCATCGCTGTCAGCAGCTCAGAGCGCCGCGCCGGGTCGCTCTCGGCGGCCAGCGCCGTATTCAAGGCCTGAAACACCGCGCTGTCATACTGGAAATAGTAATCAGGCCGCGCATAGATCCCGATGTCAAACGGTTCGGTGTGGCTGACAATGGTCAGCCCGTAATCCTTGCCGCGGAACACCTGCTCCAGCCATTGCGCCCATTCCAGATTGCTGATCTCGGTCTCGATCCCCACGGCGCGTAGCTGGGCCGCGATAATCTCGCCTCCGCGCCGCGCATAGGACGGCGGCGGCAGTTTCAGCGTGGTCTTGAACCCATCGGGGTATCCGGCCTCGGCCAGCAGTTTCCTGGCCATTTCCGGATCATAGGCACTGCCCCCCGTCAGATCGACGTAATCGGGGTTGTGCGGTGCAAAATGAGTGCCAATCGGCGTACCATAACCAAACATCGCGCCGTCGATGATCGCCTGCCGGTCGATCGCATGGGCCACAGCCGCGCGCACTTTCACATTATCCAGCGGAGGCATCTTGTTATTGGTGGACAGGATGGTTTCCCCTTCGGTCGAGCCAACCAGCACCTGGAACCGCGGGTCCGCCTCAAACTGAGGCAGGTTTTCCGGCGCGGGGAAGCCGACGAAAGCATTCACATCCTCGGCCATCACGGCAGCGAATGCGGCGGTCGGGTCGCTGATGAATTTGAAGCTCACCTTATCCAGCTTGGCCGGCGTGCCCCAATACGCGGTATTCTTCTCCAGGTCGATCTTATCGCCCTGCACCCAGTTAGAGAACTTGAACGCCCCCGTGCCCACCGGGGCGGTTTTGATGTTTTCAATCGATTCAGGCGCGACAATCACCGCGTCGCCCCAGGCCATGTTGAACAGGAAGGATCCGTTCGGCCCGTCCAGCGTGACCTTGACGGTCATCGGGTCCACCACGGTCACATCCGTGATCCCTGCAAACAGGGCCTTCTGCGCATTGGCGCTGTCCTCGGCGCGGGCGCGATCCAGGCTGAATTTCACGTCCTCAGCGTCCATCGCGCTGCCATCATGGAAGGTCACGCCCTCATTCAGATGAAAGGTATACTCGGTCCCGTCCTCGGAAATCTCCCAGCTTTTGGCCAGGCCGGGGTTCACAGACCCATCCGCGCCAAACCGGGTCAGCCCCTCGAAGACGTTGGAATACAGCACCGAGTCAATCGCCCCGGCAGCGGCCGAGGTCGGGTCCAGATGCGGCGGCTCCAGCTGCATCGCCACGACAATATCGGTTTTCGCGTGAGCCACCCCAACGCTGGCCGCCAGCGCAAGCGCGCTGATCAAGCCGGTCTTAAGTCCCTTAAAAGTCATCCTCTTTCTCCCTGTTGTCAGGCCGCCTCTTCCGGGCTTGCCAAAAGCTCGATCAGCGTGCGGCCCATCACCTTCGCAGAATCGAGCATATCATCCACACCGACATATTCATCCGGTTTGTGCGCCAAATCCAAAATCCCCGGCCCATAGGCGATGCAGTTATGCAGCTTGCCGATACGGTCGATATGCTTTTGATCATAGGTGCCGGGGCTGACCACGAATTGCGCATCCGTCCCCATCGTGTCCAAAATCGCCTGCGCCACGGTTTTCACAATCGGAGCGTCTTTTTCCGTCATGGTCGGCAGGACGCGGTGCAGCTCGCGCACGTCATAGCGGAAACTGTCGCGGTCGGCCTCGACCTTGCGCAGCACCTCCATCACCTCGGCCTGCACATCGTCGATATCCTCTTCGATCAGGAAACGCCGGTCGATGACCATCCGGCAACTGTCGGGCACGCAGGGGCTGGGCAATCCGGTGAAATCGGCATCCCCCTCGGCCTGACCGCCGTGGATCGAGTTGATATTCAGCGTCGATTGCTTGGCCCCTTCGGGCACCACCGGCATATCCGTGCGTTTCTGCGCCAGGGCAGGGAACAGGCTGTGCTCCATCTCCTCCATCACGGCCCCCATGTGGCGCACGGCGCAGTCCCCCAGAAAGGGCATCGAGCCATGGGCGATCTCGCCAAATGTCTCGATCTCGGCCCACCATACGCCGCGGTGGCCCAGGCAAATCCGGTCCTTGTTCAACGGCTCGGGGATGATCACATGCTGCACCCGCTCGGGGGCGAAAAACCCTTGCTGCGCCAGATAGGCTACCCCGCCAAATCCCCCCGATTCCTCATCGGCCGTGCCGCTGATTTCAATGGCTCCGGCAAAATCCGGACACACGGCAATAAACGCCTCGGCCGCCACGATACTGGCCGCCAGCCCGCCCTTCATGTCACAGGCCCCGCGCCCGTAAACCTTCCCGTCGATCAACGCGCCGCCAAACGGGTCCACCGTCCAGCCCAGCCCCACATCCACCACATCAATATGGCTGTTGAAATGTACGCAATCGCCCAAACGCTTTCCCTCGCGCCGCGCAATCACATTCCAGCGCGGGTATTTCTCACTGTCGCCAGGGACCCCATGCGCCCGCACCAGCTCAATCGCAAACCCCTGCGGGCGCAACCGATTGGCCAGAAACTCGCAGATGTCACGGTAATTCTCACCCGGAGGATTCAGCGTCGGGATGCGGATCAGATCGCCCGTCAGCTGGATCAAATCCTCACGGCGGGCATCAATCTCGTCACTCAGGCGCTGGTCGATGGTCATGCAGGCGATGATCCTCTGCTGCTTGCATTTGCTCTCAAAACCATGCATCCCTAGCGCATACGGTGCCAATACCGTATGAACACGGTGACATATGAACGATCTGGAAACCCTGGCCTTCGACAGCGCCCCCATGGGCATCGCCCTGACCGAGCAACGCGTGATCCGCGCCTGTAATGGCTCGTTTGCGCATATGTTCGGCTATGACAAACAGGATCTGATCGGTCAAAGCTTCCGCCTGCTCTACGGCACCGATCAGGAATTTCACCAGATCAGGGACATCGGGCTGGAACCGCTGCGCCAATCCCTGCCCTATTCCGACGAACGTCTGATGCGCCACCGCGATGGGCACCAATTCTGGTGCCGCTTCCGCGCCCGCACCCTGACCCCGGACAGCCCACTGGACCGCATCGTCCTCAGCTTCGCCCTGATCGACACCGACCCCGAAGGCCCCACCCTCACCCCGCGCGAACGCGAAGTCCTCATGTGGCTCTCACGCGGCTACACCAGCAAGGAAATCGCCAAGGTGCTCAGCCTGTCCCCCCGCACGGTCGAGGACGTCCGCGCCCGCCTCTTGCGCAAATTCAAAGTCAAAAACGTCGCGGTCCTGCTCAGCCGTCTCGCAGGCGTGACGCATTAACCCCGCTTCTTTGCTCTGCAAATACTCATTCCACACTCAAATCCCGGCGCGCCCCAGCGGACAGGCCGCCTCCACCAACCCCGGCAACTCCGTGAAATCGCCAAACACATCCTGATGCGGAATCTGATCGACCGGGCTTTTACGATAGCCTCCGGTGAACAGCGCGAAACGAATACCCGCGCGCTGAGCCGTCTCCGCATCCACCTCGCTATCCCCGACATAAAGCACATCCGCCCGCTCCAGATGCCCAACGATATGCAACAAGGGCGCGGGATCGGGTTTCTTGACATTCAGCGTGTCGCCCCCCACCACCCCGTCAAAGAAATGCGCCATCCCCAGATCACGCAAAATGGCGCGGGCCGGCGCTTCGGGTTTGTTCGTGCATAGCGCCAGAACGTGCCCGGCCTGTTTCAGCCTCTCCAAGGTCTCTGCGACACCGGCATAGGGGCGGGTCAGATCCGTGGCCGCCGCGCTGTAATGAGCCAGCGTGATCGCCGTCAGTTCGGCCTGGCGAGCCTCATCCAGCCCGACCCGCGCGATCACGCGCTCAACCAGCTTCGGCAATCCATTCCCGATAAACGAGACAATCGTCGGCAGATCCAGAGGTTCGCACCCCTCCTCGGCCAGCATCCTGTTCACCGCCGCGCGGATGTCCGGCGCGCTGTCGATCAGCGTGCCATCCAGATCGAAAACGATACTTGCCATGGGCACATCTTTCCTGCCGGGCCCGCCCAGGGGCAACCTGCATAAATTACAATACCTTACTGCGCGGCCTGTGCCGCCGCACGGATTGCGCGGATGTTTTCGCCATAGACCTCCGGGTTCTCAACCGAGCCCCCTTTGAACACGGCCGAGCCAGCCACGAAACAATCCGCCCCAGCCGCCACCAAAGGCCCAACAGTGACGGGATCCACACCGCCATCCACCTGAATCATGATCTCGCGTTCGCCGATCATTTCGCGGATTTGACGGACCTTTTCCACGGATGAGGGAATGAACTTCTGACCGCCGAAACCGGGGTTCACGCTCATGACCAGAACCATATCCACCAGGTCCAGAACCTCAGAGATCACGCTGGCCGGAGTGCCGGGGTTCAGCGAAATGCCCGCCATTTTCCCCGTCGCCTTGATCGCCTGCAAGGTGCGGTGCGGGTGGGGGCCTGCCTCCCAATGGGCGGTGATCATATCGGCACCCGCATCGGCATAGGCCTGAATATAGGGGTCCACCGGCGCGATCATCAGGTGCACATCCATGAAGGTTTTCACATGCGGGCGGAACGCTTTGACCGCGGGCGGGCCGAAAGTCAGGTTCGGCACGAAATGCCCGTCCATGACATCCACATGCACCCAATCGGCGCCCTGGGCTTCGATGGCTTGGATTTCCTGGCCGAAATTGGCGAAATCGGCAGACAGAATCGACGGAGCGATCTTGATGGAGCGGTCAAAGGACATGTGCGTTTCCTTGTCAGATGGGCGATTGACGTGCCCCTTCTATAGTACGCGCTCGGGCGTTTTCGAAGGGGCCCGCCAGCTATTGAACGGTTTTTTTGCCCGCCTTACGGATCCAAAGACCCGTCTGCATAGCGCGCGGCCATATCATCCATCGAGATCACCTTGATCTGGCTGGCATGGCCGGCCGTGCCGAAGCGTTCGAAACGGTCGCGGCACAGGTCTTCCATCTCCTGCATCGCCGGGATCAGGAACTTGCGCGGGTCGAATTCCTGCGGTTTCTGGGTCGCGATTTTGCGGAACTGGCCGGTCATCGCCATGCGGCAATCGGTGTCGATGTTGACCTTGCGCACACCGTGTTTGATGCCGCGCTCGATTTCCTCGACCGGCACGCCGTAAGTCTGAGGCATGTCCCCGCCGAAAGCGTTGATCATGTCCTGCAACGGCTGCGGCACCGAGCTGGAGCCATGCATCACCAGATGGATGCCGGGCAGTTTGCGGTTGATCGCCTCGATCGTGGACATCGACAGGATGTCTCCGTCCGGTTTGCGGCTGAATTTATAGGCCCCGTGCGAGGTGCCGCAGGCAATCGCCAGCGCATCGCATTTGGTGGTTTTCACGAAATCCACCGCCTGATCGGGATCGGTCAGCAGCTGGTCCTGGCTCAGCTTGCCCTCGGCCCCCGAGCCATCCTCGGCCGCCGCCTCGCCGGTTTCCAGACTGCCCAGAACGCCCAGCTCGCCCTCGACACTGGCCCCGACCCAATGGGCCGCATCCGTCACGCGTTTGGTGATCTCGACATTGTAGTCATAGGACGCGGGCGTTTTCATATCCGCCTCAAGACTGCCGTCCATCATCACGCTGGTGAACCCGTGGCGAATGGCGCTAAGGCAGGTGGCTTCGTTATTGCCGTGGTCCTGATGCATACAGATCGGAATATCGGGGTACATTTCCGACAGCGCCTGCACCATGTGACGCAGCATGATGTCCCCGGCATAGCTGCGCGCCCCGCGCGAAGCTTGCAAGATCACCGGCGCGTCCACCTTCTGCGCGGCCTGCATGATCGCCAGACCCTGCTCCATGTTGTTGATGTTGAAGGCCGGCACGCCATAGCCATGCTCGGCCGCGTGGTCCAATAATTGACGAAGGGTGATCAAAGCCATTGGGCATCCTCTTGGAATTTTGACCCCCACGGGGCTGGGCAGCATGAGGCACCAGGTACCTTGCTCAGCCCATAGCCCGCCAGGCGGCGGCGTTCCACCCTTCGGGCGCGCACCCTGTCCTTTTGGACAGGGTTCTGCCGCTTATTTATGATAGGACGCCACGCCATCCACCAGTTCGGCACTGCCAAACACCAGCGGCGCACGTCCGTGCAGCGTGTCGGCGGCCTGCTGCATGATCGGGGTTTCGCCATCGGTGGCCTCGCCCTGCGCCTGTTCCACCAAGAAGGCCATGGGCGCGCATTCATAGACCATCCGCAGGCGGCCGTTCTCATAGCCTGCGCGCGCGTCACGCGGATAGAGGAACAGCCCCCCGCGCGTCAGAATCCGGTGCGTTTCCGCCACCAGAGACCCGACCCAGCGCATGTTGAAATTCTGGCCCAGCGGGCCCTCGGCGCCGGCCAGGCAATCGTCGATATAGGCGCGCACGGGCTTGACCCAATGGCGCTGGTTCGACGCGTTGATCGCAAACTCTTTCGAGGTCGCAGGGATTTTCATCGCCGTCTCGGCCAGCTCGAACAGGCCCGTCTCGGGGTTCAGCACGAATTGCAGCGTCCCCGCGCCAAAAGTCACCACCAGCGCGGTCGCCGGACCATAGACGATATACCCGCCCGCCAGCTGTTCATTGGCAGGGCGCAAGAAGCTTTCCTCGGCCCCGTCCTTGGTGGCGTAAATCGAGAAAATCGTCCCGATCGACACGTTCACATCAATGTTCGAAGACCCGTCCAGCGGATCAATCGCCAGCGCATATTTCCCGGCCGCATTCAGCAGAACCGCGTCTTCCTGCTCTTCCGAGGCATACCAGCGCACCGAGGTATCCTTCAGCGCTTCGGCGAACATCTCATCCGAAAGCACGTCCAGCGCCTTTTGCCCGTCGCCATCGCTGTTCTCGCCCACCTGATGCGCCAGGGACTGGCCCAGCGGGCCCTTGGCAATGATCTTGGCCACATCTTTGGAAACGGCGCACAAAGCCGCGATAATCGGGGCCAATTCGGATGGAATGAGGTCACTCGAGATGACTTGGGTCTGACTGGTCATTTTAATCTTCCGGATTCTATCGATTGCAACACGATGGGTCCGATATGACATGCTTGGCGCGGGAGTTGAATTTAATAAATCCGTCACCGGACAAAGAAAAACCTATCACCGGGCAAAGAAACCATCACGATCAAGCGGTTACACATCCTGCGCGCGGCCCTCGAAAACCGCCTATTTCCGCCATTGCCACGAAACTGGGCGCTCGCCCCCCCTGCGTGGCACGGGCAAATGAAACGCTCGAATCGCATGGCGTCCAACGGAAGAGCCATGGCTGAACACATTGCTTCCACTATGCGGAATTCTATTTCACACCATTGATCGACTCTTCCATCTGTGCCACCTTCCCAAAATGAGGAGGAGGGAACGGTCATGAACAAAATGCACGCGGCCGACAGCCAACCATACGCCTGCGTATATAAGGGCGGCAGAAATGTCTGATCGCCATTTCTCTGTCTGGCCCGAAGGTGTCCCGCATCACCTGGAACTGCCCGATCAGACGATTTTTCAGAACCTGCTGAACAGCGCAACCCAGGCCCCCGATCACCCCGCAATTCTGTATCATGGGGCGCAGATGTCCTATGGGCAGCTGCTGGCTCAGGTCGAATCCCTGGCCGGTTTTCTGCAACATCATGCCGGCGTGCAAAAGGGTGACAGGGTGTTGCTGTATATGCAGAACGCGCCTCAGTTCGTGATCGCCTATTACGCCATTCTGCGCGCCGATGCCGTCGTGGTGCCCGTCAACCCCATGAGCCGCCATGCCGAGCTGATCCACTATACCGAGGATTCAGGGGCCCGGATCATGATCGCGGGCCAGGAACTGCTGAGCCAGGTCTCCCCTCTGCTGGACGAGGACCACCTGCAATGCGTCATCGCGGCAACCTATTCCGAGCAGGCCAATCCGGATTATGACATCCCCCTGCCTCAGGCTCTGGCGCAGCTACGCGCAAGCCAGATCAAGGGGGCGGGCATCGTGCGATGGGCGGATGCTGTCGCCAGCCAATGCCCCCCCGATCCGCATACCGCCCAGCCCGACGATCTGGCGGTGATCCCCTATTCTTCGGGAACGACGGGCCACCCGAAGGGCTGTATGCATTCGCATCGCACCGTTCAGGTCACCTGCGTCGGCGGCGTGGCCTGGAACCCGATGACACGTCAGGACATCAGCCTTTCGGTGCTGCCCCTGTTCCACGTCACCGGGATGCAGGCCGCTATGAACGGGCCGATTTTCTCGGGCGGGACGCTGGTGATCATGACCCGCTGGGATCGCAGCACCGCCGCGCGGCTGATAGAGCGGCACAGGGTCACGCGCTGGCGCTCGATTTCCACGATGGCGATTGATCTGGTCAACGCGCCCGATCTGACGCGCTACGATCTAAGCAGCCTGCAAGCGATCGGCGGCGGCGGTGCCGCCATGCCCAAGGCCATCGCCACCCGTCTGAAAACGCTGACCGGGCTGGATTACATCGAAGGCTACGGCATGTCCGAAACCATGGCCGCGACCCATATAAACCCCACCCATGCGCCGCGCCGTCAATGCCTGGGCGTGCCGGTGTTCGACGTGGATTGCCGCGTGCTGTCCGTCTCTGACGGAACCCAGCTGGGCCCGCATGAGGTGGGCGAGATCGTCACCTCGGGTCCGCAGGTTTTTCTGGGCTACTGGCGCAATCCGGGCGCAACGAACGAGGCGCTGTTCGAGATGGAGGGCAAAACCTTCATCCGCACCGGCGATCTGGGCTATTATGACGAGACCGGCTATTTCTACATGGTGGATCGCGTCAAACGCATGATCAATGCCAGCGGGTTCAAAATCTGGCCGGCCGAGGTTGAAAACATGATGCACAAACACCCCAGCATCGCCGAGGTCTGCATCATCGCAACCCCGGATCAGCGGCGCGGCGAAAGCGTGAAGGCCGTGATCGTTCCCAAACCCGGACAAGCCCCCACCCCCCAAGAGATCATCGACTGGTGTCACGCGGAAATGGCCGCCTATAAATGCCCCCGCGTGATCGAATTCACGCCAGAGCTGCCGAAATCGGGATCAGGCAAGGTGCTCTGGCGCGAGCTGCAAAGCCGCGAAAACGCCAATGTTTAAGGCTGTTAAGCTTGACCCGCGAAGGCCCCATACAGTAGGTCCGATTAACGCCCGCGCCCAAAGACCAGCCCCCCGCCACGGAGACAGACTTGAGAAAGCGTAGCACCGAACTCTCGGAAGATCTGATCGAGAATGAACATTCCGGTGATCGCCAATTCGTAACCGCCCTGCATCGCGGGCTGGAAATCCTGCGGGCTTTCCGCCCGAGTGATCACTCGGGGCTGGGAAATCGCGAGCTGGCCCAGCGGACCGGCCTGCCGAACTCGACCGTTTCACGCCTGACCTACACCCTGCTGAAGCTGGGCTATCTGGTCTATCACGAAGAAACCGGACGCTACCGTATGGGTGTCCCGGTTCTGGGGCTGGGCTATGCCTGTCTGGGGGGGCTGCGCATCCGTGAAACCGTACAGCCGCACATGCAGCGCCTGGCCGATGAATCCGGCGACGGCGTTATGGTCGCGCTGGGGGGGCGCGACGACATGAAGATGACCTATATCGCGGCGGCGCGGGCCTCGGCTGGGATGATTTCGCTACAATTGAACGTGGGCTCGCGGCTTTCCCTGGCGCGCTCGGCAATGGGGCGCGCCTATATCGCGGGCACGGATGAACACGAGCGCAACCAGATCATGCAACGCCTTCAGGAACGCACTCCGCCCGCGGACTGGTCCCGGCTGCAAGATGAGATCGAGGAAGCCGCCCAACAGATACGCACCCGAGGCTTCTATCTGAACAAAGGTATGTGGCAGCCGGATGTGAACGCGGTCTCGGTGCCGTATCGGTCCATGCATGGCGACACGCCGATGCTGGCGTTCAATCTGGGCGGCCCGGCCTATATCCTGCCCATAGACCGGCTGGAAAACGAACTGGGCCCCAAGCTGGTTCAGATGCGCAACACAATCGCCCGGACCAGCGGGTAAGGCGCGGCGCTGCACGCGCCAGCGCCAGTAATATCAGGGGATCAGCACCAGCTTCCCCGTCGCGCCGCGGCCCAGGACACGTTTCAAAACCCCGGCGGCCTCGGACAGCGGATAGCGCCCCTCGATCAGAGGTTTGACCTTGCCGTCCTGATACCAGCCGATCAGCTGCTTCATGTTGTCGGCATAGACCTGCGGCTCGGCGCGGGTGAAATTGCCCCAGAATACACCGACCACGGCATATTCCTTTACCAGCGCCAGATTCACCGGGAATTTCGGAATTTCACCGCTGGCGAAACCGATGATCAGCAGACGGCCATTGCGCGCCATCGAACGCGAGCACGCGTCAAACGCCGCGCCGCCCACCACATCATAGACCACATCCACGCCCTTGCCATCCGTCAGCGCCTTCAGATCGTCCTTGAGACTGTCATAGCCGATGGTTTCGTCCGCACCGGCCTCTTGCGCCAGCTTGCGCTTTTCCGGGGTCGAGCACACGGCAATCACGCGCGCGCCCATGATTTTCCCGATCTGAATGGCCGCGATCCCGGTGGCGCCAGCGCCCCCCAGCACGCACAGAGTCTCGCCCGGTTGCAGCGCCGCGCGCTGTTTCAGCGCATGATGCGAGGTGCCATAGGCCACCATCAACGCGCAGGCATCCGCGCTGTCCATATCCCCGATGGGAAAGACCCGGCGCTCGTCCGCGGCGACTTTTTCAGCATAGCCACCCAGCTCGCAAATCGTGACAACACGGTCCCCGACAGACAGGTTGCGCACATCTGGCCCAACGGTTTCGACCACCCCGGCCACCTCCATCCCCGGTGTGAACGGATGCGGCGGCTTCATCTGATACAGCCCCTGCACGACCAGCCCGTCAGGATAGTTCACCCCTGCGGCCTCGACCCGGATCACCACTTTGCGCCCTTCGGCTGCCGGGTCTGGCGCATCTTCGTATTTCAGCGCGTCCAGCGGCGCGAATTCATGGCTGACAATTGCCTTCATCAGGCTTCCTCCCGTCCAGTTACGGCCCTCCCCGAGCCTCTCGCTGCGCCGCAGCCTAGGGTTAGTCTGACCACAGGGCAACCACCGGAAAAAATGACGGAGCGGCACAGCCCCACATGTAACCGCTTGAAATATTGCCTAAATCCCTGAAATCTCCGGCCTTTTCCATATGTTGAAAAAATCGCATAGCGGAATACATTTTCGCATTTGCGCGTGACCGACTTCGCGCTAACCTCCCCAAGGGAGAAAACGGGAGGAGACTCATGCAAGGCATGATGATGCAGCAGCCGCTGCGGATCAGCGATATTCTGACATATGCCGCCGAGGCCAATCCGAATGCCGAGATCGTCTCGGTTCGGACCGAAGGGGATATTCATCGTCAGACCTATGCGGAAACGCTGCCGCGCGTGTGCCGGCTGGCCCATGCCCTGCGCGGAATGGGCGTGCAACTGGGGGATAGGATCGCCACGCTGGCCTGGAACGGATACCGGCATTTCGAGCTGTACTACGCCATTTCAGGCCAGGGCGCGATCTGTCACACGATCAACCCGCGCCTGTCGGCCGAACAGCTGATCTATATCGTCAACCACGCCCAGGATAAGGTGCTGTTTGTCGATGTCAGCTTTGTTCCGATCCTAGAGGCCGTGCAGAACGACCTGCCCGCCGATCTGACCTATGTGATCATGACCGACCGGGCCCATATGCCTGAAAACAGCCTGAATGCGCTCTGCTATGAGACATTGCTGGACGGGCAGCCCGATCATTTCGACTGGCCGGTTTTCGATGAAAACACCGCCTCGGGCCTGTGCTATACCTCGGGGACGACGGGCAATCCCAAGGGCGCTCTTTATACGCATCGCTCGACCGTGCTGCACGCGCTGATCGTGGGCAATGTGCTGGGCAGCGCGCTTCCTAAAGAGGGCAAAATCCTGCCCGTTGTGCCTCTGTTCCATGTGAACGCCTGGGGGCTGCCCTATACGGCACCGCTTTTGGGAATGTCGCTGGTGATGCCCGGTCAGCATCTGGACGGCGCCAGCCTGTTCAGGCTGATGGATGACGAACAGGTAGACAGCGCCTGGGGCGTGCCCACGGTCTGGCAGGGCCTGATGGCCGAAATCGACAAACAGGGGCGCAAGCCCGCCGGATTCAGCGATGTGGTTGTGGGCGGTTCCGCCGCGCCGCGCGTGATGATCGAAAAGTTCGAGCAAATGGGCGTTGCAGTCGGCCATGCCTGGGGCATGACGGAAATGAGCCCCATCGGCACCCACGGCAACATGCCGCGCTGGGTGGAAAGCCTGCCCTTCGACCAGATGATCGACAAGAAATCGCTTCAGGGCCGACGGGTCTTTGGCGTGGATCTGAAAATCGTGGACGAGGACGGCACCGCGCAGCCTCATGATGGCACCGCCATCGGCGAGCTGTACGTGCGCGGCAATACGGTGGTGTCCGGATATTTCAACAACCCCGAGGCCAGCGCCGCCGCGATGGATGCCGACGGCTGGTTTGGCACCGGAGACATCGCCAGCATCGACCCGCACGGTATCCTGTCCATTCAGGACCGCGCCAAGGATCTGATAAAATCGGGCGGCGAGTGGATTTCTTCGATTGATCTGGAAAATGCGGCCACCTCGCATCCCGGCATCGCCACCTGTGCGGCGATTGCGATGGCCCATCCGAAATGGGACGAGCGCCCGGTTCTGGTGGCCGTCGCGGCAGACAGCGCCCGGCCCTCGCTAGAGGACATCCACGCGCATATGTCCGAACATTTCGCCAAATGGCAGCTGCCCGATGATGTGATCTGGGTGCCGGAACTGCCCCTGACCGCAACGGGTAAAATCTCAAAACTGACCCTGCGCAGGCAGCTGACCGACTATGTGTTGCCGGATCTGCGCTAAGGTCTGATTGCGCAGCACGCCCAGAACGTCACGTCATTTGGCCTGACTTTTGCGAATCTTGGCTTGGCCCACATCGTCTGACGAAAACTACGCGGCGTCACTGGCTTTTGCCGCGCGGGATGGCTTGCTTAAGAGGCGTGAAATTCTATTCTGCATTGCAAAACATGCACCAGAGGGAGGGGTGTCATGACCGATGATTTGGCCAGGTTCCGCACAGACATTGCGGACTGGATTACTGACAATTGCCCGAACACGCTGCGCGGCGAAACGATGGATGAAAATCTGATCGTCTGGGGCGGTAAAAACTGGGTCTTCAAACGGCAGGATCAGAAAAACTGGATGGAGGCGGCGATTGCCCGTGGCATGACGGCTCCGCGCTGGCCCACGGAATACGGCGGCGGCGGGCTGACCCGCGCCCAAGAGAAAATCCTCCGCCAGGAAATGACCCGGCTGGAGGCCCCCACCCCGCTGGAAAGCTTCGGCCTGTGGATGCTGGGCCCGGCCTTGCTGGAATTCGGAACCCACGAACAAAAGGCGCATTTCCTGCCGCCGATCACGCGGGGCGAGATCCGCTGGTGTCAGGGCTATTCCGAACCGGGGGCCGGCTCGGATCTGGCGAATGTTCAGACCAGAGCCGAGGACATGGGCGACCACTGGCTGATCAACGGGCAGAAAATCTGGACGTCCTACGCGGATAAGGCCGACTGGATTTTCGCCCTGGTCCGCACGGACCGCGAGGCCCCGAAACACAAAGGCATCAGCTTTATGCTGATCGACATGAGCAGCCCCGGCGTGACGACGAAACCGATCAAGCTGATCTCGGGGAAGTCACCATTCTGCGAGACGTTTTTCGACAATGTGAAAGTGCCCAAAAGCTATGGCACGGGGGTTTCCTCGATTGTTGGCACGCAGAATCGCGGCTGGGACGTGGCCAAACATCTGCTGACCCACGAACGCGAAATGATCGGCGACGGCGCGCGCGGATTGCTGGGCGAGCGGCCGCTGGGCGGGTTCTTGGCCGGGCTGGAAAATGGCGCGGCAAAAGATGCGGTGATCCGCAGTCAGGCGATGGAGCTGGAGATAGACACCCTGGCCTTCGGCCTGACGATGGAGCGCTACAAAGACCAGGCCGAGGCCGGGCGCGGGTTGGGCAATGCCTCGGCCATGCTGAAATATTACGGCACCGAAATTAACAAACGCCGGTACGAGCTGCTGATGTCCGCCGCCGGATCCGAGGGGCTTGAATGGGACGGGCCGCACGGCGGGCTGGCACCGGAATGGCTGCGCACCAAGGCAAACTCGATCGAGGGCGGCACCAGCGAGGTCATGCTGGACATCATCGCCAAACGCGTCCTGCAACTTCCTTCGGTATAAGGATATTTTCGATGACGAACCTTCTGGAAACCGAAGATGAAACCATGCTGCGTGACGCCGCGCGCGGGTTTTTGGCGGATGCTTCTCCGATCAGATCGCTGCGGGAAAACCGCGATCAGGGGCGGGCGTTTGACCCCGGATTGTGGCGTGAAATGGCGCAGATGGGCTGGGCCGGCGTGCTGATCGGCGAGCCGCAGGGCGGGGCCGACATGGGCCATCGCGCGGCGGGGATTCTCTCCGAGGAGATGGGCGCCGTTCTGGCGGCCAGCCCGTTCATCTCGACCGCGGTCATGGCGGCAACGGCCCTGCGCAGGGCTGCCTCGGATCGTGTGGGGCAGATCGCCGAGGGCAGCGTGACCTATGCGCTGGCCGTGGATGAAGGCAGTAAACACACCCCCGCCGGCACCGCATTGCGCGCCGAAAAATCCGGAAACGCCTACATGCTGTCCGGCGTCAAACGCTTTGTCGCCGAAGGCAGTACCGCTGATCGTCTGCTGGTGCTGGCGCGCACAAGCGGCGCGGCGGGCGACACACAGGGCCTGACGCTTTTCGACATCGAGTCCAGCCGCCCCGGAATTTCCCGCCAGCCCCGTCCCAGCATCGACAGCCGGGACCATGCGCAGATCACTCTGGACGCGGTTGCTGCAACCGGCGACGACATCCTGGGCGAGCTGGACAACGCCACCCCCATACTGAACCGTACGCTTGAGGCCGGACAGGCCGCCCTGGCCGCCGAGATGATCGGTGTTGCAGGCGGGGCCTATGGCATGACCATCGGCTATCTGAAGGAACGCAAACAGTTCGACCGGACGATCGGCAGTTTTCAGGCGTTGCAGCACCGCGCCGCCCATCTGTGGAGCGAAATCGAAGTGACCTCAAGCGCGGTCATGAACGCGGGGCGGGTGTTGGATGCCTCTCCGGAAGAGGCCACATTGGCCGTATCTGTGGCCAAGGCCCGCGCAACCGCAACGGCAAAACTGGCCGTGTCCGAGGGCGTTCAGATGCATGGCGGCATCGGTATGACGGATGAATATGACATCGGTTTCTACATGAAACGCGCCCGCGTCGGGGCCGAATGGCTGGGCGACTATGGCTACCATGCCGAACGCGTCGCTGCGGCGCGCGGGTTCTAAGGAGGACACCATGAAACCCACTGATCTGTTTGATTTAACTGGAAAAGCCGCTCTGGTCACCGGGGGTGCCACCGGGATTGGGCGCATGGCTGCTGAGGGGCTGATGGCCGCTGGTGCCCGCGTGCTGATTGCCAGCCGCAAGGGCGACGCCTGCCAGGCCGTCGCCGCCGAGCTGAACGCGATGGATTACCCCGGCCAGGCCGAGGGCTTTGGCGGGGATGTGTCAACCGAAGAGGGCATCGCCGCCCTGGTGGCCAAGGTAAACGCCCGCACCGACCGCCTGCATATCCTGATGAATAACGCCGGTCGCACCTGGGGCGCGCCCCTGGGCCAGCACCCCTATGAAGCCTGGGAAAAACTGCTAAGCCTGAACGTCACCGGCATGTTCCATCTGACGCAATCCCTGCTGCCGCTGCTGCTGCGGGCCAGCACTCCGACAGATCCGGCGCGGGTGGTCAATGTGGGCTCGGTCATGGGGGATGTCCCCAAGGGCACGGCAACCTATTCCTACGCGGTTTCCAAAGGCGCCGTGCATCACATGACCCGCGTGCTCTCGAACGATCTGGCACCGCAGGGGATCACCGTGAACGCCATCGCGCCGGGGCCGTTCGTGTCGAATATGACCGCCTTTGCCATTGGCTCGGAAGAGGGGCAGGAGCGCTCGGCCAAGGGTATCCCGCTGGGCCGCGTCGGCTGCCCCGAGGACATCGCCGGCGCGCTGCAATACCTGTGCGGCAAGGCGGGGTCTTATGTCTCGGGCGCGATTTTGCCGCTGTCGGGGGGGATGCAATCGTCCAGCACTCAGACCCTGTTTAACGAGAATATCTGATCATGACCGACACCCCCCAGAAAATCTCACGCGCGGAATTCGAGGCGCTGGTCGGCCAGCCGATGGGCAGTTCCGACTGGATGCAGATCACCCAGGCCCAGATTGACGCCTTTGCCGATTGCACCCATGACCATCAATTCATCCACGTCGATCCCGAACGCGCCGCGCAGACGCCCTTTGGCAGCACGATCGCGCATGGGTTCCTGACGCTCTCGTTATTGTCGGCGATGGCCTATCAGCTGCCCGACGTCGAAGGCACCACGATGGCTGTGAATTATGGGTTCGAAAAGGTGCGCTTTGTGTCGCCGGTAAAGGTGGGCGCGCGCATCCGGGGCCATTTCACCATGGCCAGGGTGCAGGAAATCCGCCCCGGTGAATTGCAGACAACGATGACCGTCACGGTCGAGATCGAAGGCCAGGACCGCCCCGCGCTGATCGCGGAATGGATCGGCCGCCGTTATTTCGGAGGCAATTGACATGAGCGAAGTACGTTTTGACGGCCGCGTGGCCATTGTCACCGGCGCGGGGGCCGGGCTGGGGCGCAGCCATGCGCTGGGTCTGGCCGCGCGCGGGGCCAAGGTGATCGTGAACGATCTGGGGGCGGCGACCGACGGCAGCGGCTCGGGTTCTCAGGCGGCGCAGGCCGTGGTGGAACAGATCCGCGCCGCAGGTGGCAAAGCCATCGCAAACGGCGCAAACGTGGCCGAGCCCGACCAGGTTCAGGCCATGGTGGATCAGGCGATTGCCGAATATGGCCATGTGGATATTCTGGTGAATAACGCGGGCATTCTGCGCGATAAAACCTTTGCCAAGATGACGCTGGATGATTTCAGGATGGTGGTGGACGTGCATCTGATGGGCACCGTCAACTGCACGCACGCCCTGTGGCGTCACATGCTGGAACGCGAGTATGGCCGGATTGTCCTGACCACCTCGTCCTCGGGGCTGTATGGCAATTTCGGGCAGTCGAACTACGGCGCGGCCAAGGCCTCGATGCTGGGGCTGATGAACGTGCTGCACCAAGAGGGCAGCCGCAAGAACATCCGCACCAACATGCTGGCCCCCACCGCCACCACCCGCATGACCGAGGAACTGTTCCCCGCCGAGGTGCGCGGCCTGTTGCAACCCGAAACCATCACTCCCGGCCTGCTGGCCCTGGTCAGCGAGCACGCCCCCAGCCGGATGATCCTGGGCGCGGGTGGCGGCTGCTTTGCCGAAACCAAGGTTTACGAAACCCGCGGCGTGGCGCTGATGGGCGATGATCTGTCCCCCGAAGGCGTGCTGGCCAACATGGACACCATCCGCAGCGCAGACGGCCAGACTCCGATGGCCGGCGCCTTTGATCAGACCAACAAATACATCCGCATGGCCGCCGATCTGCGCGGCATCAAGCTAGAGCAAAAGGATTAACCCATGCGTGACGCAGTTATCGTTTCCACCGCCCGTACCCCGATCGGCAAGGCCTATCGCGGCGCGTTCAACAACACCTCGGCGCAGGAGCTGATCGGCCATGCCGTCAGTAACGCCGTCAGCCGCGCAGGGCTGGACGGGTCCGAAATCAGCGATTGCGTGATTGGTGCGGCGATTCAGCAGGGCTCGACCGGGGGGAATATCGGCCGTCAGGCGGTGATCCGCGCGGGCCTGCCCGTCACCATTGGCGGCATGTCGATGGACCGCCAATGCGCCAGCGGCATGATGGCCATCGCCACCGCAGCCAAACAGGTCATCCATGACGGCATGGACATCTGCATCGGGGGCGGCGTGGAATCCATCAGCCTGGTGCAGAACCAGAAAATGCGGATGGACTGGCTGGCCGATCCCTGGACCAAGGAACACAAGCCCTCGCTATATATGTCCATGCTGGAAACCGCTGAAATCGTCGCGGATCGCTATAACGTCAGCCGCGAGGATCAAGACGCCTATGCCCTGCAATCGCAGCAGCGCACCGCAGCCGCGCAGGACGCAGGCAAGTTCGATGACGAGATCGTGCCGCTGACCAGCACCATGGGCGTGATGGACAAGGAAACCAAAGAGGTTTCGTTCAAAGAGGTGACGCTGACCAGGGACGAAGGCAACCGCCCCGGCACCACGCTGGAAAACCTGCAATCTCTGGCGCCCGTGTTCAAGGACGGCCAGGCCGTGCAGGAAGGCAAGTTCATCACCGCCGGCAATGCCAGCCAGCTGTCCGACGGGGCCTCGGCCTCGGTCATCATGGAGGCAAAGATGGCCGAGCAACGCGGACTACAGCCGCTGGGCCGCTATGTTGGCGTGATGGCCGCCGGTCTGGAACCCGACGAAATGGGCATCGGCCCCATCTATGCCGTCCCCAAGCTGCTGGCCGCGCACGGGCTAAAGATGGACGACATCGGCCTGTGGGAACTGAACGAAGCGTTTGCCTGTCAGGTTCTGCATTCGGCCCGCGTGCTGGGCATCCCCGAGGATATTCTGAACGTGAACGGGGGGGCAATCTCGGTCGGGCACCCCTACGGTATGTCGGGTGCCCGTATGGTTGGCCACGCGCTGATCGAGGGCAAACGCCGCGGGGCCAAATACGTTGTCTGCACCATGTGTGTGGGCGGCGGCATGGGCGCTGCCGGCCTGTTCGAAGTCCTATAACATACGGGGGCGTATCCCCCCGGCCAATCGGAAAGACTCATGCCCGAACTTTACCTGATCCGCCATGCCCAAGCCTCGTTCGGGGCCGCAAATTACGATGTTCTGTCTGATCTGGGGCATCAGCAATCCTTTGAACTGGGCAAGGCCCTGGCACGTCAGGGCGTGCAGCCGGACACCCTGTTTATCGGGGCGCAGCGCCGCCACCGCGAAACGCTGGAGGGAATCCTGAAGGGCATGGGGCGCGATCCTGCCGAAGCCTCGATCCTGCCGGGGCTGAACGAGTTCGACTTCAAGAACCTGCTGGACGCCCACTATGCGGACCGCCCCGCCCCCGAGAACATGCATTCCGAACGCAAATCGCATTTCCGGACGCTGCGCGACACGGTGCTGGCCTGGCAACGCGACGAGATTCGCAATCCCCCGGAAACCTGGGCCGCGTTTGCGGCACGGGTCGAGGCCTCGCGTCAGGCGATCACCGCCAGCGGCGGGCAGACGATCGTCGCGGTCAGCTCGGGTGGGGCGATCGGACAGATGATTGCCTCGGTTCTGGACGCCCCCTCTGAACAGCAGATCAAGCTGCAATTGCAGATGAAAAACTGCGCCGTGAACCGCTTTGTCTTTTCTGAACGCAGCTTCTACCTGCACGGTTTCAACGAAACGCCGCATATCACGGCGGCCAATTCCGACCCCTTGCTGACCTATAGCTGAGGAGCGCCCATGACACAAACTGACCCAACCAAGCTGGATACCGACGCCGTTGCCGCCTATCTGACCGGCAAGATACCGGGTTTTACCGGCCCCGTAGAGGCGCAAAAATTCAACGTCGGCCAGTCCAACCCGACTTTTCGGCTGATCACCCCCGCTGGCACCTATGTGCTGCGGCGCAAACCGCCCGGCGTGCTGCTGAAATCGGCCCATGCGGTGGATCGCGAATTCCGTGTGCAACATGCCCTGCAAAACACAGATGTCCCCGTCGCCAGAATGTACCACCTGTGCGAGGACGACGATGTCATCGGCTCGGCCTTTTACGTGATGGAGGAAGTGCAGGGCCGGCATTTCAATGACCCCCGCCTGAACGAACTGACCACCCCAGAGCGCCGCCCAATTCAGGACGCGATGAACCGCGTGCTGGCCGCGATCCACAATGTCGATCTGCCCGCCGTCGGCCTGTCCGATTATGGCCCCCAGGGCAATTATTATCGCCGTCAGATCGACCGCTGGACAAAACAATACCGGGCCTCGGAAACCGATCACCTGCCCGTCATGGAAGAGCTGATCTCCTGGCTGAACGGCAATATCCCCCCCGAGGACGGGCAGCGCACGCTGGTGCACGGCGACTATCGGATCGACAATATGCTGTTCCGTCAGGACCGGCCTGAAATCGCCGCGGTTCTGGATTGGGAACTGTCCACCACCGGCCATCCCTATGCGGATCTGGCTGCCGTGATCATGCAATGGATGATGCCTCCGGGCACCGATGGGCGCGGGCTGGCTGGGGTTGACCGCCAGGCCCACGGGCTGATGAGCGACCAGGAATTCATTGACGCCTATTGCGCCCGTCGCGGACTGCCGGGTGTGGATAAATTCGGCTTCTATCTGGCGTTTACCTTCTTCCGGATGGCCGCGATCATCCAGGGGGTTTATAAACGCGCGCTGGACGGAAATGCCTCGGATCCCGAGCGCGGCAAAGCGCTTGGCAGTTATGTTCAGATGTTCGCCGGGCACGGGCTGGACGCGGGCAAAACGGTGTAACCCATGGATCCTGCCCTGTCCGAAGACCCCTATGCCCTGCAACGTCACCTTGGTTTTGAAATCACCGAATGGCGGCGGGATTTTGCACGGGTCGAGCTGCCCATTCGCCCGCATTTGGGAAATCGCTATGGCATCCCGCATGGCGGGGTTTTCGCTACGATTCTGGATACGGCCATGGGGTTCTGCGGCTGCTACACGGGCTCGGCCACAGAGAAGAAACTGGCGATGACCCTCTCGCTGACCGTCAATTACGAGGCCCAGGCCAGAGGAAAGCTGCTGATTTGCGAAGGCCGCCGTACGGGTGGAGGCCGCCGCACGTTCTTTGCCGAGGGCACGATTTGTGACGAGCTGGGCACACGAATCGCGGCTGGCACCGGGGTGTTCCGTGTCCGTGGCACCTAGGAATTTCGAACAGGAGGAAACCATGACTGATACAATGCACCGCGTGGTGTTGGCCCGCCGCCCCAAGGGCGAACCCGTCCACGCCGATTTCCGTTTTGAAGAGGTCTCGATGCCCGTTCCGGGCGACGGCGAGGTTCTGGTCCGCGTGACTCACATGTCGCTGGATCCTTACATGCGCGGGCGTATGGATGACGCGAAATCCTACGCCGTTCCGGTAGAACTGAACGCCACAATGGAGGGCGGCGCCGTGGGCGAGGTCATTGCCTCAAACCACCCGAAATTCACCCCCGGCGACACCGTGTTCGGCATGTTCGGCTGGGCCTCGCACGGGTGTCTGCCCGGCAATCAGCTGAACAAAATCGACCCATCCGTGCCCTCAACCGCGGCGCTGGGGGTACTGGGGATGCCGGGCTTTACCGGCTGGTTCGGACTGATGGAATATGGCCGCCCGAAAGAGGGCGAAACCCTGGTCGTCGCAGCCGCCACGGGGCCTGTGGGCTCGATGGTTGGGCAGATGGCCAAGCACCTGGGCCTGCGCGTCGTCGGCATTGCCGGGGGCGCGAAAAAATGCGCTCTGGCCAGGGACGAATTCGGATTTGATGAATGTCTGGATCACCGCGACTATGCCGACGCCAAAGAGCTGCGCGCCGCCCTGGCCCAGGCCTGCCCGGATGGCGTGGACATCTATTTTGAAAACGTCGCGGGCAAGGTTCTGGAGGCCGTCCTGCCCCTGATGAACGTCGGCGGGCGCATTCCTCTGTGTGGTATGATCGCGTGGTATAATGCCGGGGCGCTGGGGGGTGACATGACCGGCACCAAGGACAATCTGCCCAAGATGTGGCGCACAATTCTGGTGAATCGCCTGCATGTGCATGGCTTCATCATCTCGGATCATTTCAACCGCCTGCCCGAGTTTCTGGCCAGCGCCGGCCCGCTGGTCGCGCAGGGGAAAATCAAGTTCATCGAGGATGTTGCCGAAGGGCTGGAAAACGCCCCCGACGCCTTTATGAACATGCTGCGCGGGGGTAATTTCGGCAAACAGATCGTCAAGATTTAAGCGAAATAAAAACCCCGGCAGCATCAGTCTTGCCGGGGTTTTCTGTTTATAGTGAACGGCTTAGGCCGCAGCGTTGCCCGCCATCACGCGGCTAAGGTGGTAATCCGTATCCCCCAGCTGCGCGTCCAGCATGATCAGGCGCTTGGCGTAATGCGACACCGGATATTCCCAGGTCATCGCGATTCCGCCATGCATCTGGATTGCCTCTTCGGCCACCAGCCGCGCCGCGCGTCCGATCAGGTTTTTCGCCATGGACGCATAGCGCGAGGCCTCATCGCCACCCAGTTCGGCCGCGGCCTTGATGGTGATCGAGCGCGCCTGCTCGATCTCGGTCAGCATATCCACGGCACGGTGCTGCAACACCTGAAATTTGCCGATCGGAATGCCGAACTGTTTGCGCTGTTTCAGGTAATCCACAGTGATCGCATGGGTGACATCCATCGCGCCCACGGCCTCGGCGCACAGGGCGACGATTCCAGCGTTGATCGCATCCTCCAGCGCCTGCGCCGCGTCCGCAATCAACAGTGTGGCCGGAGTGTCATCCAGCAGCAGCTCGGCCGCGCCGGCACCGTCGATCATCGCATATCCGGTGACACTGGCATCGGCGGCCTGCACCTGGAACAGGGCCAGCGAACCATTCAGCCGGGCGGCCACCAGAACGACATCCGCAACCTGCCCGCCATACACGGTGCTTTTGCGCCCCGACAGGGTATAGGCATCCCCGGCACCCGTCGCTGTGCAGGCGATCTGATCCAGCTCATACGCAGCATCCAGTTCCGAGATCGCAACAGCGTATTTCGTGGCACCGGACAGCAGGGCCTCTTGATCCGCACCTGCCGCAGTCAGCAGACGCGACGCCATGCAGGCCCCCAGGATGGGTTCGGGGGTAATCTGACGGCCCAGAGCCTCGAACACCACCGAGATGTCGAAACCAGTACCGCCCATGCCGCCAGCCTCTTCCGGGGCCAGCGCGAAAAGCGTGCCCAGCTCGGCCATAGCCTCCCATTTGGCGGGGTCGTGGAACGGCGCGGCATACGCTACCGTATTGCGATGTTCCACCGGGTATTGATCGGCCAGGAAACGGGTCAACGTGTCCGCCAGCATCTGGCGGTCTTCGGTCAGGTTAAAGTCCATCTCACAGCTCCAGCATGGTCTTGGTCAGGATGTTGCGCTGAATCTCGTTCGATCCACCGAAAATCGAGGTCTTACGGTTGTTGAAATACCGCGCCGCATTGTGGGCGGTATCGGACGGGCCGAACATCATATTGCCGTCGTTGATATAACCTGGGAAAGGCGCGGCGGCCGGTCCCAACGCGCGGCGCGCCAGATCCTTTAGTTCCTGATGGATCACCGTGCCCTTGATTTTCAGGATCGAGGTTTCAGGCCCCGGCGCCCCCTGCTGCTGCGCCTTGAACAGCATCCGCAGGTTGGTGATCTTCATCGCCTCCAGATCAATCTCGGCCTGAGCGATGCGCGCGGCGAACAGGGGATCCTGGATCAGCGGCTTACCGCCCCGCATCGTTTTACGCGCCAGTGCCTTGACCTCTTCCAGCGCCTGCATGGAAAAGCCAACGCCGGCGATCCCGGTGCGTTCATGCGTCAGCAGGTATTTGGCGATGGTCCAGCCTTTGTTTTCCTGCCCCACCAGATTGCCATAGGGCACGCGGACGTCGGTGAAAAACACCTCGTTTACCTCGTGGCCGCCTTCGATCAGCTTGATCGGGCGCACCTCGATCCCCGGCGTGGCCATGTCCACCAGAATAAAGCTGATCCCTTCTTGCTGTTTGGCATCCGGATCGGTGCGGCACAGGCAGAAAATCCAATCCGCGTGCTGGCCCAGCGTCGTCCAGGTTTTCTGGCCGTTGATCACCCATTCGTCGCCCTCGCGCACCGCACGGGTTTTCAGCGAGGCCAGATCCGAGCCCGCGCCTGGCTCTGAGTAGCCCTGACACCACCAGTCCGTCCCGTCCAGAATGCGCGGCAGATAATGGTCCTGCTGTTCCTTGCTGCCGAATTTTTGCAGCACCGGCCCCAACATCGACAGGCCGAATGGCACGATCCGAGGGGCATAGGCGCGGCAGCATTCCTCCTCAAAAATGTGCTTTTGCACCGGGCTCCAGCCGGGGCCGCCGAACTCTTTGGGCCAGATGGTGGCCAGCCAGCCCTTGGCGTTCAGAATGGCGTGCCATTCCTCCATGATCGGTTTGGTCAGTTCGGCGCCTTCGCGCACCGCATCCGAGATGTGTTTGGGCAGATTTTCCGCCAGATACGCCCGGACTTCGTCGCGAAATGCGATGTCCTCGGCAGAGTAACTCAGATCCATTCATTCCCCTCCGTTATGAATTCAGATCGGCAAAAGTGGTGCCATCATCGGCCATTTTTTGCAGCAGCGCCGGCACCTGCCAGTAGCGGCTGTCCTCTTTCGCGTATTCGGTGATGCGGCGGACCAGCTCGGCCGCGCCGATGGTGTCTGCGTAATGCAGCGGGCCACCCCGATGACGCGGAAAGCCGTAGCCGAACAGGAACACCATATCCACGTCCAGCGGGCGTTTAGCGGTGCCGTCTTCCACGACGCGGGTGGCCTCGACGATCATGGCGGTCATGTAGCGATCCACGATATCCTGATCCGAGAACGTCTGCGGGGTGATGCCTTTTTCGGCGCGCACCCCGTCGATGATTTTCGCAACCTCTGGGTTCGGAATGGGCGCGCCGTTGCCGTAGATGTAATAGCCCTGCCCGGTCTTGCGTCCGAACCAGCCGTTTTCGCAAATCCGATCAGCGACATCGCCGCCATACCGATCCGCCGGGTCGCGCGTGTCTGCGGTGCGTTTACGGTTCGCCCAGCCAATGTCCAGGCCGGCCAGATCGCCCACTTTGTTAGGGCCCATGGCAAAGCCAAAGCCTTCCAAAGCGTCGTCCACCTGTTGCGGGCTGGCGCCATCCAGCACCAGATAGGACGCGGTTTTCAGGTAATGCGCCAGGATGCGATTGCCGATGAAGCCGTCGCAAACCTGCGCTAGAACACCGACTTTTTTCAACCGCTTAGCCAGCGCGAACCCGGTGGCCAGAACGTCGGGCGCGGTCTGAGCCCCCTGCACGATTTCCAGCAGACGCATCACATGCGCAGGGCTAAAGAAGTGCAACCCCAGCACATCCTGGGGCCGGTCGGTGCAATCAGCAATATCGTTCACGTTCAGATACGACGTGTTCGAGGCCAGAATCGCGCCGTCCTTACAAATGGTGTTCAGCTTGCCAAAAATGTCCTTTTTGACGTCCATGCTTTCGAACACGGCCTCGATCACCAGATCGACATCGGCCAGATCCTCCATGTTCAGCGAGGGCTGCAAACTGGCCAGCGCGGCGTCTTTTTTGGCCTCGCTCAGCTTGCCGCGTTTTACCCCGCCTTCCAGGTTTTTGGTGATGGTCGCAACGCCGCGGTCCAGACCGTCCTGGGCGACCTCAATCAGGCGCACGGGAATGCCGGCCATCAGGCAGGACGTCGCGATCCCCGACCCCATGGTGCCGCCGCCGATCACGCCGATCTTGTTAATCTCACGGGTGTTACCCTTGGCCTCGGGGATGCTGGAGACGGCGCGTTCGCCGAAAAACGCGTGGATCAGACCGGCGCGCTGCGGCGTCTGCATCGAGTCCCAGAACGCCTGACGCTCGATTTTCAGACCCTCGGTGCGCGGCAGATACGAGGCGCGGACGGCCTCGACAATCTTATGCGGGGAAAACAGATGCGCTTGCTTGGCCTTCAGCATTGCGGCTGTTTCGTCCAGCGTTTTGTCATCCTTGGGCGTATCCAACGAGCACGTCGGGCGCGCGATCAGTTTTCCATCAATAATGTCCTGCGCGGCGGCCAGGGCCAGATCACGCGGATCGCCCGTTTCCAGACGATCAATCAGGCCCTTTTCCAGCGCTTCCTGCGCGCCAACCATGCGGCCCGACAGCGCCATATCCAGCGCCATGGGGATGCCCGCCAGACGCGGCACACGCTGCGTGCCACCGGCGCCGGGCAGCAGGCCCAGGTTGATCTCGGGCAGGCCAACGCGCAGGCCTTCGATACCCACACGCGCGTGCGCAGCCAGCCCCAGCTCCAGCCCGCCCCCCAGGGCGGTGCCGTGCATGATGGCGACAACCGGGATGTCACTGTCCTCGATCACATTATAAACGTCGGGCAGATGAGGCGTTTGAGGCGGCTTACCGAACTCGCGAATATCCGCGCCGGCGACAAAAGTCCGCCCCGCCGCATAGATCGCGATCGCCTTGGCGGTGTCTTGCTGGTTCAGCTGTTCGATCGCCTCTTGCAGGCCCTGGCGCACGGGCTGCGCGGTTGCGTTCACCGGCGGATTATCAATGCAGACCAGCGCAATCTCGCCCGCATGTTCGATGGAAATCAGGTCATTTACAGGGATTTTCGGAGCCATGTTTCTCTTTCCGTTCTGACTTTTGAACAAGAGGATATGGCCGTCTCCACTGCGGGCGTCTCCTCCTTCGCATGCAAACTAATTCGTCGCAAAAGAGGCGTCAACTTGTGGAATTAGGTTTTGCTATGCAGAAAAATAGAAATGTCGCAGGGTCACGAGATGATCTCGAACTTATTCACGTCCACCAGCCCGCGATCCGTGATTTTCAGCGCAGGAATCACCGGCAGGGCCAGGAACGCCAGTTGCAGGAACGGCTCTTCCAGTGTCACGCCCAGAGATTGCGCGGCTGCCCGCAGATCGACCAGCTGATCGCGGACCCTTTCGTAGGGATCGAGGCTCATGAGCCCGGCAACGGGCAGCGCCAGTTCGGCCAGAACCCGACCATCGCGCACAACGACGAATCCGCCCTCGATCTGGCTCAAACGGTTGGCGGCCAGCGCCATATCGTCGTAATCGGCGCCCACAACGGCGATATTGTGGTGATCATGGCAGACTGTCCCCGCAATCGCACCATGTTGCAGGTCAAAGCCGCGCACAAACCCGGTGGCGATATTGCCGTTTTTGCCGTGCCGTTCGATCACGGCGATCTTGATCAGATCGCGCGCGGGATCGGGACGTTTGTCACCGTCCTGAATGGGGATCACCTCGTGCAGATGTTCAGTGATGATCTTGCCTTCGAGGATACCAATCACGTCCGTGTCTTCGCGGTTACCCGCAGTGCGGAAATTATCGGCCGTGACGCTGGGGGCCGTGACCGAGTGCCGCCCGACCGGATCAATCAGATCACGCGCGGCAAAGGCGGCCTCGGTGACCTGCACACCTGCGCAGAGCACCATCTGAGGGTCGCATTTCTCCAGATCCGTGATCGCTACGATATCGGCGCGTTTGCCCGGCGCCAGAAGGCCGCGATCCTTAAGCCCAAAGGCCTCGGCCGCCGAGATCGACGCGGCGCGGTAGACGGCCAGGGGCGGCGCGCCCAGTTCAATCGCGGTGCGGATCATATAGTCCAGATGGCCGTATTCCGCGATGTCCAGCGGGTTGCGATCATCCGTGCACAGGCAAATATAGGGAGAATTGCGTTCAGTAATGATGGGGGCCAGCGCGTGCAGGTCTTTGGACACCGAGCCTTCGCGGATCAGCACCCGCATCCCCTTGCGCAGTTTTTCCAGGGCCTCGTCAGCGGTGGTGGCCTCGTGCTCCGTGCGGATGCCGGTGGCGATATAGGCGTTCAGGTCGTTGCCCAAAAGTTGCGGGCAATGACCGTCGATGTGCTGACCACGGAAGAGGGCCAGTTTCTCCATCACCACGGGGTCTTTGAACAGGACACCGGGGAAGTTCATAAACTCGGCCAGGCCAATGCCGGTGGGGTGGTGCATCACCTGTTGCAGATCGCCCGCGTCGATGCGGGCGCCGGCGGTCTCCATATCCGTGGAGGGCACACAAGAGGACAGCTGCACACGGATATCCATCAGACAACGCGTCGCCGCATTCTGGAAATAGCGGATACCGTCGAGCCCGATCACATTGGCAATCTCATGCGGGTCGCAGATGGCGGTGGTGATGCCGCGGGGCAGCACGCAGCGGTCAAATTCGAACGGCGTCACCAGCGAGCTTTCGATATGCAAATGCGTGTCGATGAAACCGGGGACAAGGATCTGCCCGCTCACGTCGATTTCGCGGGTGCCCTGATAGGTGCCGCAGGTGCCGACGATGGTATCGCCGCAAATGGCCACGTCGCCCTCTAGCAGGTCACCTGTAATCAGGTCGTAAATCCGCCCGCCCTTCAGGACAAGATCGGCGGGGGCAATGCCCCGGCCCTGGTCGATGATCTGCGATAGCTGGGTCATGGTGTCTCGGGCTCCTTGGGGGAATGGTGGCACAGGTTTTCAGCAATGGCGAGGGGCAGCCGCCCCCCATTGCGGAAAACTGCGGCGCGGTGCGGGCTTGAGCGCAGGGCGCGCGCTTGGTAGCCAGAAAACCAACCAAAAGGAGCCCGCGCCATTCGTATTTTACTGGTCGAGGATGAGCCATTGATCGCGGATGCGATCCGCGTGTCGCTGACGCGCGCGGGCTATCATGTGGATTGGGCCAGCGATGGCGACATGGCGGACGAGGCCCTGCATGGTGACGGGTTTCATCTGGTCATTCTAGATCTGGGCCTGCCGGAGCGCGATGGGCTGTCGGTGCTGGGGGCGTTGCGGCGGCGGCACTCGGACGTGCCGGTGATCATCCTGACCGCGCGCGAGGCAACGGAGAACCGGATCGAGGGGCTGGATCTGGGGGCGGATGACTATATGACCAAGCCCTTTGACATGGACGAATTGCTGGCCCGCTGCCGGGTGCAATTGCGGCGCGGGGCCGGACGGGCAGCCCCGGTTCTGACCCATGGCGCGCTGGAGCTGCGCCCGCAGGAACAGGCGGTGTTTCTGGACGGCGCGCGGGTGGAGCTGCCCTTGCAGGCCTATCGGTTGTTGCTGCTGATGCTGGAACGACGCGGGCATGTCTGTGCGAAATCCGACCTGACCGAGGCTCTTTATGGCTGGGACGAAGGCGCCGAAAGCAATACGATTGAGGTCTATGTATCCCTGCTGCGGCGCAAGCTGGGCAAGGATCTAATCCGCACAATCCGGGGGATTGGTTATGTCATCGACAAACCGGCCTGAGGGCTCTGCGCCCAGCATACGGCAGCGTATCCAACGGCGGCTGGTGCCGCTGATCCTGTTGGCGGGGGTGGTGACGGCGGCTCTGTTGCTGCTCATCACCATCGACGAGGTGGACGAGGCGATCCTGAACAATCAAAACAATCTAAACCACGCGGCGGCGCAGATGTATGGCACCGAACTGGACCTGTCGGGCCTGCCCGCGCTGGAGGCCATCGAGGAACTGCGCAATCCCGAATTCCTGCTGATGATTCAGGGGGCGGACGGGGGGATGGTGCATCAGTCGCACCCGCAGCTGCCCTTGCCCGTGGCGGCACAGGACGGGCCCTTCGAATGGCAGGGCTGGCGCCTGTTTCAAACCCACACGCGCGACGGCCGGGTGATCATTTCCGGCGTCAAACAAGAAGAGCGCGACGAGATGATCCTGGAAATGGTCCTCTCCGCCGTGCTGCCGATGCTGGTGGTGCTGGGCACGCTGCTGCTGTCCGCGCTGTGGTTCGTGCAGGCCGGGCTGCGCCCCTTGCAACACCTGTCCGAGGCCCTGCGCAACCGCGCCCCCCAGGCTCTGACCCCACTAGAAAGCGCAGGGCAGCCCGCCGATCTGGTGCCGATCGTACGGGCGCTGAACGGGCTGTTCGCGCGGGTCCGGCAATTCGTTCAGCGCGAACGGAAATTCATCGACGATGCCGCGCATGAATTGCGCACACCGCTGACCATCATCAAGGCGCAGGTGCAGGCCATCGACCCCGCCGAGCTGTCGCCGGAAAACCGCACCCGGCTGGACCATGTGGTGGCCGGCGTGAACCGCGCCGAGGCCCTGGGCACGGGGCTGTTGCAACAGGCGCGGGCCGAACAGCCCTCGGGTCAGGGGCAGGCGGTGGATGCGCGCGCGGTGGTGCAGCAGGTGCTGAACGATCTGGAGGTGCTGCACGGGGCGCCGATGACACAGGCCGTACTGAGCACGCAGGACGCGCCGCCAATCTGGGCCACCCCCGAAGACTTGCGCGTAATCCTGCGCAACCTTCTGGACAATGCCGCCCGTCACGGCGGGCCGGCGGGCACCCCCGCGCAGCTGCGGATCGAGATCACCACAGAGGGAACCCAGACCCTGATCGCCATCGAGGATGACGGCCCCGGCATCCCCCAAGATCACCGCGCACAGGTGTTCGAACGGTTCTGGCGCGCCGGTCAGACCGAGGGCTCGGGGCTGGGCCTGTCAATCGCCCACACGCTGGCGCGGCGCAACGGCCTGACGCTAAACGTAACCGAAGGCGTGCATCTGGGCGGCGCCCGGTTCGAATTGCGCGGACGCACAGCGGCGGAATAACCGCGCTGTTACCGGGGTGTTACGCAAACTTCAGGTTGGCTTCAGGTTCGATTGTTAGGCGGGGGTAACTGACCCTAGCCCGAGCCCCGGCCATGACCGACACCTCCTTCTCCGGCGCCACAGAGACCCTGCGCCCATCCTGGCAACCCTCTGATTTTTCACGTACAAAGCTGGGATTTCTGCTGGCGCGCAGCCTGCGGGACGAAGGGATGCTATCGCTGTGGTCTGAATCCGGACTGGCCCTGACACAAGCCGCGCAGGGCGCACGAATCGCGGTGGTCGGCAACGCCCGCTCGCTGAGCGAAAAGACCCTGGGCGCGCAGATCGACAACCACGATATTGTGCTGCGGCTGAACACGGCCCCGATGCCCGATCCGCGCAGCCACGGACGGCGAACCGATTGGCTGGCCAGCTCGATCCCTGTCCCCCAAGGCCGGATCGACGCACTGGCCCCGTCGCGCGTGCTGTGGATGACGCGCAAACGCAAACGGCTGCCCTTTGCGCTGGCACAACGCAGCGGGTTTTATCTGAACCCCCAAGGCCCGGTGCACGCTCTGGCCGCACAGATCGGGGCGCCCCCCTCGACCGGAGCAATGGTGCTGGATCTGGTGCGGCGGCTGCCAGTGACGCAGGTGTCGGTGTTCGGGTTTGATTTTTTCGCATCGCTGTCCCATTCGGGACGCCGTACCGCCGCGCGAGTGCCCCATGACTTCGCCGCCGAGCGCGACCACGCCATGACCCTGTTTCAACAAGATGCGCGATTTAAGCTGTACTGAAACGCAAAACGGGGCCTGATGAGGCCCCGTTTTGTTTCATGCGGATGGATCAGAAATCCAGGTTTTCGACGCTGAGCGCGTTTTGCTGGATGAACTCGCGGCGCGGTTCGACGACATCGCCCATCAGTTTGGTGAAAATATCGTCGGCCTCGACCAGATCGTCGATGCGGACCTGCAACAGCGTGCGCGCCTCGGGGTCCAGGGTGGTTTCCCACAGCTGATCGGGGTTCATTTCGCCCAGACCCTTGTAGCGTTGTAGGGTCAGGCCCTTTTCGCCCTCTTTCAGGATCGCATTCAGCAGATCCAGCGGCCCCAGAATCATCTGGCTGCGGTCCTTGCGCACCAGCGTGGCGGGGGTGTCATAGACCTCTTGCAGGCTTTCGGTGAAGCTGCCGGTTTTGCGTGCCTCGCCCGAGCGCAGCATCGGCCCGTCCAGGGTGCGCACTTCCTCGACCCCGCGCAGAATACGCGCCAGACGGATGCCGTGATCCTGTGTAATCCGGCCGGTCCAGCCGCGTTCGTATTCCAGCGCGATCAGATCCAGACGGGCGGCAACCTTGTCGGCCACGCCTTGCAGATCGGCATCCACCGCGCCGGGCACAAAGGCACCGGCCACGGCGGCCTGTTCCAGAATGTGACGCGGGTAATGGGTGGGGAAGGCATCCAGCACGCGTTTCAGTTGCCGGGCTTCCTCGACCACGCGTTTCAGATCTGCGCCGGCCATCTCGACCCCGGAGCCAAGGCGCAACACCGCATCCGCCGTGCCCTGCTCGATCAAATAATCATCCAGCGCGGCCTGATCTTTCAGGTAGACCTCGGATTTTCCACGCGCGACCTTATAGAGCGGCGGCTGCGCGATATACAGGTAACCGCCCTCGATCAATTCGGGCATCTGACGGAAGAAGAAGGTCAACAGCAGCGTCCGGATATGCGCACCATCCACGTCCGCATCGGTCATGATGACGATCTTATGATAGCGCAGCTTGTCGATGTTGAACTCATCCCGGCCGATGCCGGTTCCCAGCGCCATCACCAGATTGCCGATTTCCTGGCTGGACAGCATCCTGTCAAACCGCGCGCGTTCCACGTTCAGGATTTTACCGCGCAGGGGCAGGATGGCCTGGGTCTGACGGTCACGGCCCGTCTGTGCGGACCCCCCGGCGCTGTCACCCTCGACCAGGAAGACTTCGGTCTTGGACGGATCTTTTTCCGAGCAATCCTTCAGCTTACCGGCCAGGAAATTCACATCCATCGCGGTTTTGCGGCGGGTCAGTTCGCGGGCTTTACGCGCGGCCTCGCGGGCCAGGGCGGCTTCGACGATCTTACCGACGATCATCTTGGCCTCGTTGGGGTTTTCCTCGAACCACTCGGCCAGTTTTTCGCCGACCAGGCTTTCGACGGCCGGGCGGACCTCGGACGAAACCAGCTTATCCTTGGTCTGCGAGCTGAATTTCGGGTCGGGCACCTTCACGGACAGCACGCAGGTCAGACCCTCGCGCGCGTCATCGCCGGTGAAATTCACCTTTTCCTTCTTGGCGATCCCGGATTCGGTGGCATAGCGCGTCAGCGTCCGCGTCAGCGCCCCACGGAAGCCCGCCAGGTGCGTGCCGCCATCACGCTGCGGGATGTTGTTGGTAAAGGGCAGCACCGTTTCGTGGTAGCTGTCGTTCCACCACATCGCGACTTCGACGCCGATGTCATCCTTTTCGCCGCGCACAAAGATCGGCGCGTCCATCAGGGACGTCTTCGAGCGGTCCAGGTATTTGACGAATTCCTTCACGCCGCCTTCGTAGAACAGCTCGGTTTTCAGGGGTTCGGCGGGGCGCAGATCCTCTAGGATGATGCGCACGCCCGAGTTCAGAAAGGCCAGTTCGCGCAGGCGTTTTTCCAGCGTTTCGAACGAATATTCCAGGTTCGAGAACGTATCGGTCGAGGCCAGGAACCGGACCTCGGTGCCTTTTTCGCCATCCGCATCGCCCACCACGCGCAGGTGCTGGGTGGTCTCGCCATGTTCGAACTTGGCGTAGTGTTCCTTGCCGTTGCGCCAGACGCGCAGCTCCAGCCAGACGGACAGCGCATTCACAACGGACACGCCCACGCCGTGCAGACCGCCCGACACCTTGTAGGAATTGCTGTCGAACTTACCGCCCGCGTGCAGCTGGGTCATGATGACCTCGGCGGCGGAAACGCCCTCTTCCTCGTGCAGGTCCACGGGGATGCCACGGCCATTGTCGCGCACGGAAATGCTGTTGTCGGGGTGGATCACCACGCGCACAAAGTCAGCATGACCGGCCAGCGCCTCGTCAATGCCGTTATCCACGACCTCATAGACCATGTGATGCAGGCCCGAGCCGTCATCGGTATCCCCGATATACATGCCGGGCCGTTTGCGCACGGCCTCCAACCCTTTGAGAACTTTAATGGAATCCGCGCCATATTCCTGCGCGGTTTGCTCGGTCCCGGACATAGAGCCCCACCTTTTGTTTCGTTGGGGAATATATACGAAACCTTGGGGGGCTTGTCACGCGCAAGCCCCAGAATTTGTAACGTCACGGTAACAGCCGGTCAGCTGATCTGAAGCGGCTCGCGGGTTGCCTCGCGGGTTTTTTCCACCCAACGGTGAATGACGGCCTTGGCGGCCAGCTCGTCCTCGATCTCAATCGCGGCGCGCAGGTCTTTCAGCGCGTTCGCCATCTCCAGCTCGGACAGATAGGCCTCTTGCGCGCGCAGGATTTTCGGATGCGGCGTGGTCAGCATATCGGGCGAGATCAGCAGCTCTTCGATCAGCTTTTCGCCGGGGCGCAGGCCGGTGACGACGATTTCGATCTCCCCATCTGGGTTATCCTTGTCCATGACCGTGTGGCCGGCGCCCTCGATCATCTGGCGGGCCAGTTTGTTGATCGGGACCAGCTCGCCCATGTCCAGCACAAACAGATCCCCGCCCCGCGCGAACGAGCCTGCCAGCAGCACCAGACGGGCCGCCTCGGAGATTGTCATGAAGTAGCGGGCCACATCGTTATGCGTCAGCGTCACCGGGCCACCGCGGGCGATCTGTTCTTCGAACAGCGGAATAACGGACCCGGATGAGCCCAGCACATTGCCGAACCGCACCATCGAAAAGCGGGTATTGCCCGCCCGCGTGGCCAGATCCTGCACGATCAGTTCGGCCAGCCGCTTTGAGGCCCCCATCACATTTGTCGGGCGCACGGCCTTATCCGAGGACACCAGAATAAAGCGGCTGATATCCGCCTTGAAGGCCGCATCGGCAATGGTTTTCGTCCCCAGCACATTATTGCGCAGCCCCGCGATCTGGTTTTTCTCCACCAGCGGCACATGTTTATAGGCGGCCGCGTGCAGGACCACCTCGATCCCGTGGTTTTCCAGAACATGGGCGCACAGCACCGGATCGCAGACCGAGCCCAGAACCGGCACGATCTCGATCCCCTGGGTGATGTCCAGTTCCAGCAGTTCCTTTTCAATCGTGTAAAGCGCCAGCTCTGAATGATCCAGCAGCACCAGTTTTTCCGGGCGACAAGCCACCAGCTGACGGCACAGCTCAGACCCGATCGAGCCCCCCGCCCCTGTGATCAGAATGCGCCGGGCGTGATAGCTGTCGGCCACCTTGGGCAGTTCGGACTCCAGCTTGTTGCGCCCCATCAGATCCTCAAGAGACACCGGCGTGCTGCGTTTGCTCAGGTCTTTTTGCTTGATCAGTTCGGCGAACGAGGGCAGCGAGTGCACCTCGCAGCCCAATTGCCGCAGGCGCATCCCAATGCGAGCCTGCACCGCCGGCGTGGCCGAGGGCATCGCCAGAACAACACGATCAACGGATTTATTGGCGATCAGCTCTTTCAGGCGGCTGGGCGCATAGACCGGCGCCCCCGAGACAGTCAGGCTCTGTAATCGCGGGTTATCATCGACAAAAGCGATCAGAACGATGGTGTCATCCGTCCGCAAAGCCGCAGCCAGCTGCTGCCCGGTCTGCCCCGCGCCATAGACGATCACGCGCGTCCGATTATTGGCATTGCGATAGATCGACAGCAGGATATTCCGCATCAAATTGCGAATCGCCACAACGGAAATCAGGAAAATCATCCCGAACACGATGAACAGCGCCATGGGGAACGGCGTGTCCAGAACGATGTTCAGCACCCCCCCCGAGGCCGCCAGAATCATCGCCAGAATGGCTGTGGGTTTGATCCCTCCGGATTCGAAGGCGTTCAGGCGGATGCGCGGCAGACGCAGCAGCACCGACACCGCGCTTCCCAGCGCGACCAGAAACAGCGTCAGCACCGCCCCATCCGTAACCGTATGGGAAGTCTCGAATTTTTCCCCGAACAGAAAAGCCGAGAATGCCAGGCTCAGGACAATCAGCGCCCCATCAATCAGAACGAATAATTCGCTTTTCTGTTTGACGGTGAGTGACGTGACCAGATCATACAGGTCCGCTTTGCCCTTGAATAAAGTCTTCAGCAAAAACCAGATCCCACCTTAGTTTGTCTTTCCGGAAAGCAATACACACAAAAAGAAACATCTATAAACAACAGTATATTAAGAAAGAGGGCCGTTGCTCAAGGAAGGTATTCCACACCTTTGCTGCAATAGCAAAACTTTGCCGAGCACCGCCACCAATATGTTCAATGTATGCGAATGCGCCGAAAAACGGTTTTCAGCATCAGCAGCATGTCGAAACACAGGGTTCTTTTGCGTTGGTAGATCAGATCCAGGCGTGCCTTTTGCGGGATGCAACGCCGGGTGTATACCTGCTCGGTTTCTTCGGGGGTTTGACAGCCCGCCAGTAGCATTTCCTCGTGGCGGTGATACACCAAAGTGGCCAGCCCCGTGATACCGGGACGGGATTTCAGCACCTGCCCGTAAAGCGCCGGAAACTGTTCGACATAGCGGCGCAGTGGCGGGCGGGGGCCGACAAAGCTGATGTCTCCGCGCAGGACGTTCCACAGCTGGGGCAGCTCATCCAGGCGATACTTGCGCAGCATGGCCCCCGTTTTGGTGATCCGCGCGGCCTTATCCCCCCCAGACACCCCGGAATCATGCTCGACCACGGTCATCGAGCGGAATTTCCACAGCGGAAACCCCTCGGATGCGGTTTTCATACGTTCCGAGATATACAAAACGGGGCGCCCGTCCCGAATCAGGATCATCCCCATCACCCACAGGATCACCGGCGCCAGCAACACCCCCAGAAACAGGGCCGCCAGAATATCCAGACTGCGTTTCGACCAGGTCACTTGCGGCCCTCCAGACTAAGCCAACTGCCCATGATGTGCCTGGGGTCGGTGTCCAGCGGGCCCACCAGCGTTTCCAGTAACGCGCAATCCATCACGGCCTGCTGCCGAGCCCCGTCCGGGGCAGCGCGCCACTGGAACGGATGCTGCGCCGCGCTTAGCAGAGACTCCATATAAACAGGCGCATTCGCCCCGACATTCACCACCTTTGGCAGAGGCTCTGGGTACACCGCCAGATCAACAAGCACCCGCGCCAGATCGGTGGGCGCGATATAGCTGCGCGCAGGGCCACGGCCATCTGCAAACTGATCCAGCGTCACCGCGGCGGCCTGATCGCACCAACCGGCACGAACCGAGCTGGCCAGGCTCTCGGCTCCGGCAACCGATCCGATCCTCAGGATCGTCGCGGCTGGCCCTGCGGCTGTTTGCAGATCCTGCTCCATCCGCAGCTTGGCCCGGCCATAGGGGTTTGGCGGCGCGGTTGGATCCTGCTCGGTCAGCGGGCCTTCTTTGGGCGCATAAACAGCCACCGAAGAACAATGCAGCACGCGCCCGGCCTGGCATTCTGCCGCCACATCCTGCGCAGCAAGGGCCAGTTCTGAATTCATATCCAGCTCTGCCTCAGACCCGTGCGTCACCCCCCACAGCGCAATCACCGCATCCACCCTGCCGAACGGATTGGGCTGGCCGGGGCACCAATGCTGGCCGGGCCCCTTGCGCGATTGATACAGGATTTCCACGTCGGGCCGCTGCGCCGCCTGCCAGGCCAGCCGCATCAATCGGCCAACCCGTCCTGACGCCCCCAAAACCAAAATACGAGCCCGTGCCACTGGCTGAACTTCCTACCCAATTCTCTGCCGAATTGCCTAACACGCCCGCCCCGCCACGAACAGAGCCCGCATCACAGAACCGAAGAAACCGCAGACACACCCTGCGTTTCCGTCACCTCCAGATACTGAGCACGCCGGCCCAGATCGGCAAACAATTCAGGGCCCGTGCCGGTCATCCACGCCTGCGCCCCCAAAGCGCAGATTTCATCATACAGCGCCGCGCGGCGTTCGGCATCCAGATGCGCCGCCACCTCATCCAGCAACAAAATCGGAGCCGCCCCGAAATCCTGCGCCAAAGCGCGCGCATTCGCCAGGATCAGCGACACCAGCAAGGCCTTTTGCTCGCCCGTAGAACAGTCCCTGGCCGGAACGCCCTTGGCCGCATAAACCCCATACAAATCCGCCCGATGCGGACCAACCAAGGTGCGCCCAGCCGCAAGATCGCGAAACCGGCTATCGGCCAGAGCCTCAGCCAGCTCCCCCTCGGCCAAGGGCATCTCGCCCTCTGTCATCGTCAATTCCAGATCGGCCACGGGGAAACCTGTCTCGGCCTCGGCCTGCGCAGCCTGCAACAAATCCAACGCCGCCAGACGATTGGCATGTATCGCCGCCCCTGTCCGCGCCATCTGCGCCTCTAACGCCGCATACCAATGAGCATCGCGCACCTGATCCTTCAGCAGCCGGTTCCGTTCACGCATGGACTTTTCGTAATCCAGCGATAATTCCGCATGTGCGGGAAAAAAGGACAAGGTCATCCGATCCAGAAACCGTCGGCGTCCCTCGGCCCCCTCCAGCCACAGCCGGTCCATCATCGGAACCAGCCACAACACCCTTGAAATCCTGGCCAAAGCATTCTGTGTCGCCGATTTCCCATCTATTTTCAGCTGTCTGGCCGCCCCTTTATCGGACCAGATTTCAACCTCACAGGTGCCAGCCCCATGCAAAACCCCGGTCAGTTTCCACCCCAACGCCTCAGGCCGGCGCGTCATGTCCTCAGCCGAGGACCGCCGCAACCCGCGACCGGGCGAAAACAGCGAAACCGCCTCCAGAATGTTCGTTTTGCCTGCCCCATTTGGCCCATGGATCGCTACGGGCCGCCCGTCACATGCAATCCGCGCCACCACATGCGAGCGAAAATGCGACAACGTCAGTTGCGTCAGGAACAAACCAGACACGCCCCGCCCCTTCTTTCTGAGGAAAATACTCTCGCCGAAGGCACGGGCGTCAGCCCGTTCAGACGCGCATCGGCATCACAACATAGACGGCGCTGGTGTCATTACCTTCGCGCATCAGGGTCGGATCCCCAGCCGAGTTGAACATGAACACGGCGTTTTCCCGATCCACCTGGCTGGCGATCTCCAGCAGGTATTTGGCGTTGAAACCGATTTCCAGACGTTCGTCGCCATAGGCCACAACCAGCTCTTCCTCGGCGGCACCGCTATCGGGGGCATTCACCGACAGGACCAGCTTGTCCTCATCCAGAGCCAGCTTCACCGCCCGCGACCGCTCAGACGAAACGGTCGCCACACGATCCACCGCAGCGGCAAACTCACCGGCATCCACCTCCAGCTTGCGCGTGTTCCCGGCGGGAATGACGCGGGTGTAGTCGGGGAAAGTGCCGTCAATCACCTTGGATGTCAGCGTGATGTCGGGGGTCGCAAAGCGGATCTTGGTTTCGCTGACGGACACAGCGATTTCCATGTCATCGTCATCCAGCAGCTTGCGCAGCTCGCCCACGGTTTTACGAGGCACGATCACACCGGGCATCCCCTCGGCCCCGGCGGGCAGATCTGCGTCGATCCGGGCCAGACGGTGGCCATCGGTGGCCACGGCGCGCAGCACCTTACCGCCATCTGAATCGGCCACATGCAGGTAGACACCATTCAGGTAATACCGGGTTTCCTCGGTCGAGATGGCGAATTTCGATTTATCGAACAGACGCCGCAACACCGGCGCGGGCGCGCTGAAATTCGAGGCATATTCCGAGGTCGCCATGACCGGGAAATCCTCTTTGGGCAGGGTCGCCAGATTGAAATGAGACCGGCCGGCCTCGACGTTCAGGCGCCCGGCAACACCATCATCGGACAGGGTCACCAGCGCCCCATCGGGCAGCTTTCGCACAATCTCATGGAGCGTCACCGCCGACACGGTTGTCGCGCCCGCTTTTTCAACCATCGCGGGGGCTTTATCGACAACCTCGATGTCCAGGTCGGTGGCCCGGAACTGGACGTTATTCCCGTCGGCCTCGATCAACACATTGGCAAGGATCGGAATGGTATTCCGCCGTTCGACAACCGATTGCGCCTGGCTGACGGCTTTCAGTAGAACTGCGCGTTCAATGCTGAATTTCATACCCTTGCTCCTATCGTCTGGCGGCCAGATGCCGGGTGGGGCAAGGTACCAATTTCCCCAAGCGGCTCAAGCTCTTTCTTGCTTTGTCCGCTGGTTTCGCAGGCCCGTCAAGGGGCGTCTGGGCTGTCCATGGTCTGAACAGCCCTGAATATGGGCTTAGGCCTCTAATGCGCGGCGCAGAAGTTCCAGATCTTCGGCAATCTGGCCGTCCTTGGCGCGCAGTTCCTCGATACGTTTGACGCCGTGCATGACGGTGGTGTGGTCACGCCCGCCAAAACGGCGACCGATTTCCGGCAACGACCGCGAGGTCAGCTGTTTACACAGATACATCGCCACCTGACGCGGGCGGGCATAGGTGCGCACGCGCTTGGGCCCGATCATGTCGGACAGGCGGATGTTGTAATGCTCGGACACTTTGCGCTGGATTTCCTCGACGGTGATTTTCCGTTCCGAGGCGCGCAGTACATCGGCCAGGCAATCCTGCGTCAGCGCCATGGTGATCGGCCGCCCCACCAACGAGGCAAAGGCGAACAGACGGGTCAGGGCACCTTCCAGAACGCGCACGTTAGTGCTGATCCGGTGCGCCAGGAATTCCAGAACACCGCTTTCCAGTTCCAGTTCGGGATATTGCTGACGATATTGTTCGACCTTGGACTGCAAAATGCCCAGGCGCAGCTCATAATCCGTGGGATGCAAATCAACGACCAGGCCGCATTGCAGGCGGCTTTTGATACGCTCTTCCAGATCTTTGATTTCCCCCGGCGCACGGTCCGCCGAGATGATGATCTGCTTGTTTTGATCAACCAACGCGTTGAAAGTATGGAAAAATTCCTCTTGCGTTGAATCCTTGCCAGCGATGAACTGCACATCATCCACCATCAGCACATCGACCGAGCGGAACAGCTGCTTGAAGTCCATCATCTTGCGATCACGCAGCGCCTGAACAAAGCGGTACATGAACTGTTCAGCAGACAGATACACCACGTTCAGATCGGGGCGCTGGCTCTGCAATTCCCAGGCGATCGCGTGCATCAGGTGGGTTTTCCCCAGCCCGACGCCACCATACAGGAACAGCGGGTTGAAGCTGACCGGGCCGCCCTCGGCCACACGGCGGGCGGCAGCATGCGCCAGCTCGTTCGGCTTACCCACGACAAACGTGTCAAAGGTAAAACGCGCATCCAGAGGGGCGTTGGGCAGTTGTTCTTCGGTGGTGCGAACAGGCTGCGGCGCATGAGTGGCGGCAGGGGCCTGCGGGCTGTTCTGCGGCGCGGCCTGAGCAGCGGGCCGGGGCAGGGTCTCGGTGCTCACACGGAAATTCAGGCGGCGGACCGCCTCGCCGGCTTGGGTCAGCTGATGCAAAATCAGATCCCCGAAATTGCGCGAAACGTAATTCCCCAGAAACGTCGTCGGCACCGCAAAAGTGGCCACGCCCTCGGCGATTTCTTCGATTTCGAGCGGTTCGATCCAGTTCTTAAAGTTGTGCTGCCCCACCGTGCCAATAAGCGATTGTTTTAGTTGGCCCCATTGATCTTGCGTCATTATTTGTTCCGTCCAGCCTGTTTCCCCAACATGCGGCATTACAGTTGGCGCCGCCTCACACTCGATACCTCAACAATGGCCAAAAGGGTCCGGCTCCCGCTGACACGAATGCAGCGGGCCTTGTCATCCCGATCGGTCCAGTTGCCCCGCAGGCCCGTGCCCTGGTCGTCCCGAAACCAGAGCCAATTTGGGCGCATACGGCGCGTCTTGCTGGACAAGTCGTGGTTGTACCCACATTCAAAGCTAATCATGTCCACACCCGGCAGATCGGGTGCGGTTTGGCAGCTTCTTCAGACCGTGCGCCGCGTAGCGAATAGCGCGTGGTCAACCTGTCCCCCCAAGGCGATGTGAATCGCAAGGAGAAGCTAGCAAGTCGCCTGCGGAGGGGGCAACTGATCTTCTGGGCTTGACTCGGAGAATCCGAAAAAGAATCTCTTGGGATCGCTAAAGATGCGGCCAAGATGTCACAATTTGGGAAAAATGAAAAAGGCGCCCCAAATCAGGGCGCCTTTTTAATCTTGTGATTCCAGTGCCTTAATCGGCGGCTTATGCCATCGATTTAACGCGCGCCGACAGGCGGGACATTTTGCGGGCAGCGGTGTTCTTGTGGAAGATGCCTTTGGTGACGCCGCGCATCAGCTCGGGCTGAGCTTCTTGCAGGGCGGCTTTGGCGGCAGCCTGATCGCCCGATGCGATGGCTTCTTCGACCTTACGCAGGTAAGTGCGGATACGCGAGCGGCGGGCTTTGTTTACGTCGGCACGACGCTCGTTCTGACGGGCGCGTTTTTTTGCCTGAGGCGAGTTTGCCATTTCAAATCATCCCTTTACTGGGGTTAACATTTCGATTGCACGGGGCCCCAGCTGACAGCGTTCATGTCGGGAATGATTCTAGCCAGAGCGGGCCTCACGCGCATGTATTGGGGGCGTATAGAGCCTGTATGCGGAAAACGCAACCCTATTCCGGCGCACCGAAATAGGGCCCTGTGTCAGCGGCCTTAGCGGTCGCGGAACTGCGGGGTACGTTTCTCGACAAAGGCGGCCATGCCTTCTTTTTGGTCTTCGGTGGCGAACATCGAATGGAACAGGCGGCGTTCAAACAACAGCCCCTCTGCCAGCGGCACCTCGAACGAACGGTTCACCGCCTCCTTGATCGCGCAGACCGAGATCATCGACTTTTCCGCGATCTTGGCGGCGGCGGCCAGGGCCTCCTCTTGCAGCTTCTTGACCGGCACGATGCGGCTGACCAACCCGGCGCGTTCGGCCTCTTCTGCGTCCATGAAACGGCCCGTCAGGTTCATATCCATCGCCTTGGCCTTACCGATAGCCTGAGTCAGGCGCTGCGTGCCGCCGATTCCGGCCATCACGCCCAGGTTGACCTCGGGCTGGCCGAATTTGGCAGTGTCCGAAGCGATGATGAAATCGCACAGCATGGCCAATTCGCAGCCACCACCCAGCGCGTAGCCCGAAACAGCCGCGATGATAGGTTTGCGCACACGGCCAATTTCAGCGGTTTCGCCACCGAACAGGTCTTCGGAGAACACGTCGGTATAGCTTTTCTCGCTCATCATCTTAATGTCGGCGCCGGCGGCAAAGGCCTTCTCGGATCCGGTCAGCACGATGCAGCGCACCTTGTCATTCTTCTGAGCCGCGCTCATCGCGTCGGCCAATTCCGTCAGCAGCTGCGCATTCAGAGCGTTCAATGCGTCGGGGCGATTCAGTTTCACCAGTGCAATGTGATCTTCAATTTCTACGATGAGCGTCTCGTATGCCATGAATCCATGCTTTCCTTGTTTCCGGTCAGGCTGATTGATGGCCCGTCCTGCCGCGCGGATCAAGCTATCTTTGACAGGTCGGGCAGTAAAAGGTGGACCGCCCCGACTGCACAATCCGATGGATGACCGAGCGGCAACCGGCGGTGGTGCAAGGGTTTGCCTCTTGGCCGTAAACCCGGAAATTGTGTTGAAAATAGCCCAGTTCCCCGTCCGCCTGGCGGAAATCCTTCAGGCTCGATCCGCCGGCGTCAATGGCTTCGGACAGCACATCGCGGATCACCGGCACCAGAGCCCGCAGCCGGGGCGCGGCGATCTGCCCCGCCTTGCGTTTGGGATGAATTCCAGCGCGAAACAGTGCCTCGCAGACATAGATATTGCCCAGCCCCGCCACGATTTTCTGATCCAGAAGGGCGGTTTTGACCGGGCTCATGCGCCCCCGGAGGGCAGCCACCAGATAGTCTTCGTGAAAATCGTTGCCCAGAGGTTCCGGCCCGATCGAGGCCAGCAATTTATGCTGATCCGCAGTGGCGGTCTCCAGCAGGTCCATTGCGCCAAAACGGCGCGGATCGTTGAACGTAATGCGCGCGCCATTGTCCATGTCCAGCACCACGTGATCGTGTTTTTCCGCCGCCGGATGGCCATGCACGAACTGGCCCAGCGGATCCCCCGATACCGTCATCCGGCCGCTCATGCCCAGATGGATCAGCAGCGTTTCCCCCGATCCCAAATCCGCCAGAATGTATTTCGAGCGCCGCCGCAGCCCCAGCACTTTCTGCCCCGTCAGGCGCTCGGCCATCCGGTCAGGAAACGGCCAGCGCAGATCGGGCCGGTTCACCTGCGCGCGGGTAATCACCGCGCTCTCCATCGCGGGGGCCAGGCCCCGGCGGACGGTTTCGACCTCGGGCAATTCAGGCATGTTTGCTCCTATTAGACAGTTCGGCGCATTGCAGCGCCGTCTCAGCGCCCTATAAGAAGGGGCAGAACAACGCACTGGCAAGAGCCCATGACCCAGACAAATCAGAAAACCACTCATTTCGGCTTTACCGAGGTTCCCGAGCACGAAAAGGCCGGGCGCGTGCAGGGGGTGTTTGGCTCGGTTGCGTCGAAATACGATGTGATGAACGATGCCATGAGCATGGGCATCCACCGTGTGTGGAAAGACGCGATGATGGATTGGCTGGCGCCGCGTCCGAATACGCGCCTGCTGGATGTGGCCGGGGGCACGGGGGACATCTCGTTCCGGTATCTGAGGCGCGCGGGCCGGGCCCATGCCACCGTATGCGACCTGACCGAACCGATGCTGATCGCTGGCCGTCAACGCGCCGAGGCCGACCAGATGGCCGACAGTCTGGACTGGGTGGTTGGCGACGCGATGGCGCTGCCCTTTGCCGATAACAGCTTTGACGTTTACACGATCAGCTTTGGCATTCGGAACGTCACCCGCCCGCAAGAGGCCCTGAACGAGGCCTACCGCGTGCTCCGCCCCGGAGGCCGTCTGATGGTGCTGGAATTCAGCCAGATCCCCAATGATCTGATGCAGAAAGTCTATGATCTGTATTCGTTCAATATCATCCCGAAAATGGGCCAGGTGATCGCGAATGACCGGGACTCGTACCAGTATCTGGTGGAATCCATCCGCAAATTCCCCGATCAGGACACATTCCTGGGGATGGTCAAACAGGCCGGATTCGAGAACGCGAAATACCGGAACCTGACGATGGGCATCGCCTGTCTGCACTCAGGCTGGAAGGTCTGACGATGCGCGGACCTCATAACATTTGGCGGCTGATCCGCACGGGTGCCACGATGGAGCGCACCGGCGCCATGGGCGTGATTCTGGACGCAATGGACGCCCCGCGCCCCGTCCGCATTCTGGCGCGCACCCTGGCCTGGCCCTTTGCCTGGCTGGGCTATAAGGGCGATCCGAACATGCCCCCCGCCACCCGCGCGCTGACCGCGTTGGGCCCGGCCTATATCAAATTCGGGCAGGTGCTTTCGACCCGCCCGGACGTGGTGGGCGCCGATATGGCGCTGCAACTGCGCGTGTTGCAGGACAAATTGCCCCCCTTTTCCATCGAAGCCGCAAAACAGGCCGTCACCAACGAGCTGGACCGCCCGGTCGATCAGATTTTCAGCGAATTTTCCGAACCTGTCGCTGCCGCCTCGATTGCACAGGTACACAAAGCGCGGCTGACAGACAGCGGCGAAGAGGTCGCCGTCAAGGTGCTGCGCCCCGGCATCGAACGTGCCTTTCAACGCGACATCGACGCATTCTATTTTGCCGCCGACGTCATCGAGTTTCTGTCGCCCGCCTCGCGCCGGTTGCGCCCGCGGGACGTGATCTCGCATTTCGAGGGCGTCGTTCAGGGCGAGCTGGACCTGCGTCTGGAGAGCGCCTCGGCCTCGGAATTCCAGGCCAATACCGTGGATGACGCAGGGTTTCAGCTGCCGCAGATCAAATGGGATCTGTCCGGCCGCAGCGTGATGACCATGACCTGGGCCGAGGGCGTCCCGCTGGGCGATAACGATGCCATCGACGCCGCAGGCCATGACCGCCGCGCCCTGGGCGAACGCGTTCTGGGCCTGTTCCTGAACCACGCGCTGCGCGACGGTTTTTTCCACGCGGACATGCATCAGGGCAACCTGAAGGTCGCCGCAAACGGCGACATCATCGCCTATGATTTCGGGATCATGGGCCATATCGACGAATACACGCGCCGGGTTTACGCTGAAATCCTGTTCGGCTTTATCCAGCGCGATTATCAACGCGTCGCCGAAGTCCATTTCGAGGCCGGCTACGTGCCCGCCGATCAGGATGTGGACGAATTCGCCCGTGCCCTGCGCGCTGTGGGCGAGCCGATTTTCGGCATGGATGCCACGCATATCTCGATGGGGCGGCTGCTGAACTACCTGTTCGAGGTGACCGAGCGTTTCGGCATGGAAACCCGTACCGAGCTGATCCTGTTGCAGCGCACCATGGTTGTGGTCGAGGGCGTCGCGCGCTCCTTGCATCCGCAGGTCAACATCTGGGAAGTCGCCAAGCCGGTGGTGCAATCCTACATCACGCAATCCATCGGCCCGCGCGCCGTGGCCCGAGATCTGGCAAAAACGGCCCGAGTCCTGACCCGGTTCGGTCCCCGCCTGCCCGGTCTGGTCGAGGCAATGCTGATCCGACAAACAACAGCAGCCGAACCCCAAACGCCCCCGTCGCGCAAAACGGCGGCCATTTGGGCATTGTTCGGCGCGGTTGTGGGTGGCGGAGTGGTCAGCCTAATTCAGGCATTGCTCTAACGCGGTCATTTCCAACCGCATCGCCTGTGCGTAAACCTTGGCGCCTCTTTGGGTTTTCCACGCGCAATAGGCCGTCATCGCCCAGTGGTACCAGGGCTGCATCTTTTCCAGTCGCTGCTGTATGGCCGAATCCCGATAGGCTTGCAAAAAGGCCTGTCTTTCGTCCCACGTCAGCGCCGCGCCGCGATACACCCATTGCATCGCAGGCGACAGAAAGATCGCCAGATCTTCAACGGCATCGCCCACTGCGGGGCATTGCCAGTCAATAAGGCGCGCACCATGCGGTGTCATGACAATGTTGCCGGGAACGGGGTCTCCGTGCAAAAGCACATACCGCTCCGAGGCAGGCAACGCCATCTGCGGTTTGTGTTTCGATAACCAGCCCGCAATATCCGCTGGAAGCTGTTCCAGAAAGCCAGCCACCCGCTTGGAAACCGGCCCCGAACCCCCAGGTAAAACACGCAATCCCGCGGGTGCCGGCGCTTCATGCAGGCCGCGCAGCAGCTTACCCACTTGCCCGGCATCGGTGGCCCATGCTTTGCCCTCTAGGAATTCGTACACCAGAAAATGCTGTTTGTTGGTGCGAAGCTGCCCCAGGAAACCTGGCGACATCCCACGCCCGGAAAGCGCGCGAAGCACCGCAGCCTCGCACTCCGGACTGTTGGGAAACACCGGATTGCCGTCTGGCTGGGCATAGCTTTTGACAACCGCGCGCCCCACGCGCCACAGCTGGTTGGTCTGCCCCCCTGGCAATGGCTCCCACGTCTCACCCTTTGTGATCAAACCCTTTTCCGATAGCAGGGCTTCTATTTCCAGGGCTTTGGACATGCGGGCTCCGTCCGGATTGGGGATCGCCGGAACCTATGCGATCACAGCAGTCACCGCAATCAGGACTGCGGCCTGCGCACCCCCGTCACACCATCCGAGTAAATCTCACCGCCTCCTTCCAGAACCAGAATAACGGCCCCCGAATCGCTGCGTGCCTCGACAATGGTGCCCCAGGTTTCGCCATAGCTGGTTTCCGTCAGGTTCCCGTCCACATAGCTTTCCACCTGGAACGTATAAAGCCCGCTGGCCAGAGCATCCCCGTCCGGGTCGGTCCCGTCCCAGGTTACCATTTGCGAATCGGCGTCGATACTCATTCGATCCACTTCATTGCCATCGGCATCGTACACCACCAGTTCCGCCGTTTCGGCATAGGTCACGGGGTTGACCAAAACCTCGACCCCTTCGGTGCCATCAAAATGAGCGGGCCCGGTTGAGCGCCCCTGCATCCCAATCCACCCCGCCAGATCCGACATCCCGGATTGGCTGTTCATGTAGATCAAAGACCCCAGCAGATCATTTGTCAGCACCTGCTGCTCCAGCCCCGAAAAAGTCGCCAGTTGCATGGCGTATTCCGAGGAATCCATGGGATTCAGCGGATCTTGGTTCTGCATCTGCACCGTGAGCATCTTAAGAAAAGTCTCAAAATCCGAGTTCAGAACGGTGGCAGATTGCGCCGCCGAGGCGCTGCTGGTGGCCGAGCTTGTTGTATCGATTGTCGTCATGTTGGCTCCTTCCTCAAAGGCGCAGATCCAGGCCCGTCGCCTGAACCATCTGGGTTTCCGGGTCTTCTATCGGCGCGGCGTCCGCCCTGATCGCCGTCCCTGCCCTCTCTTGATTCTGCTGCTGCTGTTGGTCCGAATAGCTGACATCGCCAAACCCCATATTTTTCAGGTCTTGCATCAGATCGGGCAGATGCCGGCGCATCAAATCCAGCGTCTCGGGGCGTTCGGCCTGGACGATCAGCACAACCCCCTGATCTGTCTGACTGGCGGTTAGACGCACCCGGCCCAGCTCTTCCGGGTTTAGAGAAATTTCGACTTTACCGTTGGGTGTCAGGGCATTTTCGGCCAGTTGCTGAACAACCTGCCGCGCAACATTCGCTGATTGCGCTTCAATCCCGCGCCCTGTGGGGGAAAGCTGCGCGGTTAAAATCTCTGTACCTGCCGCGATGGCCATCGCCTCGGGCTGTCCATCGAACCCGGCTGATTCGGCCAGGTTTTTTTCACCCGCGAGTGCTCGCTCGGGTCTGGTGACAAAGGCCATTTCGGCCGGGCTGGGCTGCTCGCCCGCTGGCAACGGGTTTTGCTCTGCACGAGGGGATCTGGCGGCGCCCCATTCAGGCGCCGGGTGCGCAATCGCGGTGTCGTTTTCGACCGTTGCAAGTGCTTTTGTCTCTTCAAGAGGCCCACTGGTGCGCGGGGCAAAAGGCTCTTGCTGCGGGCCACCGACCGCATTCACCGGAACCGGAGTGTCACGGGCGGGTGTAAACTGACCTCGTGACGTCTGGTCTGCCTGTGAAGAAGACGGCGCGAACGACGGAGTATTCGCGCTCAGAAAAAAGGCGGCTGCTTCCTGCACAGGCCGGCTGGCCGGCAGGGGCGCGAAATCTGGGCCCAGGACCGCATCTTTCTCAAACGCCTGCCCCGATTTTGAAGGCGCGTTTTCCGCAGAAACCGAGATATCGGCCCGAGGCGCATCCTGACGCGGCATCGTTTCAATCCGCGCAAAGGCACGAGGCTCTGTATGATCTGCGGCCATTCTCGTGGTTTGGACGGGTTGCGGAGAAACGCCCTCAGCCTCCGGCCCCCAGGACATTTCAGGTGTTGCGGACTGCGCTGAAATCACGGTCGCAAGGGGCGGAGAACTTGCAAATCTGCTGGTTTCTGCGGGGCTCCCCCCCCCTGAAAGAGGGGTTTCCACATGCTGTACCGACGATGGACCCGCGTCAGACGCGGGCATAATCGCCCTCGCCGCGCTATCGGAGTTTGCACGATTCGTAGCTTGCGGTGACGCGACGGATGGCTCTTCCCCCTTCGTAAACCGGGACAGCGAATCAGTGCCCTGGGCGATAAAGGCGCTGGAGTGAATGGCCTCAATGCCTGTGCGGGCCCCTTTGGGGCCAATGGGCTGTATATGATCAGTTTCACTTTGGACTGAGGGCTGGATTGGGCGCAGATTCGGCTGAGACTCGGCGCGCGGCTCACCGGGCGCGTTCGGCGCCTTGCCCGGAGCGGTGGCGACATACGCAGCCTCCTCCGGTATGCGATCGGGCGTTGCTGCGTTCTGCGCGATATCGTTCGTGGCCGGTTTCTCGGCCAGTTCCGCATCTTCGGCGGGTGGCGCATCCTCTGCCTCGGGCAACGCAGCTTCGGAGCTTACATCCGATTCACCCTCTGCTTGCGGCACGGAAATCTCTTGATCCTCGCTCTCCCGAGCAAGAGCTTCCAGCACGGAATCAAAGCTGAAACCAGGGGTTTCAGAGCCTGAAAGAAGCAGTTTTTCTGCATTTTTTCCAATGGTTATACCCAATTCGGATGTCAAAAAGGACAGATTCATAAGCCCCTCCGAAATTCTTTCGTAGGCCTGCAAACTCCGTGATTTTAGTTACCGCTTCTTTACCGCTTTGCCGTCATGCTTGGAAAAAATTGCTCAAATTGGAGAGACCTATGACCCAAATTTCGTCTCTGCCGGAACCGATGGCAGACCGGCTGAGCCAGCTACGCCATGCCGCCGAAAAAATGGAAGCGGCCTTTTTATCCGAAATGCTGAAGGCGGCTGGCGTCGGCAAGCCGTCCGAATCCTTTGGTGGGGGGGCCGGCGAAGAACATTTCGCCTCTTTCCTCCGCGAAGCCCAGGCCGAAGAAATGGTGCGCGCAGGCGGCATCGGACTGGCCGAAACCTTGTTCCACGCACTTAAGGAGAGAGAAAATGCAAAATAACACTGATCTGATCGCCAAGCTGCAAACGCTCTTGGATGAAGAACGCAGCCTGCTGTTACAAGGCAAGCTGGACGCCCTGCCCGACCTTCTGGAGCGCAAACGCGATCTGGTCGAGGGGCTGGGAGAGCCCGGAGAGGCAGATTTGACCGATCTGCATAGTAAACTGACGCGTAATCACGCGCTGCTGAATAGTGCGATGGAGGGCATCCAGCGCGTCTCAGAGCGTCTGGCCACGCTGAAACGTATGCGGCTGTCGCTTGAAACCTATGACAGCCAGGGGCATCGCCAATCGCTGGACACCCGTGCGGTCAGCCGAATGGAAAAACGTGCCTGACCGTTTGAATCAAATTCCAAATATTCAATTTAGGGGTTTAGCGTTCTCTTAGTCTTTGGCGGCACATGGTGATCCCGCATCCAGATTGGGTGGCACAGCGTCGAATGATCTTCGCTGTACGGTCTGAAGGGCCCTCGGTCCGTCCTTTGGGGGCGGGATGATCAACCGGCTGCGAAACGCGGCCAAAGACTTGAGGAAAATGCTATGTCCAGCATTCTGACCAACAATGGCGCAATGGTTGCGCTGCAAACACTGAAATCGGTTAACTCGAATCTGGCCGATACGCAAAATCAAATTTCGACTGGTAAAGAGGTCGCCTCGGCCAAGGACAACTCGGCTGTTTGGGCCATTTCGAAGGTGATGGAATCGGACGTAACCGGCTTCCAGGCTATTTCGGACAGCCTGTCGCTGGGGGAATCCACTGTGGCGGTCGCCGCGAATGCGTCGGAAACCATCACCGATCTGCTGACCCAGATGAAAGAGAAAATCGTCGCCGCACAGGGTGGCAACGTCGATCGCTCCAAGATCAACGATGACGTGACAGCCCTGAAAAACCAGATCGATTCGGTCGTCTCGGCAGCGCAGTTCAATGGTCTGAACCTGGTGGACGGTTCGACGGCTTCAACTTCGGTGTTGGCGTCGCTGGATCGTGACGGCTCGGGCAACGTGACCGCATCGTCCATCTCTGTTTCGGCGCAAAACCTGTCGACCGGTGGCTACACGGCCAAGGCGGTGTTCGATGCAACTAACACCGAGGGCGTCTCGGCTGACGGCCAGGACAGCTTCGGCTTCTCACTGGATGCGAACGGCGGCACGGACGATGACGGTGTCATCGAATTCGAACCTCACGGTACCGCTGCCTATGCGGCAGGCGATAGCATTACGATGCGCCTGGGTGATGTCGAAGTGAGCTATACTGTCACCGCTGAAGACATCGCCTCGACATCAACCGCCGATGTCATTGCCGTTGGCATGAAAGACGCGATTGAAGCGTCCGAAGCGAACGTGACAGTGGACTACAACATCGCCAACTCGGGGCGTCTGACCATCACCAATGATGGTGGTGACAGCCTGCATGTCTCGGGCCAGTTTACCAACGCCAACTCGGGTGGTCTGGGCGCTTTGGCGGCAATTGACGTTTCGACGTCCGGCGGTGCCGCTTCTGCACTTGGCTCCATTGAGACGCTGATCGATACCTCGATCTCCGCAGCTGCGGCATTCGGCTCCGCTCAGGGTCGGATCGAAACTCAGGCTGATTTCGTATCTAAACTGACCGACTCGCTGAAATCGGGGATCGGCTCGATGGTGGATGCGGATATGGAGGAAGCTTCGGCGCGCCTGCAAGCCCTGCAAACGCAGCAGCAACTGGCAATCCAGTCGCTGTCGATTGCAAACCAGGCACCGCAGTCGATTCTGTCGCTGTTCCGGTAATACGGCTTGGCTGAGGCGCCTAGGTGCCTCAGCCCTCCATCACTTGCATTCTTCAGCGACAGGAAGGTTCTTTCGTGAACGCTTTTAATACCGCGCAGCGCGCATACGCGCAAACTGCGGGCCCTATTCGTACGCCCCGCGGCCTTGAATATGAGGCATTTGCCCGGATCACACATCGCCTGAAACGCGCATCGGACAGTGGCTCCGCAACTGCGTTAGCTGCTGCGGTGCACTTGAACCGGCAACTTTGGACGCTTCTGGCCACGGATGTCGCCGACGAGGCAAACGCTCTGCCAAACGATTTGCGCGCGCGCATTTTCTACCTGTCCGAATTCACCGCGCAGTATAGCCGCAAAGTTCTGCGCAGAACATCCGACATCCAGCCGCTGGTGGATATCAACACCGCCATGATGCGCGGACTGAAGCAACAGGAGGGGCATCAATGACTGGCCTCGTGCTCAAGCTAGGACCCAAGGAGCGTTTGCTCATTAACGGCGCCGTCGTCGAAAATGGCGATCGCCGCAGCAGACTGTCCATCGTGACACCGGATGCAAACATTTTGCGTCTCCGTGACGCCATTCATCCAGATGAGGTCACCTCGCCCGTCAGGCGTGTCTGTTATGCAACACAACTGGTACTATCGGGGGACTCTGACCCAGACGAGGCGCGGTTACAACTGCTGCGGCGCATCGAGGAATTGAGCCATATTCTGACGGACACCGACAGCCGGTATTTACTTGATGCCGCGTCGGATGCAGTAATCCACAACCGTTTTTATCAATGCCTCAAAGCGCTGCGTAATCTGCTCCCACGGGAGGATCGCCTGCTGGCGGCGCGACTATCATGAGCTTTCAGCCTATTGTCCCAGCAAGTGGTCTGGTCGGCTGGAACTTTCTGGAGCGGACTTATGAAACGCAAACAGAAGTGTTTAATTCTTCGGTCGTGATCACACGTGACACCGAGTATTTCGAAGCGAATATCTCGAAAGTACAATCTGCCGAAGATCTGGTTAGTGATCGTCGTCTGATGCGCGTGGCCCTTGGGGCATTCGGCCTTCAGGATGACATCAACAATACCTACTTTATTCGGAAAATTCTTGAGGAAGGCACCATTGAGCCCGGCTCCTTGGCCAATAAGATGTCCGACAGCCGCTATGCAGATTTTTCCGAGGCCTTTGGTTTCGATCTTGGCATAGCCAACACTCAATTATCCGACTTCGCAGATAAAATAATCGCAAAATATCGCGCACAAGAATTTGAAATCGCGGTTGGCGAACAAGACGAAGACATGCGCCTCGCGTTGAACGCCCAGCGTGAGCTGACCGAACTGGCCGAAAGCGATGCCAGCGAACGTGCACGCTGGTTTCAGATCATGGGGAATACCCCGCTGCGAACAGTAATGGAAACAGCCTTGGGGCTGCCTGATAGCTTTGCCCAGATCGACCTGGACCAGCAGCTGGAGGTATTCACCGAGAAGGCAAAGCAGCAGCTGGGGATGGACAGCATCAGCGACCTCTCTGATGATGAAACAATGAACAAACTGGTAGAGAGGTTCTTGTTGCGCTCACAAGTTTCTAACTTCGCCAGCACGAACTCAGCCTCGATTGCCCTTACCCTGTTGCAAGCGTGATGGTTGCGCGCCTTGCGCCAAAGGTGCCCGCACAGAAGAACGCGACCGGCGCAAAAGCAATTGCAGCTTGGCAAAGCTGGCATCGCCGCCTTGGGTTTCCTTCAGGCCAATGAACGCGTCCAGTTCCGGCCAGATTGCAACAGCGCGATCCAGCGTTTCATCATTCCCAGCTGCATAAAGGCCGGCCCGCACCATCATTTCAGATTGATCATAGGCCCCTAACAATTGGCGCGCCTCGCTCAGCATCGCATTTTCATCCGCAGTCGCCGCATTCGGCAAGCTGCGAGAAACAGAGCGAAGCAGATCAATCGCGGGATAGCGGCCACGCTCGGCAATCGTCCGGTCCAACACAACATGGCCGTCCAGCACACCTCGCAGGATGTCAGCGATTGGCTCTTCCATATCGGACCCCGCGACAAGCACACTGAAAATGCCCGTGATGTCCCCTGTACCTTTCTCGCCAGGCCCCGCCCGTTCACACAAAGACATGATCATATGCGCCGTTGAGGGTGGGAAGCCACGCAAAGAAGGGGCCTCTCCGGCGGCTACAGCCACTTCTCGGTGCGCTTCGGCAAAACGGGTGATGGAATCGGCAAGGAACAGCACCTGTTTCCCCTGATCCCTGAAATATTCGGCAACGGCCATCGCCGTCCAACCGCAACGACGCCGCGCCAACGCCGACTGGTCCGAGGTCGCCGCAACCACGACAGCGCGCTGCATTCCTTGCTCTCCTAAGGTGTCCTCGACGAAATCCCGGAGTTCCCGGCCTCGTTCCCCGATCAGGGCAATAACCACCACATCGGCCTGCATATTGCGGGCCAAATGCGCCAACAAACTGGACTTTCCGACACCAGAGCCTGCGAACAATCCAATCCGTTGCCCCTTCACAATTGGCAACAGAGTATTCATGATCGCCAGCCCGGTTTCCAGACGGCCGCCCATGGCCCGCCGTTTTGCTGGCGCGGGCGGCGCAGATTGCAGAGATCGGGCCTGCAAGCCACCCAGCAGCGGGCGACCGTCCAATGGCCTGCCAAACGGATCAATCACACGGCCGATCCAGGCCTGCGACGGCGCAATACTGGCCGGAGGGCACAAGGCCACAGCATCGTCCAGGGACACGCCATCATAGGGCTCATCCGGCAGCATCACCAGTTCATCCTGCTCCAGGCGCACCACCTCTCCTCCGATCTGATCGCCGTTTTGACGGGTCAAGCGCAGCTGATCACCGATACGGGCACATTGCGTCAGGCCACGCACCTTTATGATCCCCCCGCTCACGCCCGCAACGCGCCCGATCCGCCGAACCGGCGCAATTGCAGCTATTTGGGCACTCAGGCAGCTCAGGTCAGTCGCAAGCATCGATCTCTCCAATCATTTCCTGACAACGGTTTCTAAAGGAATCAGGGTTAAGCCTTGATTGAAATCGCAGAGGGAGAATCCCGAATGTTTGAAAATCTGGAAATTTTTCGCATGGCACATTCCATGTCAGTTCATGCGGGCAAGCGACAGGCATTGATCGCGCAGAATATCGCGAATGCGGACACTCCGGACTATAAGCCCATGGATATAAAACCTTTTTCCGAGGTTATGAACAGCATGAACGGGTTCTCCAGCGCGCGATCTGGGGAATTGGCGAACACGATCTCTGCGTTGGAACCCTATCAAAGGGCCAGTAACGATTCGCCCAATGGCAACGCCGTCTCGGTCGAAGAGGAAATGGTGAACGCCATCGAGGCCCGCCGCCAGCATGACCAGGCACTGGCAATTTACAAATCCGCGCTGAACATCATGCGCAGCAGCCTTGGCCGCAAATAAGGAGCGTCTGAATGAGTGATTTTGGCAAAGCTCTAAGCGTCGCAGCCAGCGGTCTGAAGGCACAGGCCACCAGGCTGCGACATGTTTCGGAAAATATCGCCAATGCGGATACGCCGGGCTACCGCCGCAAAAGCGTGTCCTTCGAATCCGAAGCCACCGCACAAAATACCGTTGCCAAGGTGCAAACCGGAAATGTGCAGCTGGATCGAAGCGAGCTTAAAAAAATCTATGATCCGGCCCATCCGATGGCGGATGCGACTGGGCATTATCAGGGATCGAATGTCGATCTGATCATCGAAATCGCGGACGCCCGCGAAGCCCAACGCAGCTATGAGGCGAACCTCAAAATGTTCGAACAGGCAAGGCAGATGTCTTCCAGCCTGTTGGACCTGCTGCGCCGTTAACGCCGGAAAACCCGGCCCGAGCAAAGGAGAATCAGAATGGAAATCCGCTCACCTTTTGCCGCACAGAATTATGCGGCAGCCAAGCCTGCAACCGAACCTAAACCGGGAACCGGCGATGTCGGCGCGGTCATGAAAGACGCCGCTCTTGATTTCGCTTCAACCCTGCAAGAGGCCGAAAACACGGCCAAGGCCGCCATGTCCGGCAACGCCGATCCCCATGCGCTGGTGCAGGCTTTGGCACAAACGGAACTGGCCGTCGAAACGGCAGTGACAGTCCGCGACAAAGTGGTCGAAGCCTATCAGGAAATCCTGAGAATGCCCGTCTGATATGGACGAGGCCGTCTTCTTTGACACGCTACGGCAAGGGCTGTGGGTCGCGGTAACCGCTTCGGCTCCCATCCTGGCGGTGGCACTTGTCGTCGGGCTGGCCATTGGCCTGTTTCAAGCCCTGACCTCGATTCAGGAAATGACCCTGACCTTCGTGCCGAAACTGGCCGCGATCGTTGCGGTTTTCTGGGTGTCGATGGGCTTTATGGCTGAAACGCTCGTCTCATTTTTTCAAACCAAACTGATCCCAGCAATCATCGGAAGCTGACAGATGGACAACGCAAGCTACACAACTTTGACGCGTCAATCCGGTTTGATGCGCGAGATGCAAATCGTTGCGAATAATATCGCAAATTCGGCAACGACAGGTTTCCGTCAGGAAGGTCTGATCTTCTCTGAACATGTCAGCAAGGTCGCCCAGGGGGATTCGCTCTCGATGGCGACAGGCAATGTGCGGCAAACATCTATGACCCAAGGCACGTTGACTCAGACAGGCGGGACGTTCGACCTGGCCATCGAAGGAGAAGGCTTCTTCTTAGTAGAAACGCCCGCTGGCGAACGTCTGACGCGCGCCGGCAGTTTCTCTCCGAACGCGGTGGGGGATCTGGTGACCCATGATGGTTTCCGGGTCCTGGATGCCGGTGGAGCCCCCGTTTTCGTTCCGCCTGATGCTGCGGATCTCAGCATCGCATCAGACGGAACGGTTTCGACAAACGGGCGCCCCATTGCACAGATTGGCCTATTTCAACCTCTTGATTCTGTTCAGTTGTTCCGAGAGGACGGCGTGATGTTTCGATCAGACGCCGGGTTTGAGCCCACCGAACAGGGTAAAATTCTGCAAGGCTTTCTCGAAAGCTCAAACGTCGATCCGATTTCTCAGATCGCACGCATGATCGAAGTTCAGCGCGCCTATGAAATGGGCCAGAGCTTCATGCAAGCCGAAGATGAACGAATTCGTAACGCTCTGCGGAGCTTTTCCAAGTAACCCAGTCAAGGAGGTGCAGAATGCGCGCTCTGAAAATTGCAGCCACCGGGATGTCCGCTCAGCAAATGCGAGTCGAGACGATCTCGAACAACCTCGCGAACATGTCGACCACGGGCTACAATGCCCGCCGCGCCGAGTTTGCCGACCTGCACTATCAGCAATACGCCCGCGCGGGGACGGTTAACGCTGCGGATGGCACGGTGCTGCCGACCGGCGTGCAATTGGGGCTGGGTGTACGCCCGTCCGCCGTGTCGGTTCACCTGTCGCAAGGGTCTTTGACCGCAACCCAAGGCGATCTGGATGTCGCCATTGACGGCAAAGGCTTCTTGGAGGTGACCCTGCCGTCAGGCCAGACGGGCTACACCCGTGATGGCGGCCTGAAGCGTTCGGCGGATGGATTGATCGTAACATCGGACGGGTATCCGGTCTCTCCTGAGATCACCATTCCCTCGGATGTTCAGTCGATTTCTATCAATGGGCAGGGCGAGGTTTACGGCTATTTCTCCGAAACGGCCGAGGCGCAGTTGCTGGGGCAGTTCACGCTTGCCGGGTTTGCCAACCCTAAAGGGCTAGAAGCGATTGGCAGCAACTTGTTCACCGAAACCGAAGCGTCTGGCCCAGCGCTTGTGTCCACGCCCGCCGAAGACGGTTTGGGCACACTACGCCAAGGCTATCTGGAGGCCAGCTCGGTAGACGCCGTTCGCGAAGTCACCGAACTGATCGAAGCCCAGCGCGGCTATGAGCTGAACGCCAAGGTGATTTCTGCGGCCGATCAGATGCTTGGCGCAACGACCCAGGTCCGCTGATGCGCACGATTCTGGCTCTTCTTATTCTGGCCACACCTGTGCAGGCTGATGTGGTTCTGGCGGCGCGAACCTTGCGCCCGCAGACCATTGTCACCGCAGCAGATCTGGTGGTGAAAGGCGGCACAATCCCCGGCGTGATTGAGGATCCCGCAGCCCTTCTGGGGATGGAAACGCGCGTTGCGCTCTATGCGGGGCGCCCAATCCGCCCTGGGGATGTCGGCCCCCCCGCGATTATCGAGCGAAATCAAATCGTTTTGCTCACCTTTAATAAAGGCGGGCTATCCATTCAGGCCGAAGGCCGCGCCCTGGCGCGCGCAGGTGCCGGTGATCGCGTGCGCGTTATGAATCTTGAATCACGCTCGACAATTTGGGGCTTTGCCCAGCCCGATGGCAGCGTCTTAGTGAAATGAGGTACCTATGAATTTCCGAACCCTTACCCTCATGTCCATTTGCGGTCTGGCCACTGCCTGTGGTGGTCAGGGCCCTATTGGCGAAGCTCCTGATTTTACACCCATCCAGGGCAGCAACGAGCAAAACGCCATGCTAAGCCCCGGACTGCCCATGACCACCCAACGACAACGACGCGTGGATCGGTCTTCGTTGTGGACTGCGGGCCAAACCTCGCTTCTTGGGGATCGGCGCGCCGAAAAACGCGGAGACATCATGACAGTCGTGATCGAAATTGATGACGAAGCCGAAATCCAGAATTCGACCTCGCGTTCACGCAGCGGCTCTGAATCCATGAACCTGCCGCATCTGTTTGGCATTCCGCAACGACTGAATGAAAAGCTCCCCGAAGGGGCCAGCATGGAAGAGGCTGTCTCGCTCGGGTCCAGTAGCGATTCGAGCGGAGACGGAAGCGTTCGGCGAAACGAGAAACTCACCCTACGCGTCGCCGCGACTGTCACGGGTGTTTTACCTAATGGAATTCTGGCCATCGAAGCCCGGCAAGAGGTCCGCGTGAACTTCGAACTGCGTGAGCTTTTGGTCACCGGATTCGTGCGTCCCGAAGATATCTCGCGTCAGAATGAGATCACCTACGACAAAATCGCTTCGGCCAGAATTTCCTACGGAGGGCGCGGACAGATTTCAGAGGTCCAGCAACCGCGATATGGACAGCAATTCCTGGGCCGTATTTTGCCATTCTAAAGGGGGATCACAATGAAAAAACTACTCCCACTTATTTTACCCATCATCGGTATTGGCGCTGGCGTCGGCGCTGGTATCTTTCTGCAACCGGACCCTCCGCCTGCGGCAGAGGAGTATGCGATGGAGCACAAAGCAGAAGCCCATGAGACCGATGTTCACGAAGATGTCTCCGAGCACGACGCCGAAGGCGATCCGCAATACGTAAAACTGAACAATCAGTTTGTCGTTCCAATCATTGAGCAAGGCACGGTAACCTCGATCGTTGTTTTATCGCTCAGCCTGGAGCTGATGTCCGGCAACCCCGAAGACGTCTACGCCAAAGAGCCGAAGCTGCGGGATGGGTTTTTGCAAATTTTGTTCGATCACTCGAATATGGGTGGCTTCAGCGGCGCATTTACCAGTGCGTCCAAAACCGACACGCTACGGCGCGGCATGTTGTCCTTTGCACGTAAAACCGTAGGGCCTGGCGTGGCCGGTGTTCTGATTACCGATCTCGCCCGGCAGGACGTTTGAGAGCGCGCGCCTGATCCACCAGGCCCGTCGCCACCTCTTTCCGCCCGAAAGCCGTTTTCAATTTGGAAAGGCTTCTTTCCTTTTCGGCGCTCACCTGAGCCAGACGTAAGTTGAGCGCTGATTTCTGTTCGCCGATCCAAGCCTGCCAGAGCACATCCATACGGGTCATCCTAAGCTGCATGTCCTCGGCGATCATCCGTTGAGAGCGCTCCTCTTCCTGAGCTAAATCCGCCAGCTTCTCACGCAGCTTCTGCTGTTCTTGGTTCAGCTTTTGCACCTCTTGGGACTGCGCAGTGAAAACCAGCTGAGTGATCGCTTGCAGGTCTTGGATTTGCTTGATTTTCTTCATGACAGTTTTCGTGCTTTTTCACGCATCTCTTCTGAGAATCTGATTGCAACAGCCACGGCGCGGAAATGCTCTTCGTGAATCTGATCACCAGGTTCAAGCTTGGCATAAAGCGCACGGGCTGTCGGGGGGTCGGAATAGACAGGAATGCCGTTCTCGCGTGCGATTTCGCGAATTTGCAACGCCAGCGCATCGACACCTTTGGCCGCGCAAACCGGGGCCTCACCTGGTTTGCGGCTCCACTTGAGCGCCACGGAATAATGAGTCGGGTTCACAATCACCACATCCGATTCCTTCACCTCGGCGACGGTCTGACGCGAGGCCACCTGCTGTGCCCGGCTGCGGCGTTCCTGTTTCAGATGGGGGTCTCCTTCGGCCTCTTTGTGTTCGTCGCGCAGTTCTTTGTGCGACATGCGGTGTTTCACCAGATGCCGATGGCGCTGCCAGAAATAATCAATGCCACCGAACACCGCCATGATCAGCACAACGATCAGGACGAATTGAATAGCCAGTTCGCCCAGTAGCACCGCGATGCCGCCAGGATCATACTGGACACTTTCGGACACGCGGGGGAACTGTGCCCACAAGAAAAATCCCAATAAAACAGAGTAGATAGAGAGCTTCAAAAAGCTCTTGAAGAACTCAAAAAGCCCACTGATCCCAAATTTGTTCTTTGCGTTCGAGATCAGTGAAACCCGAGACAGTTTCGGCTGTAACTTGCTAGGAGTGAACAGGAATGCTCTTTGTGCGGCCACCGCAGCAATGGCGGCCACGGCCGGCAAACCGAACCAGGCCCCGATCGAGAACGCTGTATCAGCGATCAGCCAAGATGTCAGTCTGTGGGCACCGCCCGAAAGCATATCCTGCGAAATTGCATCCGCTTGCGACAACAGAAGCATCATCGTAGTCCCGAAATGGCGCGCCCCTTCGGCCCCTGCGATCAACAGCGCCAGCAGCAGCCCCCCATAGGCCGCCGCAGTGGTGACATCTGTTGACCGGGCGATTTCACCCTTTTTCTTAGCCTCATCCAGTTTGCGCTGGGATGGCTCATGAGACTTTTCGCTATCGTCTTCCGCGCTCATGGTAAGCCTCCGGCGGGGTTAAGCAAAAATGCCTCCATCGCTGCGCGCCACGCGATTAGAATAGAGGGGCTCAGCAACGCCAACAAAACCATGCCTGCCGCCGTGATTGCCGGCGCGCCAACGAAGGCCACCATCAACTGTGGCATCGCGCGGTTGATGGCCCCAAGCGTCAAATTATACAGCAGCGATACAACAATGAACGGCGCCGAGAGCCGAAACGCCAAGGCGAACGCATCTGCAATCTGGCGCAATCCCCATTCGGAAAGCGCCGCGCCGTCGGGAACCGTTCCGGGCGCAATCAGATCGTAACTATGCAAAGTATAAGCAAGAAATTTAACGTGAACGCCTGAAAGCATTGCCAGAGCCAACCCGCCGATCAACAGAACGTGGCCGATCGCAGGCATTGGCTCGGCCGTGTTACCCAATATCTGCGACAGTGACGTAGATTGCGCCGCAATCGTGCCCGCTGTTTGCAATGCCATTACGAACAGGCGCAGGCCGATCCCGAATAACAAGCCAGCTACAGTCTCGGTCATCAGAAAAATCGCCAGGCTGGAGATATTAAACCCTGCCCCGCCGAAAGGGGGGATCAGCGGGGCCAGAACCATTGTGCTTGCGATTGCCAGGGCCAGTTTGACACGGACAGGGACGGATTGTTCGCCGAAACCCGGTACCAGCCAGATGATTGCCCCTACCCGCAGAAACACCAGGAACCCGTGCCAAAGCCATTCCTGGCTAAGATCGAGCGCTTGCGCCAGATCATTCACGCTGACACCAAGCCGACCAGCGAGGGCCGCGCTTCAAGGCCGATCTCCTCGAATGAAAGGACGGGCGCGGTAATGCCCTTGGCCTTAGCCAGGGTTTTCATAAATCTGCGCCGCTGGGTTGAGGTGACAAGCGCTGGATAAATACCGTGCTCGGCCGCTTCGGTGACTTTGTCGGAAACACCGGCCGCCAGTTTATTAAACAAGTCGGGGGGCAGCGCGATGTTATTTCCGCTCATGTCGCCATCAAGCTGGTAGGTCGAAAAGGAATCCTCCCATTCCGGGGCCAGTTGGATGAGCGGAATCGTCCCGTCTTCGCGTTTCAGACCGGCCACCAGTTGGAACCCCAGACGTTGCCGCACGTGTTCACAGATCAGCTCGGAATTCGGGCTGATTGAACGCCCCTCTGCTACGGCCTCCAGAATAAGGGGGAGGTTGCGGATGGAAACTTGCTCTTCCAACAAAAGTTTCAGAACCGCGTGCAAGGTTTCTAACGGCACCCGTTCGGGGATAAGCTCTTCCAGAAGTTTACGGTTCGCCTCGGATCTGGAGGGATCGGACAGGCTGGTCATCTCATCGAGCAGGCGCCGCATAGCCTTGAATGTGAACAATTTTCCAAAGTTTCGCTTGATAACTTCCAGCAAATGAGTCGCCAGAATTTCTGCGGGCATGACAATCGTCGCGCCAGCAAGCGCGGCCGCCTCTTGATTGCGGGCATCCAGCCACCGGGCGGGCGCATTATAGACAGGCTCGGCAACATCTTCGCCTGCGGGCAGGGCTTCGGCATCGCCCGATACAAGCGCAAGTACTTGTTCAGGCCGAATTCTGGCTCTGGCAATCTCGACCCCCTGAATCCTGATGACATAGGTGCCGGGGGTCAGACTGGGCTCATCCGTCAGGCGAATTTCCGGCAAGATGAGGCCATAAACGCTTGCCACATGCGTCCGCATATTGGCGATCCGCACATCCAGACCCGTTCCGGGCTCGAGTACCATATTCACCAAATCCGGTGCAAATTCGAGATGAATGTCATCCAGCGCCAGGACATCGCCAATCGGTTTTTCTGCTGGCAGGTTCTGGGTTTGCTCGCCCGTTTGTTCGGCCTGAGCTTCGTTTTTTTGCGCGTTATATCTAAGGTAGGCCGCGCCAGCCAGAACCACACCGCCGATCATGAACGGCACAAATGGCAGACCGGGGACCAGCGCAAACAGCACCATCAGAACCGCCACCGTCGCAAGCGCTGCCGGATGGCTACCCAGTTGCTTGACCAGGGTCAGATCCGTGGCGCCAGTCGCCCCGCCACGCGCCAGCAACAAAGCAGATGCAATCGAGATGATCACCGCCGGAATCTGCGTAACCAGCCCATCACCGACCGTCAGAATGGCATAGGTTTCGAAGGCGTCTCCGACGGGCATCCCGTGGATAACGATCCCCATGATCAGCCCCATAATCAGGTTCAGCAAAGTGATCAGAAGCCCCGCAACAGCATCGCCCTTGACGAACTTCGACGCCCCATCCAACGAGCCGAAGAATGTCGTCTCCATCTGTTCTTTCTCACGGCGGCGCCGGGCTTCGGCATGATCAATCGCCCCGGCAGACATGTCGCTATCAATCGCCAGTTGCTTGCCCGGCATCCCGTCCAGGGCAAATCTCGCCCCGACCTCGGCCATGCGCGCGGCCCCTTTGGTGATCACCATGAAGTTCACGATGAGCAGCACGCCAAACACAACCAGCCCCAGAAAGACGCTGCCCCCCATGACAAAATTCGCAAAGCCCTCGATCACATTTCCGGCCGCACGGGTTCCGGTATGCCCCTGCCCGATGATCAGTTTGGTGGATGATACGTTCAGGGACAGGCGCAGCATCAAAGAGGCCAACAGAACCGTCGGAAAGGACGAGAAATCCAGAGGGCGCTCGATAAACAGTGTGACCGTGAAAATAAGAATGGCCAACGCAAAGGATGTCGCCAGGCCGATATCCAGAACGAAGGCAGGCACCGGCAGAATCATCATGACAATGATCGCCATAAGCGCCAGCGCCAGCAGAACCGTCGGTTTGAACAATGTGCTGAGGGATTCGGTATTCATCCTTGCCCTCCGATTGCGATAAAGGGTTTCGCGCCAGTCGTTTGTGGCCCAACAAGCGATCCCAGGCCTCCGCCGGAATTTCCAAGTTGCAGCAATGGAAATCCATTGGCGCGCGCGACGCCCGGTTTGGGCAAAGGCGTGGAGGACAGGGCAGTGCGAATTGCCGTAAACCGCCGTTTGTATTTCTGCGCATAACTGGGTGTATTCGAGTGATAGGCGCCTGCGGCCTCTTCCCAAGTGTGATTGGGTTTTTTCAGGCTTTTCAGAAAATTAGCCGCATAAAGCGCGTTTTCTTCGGGGTCGAACATGGCCTCGATCGACCGAAAAGCATTCCCATGCCATTTATAGTTAATCTGGAAGCAGCCCACATCGAAGCTGCGCGCCCCTGACTTGAAGTGTTTGAAAACATAGGCGCGGGCGGAATCCTCATTCGCGAACCAATGGCCGGCCCCTTCCATATTCACGGTCCAGGGCCAGGGTTGCAGCTTTCCATCCTGACGACGCCCCGTTTCGGTTCGCGTCAAGGCCAGCAGGACATCCAGCGGCACCCCAGTTTTCTGAGCTGCCCTTTGCGCAGCACGATCACAGGTATTCGCCTGCGCCACACAAATCTGAGGCAACAGGACGACCAGCAGAATCCACATCAATTTCAAGCGCATTTCTTGCGTCCGCCTCCGGCTGTTCACATCGGCTTTGCCGACACCGGGACAGATTGCAGACATGAGAATTGAGATTCGGTTACCAGCTTGGTTAATTCTGCGCGCGCATCCACTTTTTGAGATAAGTCTTTAATTTAATACATTATTTTCCCACAATGGTATGGAGAATATTGGTTCATCTCAGGATGCCAACGACACCTCAGTCGATTGTCGGCCTGTATCGACCAAAATACCTAACAATTGATTTGAATTCTCTCCGCTGCGTCTGCCTGGCCTGGCTATCGGCCGGATTCTGACAGCTATGCAACACCTTGATTCGCCGTGATTATTTCCAAATCCAGGCAGAATGTTCGAATTTAGCTTGAATTGAGGCAAAATTTGGGCAGCCTAATTCTCTGCACAATCCCATCAAATCGTTAAAAATCAATACTTTGCGCTATTTTCAACAAAAATGAATGTGACAAGATAGTGGCCAAATCGGCAGCAACCCCCTAGTCTCGGGGCATCTGCTTAGCCGTTTGTGACCACGAAACGGGACCGTCGCGATGGGGATCGCATTATGGGTTCCGTGGAAAGATACGACGATGATTGAATTTGCGCACCGCTGCCTGCGCAGACTTTTGGCGTGTATCCCACGCTTTCTTGTCTGTGCTTTTTTGACGCTTCCTATGGTTCTCGGCCCTGCTGCGGCTGGGCCCACCGCTATGCTTGTCAAAGTTGTCCACAATGATCGTGGCGGCGTTGTCGGGGCGCGAGCTCAGGAAATCGCGGGCATCCAGATGCGTCAACAACGTGTGGAAATTCGCGGGCGCGTTTGCCTGTCCACCTGCACGATGTTTCTGGGCGCAGGGGATGTATGTGTCAGCCCCAACACGAAATTCGGCTTTCACGGGCCCAGCTATTATGGTCGTCCGCTGAAACCTGCGCAGTTCGAGTACTGGTCGCAGGTGATTGCGTCTTACTATCCCGCGGGCCTGAAAAATTGGTACCTGGCCGAGGGTCGCTACAGATCCAAGGGGTATTACACCATGTCTGGTGCGCAGTTGATCAGCATGGGCATTCCCCAATGCTGATGAAACCGGGCGCAGGCCCGGCTTGTGCTTGCCTCTAAGTTACTGAGTGTCCGACGTACTGGACCCGCCGCCCAGCACACCGGCAACAACCGCGCCGCCGCCCAGACCCAGCAGCGGCCCCAGGCCACCGACCAGAGGCACAAAGTTCGTCGCCTCCCCGACATTTGCCGGAGGCACAATCCCACCGTCGCACAGCACACCTACGTTTCCGTGACGACGAAATTCGGCGCGCAGGATTGCCAGGTCCCCGCACATACGGCTCTGTTTGGCGATGCGCAGTGCTTCTTTGTCACTGCGGATCTCGGCCATTGCCGGCGCTGCCGTAAGGGCAACCGAAGCGAGGGCCAAAACTCTGAAAAACATGCTCGATCTCCGTTTTTATTGCCGCACCATAACATGGTTATCCACAAGGTTGAATGAAACCTTACCGAAAACAAGGTTTGGTGCCTTTCCGGGCGACTGACACTCGATTTTCGCGCTTCCGTCCGGATTAGAAGATTGCTTTTGCCCCGGCGAATATGCGAATCATGTCGCAGATAACGAAGGCCTCGATCCACGGGGCGATGAAACAGGCAACAAACAAGAGATGGTTAGGTAACATGCGTCGCGTGCTTATCACCGGCACCGCCGGGTTTATTGGATTTCACCTGGCAAAATGCCTTCTGGCCGAAGGCTTTCGCGTGCACGGGTATGACGGGATCACCGATTATTACGATGTGAACCTGAAAAAACGCCGCCACGAAATCCTGCTGGAGAATCCGAATTTCAGCTGCACTGTCGGCATGCTGGAGGATGACGCGCTGGTAAACCAGGTCGCGGACGAATTTCAGCCGCAGATCATCGTGCATCTGGCCGCCCAGGCCGGGGTGCGGCACAGCCTGGAACATCCGCGCACCTATATCGACTCCAACATCGTCGGCACATTCAACATCATGGAGGTCGCCAAGCGTCTGAAGGTGGAACATTTGCTGATGGCCTCGACCAGCTCGGTCTACGGCGCGAACGAGGACATGCCCTTCGTCGAGACCGAAAAGGCCGACACGCAGCTGACCATCTACTCGGCCACGAAAAAGGCGACCGAGAGCATGGGCCATTCCTATGCCCATCTGTGGGATCTGCCGGTCACCATGTTCCGGTTCTTCAGCGTTTACGGCACCTATGGGCGCCCCGATCTGGCGCTGTTCATGTTCGTGGATGCCATTCTGGATGGGCGCCCGATCAACATCTATAACCACGGCGATATGTATCGCGACTTTACCTATGTCGATGATCTGGCCCGTGCGATCCGCCTGCTGATTGACGCCGTGCCGGAACGCCCCGCCGATAAACAAGTGCCCGAGTGGGACAGCCTCAGCCCTGTTGCTCCGTTCCGAATCGTGAATATCGGCAATTCGGACAAGGTGCGCCTGCTGGATTTCATCGACGAGATCGAGAACCAACTGGGACAAAAGGCAATCCGCAATTACATGGGGATGCAGATGGGCGATGTCCCCGCCGCCTGGGCAGATGCGACGCTGTTGCAGCGCCTGACGGGCTATACTCCGAAAACCGATGTCCGTGATGGGATTGCCCGGTTCGTTGAATGGTTCCGTGGGTATTATGGGAAATAGCGGGGGGCAAACCATATGAGCCATGCAGACAAGAAAATCGCTGTCATCGGGCTGGGCTATGTCGGGCTGCCCCTGGCGGTTGAGTTTGGTAAGAAACGCCCCGTTGTCGGGTTTGACATCAATCTGGGCCGCATCGGCGCGCTGCAATCGGGTGTGGACACCACGCTAGAGGTAGACGCCGAAGAACTGGCCGAGGCCACCCATCTGACCTATAGCGCCGATCCGCAGGATCTGGCTGATTGCCAGATTTTCATCGTTACCGTGCCCACGCCGATCGACGCGCATAAGCGGCCCAATCTGACACCTCTGCTGAAGGCCTCGGAAACCGTGGGGGGCGCGCTGAAAAAGGGCGACATCGTCATCTACGAAAGCACCGTTTACCCCGGTGCCACCGAAGAGGATTGCGTGCCGGTGCTGGAACGCGTTTCCGGGCTGACCTTCAACCAGGACTTTTTCGCGGGCTATTCCCCCGAACGGATCAACCCCGGCGACAAGCTGCACCGCCTGCCGGACATTCTGAAGGTCACCTCGGGCTCGACCCCCGAAGTGGCCACCGAGATCGACGCGCTGTATGCGCAGGTTGTCACGGCGGGCACCTACATGGCGGAATCCATCCGCGTGGCCGAGGCCGCCAAGGTGATTGAAAACACCCAACGCGACCTGAACATCGCCCTGGTGAACGAGCTGGCGATTATCTTCAACAAGATGGGCATTGATACCGAGGCCGTGCTGAAAGCCGCCGGGACCAAGTGGAATTTCCTGCCCTTCCGTCCCGGTCTGGTGGGCGGGCACTGTATCGGCGTGGACCCGTATTACCTGACCCACAAGGCCGAGGCGACGGGCTATCACCCGCAGGTCATTCTGGCCGGGCGCCGGATCAATGACGGGATGGGCGCCTATGCGGCCGGGCAGATGGTGAAATCCATGCTGCGTCAGAAAATCCAGGTGAATGGCGCCCGCGTGCTGGTCATGGGCCTGACCTTCAAGGAAAACTGCCCCGATCTGCGCAACACGCGCGTTGTGGACATGATTGCCGAGCTGGAAACATTTGGCGTTCAGGTCGATGTGCATGATCCTTGGGTCGATCCAGAGGAAGCCACGCAGGAATATGGCATTGCCCCGGTCGGCGATCCGCAGGACGGCCAGTATGACGGTGTGATCCTGGCGGTCGCGCATCAGGCGTTCCGCGATATGGGGCTTCGGAAAATCCGCGCGTTGAGCCGCGAGCCCAGCGTGTTCTTTGACCTCAAGAATGTGTTCGACGCCTCGGACAGCGATCTGAGGCTCTAACCTCAGGAAAGGCCAGACCATGACCGCGCCCGCCCGTCGGACCTTGTTTCAGGATCTTACACAGGTTCTGAAGTCCGGCCTGTTCAAAACAGGGCTGGGTGCGGGGGCCGTTCGCATCGCCGGATTGGCTCTGATGCTGGCGGTTTCGGTCGTGTTGGCGCGGGTGCTGGGCGCGAACGGTCTGGGGCAGTATGCGCTGGCGATCTCGGTAATCAATCTGCTGGGTCTGCCCGCGCTGATGGGTTTGCCTTCGCTGGTGACGCGTGAAACGGCCCGCGCTCTGGCCGTGCAGGACTGGCCGATGATGCGCGGGCTGTGGTTCTGGGCAACCGGGCGCATTCTGGCGCTGTCCTGCGTGGTCATCGCTCTTTGTTTGCTGGTGTTGCTACTGTTGCCCGCACTGATCGAGGACAACGCCCGACAAGTCCTGCTGTGGGGGCTGCCTTTGGTGCCGTTGCTGGCGCTGTCCGCCGCGCGCAGCGCCGCACTCAGCGGGCTGGGCCGGGTGGTTTGGGCACAAATGCCCGATAACCTGTTTCGCCCCTTTGTCATGATCGTGTTGCTGAGTGGGGCATTCATCCTTGGCGGCTCTGACATATCGGCGCAATTGGCCATGAGGCTACAGGTCGGCGCGGCTGCGGCGGCCTTTGCCATCGGGTTGGTGCTGTTCCTCAAGGCCCGCCCGACAGAGGTGACCGAAAACACCACCCGCACCCAGCAGACCCGCGACTGGAACGCCGCGATCTGGTCGATCGCCCTGATCGCCTCGGCCCAAAGCCTGATGGCGAATGCGGACCTGCTGATGCTGGGCTGGTGGCGCAGCGCCCCCGAGGTGGGCTACTATAAAGTTGCCTCGACCGGCGCCAGCCTGTGCGCCATCGGCATGGGAATCGTCGCCAGTGTGATCAACCCACGTTTCGCCGCGCTCCATAAAACCGCAGAGACTGGCAAACTGGCCCGGATCGCCAGCTGGGGGGCTGCGGCGGGGTTCGCGATGGCCTTGCCCATGGCTCTGGTGTTCTTTCTGTGGGCCGGGCCGGTGCTGCGCCTGGTTTATGGCGAGCCCTTCGTGCCGGGCGCGACCGCGCTGATCATTCTGACCGCAGCGCAGGTTGTCAGCACGTTCTTTGGCTCTTGCATCGGGCTGCTGAACATGACCGGGCACGAGAAACACACAATGCGTGCCTTTGTGCTGGCGACCGTTGTGAATATCGGTCTGAATGCGGCTCTTATCCCCCAATTCGGCGCATCCGGAGCCGCCTGGGCCACGTTCTGCGCGGTTGTGCTGTGGAATGTGATGCTCTGGCTGGCGGGGCTGAAACTGCTGCGCATCGACAGCTCTGTCCTGGGTCTTGTGCGGAAGGGAACGGCATGAAACCGATCCGCGCCTTGCATGTCATCGACAGTCTCGGCCGGGGCGGAGCCGAGCAGATGCTGGTCACGCTTCTGCCCGCACTGGCCAAGCAGGGCTGCACCGCGCAGGTCGCTGTGCTGCGCCCTCCGTATGATTTGCAGCCCATGCTGGAATCGCACGGTATTCACGTGCATCGCCTTACGGCATCGAGCAAATGGAACCTGCCCCGCCGTGCCCGCGCGATTGCCCGGATCGCACGAAAAGCCGACGCTGACATCATCCACGCGCATCTGTATTTCCCCGCGATCACCGTGGCGCTGCTGCGCCTGATGCGGCTGCACCGCGCCCGGACGTTTGTCAGTTTCCACAATCTGGCCTATGCGGGCGCGAACAAAGCCGGGCTGGGCCTGTGGGCCAAGCGTCAGATCGCGCGGGTTCTCTATCCGTTGGGAATTGATCAGACGCTTGCCGTGTCGCAGGCCGTTGCACAGCATTACCGCGCCGCTTTGGGGCTGAAGACGCCCAAGATACTGTACAACCCGGTTGAGATTCCGCCCCTGCCGGACCCGCACCCCGCACGTACTCTGTTTCGTGTGGTTGTGCCTGGCAGGCTGGTCCATGAAAAAGGGCACCAGGATCTGATTCAGGCTCTAACCTTGCTGAAAACGCCCATCGAAATGGTGTTTGCCGGCGGCGGGCCCTTGCAGGAAATCCTGTCCGAAACCGCCCCTGATGTGCGCATAACGGGCCCGCTGTCTCATGCGCAGATGCAACAGGAAATCCAGTCTGCCGATCTGGTGGTCCTGCCCTCACGCTACGAAGGGTTTGGCCTGACCGCAGCCGAGGCAATGGCCCTTGGCCGCCCTGTTCTTGCGACAACGGCCGGTGGTTTGCCCGAAGTTCTGGGCGATGCCGGCCGCCTGGTCCCCGTGCAGGATGCGCCGGCCCTGGCTGCCGCTCTGGACGCATTGTTACAAGATGATGCAGAACGCCAGCGTCTTGGTGCCGCCGGACGCCTACGCGCCCAGACGTGCTTTGCCACGCCCGCGATTGCGGCCCGATTGGTGGGCTTCTATCATGAGGCCCACCGCAAGGAGCCAAGATGAACACCGCCCCGAAATCTGCTTTGCCACCGGCCGTCGTGATGGGGCTGTCGCCGACCGGGCTGCACGTCATCCGCGCTCTGGGACGCGCCGGAATCCCGGTCATCGGCGTGACAGACGGCACTCAGGCGGGGACACGCTCACGCTATTGCAAGACGGTGATTTCAGTCTCTGATCCAGCAGAAAAGCTGGAAAAACTGTGCCGCGCCTTCCCCGCAGACGGGCCGAAGCCCATCCTGATTCCAACCTCGGATCAGGATATTGATCTGCTCTGTGACAATGCCGAAAGACTGGCCCGGCATTTCCGGTTTCAGCCCAGTTATCGCGATGGGCTGGCCCGGCAGATCATGGACAAAGAAAGCTTCTATCGTCTCTGCAAAACGCATGGCGTTGCCTATCCTCAGCTGTGGTCCGGCACGAAGGATCAGATTGCCGGACTGGCCTTGGACATTCGGTATCCGTGCATGATCAAGCCCGCCCTGATCCAGCTGGTGAAGGACCAGATGAAGGGACAGAAAGGCTGGATCGCCCAAAACGCGCAGGATTATGCGCGCCAGATTGAGCAAATCCCCGCCCAGGCGGGAACCCTGCTGGTGCAGGAAATCGTGCCCGGCCCCGAGAGTAATATCTCGCTCTGGTGCGGTTATCTGAATGGCCAGGACACGCACGCAAGCTTTACCGCGCGCAAGCTGCGGCAGTTTCCACCGGGTTTTGGCTCGGCCTCTTTGGTTCAAAGCCACCCCGAGCCCGACAGCGCCGGGATTGCCACCCGTTTTCTGACGGCTCTTGGGTATCGAGGCATTGCTGCGGCAGAGTTCAAAACAGACCCTAACACAGGCAAACCCATAATTATCGAGATCAACGTCCGCCCCTCGCTGTGGTTCTCGATCACCGAGCCAGCCGGGCGGCCGGTGGTGCTCAGCGCCTATTGCGATATGGCGGGCCTGCCGGTGCCGCCCGCACGTCCGCAGATTGACAGTCTGCGCTGGCGTTATGGCCCAAAAGACCTGTATTCGAGCCTGTTTTATCGTCTCAGACATGGCTTTGTGCTGCCCACCCCCAAGACCGAGGCCACCGGCCCCGCGCAGCAGCGAACCTATGCGGTTTTCGCATGGGACGATCCAATGCCCGCGCTGGCCGAGCTTGGAAATTTCGCCCGAAAAGCCCTGCGCCGCCTGATTGGAGGACGTAATGGCGGGTAGGCTGATTATCTCTTTGGATTTCGAACTGATGTGGGGCGTGCGGGATCATCGCAGCGCCGAAGACTATGGCGATGCGGTGCTGGGCGGGCGGCAGGCGATCCCACGGATGCTGGCGCTGTTTGAACGGTTCGGCATCCGTGCAACCTGGGCCGCGGTTGGGCTGCTTTTTGCCCGGAACAGAGACGAAATGTGGCTCTATTCCCCCTCAACTCGTCCAGAGTACGCGCACGAAACCCTGTCCCCCTATCCCGATCTGAACCAGATTGGACAAGATGAATCCGAGGCGCCTTTGTATTTCGGGCGTTCCTTGCTGGACCGGATTGCGCAGACAGACGGGCAGGAAATCGCCTCGCACACCTATGGCCATATTTATGCGCTAGAGCCGGGAATGACCCAGGCCGCCTGGCACGCGGATCTGATGGCGGCGCAGGCCATTGCAAACCAGGCCGGGCACAGGCTGACCAGCATCGTCTTTCCCAGAAATCAGTTCAGCGAGACGCATGTTCGGGCCGCGCGGGACTGCGGCATGACCGCCTGGCGCGGTGTCCCCACGGGCCAGGTGTATCGCAGCCGCGCCGAGCACGAGCTGTCATTGCCCATCCGCGCCGCGCGTTTTTTGGACGGGGCGCTGCCCTTGCTGGGCACGCAGGCTGCCCCTCCGGTACAGGCGCGAAACGGCAGCCTCGATGTGCCGGCCTCGCGGTTTCTGCGTCCCTGGTCGGCGCGGTGGCCGCTGTATTCCCTGCTGCATCAGAAACGGATCATAACCGAGATGACACATGCCGCGCAGAGCGGTAAACACTATCACCTGTGGTGGCACCCGCATAATATGGGCCGCAATATCGAGCAGAACTGCGCACAGCTGACCACCCTGCTGGAGAGTTTCCAAAAGCTGCGGGATCTCTATGGGTTTCAGAGCGCCTCGATGGCCGACATCGCCAAACAGGAGGGCGTCTTTTGATCACCTATCTGACGCTTTTCACCACGGCCTCGGTACTGGGCCTGTCAGTGTCCGATCGCCGGAATCTGGCGGCAATGCTGGGGATCAGCCTGTTTTTGCTGTGGTTCATGGGGTCTCGTGTGAATGTGGGCTGCGACTTTACCGGGTATTATTTCCGCTATGTCAACACGCTGCCCGGCCTGCATCTGGGCGAAATCCTGTCCCGGCAAGAGCCAGGGTTCGAGCTGCTGAACGGTATCCTGAAAACCATCGGCGCGCATTATATGTGGGTGAATGTCTGCGCCTCGGCGCTGATGATCGTTGGGTATTTCATCTTTGCACGCGCCCATATCAACCCGGTGATGATCATGGCATTGCTGTTTCCGGTGATCATCGTGCAGCTGGGCATGTCCGGTATCCGGCAGGGGATTGCGACTGCGGCGTTGATGCTGGCCTCGGTTAGTTTTCTGAAAGGGCAGCGGCTGACGACGGCTTTGATCATCCTGGCTGGCGCGCAGTTTCACAGCTCGGCCTATATGTTCCTGCCCCTTGCGTTTCTGGCCGGGCGCCGCGTCAATGCCATGCAGATCGGAGCGGCCGTCCTGTTGCTAAGCCCGCTGGCGATCTACCTGCTGAGTGACCGTCTGGACGTCTATACGGATCGCTACGTGGATCAGACCTATGGCGAGGTCACCTCGAAAGGAGCGTTGGTCCGATATGCGCTGATCATGATCCCGCAGGTGTTTTTCCTGTTTTATTACAAACAGCTGCGCGCTCAGTTCCCGCAAGTTTACGGGCTGCTGAAGCTGTTTGTAATCATCTCTTTCTGCCTGTTGCCCGTGGCGGCCTATTCGTCCATCGCGCTGCACCGGCTCAATTTCTATATCATGCCGTTCAGCATTCTCAGCTTTGTGTATCTCAGCCATGCAATCGCCCCCAAGGGCCGCGTGCTGTTCACGCGGATGATGCCCCCGCTGGCCTATGGGCTGTATCAGCTGTTCTGGTTTCTGACCTCCAGCCACGCGCAGAATTGTTATGATCCCTATAACAGTTTCAGCCTTCTGATTTTCGCCGGAGGATAAGCGCCGATGCGGGTTTTGATGACGGTCAATACGGCTTGGAACATCGTCAATTTCAGGCGCCCCCTGGTCGAGCACCTGCTGGCCGCCGGGCATGACGTGACCGTGCTGGCCCCCGCCGACGGGGCCGAGCAAACTCTGCGTCAGATGGGCTGTGCCTTCGTGCCGCTGAGGATGAACGCCAAGGGCCTGTCCCCTGTCGATGGATGGCGTCTGATGCGGCGGATGAAGCGGGCCTTTCAGGAACTGAACCCCGATCTGGTGCTCAGCTTTACTATTAAAAACAACCTGTTCGGAGCCCTGGCCGCGAAATCTCTGCGTATTGCCTTCATTCCGAACGTGACGGGGCTGGGCACGGCTTTCCTGTCCGGGCCGGCGCTGCAAAAAGTGGCTGAAACGCTGTATCGGCGGTGTTTTCAAGACCTGCCCGTCGTGTTTTTTCAAAACGAGGACGACCAGGCACTGTTTCTGGAACGCGGTCTGATCCGGGCGCATCAAGCGCGTCTGCTGCCCGGTTCCGGTATTGATCTGCAACGGTTCCAGGCAACGCCCCTGCCTGCGGACACGCCTCCGGTTTTTCTGATGATCGCCCGTCTGATACGGGACAAGGGCGTGCTGGAATATGCGCGGGCCGCGCGGATCGTGAAACAGACTGTCCCGCAGGCGCAGTTCCGGCTGCTGGGCCCGCTGGGGGCAGAAAACCGCACGGCAATCCCGCCCGAGACCGTCGCGGAATGGTCCCCTCGGGTGGATGTCGATTACCTGGGCGAGACCGCAGATGTCCGCCCGCATATCGCTGCGGCGCATTGCGTCGTGCTGCCGTCGTACCGTGAGGGTGCGCCCCGCACGCTGATCGAGGCCGCCGCCATGGCCCGCCCGCTGATCGCCACCGATGTCCCCGGTTGCCGCGCGGTTGTCCAGAACGGCGTGACCGGCTTTCTGTGCCAGCTGCAAAGCGCCGAAAGCCTGGCCCGGTCGTGCCAGGAATTCATGGCTCTGGTCCCCGAGCAGAAACGCTCGATGGCGCTGGCCAGCCGCCAGAAAATGGAGCGCGAGTTCGACAAATCCGTCGTCGTCAGCGCCTATCAGCAGGCCATCAGAGACGTCACCGCAAAATGATGGACACCGGGTTTTTCATTCTGTCCAAACTGGTCGGTGCCCTGCTGCGCGCCGAAACCTGGATAGTATTACTGTTGCTACTGGGGGCCTGGGCCGGCTGGCGCGGGCGGGTTCGGCTGGGGCGCATCCTGTCCGGGCTGGGGATTGCTCTGCTTCTGACGCTATGCGTGTTTCCCGTGGGCGAGCTGCTGCTGCGCCCGATCGAGGCCCGCTATCCCGTCGCCCCGCCCCTGGGCAAAGTGGACGGGATCATCGTTCTGGGCGGGGGTGAGCGCGCCGGTCGGGCGTTGCGCTGGGGGCTGCCGCAAACCAACGAAGCAGGCGAGCGTTTCATCGAAGGCGCCGCCCTGGCCCATGCGTATCCGCAGGCGCGGCTGCTGTTTACCGGGGGCAGCGGCGCGTTGGGCGATCTGGGGCGCGCGCAGGTTCCGCAGGCACAAATGGCTGCCCAATTATTCACCGCGCTGGGGATTGCGCCGGATCGGATACTGCTGGAACGGACCTCGCGCAATACGGCCGAGAATGCCCGCAACTCGATGGCCCTGATCCAGCCCAAACCCGAGGAAGTCTGGGTGCTGGTGACCTCGGCTTTTCATATGCGCCGCGCGATGCGCAGCTTCCGCTCTGCCGGCTGGCCTAATATCGTGGCATGGCCTGTGGATCATCGCTCGGGCAGTTTTCGCGTCGGGATAGGCTGGAACTTGGCGCGCAATCTGCATGTGCTGAACACGGCCACGAAAGAAACCATTGGTTTGATGGCCTATAAGATGACGGGACGCTAAGTTCTTTTGCGTCTTGCCAATGGGTTACCGCTGAGTATTCATGAAACAATGGCAGCGCTTAGGACGATCTTTGGCCGGAAAAACGGCCCCGAGAAAGCAAACGGTTTCTCCAGCCCGATTGCACCCGATCAGCCGTTTCTGGCGATTGGCGACGTGCACGGGCGGGTCGATCTGGTCCAACATCTGGAGCAGCTGATCCTAGAAAAAGCCCCCGGCCTGCCCGCAGTGTTCGTTGGTGACTATCTGGACCGCGGCGAGCAGAGCGCCGAGGTGCTTGACCTGCTTATGTCCGCATCAGAGCACGGCCCCCAACCCGTCCATTGCCTGCGCGGCAATCACGAGGACATGTGCCTTAAATTTCTGGATCACCCGGTCGAATACGGAGCCCGCTGGCTGAAATTCGGCGGGCTTCAGACTCTGTCCAGCTATGGCGTAAAACTGATTGGCACCGATGACAAAGCGCTGCTGAAACTGCGCGATGCCCTGGCCCAAGCGATGGGGGACGCGGCAATCGACTGGCTGCGCGCACGGCCTGTCCACTGGCGCAGTGGCAATGTGCATGTCACCCATGCGGGCGCCGACCCCGCCCGCCCGATTGATCAGCAACCCGAACGCAATCTGATCTGGGGGCACCGGGATTTCGCCGAAAAAACCCGGACAGATGGCCAATGGGTGGTCTATGGCCACGTCGTTGTTGACAAACCCAAGGCCGCGCGGGGCCGGATCGCTATTGATACGGGTGCCTATGCCACAGGGCGGCTGACGGCGGCCCTTATTTCACACGGCACGGTCGAGTTTCTTTCGACCTGATCGCCCTGAGGCGCAAAAATCCGCAAAAAAACGGTTAAAGACCCCCTACATATTGTGTCATACTCAGGGGGACTGCTGCTGTATCGTGATGATAACCGAAAACCTGGGATGAAACGCCGGACTGTATACAACTGGTGCAGGACTATTCTGTCCTGCGGAGCGCTGATCAGCGCCACCCCCGCCGTGCCGCAACAGGCGGGCGGGTTTGCGGGCTATGCGGGGTATAACAGCTACGGCTATCCGGGGATGATCGACATGCCCTCGGCCTTTAGTCGCCCGGATGGAGAGCTGTCCTATACCTCCAGCCATTTTCGGAACCAGACACGCAATACGCTGACGTTTCAGATCTCGGACCGGCTGTCGGGCAGTTTCCGCTATGCGCTGCTGTATGATGTGCAGCCCTATCTGGATGGAGTCATCTCGGACTATCGGTTCGACCGCAGTTTTTCCGTGCATTACCGCCTGATGGACGAGGACCACCGTCGCCCCGCCGTGGCCATCGGCCTGAACGATTTTCTGGGGACGGGGCTGTATTCGTCGGAATATGTGGTGGCCTCGAAATCCCTGTCGCCAACGCTGCGGGTGACGGGCGGGATTGGCTGGGGGCGGCTGGCAGGAGTCGGTGCGTTCCGCAACCCGCTGTCGGTGATCTCGGACAGGTTCGATACGCGGCCGGGTCGGGATGGCGATAACGGTGGCCTGGTCCGCACCAATAACTGGTTCCGCGGAGATGCGGCCTTTTTTGGCGGGATCGAATGGCAGGCCACCCCGAAACTGCGCCTGATCGCTGAATATTCCTCGGATGCCTACCCGCACGAGGACGGCAGCGCCTTTGACCGCAAATCGCCGATCAACCTGGGCCTGAACTATGCGTACCGGCCGCATATCAATGTCGGGCTGAACTATCTTTACGGTTCGGAAATCGGGGTGATGGCCACTTTCGGAGTGAACCCGAAAACGCCGCCAGCCGGGGCCGGCCAGGATAAGGCCCCGCCCCCCGTGGTGCCCCGCGCCGATCTGGCCAAGCTGGGCTGGACGCCAGAGATGCTCGATACGCAGGCCGAACGGATCAACGCGGCCCTGCTAAACGACGGTATTCGCGTCCATGGCCTGTCCGTTGGTCAACACAGCGTCACGATCGAGATCGAGAATGAGACCTACGCCACCATGGCTCAGGCGGTGGGGCGCACCGCGCGGCATCTGACGGGGCTGGCACAGCCCTCGGTAACACATTTCGTGATTGTCCCCATGGCCGCCGGAATGCGCGGCGAGGCCATCACGCTGCGCCGCGCAGACATGGAGCGGCTGGAATTCAAGGCCGACGGATCCTGGGCCAGCTATACCCGCGCCCGGTTTGATACTGTCCAGCAGGGGCTGAGCCCGATCTCCGGCCGCTATCCCAAATTCGAATGGGACTTCAAACCTTACCTCTCCCCCAGCTTTTTCGACCCTGACGCCCCGTTGCGCGCGGATTTCGGAGTCGAGCTGTCGGGCAAATACGAACCCGCCCCCGGCCTGATTTTCCGGGGCACGATGCGGAAAAAACTGCTGGGCAATCTGGATGAATCCAACCGGCCCTCGACCTCGGTGCTGCCGCATGTGCGTTCTGATTTCAACATCTACGAACGCGAGGGCGACCCCGCGCTGACGGAACTGACGGGCGCCTATTACTTCAAACCGGGCAAGGAACTATACGGCCGCTTTACCGCTGGCTATCTGGAGCAAATGTACGGCGGCGTCTCGGGCGAGCTGCTGTGGAAACCCGACAATCGCCGCTGGGCCCTGGGGGTTGAGGTGAACCACGTTCGTCAGCGCGATTTCGATCAGCTGTTCGGGTTTCAGGATTATGAGATCACCACCGGCCATGTCTCGGCCTATTTCGATCTGGGCAAAGGCTATCGCGGGCAGGTGGACGCGGGCCGCTATCTGGCCGGGGATTGGGGCGCGACGCTCAGCCTGGACCGGGAATTCCGCAACGGCTGGAAAGTCGGGGTTTTCGCCACGTTCACCGATGTCAGCTTTGATGATTTCGGCGAAGGCTCGTTTGACAAGGGGCTGCGGATCACGGTGCCTTTGAACTGGGTGTCGGGCCAGCCCTCGACCGACCAATACACCACCACGATCCGCCCGGTAACGCGTGACGGCGGCGCGCGGCTGAACGTGAACGGACGGCTTTATGACACAGTGCGCGGCCTGCAACGCGAGGATCTGCGCGATGGCTGGGGGAGGTTCTGGCGATGATCCGTTGGTTTGCTGCCCTCTTGGTTTTGGCCGCCTGCACGCCGCCTCGGGCCGTGCCGGTCAGCATTGACAGCCTGGTCAGTCGCAAACAGCTGGATCAGGTGGAAACGCCGCTGCTGGCGGCCTCGCTGACCGGGCCGGGAACATTGGCCACGATGCAGCCTGCGGGGCGGAACGGGCAAGTCGTGACCTGGCGCGCCGCAGACGAAGTCACCCTGTCGATGAAAAACGGGCTGATTGTGGCCACGCGCGGGCTGGGTGACGATCTGATGGCCGCCGATATCGAGGACACGCGCGCCGTGCTGTCCGGCCACAGGGCCGGCACTGATTACGCCCGGATTCACACCTATCTGGATGGCGAGTATCAGACCACCTTTCGCGCATTCCGATGCCGGATCGAGATCACCGCCCCCGACACGATCCGCATCGTCGGCGCCACGCATCCAACCACCCGGTTCGAGGAAACCTGCTTCTCACCCGAGGGAAATATCGCAAATACCTACTGGCTCGGCGACGACGGGACCATGTGGCGCTCAAAGCAGTGGATCAGCCGCTCTCTGGGTTATATGGAAACCGAGTTGCTGGTAAAGTAGACGCAAATCAGGGCCGGACGGACAGGCGGCCCCAATAAAGGACGAGCATCATGGCAATCAAAAGAGTTACACAAGCTCTGCTATTGGGAACAGCGCTGGCTACCAGTTCTTGTGGTGTGTCGTATCACAGCCCCTCGGTCAAACAGCAGACCAAGGGGGCCGAGGTGCGGGTTGTCTCTTTGAATGCTCAGACGGTTATCGTGGCCAATCGCCAGCCCTACACGCCGCGCAGCCTGCCCGCAGAATTTTCCCAGGTCAGCTATCCCGGCACGCCGCGCGGGCTGGGCGCTTTGCCCGAACCGCCGCTTAGCTCGTATGATCAGAAACCCGTGCTGGAAACCCGGCTTCCGCCCTCGGTGACGCCAGAATCCTATCGGATCGGCGTGGGGGATGTGCTGCTGCTGGCCACCAAATCCGCCGCCTCGACCGTCGAGCAGCTCACCGGGCTGCTGGCCGCGCAGAACCAGCGTCAGGGCTATACCGTGCGCGACGATGGCGCGATTGCGATCCCCGACATCGGGCCGGTCAACCTGGCTGGCATGACCCTGGACGAGGCCGAGGCGCAACTGTTCCAGGTTCTGGTGGAAAACCAGATCGACCCGGCCTTCTCACTGGAGGTCGCCGAATTCAATTCGCACCGTGTTTCGGTGGGCGGGGCCGTGCGTAATGCCTCGATCGTGCCGATCACGCTGAACCCGCTGAACCTGTCCGAGGCTCTGGCAGCGGCCGGCGGTCTGACCGTAAAGGACCGCGAATTTGCCTCGATCCGGATCTATCGCGACGGAACCCTGTACCAGATCCCGATGGAACAATTCATCAAACAGCCCAAACTGGGGAAAACCCTGCTGCTTGATGGCGACGCGGTGTTTGTGGACACGTCCTATGATCTGGATCGCGCGATTGAATTCTATACGCAGGCCCTGCGCGCCAAAGAGATGCGCCGCACCGCGCGCTATACCGAATTACAGGCGCTGCACGCGGAAATGGATCTGCGCCGGCAAGTTCAAATCGACAAACGCGAGAATTTCCAGGCCCGGACGGAATTGGGCGCCACTCAGCGCGACTATGTTTACCTGACCGGCGAAGTCTACAAGCAAAGCCGCGTTCCGTTGGCCTTTGAGCACCAGGTCACGCTGGCAGATGTGCTGTATGAAAAGGGTGGTTTCAACACATCCACGGGCAATCCGGCGCAGATTTACGTGCTGCGGGCCTCGGCCAACCCCGAGGAATTCGGTGCCGTCACCGCCTGGCATCTGGACGCACGGAACGCCATCAACATCACGCTGGCCACCCGAATGGAGATGCGCCCCAATGACGTGATCTTTATCGAAGAGCAGCCGATCACGAAATGGGGCCGCGCTGTGCAGCAGTTCTTCCCCTCGTTGCTGGGCAGCCTGCAAACGGCTGCAAACTAGGCCCTTGCTGAAGTCCGCGATGCCTTACAGCTCGTAATAGGAGGCGCCGTAGTTCGCATAGGCCCCGTATTTTCCGCCATAGCCGTAGCGCTTCATTTTGGACGGGTCGATCTGCGACAGGACCAGCCCGGCGACCTTCTGGTTGACCAGCTCGAACTGTTGCAATCCCTCGACGACCTGCGCCTTGGTGGTGCTGTCCCACGCAACCGAGAACACCACAGCATCCACGGATTGCGCAATCACCCGCGCGTCCGGAACCACCAGAACGGGCGGCGTGTCGATGATGATCGAGTCATATTCCGCGCGGGCCTGTTCCAGAAAATGGTGAAAGGCCTCAGAGCTGAAAACATCCGCAGCGTTCACATTCGTTTTCTCGCCCATCAGAACATCGGCATTCAGCAGGCTGTCCCGCACCACGGCATCCTTCAGCGGAACCGAGCCCGACAGGACCGACAGCACTCCATAATCGACAACCTTGTCGAAATACTTGGTAAAGGTGCGGCGGCGGATATCGCCTTCGATCAGCAGCACCTTTTTACCCAGCCCCGACAGGTTATGCGCCAGGGCAATCGCCTGCGTGGTTTTCCCTTCGGCCGGAACCGAGGAGGTAGACATGATCACCTGTGGCGGGTTGTCCAGATCAGACAACAGGATCGAAGTCCTGAGATTCCGCACGGCCTCGGCGGCGGCCGAGGTGGGTTTGTCCACCAGATAGGGCAGCAGTTCGGATCGGGATTTGATCGGGAATCGGGGGATCTGACCCAACACCGCCAGCCCGGTATGTTTGCTCAGGTCATCGGCGGTGCGGAACCCGCTGTACAGGAACTGCCGCAGCAGGATGACCAGCGTCCCCAGCACCGCACCCAGAACCATCGAAATGGCCAGGATCATGGATTTGCGCGGCTCAACATATTTTCCGCGCCCCGCTTCCGAGATCACTCGCACATCGGCCTGTTGCAGACCGCGCTGCACTGTTGTCTCTTTCAGGCGCGATAAGAAGGTTTCGTACAGAACGCTGGTGGCCTCGGCCTCGCGTTCCAGCTGCACCAGCTTGGCCAGATCCTCGGCCTGTTCGGCAATCTGGCCATTCAGACGTTCAACAGCGGTTTGCAGGGCCTTTGCCTGCGTCTCAAAGCGCTCTGCCCCCGTCCGAACGCGGGACAGCAGCAACTCCGCGCGCGCGTCAAACAGGCGGCGGGCGTTTTCTGTGCCGACCTCGGTTTCCTTCAGCAGGCGTTTCAGGGTGGGATCGTTCAGCGCGTCAGACAGCGTCTGAATGTCCCCACCTTCCCGCAACTGTTCCAGACGCGCCAGTTCGGCACGGGCGGCGGCAGCGGATTGCAGCGTTTCCTGCAAACGGTCACGGTTTTCCTTGGCCTGACGGTTCAGCGCCTCCAGGGTCTGCGCGTTGATCAGATCGGTCTGAGAATGGATCTGCTTGATCGCGTCCTCTTTCTCTTTCAGATCTGCCTCAAGCGCGGCAACACGTTCGGACAGCCAGTCGATCGCCTGCTCGATCGCCTCGTATTTCACGGCGATCTGGTTCTCGATATAGGTTTCGGCAACCGCATTGGCGATCAGGCCCGCCTTCACCGGATCCCGAGAAAGCGCCGTGATTTCAAAGATATAGGTATAGCGCTTGGCCTCGGCAAATACCGAGCCACGGACGCTGGACACCGTAGTATTGAACGTCGCCGGAGAATCCACATCGAAGTTTTCAGGCGCATTAGGCAGATTGATCCCGAACAATCCGCGGATGCTGCGCTTGATCCCCGCCATTGAAAACGCCGGGATTTCCCGCAAAGCCGGGTTAAATTCAGGGTCTTTCGTCAGGTCCAGCTTGCGGACCACCTGCTCCATGATCCGGCGCGAGGTAATGACCTCTAGTTCGGTATACATAGCCGAGAAATCAGGCGGGATCGCGGCCACGGCGCTGTCAACTTCACGCACCAGCTGGCTGCGCATCTGCAAGGCCAGGTTGGACGTCGCCGCGTAGCGCGGCACCGCGACCTGAAAGGCATAGTAGCCCCCGATCAACGTGGCCAGCACGATGCAGGCTGCGATCAGCCATTTTCCCTGCCACAAAGTCGTCAGCAGATGAAGAAGGTCCAGCCCCTCGTCATCATGTTGGCTGTTTTGCCCCCTGGATCCCGTATGCGCCATGTTTTATCGCCCGCGCCGCCCTTTTACCGGGCGGTCTGCCTGTTCTGGTGCCACGCACCGCCTGTCTGGCGCCAGCCCCTGATCAGGCTCCGGCGCGTCCGAATACGGTCATCAGAGTACGCCAGAAAATCCAAGCTTCCAACGCAAAACCCGTATGGGTGATATAGAAAAGATCCGCCTGAACCTTACGCTGCGTGGCCTCGATGCCTTCGACATAGCCGACCTCGGTTTGCGCCAGGCCGCTGATGCCGGGACGCACCAGATGACGTTCGCGGTAACCCTGCACGGTTTCCAGATAGGTAACCGCATGGTCATAATAGTCGGGGCGCGGGCCGATCAGGCTCATGTCGCCCAACAGGACATTCAGGATTTGCGGAACCTCATCCAGACGGGTGCGGCGCAAAAAGCCGCCCAGACGGGTGATGCGGTCTCGTTCCAGCGGGTCATTGGGGCCGCGAGTAACCTGTGCCTCAATCATTGTGCGGAACTTGATCGCGCGAAACGCGCGGCAATTCCGGCCCATACGGGACTGCACAAAGAACAGGCTGCCTTTGTTGAAAAACGGGTTCAGCACCAGAAGAACGACCATCAGACCGATCAGGACCGGCATCAGGAACAGGCTCATCAGGATGTCAAAGACACGTTTAAGCGCGCCAAACGCTGTCCAGCGCACGGATGCGGGAAGGCGCAGTTGCGCGCCGACAGAATCCGTAAGGATCCCTTGGGAACCAAAATCAAACATTACGCACCTGCCTCGGTGATCTTTATCTGCTCGTTCAGGCGTATTTCGCCTTTGGGGCAATTTTTTGCCCTCATTGAGGTAATTTCTCCGATAATTTTAGCGATTTGAAAAGACATTTTTTCCCCTTTCGCTATGGATCAGTCGAAAATTCGCCCTTGAATCGAGCATCTTAGCCACCACACCCCGTCAGAAGTGTGCATTCAGGCCCTGGCCAGCTTTGTGGCTTGGCCCTTAAAAATATAGGAAGCGCGCGTGCGGCCGACCTGTGGGAAAGTCATGGTTAATTTCCCCGGAGGGCTTGGAGCAGGCAGAAAGATGTTGTCAAAAGGCAACAAAAAAAGCCCGAGACCTTAGCGATAGGCCATCGCCTGCATGTCATCCCCATCCAGAATTGCGCGGTAGATCTGACTGGTCCGCGCACCTTTTTCAGCCCAGGGGAACAGCTCGAACGCATAGTCGCGCCCGGCCTGCGCCAGGGCGGCACTGCGCGCACGGTCAGTGACGGCTGTCTCCATCGCCTGACGGAACCCCTCGGCCAACTGCGCAAAGGGCGCCATCCGAACCGCATCCCCCCGCGCACCATGACCCGTCAGATCGCCGGGCGCGCCGTAATCCACGCAGATCATGTGCTGCCCGCAGGCCATGGACTCGATTACCACACCGGCGCCCAGCTCGCGGATCGAGGGAAAAACGAAAACGTCGCAATCGCGCATCCAGTCGGCCACTTCGGATTGGGATTTCCGCCCTTCCAGCGTCACACAATCCTGCAAGCCATGCTGTTCGATAAAGCCCTGCATTCGCGGCAGCTCTGGCCCGTCGCCCAGAATGTGCAGATGATGCTGACGCAGCAGATCGGACCCGGCAAAAGCGTGCAACGGCAATTCGGGCAGCTTGTAAGGCACCAGACGCCCGGCAAACATGAAGCGCACCTTATCCCCACCACGTTGCCCGGCAGGGCGCGCGCCGTGGTCATGGAAAATCGCCGGATCAAAGCCGATTTCGGGGAACATCACGATCCGATCGTCCGGCACTCGCGCCAGATCTGCACGCGTGTGGCTGAATCCCGTCAGCACGCAGGCCGCGTTATCATAGGTCGAGCGGGCAAAAGGCAGAAATTTATACAGGTCACGCAGTTTGCGCAGCCCCTCTTTTTCGCGGGTCTGCTCTTCTGCAAAGGCGGCCGGCCAGTCCAGAGCCCCATTCAGCGGACCAAGCACAAAAGGCACTGGGGATTTATGCGCGATATAGCTGGGCATCGTCGGAGACATCGGCGTGATCCGGTGCACGATGTCAAATTCGCCGGCCTTCAGCTGCGGCTTGAAACGCTTCCAGACGCCGCGTTCAAAGGCGACATAGGGGACATAATTCATGATCTGCGAGGTGGACCAGCCCACCTCTTCGCCGCCACGCAACAGCCGCGCCAGTTTGAACATGGGGGCGGCGATATACTCATTGTCGATATAAACGATGTCCAGCGGGGCCTGCGCCTTCTCTAGGTTTTCGCGGTTGCGGACATGGGTGGCAATCGTCAGGTCGCAATGCCTGGCCAATTCCAGCGCATATTTATAGGCCACGATCGGCAACGAGGGCCACTCGGGGTTAAACTCATCCGCAAGGATCAGAATGCGCGGTTTGCGATTGCCTTGTGCCACTGGCTGCCCCTTTGCCTGCCCACCGGCAGTATAGCCCCGTTTTTCAGACCGTGTAGGGGCCAAGATGGGCGGAATAATGGCGGCAGAGGGGTATTCCTGGCGCTCAGCGCGGGTGATTGTACTTGAACGTGCCCATAGCAGTGGCGGCCAGATTACCGGCATCGTCCCGCAATTCAGCCTGCGCATAGAAGATCGAGCGCCCACCACCCGTGCGCCGCCCGCTGCCATGCAGTACGCCCCCCGCCACAGCGCTGACGAAATTGGTGGTCAGAGACAGCGTTACACAGGTTTTCCGCGTCTCGCCCTCATCAAAATACAGGCCAGCCATACCGCAGGTGAAATCCAGAAAGCTGCAATAAACACCCCCGTGCACAATACCCTGAGAGTTCATCAGCTCGGGGCGTAGGGTCAGTTCGGTGCGGGCCAGATCCGGGGCCCAATCTACCAGCCGCCCACCCAACAGCCGATTGAACCCGGACATCTGTTGCACAGCATCGTCCAGACGCGACATCGCCGTACCCTATTCCTGAACCGAGCGCGGCAGCACGATGTCGGGATCGTCTTTCATCGCTTCCAGCAGGTTTTTGCGGATGTGATGCATGGTGCTCAGCAGGGTTTCGATTTCGGCATCCGACAACCCCTCCATCGAAGCGGCGTTCACATTCTCAGCGGCTTCGCGCAGGACCTGTTTCTTTTCCTCGGCCGCCGGCAAAAGCCAGATCCGGTTCGAGCGCCGATCCCGTGGGTCAGGTTTACGCACCACCCATTTGGCGGCTTCCAGCCGGTCGATCAGGCCGCTGACGGCCACCGTTCCGATCCCCAGATAGCGCGCCAGTTCAACCTGGGTCAGCCCATCCTGGCGCATCAGATAGTTCAACGCAAAAACCTGAGCCGAGGTCAGCCCATGCGGCGCCAGTTTCTGATCATACAGACGGCTGCGCAGACGCGCTACGTGTTGAAAAATTAGCCCGACGCGTTTTTCGATTTTGTCTTGATCGCTCATACCAGTCCGCTGTGCCACGAAGGTTAAAAGCTTATCGGCAAAATCCGTTCCGGGATCAATAGACTTGCCGCCGCAGGCCCAGAGAACTGTCTATTTCGAATCACTCTCGCCTGTCATTTGGTCGGTTTCCGAGACAATTCCGCGGAATTTCCGCCATTGTTTGACGTCATGTTTCCACCAAAGGTTGTTTTGACACAAAGTCGCAAGAGCGCCACATTTCCCACCACCCTCTGCCACCGATACGCCCGCAGGTTGCCACATTCCTGCCCTATTTGGCCTAAGTGACGCACGAGCCGCCACCATTTCGGCCAATTTGTCTTAAATTATCTTCGTGGATTAAGTAAAAAATTTGGCGAATTAGGGCAGGATTGTTGCGCTATCTGTGCCCCTTCCATTCTATTTTTCGGATTTGTTCCCAAATTCACAACAATTTCTTTGCTGACTCATTTGGTCGCGCTGGCCCGGCTCTACCCAAAAGTGCACGTTGCCCGCCTTCTCTGTGTAGTCTCCTCTGGGGCGATTTGAAGACGCGTGAAACGGCGAATTCGGGTGGTTTGCCCCATCGTGCCTCAGTTGCATTTTCGTCAGGTCAATTGACGTTTGAATCCGGAATTTCGTAAAAATAGACACAAGAGAGCGCAAAAACTCTCTTAAACGCCACAGGAAATCGGATGGGTACCGAGATCAGGTGGAGCGCGGTTCACAACGGACCGACATCACAAATTTTGCAGGCGCTTCTGCCGCGCTTGTGAATTTACCGAAACCGAATGGCTGTAGCCACCGGACCTGTCCGGTGGATCGGGTGGATTTTTGTCGGGCAACCGACGTCACGAGTGAAGAGACATCAGGGGAGTTATCCTGTGAATATCCAAGCTGATACAGCCTTTGAACTGGCCCGTCCGGTTCTTCCGTCGCCCATCGCCGCCAAGCCACGCACACAAACCGGCCATGGCGCGTATCGGTCCTACGGCAAACGCGCGCTGGATCTGACAATCGTCGCGATGGCTGCCGTTCCTGTTGTGCTGGTTACGCTGGTTCTGGCTCTGATCGTGATGCTGGACGGCAAATCCCCCTTCTATTCGCAAAACCGGGTTGGCCTGAATGGCCGCAGCTTCCGTATGTGGAAATTGCGCAGCATGGTCCCGAACGCGGACGATGTGCTGGCCGACTATCTGGCCACCAACCCCGAGGCCAAGGCCGAATGGGATCGTGACCAGAAACTGAAAAACGACCCACGCATCACCAAATTCGGCCGGATCATCCGGGCCACGTCTCTGGATGAGCTGCCGCAGCTGCTGAACGTCGCCACCGGGGAAATGTCTTTGGTCGGGCCCCGCCCCATCATGTGCAGCCAGCGCGTGATCTATCCGGGGACCGAGTATTACGCCATGCGTCCGGGCATCACCGGGTTCTGGCAGACATCAGAGCGGAACGAGACCAGCTTTCGTCAGCGCGCCGACTATGACGCAGACTATTTCGCCCAGATGTCGCTGCGCACCGATGTCAAAACGATCCTGCGGACCTTTGCCGTAGTTTTCAAAGCCACCGGGCACTAAGCCGCGCGGGCGCGCTGTGCGGCATCTTTGACAATCAGGTCCGCCGTGGTTTGCGCCCAGGCGGACCAATTCAGTTTTTCCTCATAGAGCGCGCGGGTGCTTTGACGCAAAGCCGCATAGCGCGCGGGCGTATTCAGGTAGCCCTGCACAAGCGCAACATAGTCCTGCGGGCTGGCCTCTAATGGCAGGGCATGGCCATTCACCCCGTCCTCGATCGGCACGCCGCCTGCGTTCAGGCATAGCGAGGGCAACCCAAAGGCCGACGCCTCGCAGAAGGCAAAGCCATAGGATTCGAACGAGGGCATCATCATGAAATGCGCCTGCTCATACAGCGATTGGAACAGGGCCAGCTCATCCGGCAGAGTTTTGTTCAAAGACGGATAAACGGTCAGCGCGGATGCGGGCAGGTTCAGATCCGGAGGCACGCAGCCGACCACCGTCAACCGCGCCTCAATACCGGCGGCCCGCAAGGCGTGGATCGTTTCAGCCGTCAGCGCCCCACCCTTGGCCCACCAATCCCGGCCAACGAACAGAAAATCAACCGGAGCACCGGCAGACAGCGCCAGCGCAGGGCCAGACAATTCCGGCGCCGGAATATTCGCGCCCCAGGGCACGACGATAGATTTCGCGGGGTCCAGATCATACAGCGGATCAGCGGACTCTTTCAGCCAGCGCGACGGCCAAAGCAACAGGTCAGCCCCCTGAAACGTGCGGCGCTCGGCCTTTAGGATCAGCGGGTCCAGACGGCGCGACAGGGCAAACCAGGACTGGAACGCCTGCCCGACAACCGAGTTCTTATAGGCCGTCGGCGTCGCATCCGACGTATAGACCACCGTTACCCCTTTGGGCACGCGCACGCGAAACAGCGAATGAAAACTGTAGGCACAGAACAGAACGTCATAGCCCCCCTGGCGCAGCTCTTTTTCGACCTGGCGACGGATAATCCCGGCAAACAGCAGATGCAGCCGCCATCTGGCCCGTAGTTGCACACCAAAGGGCAGCTTCAGCAACAGACGGCGCAGCGGCTCGATCAGTCCCCAGGACTGGCTGAGAATGCCGATATTGGGCAGTTCCTCTTTCAGGGCGTTGTATATCCGCGTATTGCCCCCCGAATAGGGCCACGGGTCCAGCGGGGTCGAGTCGCACAGATAGGCAACCTTGAGCGTGGGTTTCTGCGGATCGGAAACAGGCATAAGAGGGTCAAATTTCCCTTAGGTCAGCGTTAAAATACGAGATGTCACTTAATTGCGTTCACAGTTTAGCCAACACGAGGCATTTAGGCCATTATTTTGCCGTACCACTTTGCTAAACAGGATAGAAACAACAAGAACCCCGAGCAGATGCGGCGCCACAATCCGGCCCGCGCATAGGATTGATGCCAAACAGTTTCGCATTTCTGGTACTGGCCCTGTCGCCACTGATCTGCCTGGTGATTTTCCGGTCGATGCCCCCTGGCCGCGCGCTGATTGTCAGCCTGTTGGGGGCCTATCTGTTCCTGCCACCGCAGCCGACGGCGTTTGACCCGCCTCTGTTGCCGCCGCTGAACAAGGAATCTCTGCCGAATCTGACGGTTCTGATCCTGTGTCTGGCGCTGTACCGGGACCGCATCCAATTGCTGCCCGACAGCCGCGTGGCGCGGGTGTTTCTGGTGCTGTTCGTCATCAGCCCTCTGGGCACGACCATCACCAATCTGGAACCCGTCTTCTTCGGGCGGATCGGTCTGCCGGGCATGGGGATCAAGGACATGGTGTCCACCATGTTCCGCCAGATGTCCATCATCGCGCCCTTTTTGCTGGCGCGCAGCCTGCTGAAAACCTCCAAGGACCAGCGCGATCTGCTGATCGCTTTTGTCGCGGCCGGGCTGATCTATTCGATTCCGATGCTGCTTGAAGTCCGGCTAAGCCCGCAGATCAACATCTGGGTCTATGGGTTTTTCCAGCACAGCTTTGAACAAATGATCCGCGAGGGCGGATTCCGTCCCATCGTGTTCCTGTATCACGGGCTGTGGGCTGCGTTTTTCATCATGGGAACGATGGTGTCTGCGGTAATCCTGCTGCGCGGCGAAACCGGGCGCACCAAAACCTACGCCATGGTCGCGGCTGCGTATCTGTTCGGCGTTCTGGTGCTGTGCAAATCCCTGGCGTCCCTGATGTATGCGATCCTTCTGCTGCCGCTGCTGTTGTTCCTGCCGCGCCGGATGCAGTTGCTGACCGCAATGTGTCTGGCAATTCTGACGCTAAGCTACCCCATGCTCAAAAGCGCCAATCTGGTGCCCGAGCGCCAACTTCTGGAACAGGCCGAGAAAATCAGCGAGGATCGCGCCGGATCGCTGCGCTACCGGCTGGAAAACGAAAACGTCCTGCTGGAACGCGCCCTGGATAAGCCCCTGTTCGGGTGGGGCAGCTGGGGGCGCAATCTGGTGCTGAATCCGGCAACCGGCACGCCTGAAACCGTAGCCGACGGTTACTGGGTGATCATTCTGGGCGTCTTTGGCTGGGCCGGATGGCTGGCGATGTTCGGGCTGCTTTTGTGGCCGATCTTCCTGTTATGGCACAAGCTGCGCGGCTCGGTGCTGGAACATGCTTCGCCCTATGTAACGGGCATGGCCCTGTTTTTAGCCCTGAATGTGTTCGATCTGTTGCCCAATGCGACGCTAACGCCGCTGACCTGGCTGTGGGTGGGCGCTCTTTTGGGCTATGCTGAGCGGGATGACATCTATGTCCGTTCATCGAAGATGAAATTGAAAAGTGTGATGTAAAGAGGGAACCCCAAGCTCATGCGATTTGCCAAGTTCTGGCTGGCGGCCTGTCTGTCGCTGCTGGTCAGCCCCCCCGTCCAAGCGACCGAACGCAGCCAAGTCACCGCCTATTTCTTTGGCAACAGCCTGGTTGAACACCCCAGCGACACGCATGAGACCTCGGCGGTGTATTGGCTGAACTATATCGCCAGGGCCGCCGGCAAAGAGCTGCGCGCCGATGGCACCTGGGTGTTCCTTCAGGACATCATGGGTAAACTGCCCCCCCAGGCTGAATGGAGCGTGAAGGGCGTGAAATCCGCCTGGCGCGGGGATGTGTCAGCCTATGACGCGATGATCCTGACGCCGACGAACTTCATCCAATACCTGCGCCCCGATGAATCCTTTGACGAAAACAATCCCAATGGGCTGACCGCCAATAAGGCCGCGCAGATGGCCTTTGATCTGGCTGGGCCCCAGACGCGCCTGTTCGTCTACGAGGGCTGGGCCGATATGGGTGTGGTGATCGGGCGCTATCCGCCCTCGGCCCGGCAATTGCGCAAATATCACCGCGCCAACGGCGGGGAGTATCATGATTGGTACGTGGATTATGTGCAGGCTTTGGGGCAGATTTACCCCTCCAACCCGCCAGAGCTGATCCCGGTGGCCAGCGTATTGGCGCAAATCTATGCCCTGCCCGAGCTGAAAAAGCTGGAGGGCACCGATCTCTATCTGGATGACGCCCCGCATGGCACGCCCACCACCTATTTTCTGGCGGCAATGGTGACCTATGCGGTGCTTTATGATGTGGCGCCTCCTGCGGCTTTGGTGTTGCCGTCCTCGATCCATCCGCTGGTGCGAGCGAATTATGCGGAAATCTCGGCGCTGGTCGCGCAGGCCACGGGCACCAAACGCGCCGCGCTGAACAGCGTGGCCCCGGTGCCGACCTCTGCTCAGCCTGCCCTGGCGATGGGGCTGGACGGGATTCACGACTGGGCGACTCAGTACCCTTTTTTGAACGTGATGAAGACCGCGCGCCCCTGGCTAGGCCATGTGAACGGTCAATTCGGCGGCTTCGAGGCCACCCAGCTGGAGGAAGAACTGTATCTGGACGAACACGGCTGGCCAATGGAACTGCCCGAAGGTGTGGACAAGCTGGAAAGCTATCTGCTGACGGATCTGCCCCGCGAGGCGCAGTATTTCACCGGCCGCTATCGGCTGACCTACGAGGGCACCGGCACCCTGCGCGTTGGCGGCCGCGCCCGCAATGCCCGGTATGAGCCCGGCCAGGTCAGTTTTACCTTTGAACCGGGCGAAGGCCCCGTTGCCGTGTCCATTCTGGCCACCGATCCGAACGATCACATCCGCAACATCGCCATCGTGCATCAGGATCACGCGGATCTGTACGATATGGGGGTGACGTTTAACCCTCTGTGGGTCGAACTGATCCGAGACCTGCGCGTCATCCGTTTCATGGATTGGATGATTACCAATGGCTCTTTCGTCAGCGATTGGCAGAACCGTCCCGTCCCACAAGATTACACCTATGGCCGCCGCGGCGTCCCCGTCGAGGTGATGGTGCAACTGGCCAATCAGATCGGCGCGGATCCGTGGTTCAACATGCCTCATGCCGCCGATGACGCCTATATCGAGGCGTTCGCCACTTATGTGCGCGATCATCTGGACCCGCGCCGCAAGGCCTATGTGGAATATTCGAATGAGATGTGGAATTTCCTGTTCTCACAGACCCGCTGGGCGATCGAGCAGGCCAAAACCCGCTGGGACGGGGCCGAGGGCGATGCCTGGATGCAATGGACAGGGATGCGCGCGGCGCAGGTGATGGACATCTGGACCCGCGTGTTTGGTGGCACCGAACGGCTGACCCGCGTGGCGGGCGTGCATACCGGCTGGCCGGGGCTGGAATCGGCCCTTCTGGACGCGCCTCTGGCCGTAGCCGAGGGGCTGCCGCGCCCCGCCGACAGCTTTGATGCCTATGCCGTGACCGGCTATTTCGGCCTGGACGGGGATGACACGGAAATGCCCGCGCGCCTGCTGCGCTGGGACACGCAGGGCATTCTGACGGAAAAACTGACCGCCTATCTGCGCGATGGCCCGCTGAAAAACCTGACCGAAGAGGTATTTCCCTATCACGCCAAAACCGCCCAGCGGTATGGCCTGCGCCTGATCATGTACGAAGGCGGCACTCATCTGGTGGGGCTGAATGAATGGGTCGATAACGAAGACCTGACGCGCATCCTGACCGCGTATAATTATGCGCCCGAAATCGGCGGGTTATATCAGCTGCTGCTGAACGGTTGGCAGGCATCAGGCGGTGTGTTGTTCAACGGGTTTGTGGATGTGGCCAAGCCCTCGAAATGGGGCAGCTGGGGGGCCAAACGGCATCTGGCGGATAAATCGCCCCGATGGGATGCGCTGATGGCTCATAATCGCAGCGGCCCTTCGGATTGGGAAACCCGGCCAAAGGACGCGTTTGACGATGGTGTGTTCCTGCCCGGCGACGCCAGCAACCAAGAGCTGATCGGCACCCGCTGGATGGATATTCTGATGGGCCAGGGCGGGGATGATCGGATCGTCTCGAGCGGCGGGCCGGATATTATCCACGGGGGCACAGGCACGGATACCGCCGTTTTACCCGGTATTTCAGACGATTACGCGCTGGCGCTGTGGGGGGACACCTGGCTGGCCGTCGGCCCGGACGGAGAAATCGCCCTGCGCGATATCGAAGCCCTGGAATTCGAATCCGAACCCGGCACCCGGCTGGAACTGGCCTTCTGACCCTTAGGGCCAGATTTCCGAAACCAGCGTTTCCGCCCCCAGCCGCGCGGCAAAGCGCTGCTCGATGGTCTGGCGCCCGGCCGCGCTAAGCTGCGTCAGCAAATCCGGATCGCCCACCAGACGCGCAATGGCATCGGCCATGGCCTGCGGGTCTTTGGGAGGCACCAAAATCCCGTCGCGCCCGTTCTGTATCAGCTCGGGCACGCCGCCGGCATCGGTGCCGATTGTGGGGGTCGCGCAGCTCATGGCTTCCATATAGGCAACTCCCAAAGGCTCGGCCCAGCTGGCCAAAACAAAGAGATGCGCGTCGCACAGGCGGCGCTTGACCTCATCCGCATCAATCGCCCCCAAAAGCGTCACATGCGCTGACAGGTTCAAAGCCCGGATTTTTTGCTCCAGCACATGACGATACCCCGAGCCGCCATCGTCATCCTCGCCTGCGATGTCCAGCCGGACGTTCTGACCCCGCTCCACCAGCAACCCGATCGCATCCATCAAATCCTGATGGCCTTTGACGAAATGCAGCCGCGCGCAGGTGAAAATTCGCAAGGGCTGTCCCTCGCTGGGCGGCTGATAAGGCGCATCCCGCCGCAGAACATCAGTATCCACCCCCATGCCCCGAACGGTGACGCGGGCCGGAAAATCAGCGCCCAGCTCTGCCTGCGTTTCGCCATAGATCTTCTGCGTGATGATCGTCGCAAACCGCGCGCGGCGCCATTTGAAATGCTGTCCGGGGCCGTAATCCTGCATAGGGCCATGCAGCGTAACCGAATACTCCTGCCCGCCAAACCGATTGGCCAAAGCCGCAATCATCGCCGCGCGCCCGCACGAATGCGCGTGAATATGCGTGATCCCGCGCGCCTGACATTCGCGCACCAGCCGCTGCGCTGCGGGAATGCAGATCAGCGCATCCTTGGCCACGGCGCGGCCATCGCGTCGCACCTCATGGATCAGCTCGGCCAAGGGCAGGCGGGGCAGCGACCGCATCAAATCCAACACCGAGCGCGAGCCCAGATAGGTCGTCCGTGCCATCGCCTCATCCGACCAGCTATGCGAGATCAACCCCGGCGGCGGCGGCAGGGTCGAGAACAGATGCACCTCGATGCCCATCTTTTCCAGATGCTGAATCTCGCGCCAGAAAAAGATGTGGGTCTGACCCGGAAACTGGGGCACAAGATACGCAAGTTTACGCGGCATGGACGGGATCCCGGTGTTATTCGCACTTGCAACATAAACCGCGTTCCGGCCCAATTAAAAACATAAACCACCGATATTTCTGTGCCCCGGCAAGAAAGAGCAGAGCCTTTACATGATCAGCATCATCATCCCTGCGAATAACGAAGAGCAGATGATCGGCCGGTGCCTGGATGCCCTGGCCCGCTCTGATGCGACGCCCGAGCCGGTCGAGGTGATCGTCGCCGCCAATGCCTGCCAAGACCGGACGGTGCAGGCGGCGCAGGGTAGACAGACGGCGCTAAAGGCCCGAGGCTGGGCCCTGGCCGTGCTGGACCTGGCCGAGGGTGGGAAAATGAACGCGATGAACCGCGCGGATGACATCGCCCAGGGGGACAAGCGGATTTATCTGGATGCGGACGTGGTGGTGGACCCTGCGCTGATCGGCCAAATCGGGCGGGTGCTGGACGGTGACCAACCGCGCTATGCCAGCGGTTCGGTGCGGATCGCGCAGCCCGAAACCTGGGTCAGCCGCGCCTATCGTCAGATCTATGCGCGGGTGCCGTTCTTTGCTCAGGATGTGCCCGGATGCGGTGTGTTCGCAGTGAACGCGGCCGGGCGCAAACGGTGGGGGGATTTTCCCGACATCATCTCGGACGATACCTTTGTGCGGCTCAGCTTTGCCCCGTCCGAGCGGGTGAAGACGCGCGCCGGCTATGACTGGCCGATTGTCGAGGGGTTCTCGAACCTGATCAAAGTGCGGCGACGGCAGAATATCGGCGTGGATCAGGTTGGCGCGCTTTATCCGGATTTGCTGGCGAACGATACCAAACCGCGCATGTCTGTCCCGATGCTTCTTGGGTTAATGTTGCGCCATCCCTTAGGGTTTGTGGTATATGCCGGGGTCGCGCTTTGCGTGAAACTGACCCCGGACCGTGATGGCGCGGACTGGATTCGGGGGCGCTAAGGCAATGGCCAACACACTGAAAAAAAAGGATTCCAAATGATCAGCCGGGTGGTCGGGCGGTATACAAAGGGCGGAGGCCTGATGGAACGGGCTGTGCGCAGCTCTTTGCTGACCATGGTGGGATTTGCCTCGTATCAGGGGCTGCGGCTGCTGTCGAACCTGGTGCTGACACGCATTCTGTTCCCCGAGGCCTTTGGGATGATGGCCCTGATCACCGTGTTTCTGGTGGGGCTGACGATGTTCTCGGATATGGGGGTGGGCCCCGCCATCATGCAGAGCAAACGCGGCGACGAGCCCGCGTTTCTGGACACCGCCTGGTCCCTGCAAATCCTGCGCGGCGGCGCTTTGTGGGGGGCCGCCTGCCTGCTGGCCTATCCTTTGTCACTGATCTACGAGGAACCCGCGCTGGCCTGGTATCTGCCGGTCTCGGCATTGACGCTGCTAATCACCGGGTTCAACCCCACGAAGTTCGAAACCGCGAACCGGCATATGCGCGCCGGCCGCGTCACCATCGTTGAGATCGCCACCCAGGTTGTCGGTTTGATTGCCGCGATTGCGCTGGCCTATGCCACGCGGTCCGTGTGGGCGCTGGTGGTGTCGGGGATTGTCAGCTCGGTCGCGCAGCTGCTCTTTATGCATGTGCTGATCCCTGGGCCGGGCAATCGGTTCCGCCTGGAAAAAGCCGCCACCCAAGAGTTGATACATTTCGGCAAATGGATTTTCCTGTCCACGCTGTGTGGCTTTGTGATCATGCAGGGGGATAAGCTGATCCTGGGTAAGTATCTGGATCTGGATCAGTTCGGCGTCTACAATATCGGGTATTTCCTGGCGTCCTTTCCCCTACTTCTGGGGGCGATGGTGATCCGCCGGGTCGTCATTCCGGTGCATCGCGAAAGCCCGCCCAGACAATCGCGCGAGAATTTCCTGAGACTGCGCAAAATGCGGTTCATCGCCACCGGCGTGTTGATGGTGATGCTGCTGACGGTGGCTCTTTTGGGCGTGTGGCTGGTGCAGGTGTTGTACGATCCTCGCTATCTGATGGCCGGGCCGGTGGTGGTGGCCTTGGCCTGTATGCAGGTGCCTCAGATCATCGTGCTGACCTACGATCAGGCCGCCCTGGCCGAGGGCGATTCTCAGCGGTTTTTCGTGCTGTCGGCGGCCAAGGCCGTGGCGATGACTCTGAGCCTGCTGATCGGATTTGAGATGGGCGGCCTGTTTGGCGCTCTGATCGCGCAGGGCGTAGCGATGGTGGCGATTTATCCCGTGGTGATCTGGCTGGCGCGCGCCCAGGGGGCCTGGGATCCGCTGCACGATCTGGTGTTCTTTGGGGCAGGCACAGTATTGGCCACATCGGTGTTCTGGCTGCATTGGGATGATATTTCCCACCTTATTCAGTAAGTTACCCAGAATCGTGAACAATCTGGCCAAAATGACAAAATTGACCAGAAATTCACTCTAGCGCCCTATTGAGACCTTATTTTATTGGCATAAACGAGCTTGGATATTTTCGTGTGAGTGGGCTTTATGACGGACGAACAGCATTCAGGAGCTGACATTGCAATTGTCGGGATGGCTGCGCACCTGCCGGGGGCGCAGACCGTTGATCAGTATTGGCAAAATCTGCGCGACGGCGTGGAATCCATCCGTCACCTGACCCGCGATGACCTGATCGAGGCCGGAGAGGCCCCTCACCTGATCGACCGCCCCGATTACGTCCCCGCCGCCGCCGTGCTGGAGGGGTTCAAAGGGTTTGACGCCGATTTCTGGGGCCTTGGCCCGCAGGACGCCGCGATCATGGACCCGCAGCACCGTCAATTCCTTGAGGTCAGCTGGGAGGCCCTGGAAAACGCCGGCCACATGCCCGAGAATTTCGACGGCCCCATTGGCGTTTTCGCGGGCTGCGGCATGGGCAGCTATTTCTATTTCAACATCTGCTCGAACCCCGATCTGGTGCAGAACGTGGGTATGTTCCTGCTGCGCCACACCGGCAACGATAAGGATTTCATGTCCACGCGGCTTAGCCACATTCTGGATCTCAAGGGCCCTTCGGTGAATGTGCAGACGGCGTGTTCTACGTCTCTGGTGGCCACGCATTATGCCTGTCAGTCGCTGCTGAACGGGGAATGCGACATGGCCCTGGCGGGCGGCGTCACGATCGAGCTGCCCCACGCCCGTGGATACCTGTTCAAAGAGGGCGAGATTCTGTCGCCCGACGGCCATTGTCACGCGTTCGACCATCGCGCGCAGGGCACGGTGTTTGGCTCGGGCGCCGGTGTCGTCGTGCTGCGCCGCCTTGAAGACGCGATCAAGGATGGCGATCACATCTGGGGCCTCATCAAATCCTCGGCGGTGAATAACGATGGCGCGGATAAGGCCGGGTATCTGGCCCCCAGCGTCGAAGGCCAGGCCGCCGCGATTGCCGATGCTCATGCGCTGGCCGAGATTCCCGCCGACACGATTGATTACGTCGAATGCCACGGCACCGGCACCTATCTGGGTGACCCGATCGAGGTGGCCGCCCTGACCAGCGCCTTCCGCGAAAGCACGGATGCGGTGGGGTTCTGTCGGATCGGCTCGGTAAAGACGAATATCGGGCATCTGGATACGGCGGCGGGCGTGGCCAGCCTGATCAAGGCCAGCCTGGGCCTGACGCATAAACAGATGCCGCCCTCGTTAGGGTATGAAAAGCCGAATCCCGCGATTGATTTCGATGGCTCGCCCTTCCGGGTGAATGACCGGCTGACCGATTGGATCAGCCGCAAAGGGCCGCGCCGTGCTGGGGTGAATTCATTGGGCGTGGGGGGCACGAACGCGCATGTGGTGCTTGAAGAGGCACCCGAACGCGCGCCCTCGGACGCCGCGGATTTTCCGTTTCAGCTGCTGACGCTTTCGGCCCGGTCGAAAAAGGCCCTGGACGATAGCGGCGCACGCCTGGCGCAGCACCTACGCCAGCGTATGGATCAACCCTTGGCCGACGTGGCCTGGACCCTGCACAAGGGACGCCGTGCCTTTGATCGCCGCCGTGTGATCGTGGCCGATACGCATGACGAAGCCGCCAGTCTGCTAGAGCAAAACGACCCGCGCCGCGTGTTCACCCACCAGGTGGTGGGCCCGGACCCGGACGTCGTTTTCATGTTTCCGGGCGGCGGCGCGCAATACGCGGGCATGGCGCGGGATCTCTATGAAACCGAGCCGGTTTTCGCCGACTGGATGGACAAGGGGCTGGAGGTTCTGCAACCCAAGCTGGATTACGACATCCGCGCGCTGTGGCTGCCCGAAGAGGGGGCCGAGGACGCCGCGAATGAGGCGCTCAAACGTCCGTCCGCGCAGCTGCCGCTGATCATGATCACCGAATATGCTCTGGCGCAGCTGTGGATGTCCTGGGGGGTAAAGCCCGCCGCGCTGATTGGCCATTCGATGGGTGAAAATACCGCCGCATGTCTGGCCGGCGTGATGAGCTTTGAGGACTGTATCGGGCTGGTGCATCTGCGCGGCTCGCTATTCGATACGGTGCCGTCTGGTGGTATGCTCAGCGTGCCGATGGATGCCGCCGAATTGCGCCCTCTGCTGGGCGATGATCTGGATCTTGCCGCCGTGAACGCGCCGGGGCTGAGCGTGGCCAGTGGCGCTCAGGACGCGCTGAACGCCTTGGCAGGCAGGTTGGCCGGGATGGACATCCAAACGCAGCGTATTCCGATCGACATCGCCGCGCATTCGGCCATGTTGAATCCCATTCTGAAACCGTTTGGCGATTACCTGCGGTCGATCAGACTCAGCCCGCCGCAAATTCCATTCATCTCAAACCGTACGGGTGCGTATATAACGGATGCCGAGGCCACAAATCCCGACTACTGGGTGCAGCATCTGCGCGGAACCGTGCATTTCGCGGATGGGATCACCACGCTCAGCGAGCAGCCCGAACGGGTGTTTATTGAGGTCGGTCCGGGTAAGGCTCTGGCTTCGTTGACGGGGCAGCATCCGAACGTGCAGGCAAACCAGGTGATCGGGACGCTGCGCCACCCGGACGATCAGATTTTTGACGATAAGTATTTCATGGCCATGTTGGGCCGTGTCTGGGCCGTTGGTGTCGAAATCGACTGGCAACAAATCTGGGGAGACGCGCGGCGCAACCGCGTGCCCCTGCCCAGCTATGCCTTTCAGCGGTCGGAATATTTCATCGAGCCGGGCACCGCGCAGACGGACACCCCCGAGGCATTCCTCATGCGCTCGGATAATCTGGAAAGCTGGGGCTATCGCCCGTTCTGGAAACCCGCGTTCGCGGACATTGATCTGGACGTAACCGAGGAACTGGGCGCCCCGCAAACCTGGCTGTTTTTTCAAGACGATACCGGCGTGGCCGAGCAAGCCGCCGCGCGTCTGCGCACCGGCGGGCACCGTGTGATAACCGTGGTGCCCGGCGACGGGTTCGCGCAGCTTTCGGACGACAGTTTCGTCCTCTCGCCCGAGCGGGGGCGCGAGGATTATGACCTGCTGGTGCAGACGCTGGCAGCACAGGGCAGCTTGCCTGACAGGATCGGCCATTTCTGGTTGGTAACAGAAAAAGAAAGCTATCGCCCCGGCAGCAGTTTCTTTCATCGCAACCTAGAGCAAGGCTTCTATGCGCTGACGTTTCTGGCTCAGTCCCTTAGCGACGAGGGTGTCGAAAACGCGCATCTGACAGTCATCACATCGGGCGCGGCGCAGGTGAAATCCGAACCGCTGCCCTATCCGGAAAAATCCACCGTCATGGGCCCTGCCCGTGTGATCCCGCGTGAATTCCCCGGCATGACCTGCACGGTTCTGGATATTGAAACCAAACGTAAGCGTATGGATATTCAGCCGGTGCTTGAGGAACTGCTGGCCAACCCTGCCAATAGCGTCGCCGCCCAACGCGGATCCAAGCGTTTTGCCCAAATTTACCGGCCCGTCGATCTGACCGAAACCCCCGTCACCATCGACGGCGGCACTGTGATGATCACTGGCGGATTCGGCGGAATTGGCCTGACCATCGCAGCCGAATTGATCAGGCAACACGGCACCAACCTCGTGCTGCTGTCGCGCGATGGCCTGCCCGATCGCGCACACTGGCAGGACGTGCTGGCCAAAACCGCGCCCAGTGCCTCGGTCGTGCGCCGCATTCAGGCCGTTCAACAGCTTGAAACCCTGGGCGGCAGAGTTCTGGTTATCGGTGCCGACGTGTCGAATGTCGAAGAGATGAAAGCCGCCAAAGCGCAGGCCGAATCCGAATTCGGCCCGATCACCGGCCTGATCCATGCCGCCGGTGTCATCAGTGACGCACCGATCCTGGGGAAATCCCTGACCCAGATCGAGGATGTCTTTACCCCGAAAATCCACGGCACACAGGTGCTGGACGGGCTGTTCCCCGATGGTAGCCTGGATTGGATGGTGCTGTTTTCGTCCTCCTCGACGGTGACGGCGCCGGCCGGGCAGGTGGATTACGTCGCTGCCAATGAATATCTGAACGCCTTTGCCAAGGCCCGTCAGGGCGGCAAAACCCGCGTGCTGGCGATTGACTGGGGGATCTGGGCCGATGTCGGCATGGCCGCCGAGGCAATGGCCGCGCGCACCGGAACGCAAGAGCCCGCACCGGAGCAGCCGATCTCGGGCTCTTTGCTGGATTGGGCCAGTTTCGACACTGACGGCAACCGGACATTTTGGGCCGAATATTCCCCGCAGGATCGCTGGATTCTGGACGAACACCGCACCCGCACAGGGCAGGCCCTGGTGCCTGGCACCGGCTATCTGGAACTGGCCTACGAGGCCCTGCGGGCGCAGGGGGAAACCGGCCCGTTCGAGCTGCGCAACCTGACCTTTCTGGCCCCTTTGCAGGTGGACGATCAGGGGCGCTCGGTTCGTGTGACGCTGCCGCGATCCGATCTGGGGTATGATTTCCGGGTCGAAAGCACCGGCCCGGATGGGGCCCTGGAACAAAACGCGCAGGCCGAGATTTCCCTGTTGCCAATCCGCCAGCCTGCGGCCTTGCCGCTTGCTGAAATCCAAGCGCGCTGCCCGCGGGTTCAGACTTCGGACACGCATATCCGTTCCCCGCAAGAGGCACATCTGATCTTCGGCCCGCGCTGGCATGTGCTGCGCAAAACAGCCCTGGGCGAAAACGAGGGGCTGGCGCATCTGTCGCTGGATTCCACCTTTGCTGGGGACGGTTGCGGCCTGCATCCGGGCCTGATGGACCTGGCCACCGGCTGGGCGATGGAACTGATCGACGGCTATCAGCCCACCCATCTGTGGGTGCCGATGTCCTATGGCTCGGTCCGGGTGTTTCAGCCGATTCAGGACCGGATCGTCAGCCATGTGCGCAATGCCAGCGCCAATTCCGCAGATGGCATGACCGCCAGCTTTGATGTAACGATCTGCGAACCAGACGGCACCGTATGCGTTGTGATCAAAGACTTCACCATTCGCCAACTGGACAAGGGATTCGAGTTCGCGCGCCGCAACAGCGCTCCGCAGGCCGAGCCTGCCGCGCGTCCGCTGTCCCCCGCCGAGCAGCGCCTGCGGCACAACCTTTCGCAGGGTATCCGCCCGTCCGAGGGCGCGCAGGCCTTTTTCCGCGCGATGACGACAGGCCTGCCACAAGTCATTGTTTCCTCGATGGATTTGCAGGGGCTGATCGCTCAGGCCGCCATGACCGAAGCCACGCAAAGCGCCGAACAGAAGTTTGAACGCCCCGAGCTGGACAGCGCATATGTTGCCCCCGAAGGCGAGACCGAACAGCAGCTGGCCACCATCTGGCAGGATCTTCTGGGCGTCGATAAGATCGGGGCCGAGGACAGTTTCTTTGATCTGGGCGGGCATTCCTTGGTTGCGGTGCGCCTGTTCGCCAAGGTGAAAAAGGTCTTTGGCGTGGACTTCCCAATCTCGGTTCTGTTCGAGGCGCCAACGATCCGCAAATGCGCCGCCCTGATCGCTGAGGCCGGAGGCTCCGCCGAAAGTGTGACTCCCAAGGACGCGCAGCCCACCGCAGCCAAGCGCCGCTTTACCCATATCGTGCCCATGCACTCGGGCGAGGGCGGGCCGGAAACGCCGTTCTTCCTGGTGGCGGGCATGTTCGGCAACGTGCTGAACCTGCGTCATCTGGCACATCTGGTGGGGCATGACCGGCCCTTCTATGGGCTGCAAGCGCGCGGCCTCTATGGCGAGGACGCGCCGCATGACGATCTGGTGCAGGCAGCGCGGGATTACATCGCCGAAATCCGCCAGGTGCAACCGCACGGGCCCTATATGGTGGGCGGATTTTCAGGCGGCGGGATCACCGCCTATGAGATCGCGCAACAGCTGAAGGTTGCAGGCGAAGAGGTGCAGGTTCTGGCGCTGCTGGACACGCCTCTGCCCGTGCGCCGCCCGCTGACCCGTCAGGACCGTATGGAGATCCAGAAACAAGAGCTAAAAGCCGGCGGGCTGGGCTATATCGCGAAATGGGCGATCAACCGGGTGAAATGGGAAATCGCCAAACGTCGCGGTATTCAGCCCGATCAGCCCGAGGCCGCCCATAGTTTCCACAACGCCCAGATCGAGGAGGCCTTCCTGCGTTCCGTCGCCAAGTATCGTGTCCGCCCGTGGGACGGCCCGCTGTGCCTGTTCCGCCCGCCTCTGGTTGGGAAATGGGAGGTCGGGCCGGGCCGCTGGGTGAACTCGGAACGCGCCTATGTGCTGGACGATAACGACTGGGCCCAACACGCGCCCAACATCGCCGTGTATGAGGTGCCGGGGGATCATGACTCGATGGTTCTGGAGCCCAATGTCCGCGTTCTGGCCGCCCGCATCCGCGAGTGTATTTCAGAGGCCGCGTCGTTTGAGCTGCCGGAGGCTGCCGAATGACTCAGGCCAAGCTTCTGACCGTTATCCTGAACTGGCGCACGCCGGATATGACCCTGCGCGCAGTCAAAGCCGCGCTGACCGCAATGGAGGGTATCGCAGGGGAAATCGTTGTGGTGGACAACGACTCGGGCGATGGGTCTTTTGAGAAGATGCAAAACCATACGCAAGCGCATGGTTGGGATCAGAACAACCGTGTGCGCATCCTGCAATCCGGCCATAACGGCGGGTTCGGCGCAGGCAATAACGTGGGGATGCGCGCGGGGCTAAGCGACGGAACACAGCCGGATTTCGTGTATATTCTGAACTCGGACGCTTTCCCGGCTCCGGATGCCATCCGCCGGCTGATTGACGCGCTGGATAAGGACGAACAGCTTTGGTGCGCGGGCAGCTACATCCACGGCGAGGACGGAGCGCCGCATCAGACCCTGTTCCGCTTCCCCTCGGTTGCGTCAGAATTCGAGGGGGCCATTCGCTTTGGGCCTGTGTCCCGGCTGCTGCGTCGGCATATCATCGCCCTGCCCGTACCGCAGACAAATGCCCAAGCCGACTGGATGGCAGGCGCAAGCGTATTGATGCGCTGGAATGCCCTTCGGGAAATCGGCCTGTTTGACGAAACCTTCTTTCTGTATTTCGAGGAAACCGATCTGTTTCTGCGCGCCCACCGCAAGGGGTATCGCTCGGTCTATGTGCGCGATAGCCAGGTGATGCATATTGGCTCGGTCTCGACCGGGATGAAGGAATGGGCCCGCGTTCCGGACTATTGGTTCGACTCGCGCCTGCATTATTTCACCAAGAACCATGGCGCAGCCTATGCCGTTGCTGCCACCTGCGTTCATCTGCTGGGCGGGGGGCTGTATTGGCTGCGCCGCCAGCTGGACCGCAAACCCACCGGCATGGCGCCGCATTTTCTGCGCAGCCTGCTGGCCCATGATCTGAAATCCATTCTGCGTGCCTCGGTCGGGGCGCGTGAACCCAGCCTTGCGCGCCCTGTTCCAGACGCAGAGGGCAAACCGGAGTAGTCACCATGTCCAATTTTTCCACGCTTCTGATCGGAAATGAATCGCTCGCCATTCAGTGCGGAGACGTGCTGCTGTCGCAGGGGCACACGGTGTGCGCGGTCGTGACCCGCAACGCAAGCGTCGCGGCCTGGGCAACAGGCAAGGGGCTGACGGTGATCGAGGCAGGCCCCGGCCTGGCAGACCGCGTGAATGTGGGCTATGACTGGCTGCTGTCAATCGCCAATCTGGACATTATCCCGCAGGCTCTGCTGGAACGGGCAGCCAAGGGCGCGGTGAATTTCCACGACGGCCCCCTGCCCCGCTATGCCGGACTGAACGCCCCCGTATGGGCGCAGATCAACGGTGAGCCGCAGCACGGCATCACCTGGCACCTGATCGAAGGGGGCATTGATGAGGGGGACATTCTGGAGCAGGCACTGTTCGACATCACCCCCGATGACACGGCGCTGACGCTAAACACCCGCTGCTACGAAGCCGCGATACAGACTTTTCCGGCGCTGGTTCAGCAACTGGCCAGCAAGGCCCCGGCGCGCCGCGCGCAGGATCTGTCTCAGCGCAGCTATTTCGGGCTGAAGGACCGCCCCGAGGCCGCCGCCGTTCTGGATTTTGACCGCCCAACGGCCGATCTGCTGCGCTTTGTCAAAGCGCTGGATCATGACACGTTCCGCAACCCTCTGTTTCTGCCCAAGGCGCAGCTCGGTGAAGATGTGATCCTGCTGCGTCATGCTGATTCGGCTGCCGGTCAGGGGGCCCCCGGCACCGTGCTGGCGACCACCCCGGATACGCTGACCGTGGCCACCTCGGATGGGGCGATCAGCCTAAGCGGCCTGACCCTGCTGAACGGCGCCAAGCTGCCCAAGGCCGGGGATATTCTGGATCGTCCCGACCCCGCGATAACCGAGACGATGAAACCCGCCGTCGAGGCCGAGCTGGCCTATCGCCCGGTGCTGGACAGCTACGCGCCTGTCCGTCTGGCCTTTACCCGGACCGCAGACGCCGGCATCCGCCAGATCTCATTAAGCGCGGGCGATCATCTGCTGCCGGCGATGGCCCTGATCGCAGCGCGTCTGTCGGGAACAGAGACCGCCGACCTGTCGCTGATCCTGACAGCGGACACGCCGCATGTCACGGGTTGGGCTCCGATCCGCGTGAACCTGCACGCCGATGCAGCCGATCAGGCGCAGGCCATCCGGTCACAGATTGAACGCGCGCAGGCCAAGGGCGGGTTCCCCGCCGATGCCTTTGCCCGCCGCCCCGATCTGGCGGATATTGCCGTGCCGGATGTGGCTCTGTCTTGTGTCCCTGAACATGCCCCCGGTGCGGCGCTGACCCTGTTTCACGATGGCGCTCAGGCCATGCTGTTCGCCGATGCAGCCCGCGTGTCTGAAACCGCACTGGCCCGCATGGCCGCGCGCCTAGATAAACTGGCCGCAGGAGTCAGCGGGCCTGTCTCGGCGCTGAACATCATGCCCGATGGGGAACGCCAACTGGTGCTGACCGACTGGAACGCCACACAGGCCGATTATGACGATCAGCTGTGCATCCACCAGATGTTCGAACGGCAGGTCTCCAAAACCCCGGACGCCCCCGCGCTGGTGTTCGAAGGCGAAGAGCTGACCTATGCCGAGCTGAACACCCGCGCCAACCAGCTGGCCCATGTTCTGATCGGCAAGGGGGTGAAACCCGGTACGCTGGTGGGGCTGCACACGCAACGCTCGGTCCATCTGCTGGTCGGGGCGCTTGGCATCCTGAAGGCGGGCGGGGCCTATGTGCCGCTGGACCCGGCCTTCCCTGCTGATCGGATTGCTTTGTATATAGAAGACTCCGGTTGCCCGCTGATCGTGGCGCAGCAATCGCTGGTCGCAGAGCTGCCCAAGGGCACCGCCCAGATCGTGGCAATTGACAGCGATCCGGCGATCCTGACCGCGCCCACGGATAACCCGAATGCGGGCACGCGCGGCGAGGATCTGGCCTATATGATCTACACCTCGGGGTCCACCGGGCGGCCAAAAGGCGTGATGGTGGAGCACCGCAACGTGTCGAACTTTTTCACCGGCATGGATGACCGTATCCCGCATGAGGGCGGCACCTGGCTGGCCGTGACCAGCCTGTCCTTCGACATTTCGGTGCTGGAGCTGTTCTATACCCTGGCGCGGGGCTTCAAGCTGGTCGTCAGCAGCGATGAGAACCGCGCGCTTGTGTCCTCGGGCGCGATGAATGTCACCGGCAAGGGGATGGAATTCAGCCTGTATTACTGGGGCAATGACGATGGCGTCGGCCGCGATAAATACGAGATGCTGTTCGAAGGCGCCAAGTTCGCCGATAACAACGGGTTCGTCGCTGTCTGGACGCCCGAACGGCATTTCCACGCCTTTGGCGGGCCGTATCCGAACCCCTCGGTGACGGGCGCTGCCGTGGCTGCGCTGACGAAAAACCTGGCCGTGCGCGCGGGCAGCTGCGTCGCCCCGCTGCACCATCCCGCCCGCATTGCCGAGGAATGGGCGGTGATTGATAACTTGACGAACGGGCGGACCGGGCTGGGCATTGCCTCGGGGTGGCAACCGCATGATTTTGTGCTGCGTCCCGAAAATCGCCCCCCGAACAACAAAAAGGCCATGCTGGAAAGCATCGAAACCCTGCGCAAGCTCTGGTCCGGGGACGAGGTGGAATTCCCGCTGGGCAATGGCGAAACCCACGCCGTGGTGACGCAGCCGCGCCCCGTGTCCAAGAAGCTGCAAGTCTGGGTGACGACCGCTGGCAACCCTGAAACGTGGAAAGAGGCCGGCAAGATCGGCGCCAACGTGCTGACCCACCTGCTGGGCCAGTCGGTGGACGAAGTGGCCGGGAAAATCCGCCTCTATCACGAGGCGCTGCGCGAGGCGGGGCATGATCCGGCCGATTTCAAGGTCACGCTGATGCTGCACACTTTCGTGGCCGAGGACCGCGAAAAAGCGCGCGAAATCGCCCGTGGGCCGATGAAGGATTACCTGCGCTCGGCCGCCGCGCTGATCAAGCAATTCGCCTGGGTCTTCCCCGCGTTCAAACGCCCCGAGGGCGTCAGCAACCCGTTCGAACTGGACCTTGGCAACCTGTCCGAAGACGAGCTGGACGCCATCCTGGAATTCGCCTTCCTGCGGTATTTCGAGGATTCGGGCCTGTTTGGCACCGTCGACGACTGTCTGAACCGGGTGGAACAGCTTAAACGTATCGGCGTGGATGAAATCGCCTGCCTGATCGACTATGGTATTGAAAAACAAACGGTTCTGGACGGGCTGCAACACCTGGCACGCGTGCGTGAGCAGTCGAATATCCAGGCCGAACTGGACGCGGATGATTTCTCGATCGCGGCGCAGATCATTCGCCATGACGTGACCCATCTGCAATGCACGCCGTCCATGGCGCGGATGATCGCGATGAATGACGAGGCGCGCTTTGCCCTTGGGCACGTCAAACACATGATGATCGGTGGCGAGGCCCTGCCCGGCGCGCTGGTCAACGATCTGCGTGAAACCACCAGCGCCACCATCGAAAACATGTATGGCCCCACGGAAACCACGATCTGGTCCACGACGCAGACCGCCGGGCTGGGTGAAAACATCGTGAATGTCGGCACGCCCATCGCCAATACGCAGGTGTATGTTCTGGACGAGACGATGCAGCCCGTGCCCGTCGGCGCGGCGGGGGAACTGTATATCGGGGGTGCCGGTGTCACGCGCGGCTATTGGCAGCGCGAGGATCTGACGGCGGAACGCTTCTTGCCCGATCCTTTCGTTCCCGGCAATCGCATCTACCGCACGGGCGATCTGGTGCGCTGGCGTGATGACGGGCGGCTGGACTTTATCGGCCGCGCCGATCATCAGGTGAAAATCCGCGGCTACCGGATCGAACTGGGCGAGATCGAGGCGCTGATGGATGCCGACCCCGCCGTCCGTCAGGCCGTTGTCATCCCGCGCGAGGACACCCCCGGCGCGCTGCGTCTGGTGGGGTATTACACTACCTCGGGCCAGGTCTGTCCGGTGAAACTGCGGGATCGTCTGGCCGCCGCTTTGCCCGATTACATGGTGCCTCAGGCCTTCATGCAGATGGAGGCGTTCCCGCTGACTCCGAACAAGAAAGTGGATCGCAAAGCCCTGCCCGTGCCCACCGAAGGCCCGCAGACCGAAACCGCCGAATATGTTGCGCCGGAAAACACGGTGGAACAGGACATCGCCGCGATCTGGACCAGCATCCTGGGCGTACAGAATATCGGAGCCAGGGATAATTTCTTTGCGCTGGGGGGGCATTCCCTGCTGGCCGTGCAGGCGCACCGGGAAATCCGTCAGAAACTGGGGGCGGAGAAGCTGTCGATCACCGATATCTTCCGTTTCCCGGTTCTGTCCGCCCTGTCCGCCAAGGTGATCGAGATGACCGGCAGTGCCTCCTCCCAGGCACCGGCCACCGATACCGAAGAGCAAAAGGCCACCCGCTCGGACGCCATGGCGAAACGTCGCCAGATGCGCGCCCGGCGGATGTCGCGCACCGGATGACACCATCGCAAATCGCAGCGCTTTTTGAATGCCCGGTGGGTGTTGGGGTTACAGACCCCAAGCGCCCCTCGGGCTTTCTCTATCCAGAAGAGGCGGCGCAAATGGCCCGCGCGGTTCCCAAACGCCGGGCCGAATTTCAAGCCGGGCGCACCGCCGCCCGCGCCGCTCTGACTGCGCTGAAGGGCCCCGCCTGCGCGCTGCCTGCCGACGCTGACCGCGCCCCGATCTGGCCACGAGGGTATGCCGGTTCGATCACCCATTGCGAGGATATGTGCCTGGCCGTTGCCACGCGCGCCGCGCGCTCGGTTGGGCTGGATATTGAACCCGCCCTGGGGTTAGAGCGCGCGCTGTGGGACACGGTATTGCTGCCCGCCGAACAACGAAAAGCCGACGCCGCCGCGCATCCCGGCCAATATGCGAAACTGATCTTCTGTGCCAAAGAGGCCGCCTACAAGGCGCAGTTTCCGCTCAGCCGGACCCTGTTCGATTTTCACGGTTTGCAGATCAGTTGCGATGCCAGCGGCCAGTTCTCGGCCACTTTCCGCCTGAAAGCCGGAGAGTTCCAGCCAGGCCAGCAACTGACCGGGCGGTATCTGATCGATTCGGATCACATTGTGACGGCTGCTCTGATCGGCTGATCCCACGGTGCCCCATTTATCGCCACATTTTCGCCGCATGCGTACAGCCTGGGCTTGCCCCAGTTTTGCCCGATTTTTCAGAATATTTCGGGTGAAATTCGCCTTAAAACCCCACTTTTCGCACAAATATGGCGAAATTGTGTTCCCGCTCCACAGAGTCGAAATGCACTGTTTCCAATTTGGCGCGTCGCAAAGATGGAAAGAATGTGGCGACTAAGGTAAATTGTGACGCAATTAGGGCAGCTTTCTGACGCAAAATGGCGTCTGGGGGCGAAAGGTGCCTCATTCTGGTAACCGCGCGACGGGCATTTATATGCTGTTCGCGCCGGACGATGTATGAGGAAAACCAATGAGCCAGGCATTTTCGATCTCGGCAATTTTTCAGGCGCTGTTGCGCCGGTTCTGGATGATCTTTGCGATCACCGTTCTGGGCACGGCCGGGGCCGTCGCCTATGCGCTTAGCCGCCCCGCAATCTTTGAGGCCACAGCCGTCATCCAGATTGAAATGGCACAGATCGAGGAAAACCTGGCCGTGCCGGGAACCTCGCGCAGCAGCGCAGTGGAAACGCGCCTGAAGCTGATCGAACAAAAGCTGATGTCGCGCGATAGCCTGATCGAAGTAATTGAAAAATATGATCTCTTTGCCGGCGATCCGTCGATGTCCATGGCACAGAAAGTGGGCCTGTTCCGCGGGGCCGCGCAGATTCAGCAGCTTCTGGATCCCGAGCAGGCCTGGCGTCCGAATGCGCAGCCCTCGGGTCTGATCATCACCGTTCGGATGGAGGACGCGCAGCTGGCCGCCGACGTGGCAAATGACCTGCTGTCCCGTGTCCTGATCGAAGGCAAATCCCGCCGGTCCGGCCGTGCGGCCCGCACTCTGGCGTTTTTCGAAGCCGAAGAGGCCCGCGTCGGCACTGAAATCGCAACGCTTGAGGAACAGATCGCGACCTATAAAACCCAGAATCGCGCCTCGCTGCCGTCGAATCTGGTGAACCAGCAAACGCAGCTGACCCGTCTCAAGGAAAGCCAGCTGGAGATCGAGCAGCAGTTGATCGAATTGCAAACCCAATCCGATCGCCGCCGCGCCGAGGATTTGCAACGTCAGACCACTCTGCTGCGGCAGCAACAGTTGCTGCTGGAGGAACGGATCGTCGTGATCGAACGCGCGCTGGCCGCCGCACCCGAAGTTGAACGCCAGCTGGGTGCCATGGAACGGCAGATGTCGCAACTTCAGGAAGAGCTGTCCGTCATCACCACCCGCCGCACCGAGGCCGCGATGAATCAGCAACTGGAAAGCCAGAACCAGTTCGAACGCTTCGAGGTGCTGGAAACCGCGATTGTGCCGGAATACCCGGTCTCTTCAGGGCGGCGCAAGCTGGCCATGGCGGGGGCGATGGGCTCGGGGATGCTGGCGGTAGGGCTGGCGCTGGGGCTGGAATTCATGAGCGCCGGGATTCGCAGCGCTTCGCAGCTTGAACGAGAGCTGAACATGCGCCCCGTTGTCGTTATCCCGAAGCTGGATCAGAAAAAGGCGCAGCGCCGTCGCCGTCTGGGCTGGATCGCCGGGCTGCTGGCGCTGATCGCGGGGGCAGTGATTTTGCTGAAAGGCCAGGCGCAGGATCTGCTGAATATGCTGAACATTTTCCGCAAGGGGCCACGCCGCGCCTGATCAGTAGCCGTATTCCTCGATCGGAGCGCCGTCCGCCTTATTCAGGATGACCCCCAACAAGGGCACATCATCCCCCAGACGCCGCATTGTCTCGCGGATTTCGGCGGCGGTGGTTTGCCCGCCCCCCGCGACGATAAACACGCCATCATACATGTGACGCAGGGCCATCACATCATCCTGCGCCAGGGCCGGCGGCAGATCGAACAAGACAATATCGGGTGATAGCTGCTCATCCAGCTGTTCAAGCCGCTCTTTTGTTTCGGGCTTCTGAAGCAATTCGGCAGCGTATGGTTCAACCTTATCGTTCAAAGCAACCGCCAGGGTTTTCCCGATTTTCAGGGTGTTATCTGCAAAGCGGCGGAACTGCTGGCGCGTCTGGCGCGTGCCGCGCAGCCAGTCCCCCAGGCTTCCGACGTCTTCAAGCCCCAGAATATGCGCCAACGAGGGGCTACGCATGTCCATATCCATCAACACCGTGCGGCAATTGTCATATCGGGACAATGTGATCGCCAGGTTCATCGCAACAAAGCTTTTGCCGCACCCGCTGGTCGGCGAGGTGATCGCAACCCGGCGCCAGCCGTGCTCGGACAGGGTTTGTACCAGACGCGTGCGCAACACATCAAAAGTCGCGTGTGCCGGATCATGACGCGTGGCGGTGATAATCAGATTTTCGTCCATCTGACGCCCGTCCACCGGGATCAGCGCCAGTTCGGCCCATAAATCCGGCTGCGCGGGGATGTCAGCGCGCAGGGCCTCTCGAACGGCGTCTTCCTGCGCATCGGTTTGCGCAGCCTGCTGCGCCACACGCTCCATCAGAACCGGGCGTTCGGTTGGCTTTTCTTGCTCAATCTCTTTGCGCCGGTTGCGGCGCAGGACGTAATTTACCATGTGCTCTGGCCCCCGAAATGAGGCTCCTGTTTCTGGCGAATATGTAAACGACCCAGCCGAATCCTGAGTTTTGTTCACGCCCAGATGACAAAAAAATCTGGGCGAAATTAAGCCGGAAACACAGCATTTCCGGCTTAAAACAGCCTACAAACCGAATAGATTAGCCCTTGTGATCGCTTTTTCAATGAATGCAGAGCGATCCGTTTCCGGACGCCAGCCCAGGATGTCCTTGGGCCTGCGGTTATCGAACTGAGCGAAATGCGCTCGCGATTTCCAATCGGACAGGGACGGGCGCACCACGCCCTTTTTGCGCAGCACGAATTTCTTAAGCGCGTATTTCACCCCGTCAGCCGCGTAGAAACTGGTCAGATCGCCCGAGTTCACCTTGATCCGCGCGCCCGTCGCCTGATGGATCGCGTTAAAATAGTCCAGCGCAGTCATCATCGGCTCGCCGATCAGGTTAAAGGACTGGCCGATCGCCTCTTCGGTTTCCATCATCCGGATCAGCGCGTCGGAAACATCATCGGCCAGAACGAACGGCAGGTTATGCCGGCCCGCGCCCCAGATACGCACCGCGCCAGCGCCATGCCAGCGGCCGATCCCCCAATGCTGTAACGGGCCGCCCTCGCCCACCACAATCCCAGGGCGCGCAATGACCAGAGGCAACCCGCGCCCCTCGTACATCTCGGTCAGGCGGCGTTCGCATTCAGCCTTGGAGCGGGCATAGAGGTTTCGTTCGTCCATATCGCCAAATTCGGTGTCTTCGGTGATCTGGCTTTCGGGGCTGGACATGTCATAGGACGCAATCGTGCCGGTATAGATCAGCCGTTTGACCCCGGCCTCCAGGCAGGCCTCGGCCACGCGGACGGCGACACCCACATCGTTTTTCAGCGCGTCCTCCCAAGTGGTATCCAGCGATTTGGCCAGGTTATAGACCGCATCTATGCCCTCCATCGCCTGGATCAGCCCGTCCTTATCCTGCAACGAGACCGAGACCGTTTCCACATGATCGGCAATGTCATCGAAGGGGCCGGTTTTGCCCCGGCTCAGCACCCGCACATCATAGCCCCGCTGCACCAGCACCCGCGTCAGATTGCGCCCGATAAAGCCGGTGCCGCCGATCACCATCACGGTGGGCTTGGGCGTGCCGGATTTGGGCTGAGGATCGGTGGGCAGATCGGTTTTGGCCAGGGTCTGTTCAAGCGCGCCCATGACCCGCAGCGCAGCGGCCCCGTCGTAACGCGCATCCATCGGGGTACGGTGGCGGATCGCATCGTAGATCGCGTTTGTGGTGCCTCGGAACGACAGCCCATAGGGGGATTTCTGGTTCAGCGATACCAACTGGCGGGTGGCGTTGCCCAGGCCTTCGCGCAGGTGCTGCCAGGACAGGTTCATCTGTTTCAGCAGCGGATTCATCACCAGATCGGCGGTGTTTTCCGAGCCGGTGATCAGCGTGTCGGCCGCATAATCCAGCCGCGCCATCCCAGACGAGCCCCGCACCACAACCGAGCGATCATCATAGGTTTCCACCAGCGAAAAGTTAAAGCTCACGTCCACCGCCCCGGCCCGCGCCAGAATGCGCCAGGATTGATGACGCACGGCGCCTCCGGGCAGGGTGACGGGTTGGCCCAGCTGGGTGCCCAGGATCTCTAGCTCGCCCAGCAGATCGACGGCAAAGGCATAGGGATGCGCGCCCAGTTCCAGCAGCAGGTTCTGCGGATCGCGCAGCAGCCACAGGTTATAGGGCCCGGCGCGCAGAGGGCCCATGGGCAGGGCCCAAGTCACCTCGACCGAGGACACCTTTCCCAGATCCCCCGCCTGCACGGCCGTTTTCAGACGCTGATAGGACGGCACTCCCAAGAAGTTATGCCCGGCAGCGAATTGCACGCCCCTGGCCTTGGCGGCCTCGGTGATTTCTTGGGTTTCGGCTGCTGACAGGGCCACGGGTTTTTCCACGATCACATGCAGCCCGGCCTCGATACATTGTAAGGCGATGGGGTGGTGCAGGTGCGGTGGGGTCAGGATATGCACGGCCTGAACAGTGCCCGAGGCGATCATGTCCTCAACCGAGGTATAGGCCGCAATGCCATAGCCCTGGGCCAGCCCCTTGGCCGCGGTGGCCGAAACATCGCAAATACAAGACAACTGCGCATCCGGGCAGGCCTGCACCGCATCCGCGTGCCAGGTGGCGATATAGCCTGCTCCGATCAATCCTACCTTGATACCTGCGCTCATAAGAGTCTCCGTTACTTATACTCGATAATTTTCATGTCCGCCCCGGTCAGGCGGCGTTTGTAATAGGTCAGCATACCCAGGAAATTCGGAATCTTGGACAGACTCAACAGGACCGATAGCCGCTTTGCCTGGTCGCGGGGCAGGCCTTCGGAGTGCAGCCCGGAAACCGTGCGGAAATAAGACAGCCCATAGGCCGCCGCGATCGCCACCACCCCCGCCCAAACGCCCGTTACCATCGCCACCAGAGCCAAAGCCGGCAGCAGCGCCCCGAAAATCCAGACGCGTTTGCGCTCGGCCACGAAATGTTCGGGGTGCAGCGCGCCGACCTGTGCAAACCCGTGCCCCGAGCGCACGGCCCGCCGCCACCATTCGCTGAATCGCATCATATTGGCGTCGTGCCGCGTCATGGGTTCGGGCAGGCGCCACAGGGTCTTGCCCGATTTACGCAGACGGGCGCAAAATTCATCGTCCTCGGCGGCGATGACCACCGGGTTGAACCCGCCCAGAGCATCGAATTCAGCCGCGCGCACCATCATGTCCCCTCCGCAGGCCTGTATCTGCCCCGCCGGGCGGTGCCATTCGAAATCGGCAATGGCGTTATACAGGCTGCGATCTGGGTGGATTTCCTCGCGCCAGCCCGTGACCAGACCCAGTTCGGGACGCTCATCCAGCTCGGCGGCGGCTTGGGCCAGCCAGCCGGGCGTAACCCCGCAATCGCCGTCCACAAACTGCACATAGTCCGGCAAATCCGGTTTCAGCGCCTCGAATCCCGCGTTGCGGGCCCGTGCAGCGGTAAACGGCACCGCGTTATCCAACTGCACCACCTGTACCCCCATGGCCCGCGCCATCTGGACGCTGTCGTCATCCGATCCGGAATCGACATACACAACACGTTCGGCCTGCTGCACCAAGGACGTCAGACACCGACGCAGGCGTTCGCCCTCATTTCGGCCAATAGCCACGGCGGCGATGGTGCTCATGCGTCGATCTCCGGACGTTTGGAGGCAGGCGGGATGCCCTCGATGTACCCGCGCAGCAGCTGGCCCAGCCAGGCGGCCTCTTGCTGGATATCGAATTCAGCGGCGACCCTGGCGCGACCGGCCTGGCCCATCCGCTCAACCGCTTCCGGGTCTGACAACACACGAGCCAGCGCCGCCTGCAACGCGGCCGCATCCCCCGGCGGAACCAACAGACCCGAGACACCATCCTCGACCAGCTCGGGCACCCCGGCGATACGAGTTGTGACCACGGGCAGCGTGGCCGCCATGGCCTCCATCAACACGACGGGGACGCCCTCGGCAAAGCTGGGCAAGACCAGAAGATCATGCAAGGCCAGCGCGGCGGCGACCTCTTCCTGAGACTTATAGCCCACGAATGACACATGATCCGCCAAGCCCATTTCCCCGGCCGATTGTTCCAGCGCGTGGCGCTCGGGTCCGTCTCCGATCAGGGTCAGGTGAAAATCCGGATGGGTCTGAACCAGGGATTTCAGGGCCTCGAACAGCACCGGCACACCCTTTACCGCCGCCAAACGGCCAACGAAAAGCGCTTTGTTTCCAGCGCGTTGTCTGGGGCTTTCATAACGATCCGGGAACACGCCGCAATGCACGATATGCAGCTTATTCCAATCCTGAGGTGCGGAAAACACCATCCCCTGCGAGCGGCAAAACTCGGAAATACAGGCCACAAAGGACGCCCGCGCGATTTTCTGATCCAGACGCCAGCGGAGCGGCTCGAAGAAGATGTCCGGCCCGTGCAGGGTAAAGCTGTAGGGAATGCCGCTGATCTCTTGGCAGAGCATGGCAACAGTGCAGCTGGCCTTGGCGATATGGTTGTGCAGATGCTGAACATTCTGCGCGCGCAGGTGATCGCCCAGCACCACGGCCTCGGCGAAATAGAACAGCTGATAAAGCGTGGCCCTGGCCCCACCCGGAGACGTCCGCAACGCAAGCCGCAGCCCCCGCCACCAACCGCCCGCATCCCGCCGCAGCGCCCGCCAATGGGCCCGAACAGACCGCATAGGCGAGGCCGCGGCCGACAGCACATAGAAAGTATTCGCCGCCTCGGTCTTTTGTTCGGGGCCGACCAGATGCTCGGCGCCCGTCCGGCGGATAGAACATGTCGTCACCTCAAACCCCTGCCCGCGCAGGGCGGCGACCTCTCGTTGGATAAACGTGTCCGTCGCGCGGGGGTATTCGCCGGTCAGATATGCAATTTTGGGCATCAGCCTTCTCCGTCCCGATCTTGCGGGTCATCCACCCCCATGGACACGGCAAAAGACTGCTCAAAGCTGGGCATCGGCCCCATGTGCAGCCGGTGCTTCAGCCGGTCATTGGGATAAAACAAGGGCTGCATCCGGGCGCGCAGCACCTCTTGGCGCAGAATGCCCGGACGGCCCGGAAGCCAGCCCAACAGGCCCGAGGCCCAATCGAACAATCGCCAAGAGACCGGCAAAACCACCCTGGGCCAGCCCGTCCGCGCCATTGCATTCAGGAATCGCACGCGATCTGGCAGATCATCGTCGATCAAATTCAACACGTCGATCGCACCATCGGGGCCATCGGCAACCGGGTACTCGCAGGCGCGGATCAGAGCCTCGGCGCAATTTGCAATGTGGCACAGCGGGATTTCACCCCCCGCCGCCAGACGCAGGACAATGGGGCCAAATCCGGGGCCAATATGGGCGTTCCACAGCCGATCGGGCCCGAAAACCGCCCCCAGACGCAGGACACGCAGCTGGCCTCCGATCACCTGGATCGTTTCGGCGGCCAGCTGTTCCTGCGCCAGCTTGGCCCGGCAATACGCATCGCGTTGATCGGGGTGGCGCTCCAGCGCAGAGGTTTCATCGACAATCCCGTTCGGGGCCAGATCCGCCCCGGAATAGACCGCGACCGAGCTAACAAGAACCAGACGCGGCGGCACATCCGCCTGAGCCATCGCCGCCAGCAAATGGCGTGTCCCGTCCAGAGTGTTGCGCGCCTGGGCGGCATCATCGCCGGTCAGGCTGGCGGCGGCATGGATCACCGCGTCAACGCCCAGCATATCCAGCGCCAGAACCGAGGAAGGCGCGGACAGGTCCGCCTCGACCAGCTCAATCCCGTCGTCCTGATCCCAGCCATCCGGCGTGACCCCGGCCAGCCGGACAACGGCCACCACGTGATGGCCGCGGGCACGGGCTGCGGCCACGGCGGCGCGCCCCACATAACCCGCCGCGCCAGTGATCAGGATCGTCATCGGGCCTTTCATGTCGCCGCTTATGTCGCCCATGGCATTGGCTCCATCGGGGGGCAGCGCGTGGTCATTTCCTGCGCGCCGGTCGTGGCCCCTGCATTCTGCACGGCCAGAGTGACCTCATTCAGATGCAAGGCAAAATCCGAGGACAGCCGGCACGGGCGCTTTTCGGCGATTGCGGCCAGCATCTCGGCCGGGCCCAGAGCGAAATTCATTGAGGCCGCCCCCCAGCGCCCCACTTTGGGGTGGGTTGGCCGGCGCAGCTTGATCCTGCGGCCCAGTGGGCTTTCCAGCAGCCGCCGACGAATTCGCATCCGGCGATGGAATCGAACCGCAGCACCGTTATCCCAGGCCTTTTGCAACGCCAGCACGCCCGCATCTCCGATCACGCGAATCCGGTGATCGTGCGGCGCCGCGATCGAGCAGGTCAGACGCGTCACAGGACCGTTTTCAAAGAACAGCGTCGCAACCGAGAAATCCGGCGCGGCCCCCTGCACGCCCAGCTTGTCCGGAATGACCGAAGCCGAGGCCGCCGTCACGGACTTTACGGTTCCGAACATGCCGATCAGCCAGGTCAGGTAATAGCCCGCGTGCTCCAGCGTACAGCCAACCTGAAACTCATCCTCATAGGGCCAGGGCGCGCCGGTTTCGCTGCGCCACTCCCGCACCGGAGCCTGCGGAATGAAACCATCGTCCAGCTCGGCATAGATCAGACGCGGCGTGCCGGCTACGCCATCGCGGACGGCCTTGGCCAGGGTCTGCGCAGCCTCGCCCAGCACCGAACAGGGGGCCGAGGCCAGCAGCAGGCTCTTTTCCGCCGCAAGCCTGTGCAATTCGCGGGCATGGGACATTTCCAGGGCCAGAGGCTTCTCTGAATAGACATGATGCCCGGCCAGCAGGCAGGCCTTGTTCACGTCATAATGCGCCGACGGGTTCGTCAGGTTCAGAACCACGCCATCACGCGGCTGAGCCTGCAACACAGCTTCAAGCGTATCACACCGCGCCACGCCCCAATGGTGGCAAAACGCGGCCAGGCGATTCGTGTTCAGATCATAGGCCCCCAGCACGGGAATCCCGGAAACCTGCAAAGACCGCATATACAGGTCCGCAACAAAGCCACAGCCGATGATGGTGACGCCGCTCATGCTGCGTCTCCGGTTTGCTGATTATTCGTGCTGATGCCCACCCACATACCTGCGCGACCGTACCCGTTTCTGCTTATCGCTGCAAAACAGCATAGGAAAATGTCAACAGTTTGTCTTGGGCAAAGCGGTTTCGGGGAAAGGGGCGTTGCCAAGCCCCCCTGACCGCGTATCCTGCAAACCAGCGCGAGAAACAGGAGACGGGCGTGCAATTTTCAATCGGGAGCTACCAGCTGGCCGTCAACGTCCCGAACTGGGCCACGCTGAGAGCGCAGATCACGCAAAGGTTCGACACCGCCGATGGGTTCGCGCTGGCCACTTTGAACCTGGATCACCTGGTCAAGCTGCGCAGCGATATGGAATTCCGCGCGGCGTATAAAGCGCAGGATTTCGTTGTTGCCGATGGCAACCCGATTGTCTGGATGTCCAGGCTGGCACAAAACCCCGTGACGCTGATGCCGGGCTCGGATCTGATCCTGCCGCTGTGCTTTCTGGCCGCAGATCACAAAGTCCCCGTGGGGCTGGTTGGCACCACAGATGACAGCCTGAAACAGGCCGCCGCCGCGCTGGAGGCGCAGGTGCCCGGACTACAGATAACGCAGCGGATTGCGCCGCCCTTTGGTTTCGATCCGCAGGGGGGGCAGGCGGATGATATTCTGCGTCATCTGGAAAACGCCGGGATCAGGCTGTGCTTTGTCGCTCTGGGGGCACCAAAACAAGAGCTGTTTGCCGCCCGCGGGCGGACCGTTGCGCCCTCGGTTGGGTTTGCCTCGATCGGGGCGGGGCTGGATTTTCTGTCTGGCAGCCAGAAACGCGCCCCACGCTGGGTGCGCGCCCTTCAGCAAGAGTGGCTGTGGCGGATGCTGGAAAATCCCAGCCGGCTGTTTCTGCGCTATCTGCGGTGTTTCGCGATTCTGCCCGGCCACATGTGGGCCTCTTGGACGCTTAGGCGCCGCCGGTAGGGCGCTATTCGGCGGCCAGACGAAACGGTTCCTGAATCACGCTGAACCGCGGGGCGGCCTGCTTGCTCAGATAGGTCAAAGCGCCCCCGCAAATCGTTGCCTCTACCTGTAAGGTTTCGCGATGGATCACCACCAGATCGGCGCGCTTGCCATAGTCGATCACACCGCGATCAGACAGGCGCAAAATCTGCGCCGGATGGGCCGAGACCATATCCCAGGCCTGCGGCAGTCCCATGGATTTACTACGAACCAGATCGAATGCCGCCCGCACCGGCGCTGCGGGTGCATTTGCGGAAACCAGCGCGCGGGTCATCCGATCCCGTATCAGGTGGCTGACCGGAATATTGCCCTGCAAATAAGTCCCTGCCAGAATATCCTGCGCTGACAGCACCACCGGATCGCCCATGGCAAAGGCCGCAGCCGCCGGGCGCCGGTTGGCGGGCAGAGCGCTTAGCCGCGCGCCGATCATCGCGAAACGCTCGCGCCGTTCGGCGGTTTTATCCCCAAGCGTGCCATAGCTGACGCCCAGAGCGTCGAATTGCTCGGCCAGTTCGCACAGGTGCCGCACAACCTGCGGCGTCAGCTCGCGCGCTTCGTCCATTTGGGCCGGGAACAGCACCAGATCCAGCCCATACGCATGAAGGGCACTGAGCAATCCGCTGCCCGCACCGGGCAGGATCGCACCCGGCAGAACCGGATCATAGCAGACCTGAAGCCGCAAATCCGTCAGCGCATCCGGGCGATAACGGTCCAGCAGATCCAGAACGCCAAGAATCGTATCCGGCCCGTGATCGGCCGTTGCCCAATCCAGCATCTGCCACGCGGTTGTGACGCCCTGCGCCGCCAGGGCGCGATCTGTCCCACGCATGGCAGAGACCGCATCCACGCCCTGCCGCAAGGCGTGGCGCAGGCTGGCTCCGTGCAGATCAATAATGCCGGGCATGATATAATGTCCGCGCAAATCCACCGCCGGGTGCGGCCCCTTCGAGATCCGCCCGTTTTCGATCACAACGGATCGGTCCTGCATTTCTCCGTCCCGCAGGGTGGTGGCACCAGTCAGGCGCACAGGAGACAACATTCGAGGCATGTCGGACCCTTGCCTTGCACGATTTGCCTCGTTCTAGGCGCGTTGCATGTCGGAGATATGACACACAGGCGCCCATTCCCCCGGAAAACAAGGGATTTAGCCTGTGGATAATTTCCACACCCCTATCCCAGCAGGGGAAGGCGCTCGATCAGGTGGAACATCCCCGCGGCATCTTCGCCAACCAGACAGAGCGATTGAACCTCGAACGGCACGGGAAGAAGCGGAGACAGCAGAGGCAATAGCCGGTCGCGCAGCGCGGCGGCCTCGGCGCGGGGCATCCGGCCTGTCAGCGTGATATGAAACCGAAATTCCTCTTGTACATAGGGATACCCCCAGGCAGTCAGCAAGGCCTCTTGTCGTTCGGTCAGACGGGATTTGCGACGACGCTCCAGCTCGGATTCGTTCAGGGGCGCGCGGAACGCATCCAACTGCGTGACCGTCTGCCCCGCCAAAGCGTTCAGTTCCGTAAGATCGCCCAGCGCGGTCAGAGCCAGAAAACCACCCAGCCGGGTCAGCTCCAGCCCCTCCAGCCGGACAGGTGCCGTCCTTTTGCACAAACCGCGCGCCGCAGTTTGGAACTGAGCGAATTCAACACCCTCGGCCAATCGGAACGGAGGCTTGATAGTCCCATGCAACCCATATTTCCGAGGCGTCTGCGTCACCTGCGCGACATCCACATCAGCCAGATCCGGATGCCCCACCGCAGCGCCTTTGGCCAGATCCCACCCCAGCCAAGACGCTCCGAAATCGGCCAGGGGGCCGGGCTCTGGGACATAATAGATGGCGTATCTGCGAAACTCGGTCATCGGTGGCCCCGGTGCTGTCTGCGCGCAAAATGGCAAATTTCCCGCCCGCTGCCAATGCCTCTTTCCGCTGGGTGTCCGGGCTGAAAATCCCTGGCATTTTATCTGTTAGGACATTGGTAACACCCGCTTTGCTATCCCTGTACTCGGGTGAGAAAGAGGTGGTGAGATGGGCTCGCAAACGAATGCGGCGCCAGTCATCATCAAGAAGAAAAAGGTCGTTGGCGGCGACGGGCACCACGGTGGGGCGTGGAAAGTGGCCTATGCTGACTTCGTGACCGCCATGATGGCCTTTTTCATGTTGATGTGGCTGCTGAATGCAACAACTGAAAAACAGCGCAAAGGGATTGCGGATTACTTTAGTCCGACCGTTGCGATCAATCGGATCTCGGGCGGCGGCGATGGCGCTTTCGGTGGGGATTCGGTCTTTTCCGAACAGGTTCTGGCGCAGAACGGAACGGGGGCAACGAACCAGCGCCCGACCCGGCACCAGAATTCACGCGGAGAGCTCGGTCAGGACGAAAAAGCCGAAGAGCTGGAACTGCGCGAGGTTGACAGCATGTTGATGGCGCGGGGCGGCGAAAGCATGTTCAGCATCGAAATGCAGCGCCACATCATCACGCGCGTGACCGACGAAGGCCTGGTGATCGAGCTGTTTGACATTCCGGATGCCACCCTGTTCGCACAAGATTCAGCCGCGCCAACCCCGCTGCTGAACGAGCTAGCCGACATGCTGGTACGCGTCTTCGGACTGGTCCAGAACAATGTGGCGATCGAGGCGCATACGAAATCCTATCCTGTTGTTTTAAAACACAATCCCGTGTGGGAACTGTCCTCGGAACGTGCTGATGTCATGCGGCAGCTGATGCTGGATCAGGGCCTGCATCACAACCGGGTCAAACGGATCACCGGACATGCAGACAAAGAGCCTGCCTCTTACGATCCGACAAACCTGCGCAACAACCGTCTGGAGGTCGTGCTGCTCCGCAAAAATGTCGAGTGACGCGGGAAAATAGGGGCAATTTTAGCTATTAGCGGGCTGTTAAGCGACGCCTTGTAATGCTGTGCACAACATTTGGTTTGATGCAGCAGAAAGGCGTATCCATGACGATTTCCTCTTCTCTTAATGCAGGCGTGGCCGGGCTGTCCGCGAATGCGAACCGGCTTGCGACGATTTCGGATAATATCGCGAACTCCTCGACCTACGGGTACAAGCGGATGCAGACCGATTTCCATTCGATGGTGATTTCGGGCGGCAATGGCGGTGCCTATTCCGCCGGGGGGGTACGCGTGACCACGCAGCGTCTGGTCAGCCAATCCGGATCGCTGGTCACGACCAGCAACGCAACAGATCTGGCCGTGCGCGGCCGCGGTTTTCTGCCAGTTGCCAGTTCATCGGAAATCAATCTGGATAACGGCAACACCCAGATGATGCTGACAACCACCGGCTCGTTCCAGACAGATAGCGAGGGGTATCTGGTCACGCAGTCCGGCCTGACCCTGATGGGATGGCCAGCCCTGGCGAATGGCACGGTGCCCACTTATCCGCGTGACACCGGCGCCGGGCTGGAACCCGTTCAGGTGAACGTCAACCAGCTGACGGGCGAACCGACGACTCAGATCTCGCTGGGGGTCAACCTGCCCGCGACGGAAACCGATGCCACCGCAACCGGCGACGCCCAGGCGCTGTCGATCGAATATTATGACAATCTGGGTATTTCCCAGAATATTGAAATCGAGTTCACCCCGACCATTCCTGCCGACGGATCCTCGAATGAATGGACGATGGTGCTACGCGATACGGCCCAGGATGACGCCATCATTGGCGAATATGTCCTGACCTTCGATGACGGGCGCGATGCGGGTGGCACTCTGAATTCGGTGACCGCCGTGTCTGGTGGGGCATATGATGCGGCGACTGGTGCCCTGATCGTGGATGTGGCCGGCGGCCCGCTGGAAATCAACATCGGTCAGCCGGGTGACCCGGACGGGTTGACGCAACTGTCCAGCAGTTTTGCCCCGGTTTCGATTGACAAAGATGGCTACCCCGTCGGCAACATGACCTCGGTCGAGGTGGATTCCAACGGATATGTCCACGCGATCTATGACACTGGAATCACGCGCACAATCTTCCAGATTCCGCTGGTTGACATGCCGAATCCCAATGGCCTCGTCGCTATGGATCACCAGACCTATGCAACATCACCGGACAGCGGCACGTTCTTTCTGTGGGACGCCGGTGACGGCCCGACCGGCGATATCGTGTCCTACGCGCTGGAAGAATCGACCACCGATGTCGCTGGCGAACTGACGGATATGATCCAAACGCAGCGGGCCTATTCCTCGAACGCGAAAGTCATCCAGACCGTGGATGAAATGCTACAGGAAACCACAAACATCAAACGCTGACCTGCGCTTTGAAATCCTGAATTAGAAAGGAGCGCACATGTCTCTGTCCAGCGCTTTGTCCAATGCTTTGTCTGGCCTGACGGCCTCAGCCCGTGGGGCTGGGGTGGTCTCGTCCAACATTTCGAATGCCATGAATGACGGGTACGCCACCCGAGAGCTTTCCCTGTCCGCACGTACCGGCGGCGCAAGTGGCGGCGTATCCATCAATGGGGTAACCCGGCTGGTGGACCAGGCACTGTTGGGTGACCGGCGCCATGCAGACAGTACGCAAGCTGCGGCTCAGGTAACAAGTGGGTATTTGGACCGGCTTTCGACGGTGATTGCCGACCCCACCAAGCCCAGTTCGCTGACGTCTCTTGTGGCTGATTTTGAGTCTGATTTGATTGCCGCCGCCAGCTTGCCGGAATCCGAAACCCGCCTGCAATCCGTATGGAATTCGGCCACTGCGATCGCGGATTCGCTGCATAGCATGTCCCAAAGCGTTCAGTCCCTGCGGGCCGAAGCCGACAACGCTATTGATACCCAAATCGCCAAGCTGAATCTCGCGCTCGAAAATGTTGAGCAGCTAAACAAAGATATCATCGCCGCAACAACGCAGGGCCGGGACACTGCGGGCCTTATGGATCAGCGCCAAGCCGAGATCGACACGATCTCGCAAATGGTTCCCGTTCAGGAACTTCAGCGCGACATGGGCACTGTCGCGCTGATGACGCCCGGAGGCGCTGTTCTACTGGATGGGCAAGCGGCCGAGCTAAGCTTTACGCCCAACAATACAGTTGTCGCGCATATGTCTTTGGAAAACGGGTTGCTGTCCGGCCTGCAGATCAATGGATCGGATGTTTCCACAGCTGACGGCGGCGCGATGTCCGGCGGGTCTTTAGGCGCGCTTTTTACCGTCCGCGATGAACTGCTGCCGGAAATCCAGTCCGAATTGGACACAATTGCCCTGGACTTGATCGAGCGGTTTGGCACTGGTTTTGATGACAGTCTGCCCCCCGGAGAGCCCGGCCTGTTCTGGGATGATGGCGCTACGGCTGGCGTAACAACGGGTCTTGCTTCTCGGATCGGGCTGAATACAGCAGCCGACCCGGATGCAGGCAATCTTTGGCGACTGCGTGATGGCCTTGGCACAACGACAGAAACAGCAGGCGGCAACGCCACGCTTTTGCAGTCAATGCAAGCGGCTTTGAACGCAATTTCCAGCCCGTCTTCGGATGCTTTGGGCAGCGCGTCGCGGGATACCGCAAGCCTGATTTCAGACTTCCTGTCATCTATGGGGCTTCGTGAAACCGAAACCGCACAGGATCTGAGCTTCGCCGCGGCACGCCAATCCGAACTGAAAGAGATGGAACTGGCATTAGGCGTCGATACAGACGCGGAAATGCAAAAGCTTCTATTAATCGAACAGTCCTACGCGGCAAACGCAAAGATCATTCAGGCTGTCGATGAAATGCTTCAACAATTGATGGAGATCGGCTGATGAAATTGGTTTCAATGGGTGATCTGGCTCAGACTTTCGCCTTGCGACGGCAGAACTCTTCCCTAAGTGCCGAAATCGCAAAGCTGACAGAGGAGCTGGCCTCGGGCAGAACAACAACACCTGCAACACATTTGGCTGGCGATTACCGTTACCTGTCTGACATCGAACATAGATCCAAAACTGCACAAGCCTATGAAACAGCAACGAATGAGGCCAAAGGCCTCACGACAGCGATGCAGGCCGCTTTGGAGAATGTCCAAAATACAAGCGAGACACTTGCCGCAGATCTTCTGAGCGCCGGCCACGCCACACAAGAGACCTGGAACACTCTGTCGTCCCAGGCAGAGCAACAATTCTCGACGGTTATCAACTCGCTGAATACGAGCTACGCTGGACGTTCGGTTTTTGCGGGGGACATAACAAATGGCCCCGCTCTCGCCAGCGCGGATGACATTTTGACAGCACTGCGCACCGCCATCGCCGGTGCGAGTACCTATGACGATATTCAGCAAGCCGTAAACGATTGGTTTATGTCAGACGCCGGCTTTGGCACCACAGCCTATCAGGGATCTGACCAAAACCTGGCACCTCTCAAACTCGGAGAGCAAGACACGATCCATTTGGATTTGCGGGCGGACGCAAGCGAATTGCGCAGCTTGATGGCGGATATGGCCCTGGCCGCAATCAGTCAGGATTACGCGGACCAAGGTTTCCAACAGGATCTTCTGGTGCAATCTGGCATGAATTTGCTGGAGGAACAGGACAACCTCACGGGGCTACGCGCTGATCTGGGTTTCGCAGAGGAACGCATCGAAGAAATCGGCGTCGCCCTATCCGCAGAACAGCTGTCTTTGCAGTACGCCCGCGAAACGCTGCTGGGTGTCGATGAATACCAAACCGCCACAGAACTGGAGAACGCGCAGTTCCAACTTGAAGCGCTCTACACCCTAACCGCCCGCCTGTCTGGGCTATCACTGGTTAACTATCTGTAATGAAAAAAATTCTTGCAATTCTGACACTCGTTCTGTGTGCCATCCAATCGACGGCCGCCGCCAATACCATTCGCCTGAAGGATCTGGTCGAATTTGATGGGGTCCGTGGGAATGACTTGGTTGGATATGGCTTGGTGGTTGGTTTGAACGGCACTGGCGATGGTTTGCGCAACGCTCCGTTCACCGAAGAAATCATGTCAAACATTCTGGAAAGGTTAGGCGTCAATGTCGCAGGCGAGCAGTTCCGCCCCAAAAATGTCGCCGCCGTGTTTGTGACTGCCTCGCTACACCCCTTTGCGCGAACGGGTTCTCAAATAGACGTAACAGTTTCCGCAATTGGAGATGCAAAAAGCCTGCTTGGCGGCACGCTTGTCATGACACCTCTCAATGCGGCTGACGGACAGATCTATGCTGTGGCCCAGGGCACTGTGATAGCTGGCGGCGCCTCGGCTGAAGGTGCAGCGGCAAGCGTCGTACAAGGTGTCCCCACCTCTGGCGTCATCCCATCAGGAGCCCGCGTAGAGAGAGAAGTCGATTTCGAATTCGCCTCTCTGACCAGCCTGCGGCTTGCACTCAGAGAGCCAGATTTCACCACCGCCGGTCGAATCGAACGCGCAATCAACAAGGATTTCGGTAAACGCGTGGCGCTTATGCTGGACGCCGGCACTGTACAGCTGGACATCACAGCAACACGTATGCGTTCACCAGCACATACCCTTGGGCGCATCGAGAATATCTCGATCCAACCAGAGAGAAAGGCACGAGTCGTCGTAGATCAGCGATCCGGCACAATCGTCATGGGGGAAGACGTCAGAATTTCCCGAGTTGCGGTGTCGCAAGGCAACCTGACACTACGAATCCAAGAAGCCCCCGTTGCGGTTCAACCGAACCCATTTTCTGAGGGCGAAACGGTGGTCGTTCCTCGGTCTCGCACAGAATTGGAAGAGGAAGATGGCCCTCAATTAGCCGAAGTCGATGGCGGAGCATCTCTGTCTGAGGTTATTTCCGGGCTGAATGCCCTGGGCGTCTCACCCAGGGACATGATCGACATCCTCAAAAGCATCAAAGCAGCAGGCGCCTTGCACGCAGAATTCGTAGTTCGCTAATCAGAAGTAGCCAGTGACCAGAGCACTGGCTACCAAAGACCATCCATCGGCGATGACAAAGAAAGCCAGCTTGAATGGCAGCGAAACAACGGCAGGCGGCACCATCATCATCCCCATCGACATCAAGATCGCAGCAACAACTAGATCGATGATGACGAAAGGAAGAAAAACCAAAAAGCCAATCTGGAATGCACGCGCAATCTCAGACAACAGGAAGCTTGGCATCAAAATGGAGAGAGGGGCCTCTTGCGCCGCTCCAATTCCGGAATCTAACCCGCGCAAATCTGAAATTTGTTGAAAAGTTTCCGCATCCAATCGGGCAGCCATAAAAATTCTAAAGGGCTGGATTGCACGCTGAAAAGCTGCTTCCAGCTCAATTCTATTTTCAAGCAGGGGCGCAATCCCTTCGCTCCAGCTTTTTATGAACACAGGCTCCATAACAAAATAGGTAAGGAACAGTGCCAAACTGACGATCATCATGTTTGGCGGTGCCTGTTGCAGGCCAATCGCCTGTCTAAGAATAGACAAAACCGTCACCAGAAATGGGAAACATGTTAACATGATTGCGATTCCAGGTGCCAAACTTAGTACCGATATTAACAGGAATAACTGAATAGAGCGTCCCGTCATTGAATCTTCGCCAAAGTCTATGCTGATGCTTTGTGCTTCGGCAGTTACAGGTAAACAGACCAGAAAGATTCCAAAAAGGAACGCTAATTTTTTCACTTTGAGCTCTCCTGCATCGACGACACTTCAGTCAGACGAACGGCCAAATTGCCTTTTTGTTCACCAGGTAATTCCTCCAATTGGCCGCGCGCGATAAGCCGATCACCGATATAAAGCTCGACAGGATCCTCGACGCGTTTGTCGAGTGGCAAAACCGAGTTTTCCTCAAGCGCGAGCAAGTCCCGGATCAGCGGGCGCGCTTTGCCGACGGATATTGTGATCTCCACTGGCACAGAGGAAAATGGATTCTGTTTGGGGCTTGTGCTGTCTTTAGCTTCATCCATGGCTGGACATCCTTTCAGTTTCATTTCCAAATGCTTCAATCGCTTCCGTCAGTTCAACGATCACCTGGTGCAGATCGATGCTCCGCTCTTGCGTTTTGTTTGAAATCTCAACCTGACCGCGCACAAGAGCCGGTTTTGTCTTTATTTGAAGCGATGCTCCGCCAAAGTTCTTTGCAACAGACTCGATCGAAGCGCGATCTGCTTCGGAAACAGCCAGCGTAAGCGTGTCCCCCAAGTGTTCAGCCGCCAAAGCCGAGAGCTGCTCAGACACAAGCAGAGGCAACGACACATCACCCATTTGTGGCAAAACCGTTTCAGCGATCTGCTGAAACAGCGGGCGCAAAGATTTCAAGACTTGGGTCTGCGCTTCGACAAATGTAAACGACATTTGCTGCAAAGATTCCGCAAGCTCATTGCTCACACGCGTGTGGTCTTCTGCATGAGCTTTGGCCGAGTCTTCCCACCCGGCTTGATAGCCCTGCTCGAATGCCTCAAGCTGATGCTCTTCAAGAGTGGCATCCGTCAGTACCGGGTCAGGCCCGCTGCCGTGATATTTGCCAAAATCCTGCAAGAGATGAGTAATCGCCATCACGCTCTCTCCTCTTCATCCTCCAGCCAACTCCTTAGAATCTCGACTGTTTCGTCACGGCGGTCATTGATCAGGCCGCGCAACCGCTCGACTGCGTCTTCTTGAGTCTGGGCGCTAACCGCAGCAATTGCTGTATCCGAGCTGACGACAGGAAGATCCGAAAGATCAGCCTCGCTATCGTCGATTTCACCAGTCAATGCGGGCGGCGAGGATTCGGCCGGCGGCAATGCCGGGGCGGGCGCAGGCAGTGGGGCTTTGGACAGAATCGGGCGCAAAACAAACAGCCCCATGATCAAGGTCACAAGCGCCACGACCGCAAGTTTGACGATGCTCATCACATCCAGCGGGGGCAGAGTGAACAAACTTGAGCTCGCCTCGGTTCCCAGGGGGACGACCGGCTGAAAAATAAGTGATTTCATAGTGATAACGTCACCACGCTCGGCGTCGAACCCAACAGCAGAGGCCACCAGTTCCTTCAACGCATCCAGCTCTTCCTGAGGACGCAATTGCAGGCTTTGCTCTCCTTGATCATCCGTCACCAGGGCACCGTTCACCAACGCGGCCACGGTCAGCCGTTTAACGGATCCGGGTGCGCGAATAATCTCACGCTGCGTCTCGGAAACCTCGTAGTTCACGCGCTCGCGCGTCTGACTGGTCTGCGCCGAAGAATTTCCGTCCCCGCCCGCTTCACCATCCGGAAGGTTCGAGGCAATCGTCACGTCCCCGCCAGCGGCATTCTTGGAATTATTCGTGCTCTCTTCGGTATCCGAGCTGACCAAAACCCGCCCGTTCGGATCAAAGGTGCGCTGACGGATCGATTCGCTTTCGGTTATGGTTTCGACGGAAACTTCTACAACTGCGTTTCCGGGGCCCACACGCGCCTCCAGAATTCGTTGCACCCGGTCTTTCAGTTCGGCAGACCGATCATCGCCAGCCGCAGGGACGGCTGTTTCATCGGCACTGATCAGGCCCCCACTACTATCTATGATTGCAACATCGCTTGGTTCCAGCCCTGACACCGCCGAGGCCACAAGAAAGCGCAACGCTTTGGCATGGTTCGCCGTCAGCCCGCCCGTCGCATCCACCGAAACAGAGGCCGTCGGCCGTAGATCCCGCTGAAAGGGGTTATTGGCAGTGTTGGCAATATGAACGCGCGCCTTGGTGATACTGGGGCTGGCCAGCATCGTACGGGCCAGTTCACCCTCTTTGGCGCGCCAATACGCAGCATTGAACATCTGGGCCGTCGTGCCAAAGCCCGTCAGATTATCCAGCAGTTCATACCCACTGCTGCTATTGGCTGGCAGCCCCTCACTGGCCAGGGTCATGCGCAGTTCATCCCGACGCGTATCAGGGACAAAAATCGAGCCCCCCCGCACCTGATAATCCACCCCGCGCTGTTCCAGCGCTTGCACCACATCCCCCGCGGCCGAGCTTTCCAGTCCCGCATAAAGCAGCACCATATTCGGCGCCGACACGATTCGGGACATCGCCAGGATCGAGGCGAACATGGCCACGGTAGCCAGTCCAACAAGGATTCTTTTGCGCATATCCAGCGCTGACCAGACTTGTAGAAGCTGTTGCACGACATTCCTCCGTCACAGCGGGCGTTCTGCCCTGTGTCAGCGACTTTCCATCATCAGCCTTAACAATCGGTTAGTTCCTCTCGGGCTATTGAGGATTTGTTCAAACAAACGAGGACGACCATGACGGCGACCGAGGCTCCTGAAGAAGAAATCACGAAGAAATCGTCAAAACTGCCTATGATCATTGGGGTTTTCCTGGCTGTGGCTGGTGGCGGTGGCGGCTTTTTCGCGGCGCAATCCGGGATGTTGCCCTTTGGCGAATCGTCTCATGCGGCAGAGCATGAGGCATCTGCAACGCATGACGAAAAAGACGGAAACGGCCAGCCGATGGATGCCGCCAGCGACGTTTCCTTTGTCCCGATCGACCCGCTTTTGATCTCGCTCGGCCCGCGGGCAACCGCGCAGCACCTGCGCTTCAAAGGGCAGGTCGAAACGCCCTCGGAATACGCCAAAGAGGTTGAAATGTTGATGCCGCGCATCGTGGACGTGTTGAACAGCTATCTGCGTGCGGTCGACGAATCGGATTTGGAGAAACCCACATCTCTGGTGCGTCTTCGCGCACAGATGTTGCGGCGCGTGCAGATCGTTGTCGGGCAGGATCGCGTGAACGACCTGCTGATCATGGAATTTGTCCTGAACTAAGAGGAAATGGGAATGGAATTTATCGCGGACGTTTTGCTGGTTGCTGGCGCGCTAGGGGCCGGTTTCTATTGCTTTATTCTGGCCAGACGCCTGAGCAGATTCAACGATCTGGAAAATGGGGTTGGCGGGGCTGTTGCGGTGCTGTCCTCGCAGGTGGATGACCTGACGAACACACTAAAGGCGGCCCAGTCGGTGGCAGATTCGTCAACGGAATCACTTGATGGATTGACCGACCGGGCCGAGCAGGTCGCCAAGCGGCTTGAGCTTTTGGTTGCCTCTATGCACGACCTGCCGGACACGCCCCCTGCACAACCCCAGGCAGAACCGCAACCCGAAGCGATGTTCTTCCGCCACGGTCAGGAAGGAAGGCAGCTATGAGCAAACGAAAACGGCGCGGCGCACGCGTGGGCCGGGGCTCTTTGTCGGTCATTGCCTGCTTGCTCTTGGGGTCGGCGATTCTGCGGATAACCACGGGCGCGGATGAGGCCTGGGCCAAAGCCGAAGAGCATTTCCAAGCACAACCCGGCACTTTGCAAACCTCTTTGGCACCAGAACCCGTACAGACCCAGGAATGTAAAACCGAAGGCGAGCTTGAAGCGATGCTCCAGGCCTTCTCAGCCCGCGAAGAGCAGCTTGATGAGCGCGAAGCAAAGCTCGAAGAGCGTATGAGCACATTGGCAATCGCAGACCGCGAAATCACAGCGCGTTTGGCTGAGCTGCGGCAAATCGAGGCTGAACTGAGCCGCACCCTGGCCGTAGCGGATCAAGCCGCCGAACGGGACATCGGTCAACTGGTCGCCGTCTACGAAAACATGAAACCCAAAGATGCAGCCGCCCTGTTTGAAGAAATGGACCCGAATTTCGCGGCCGGCTTTCTGGCGCGCATGCAGCCCGAAGCCGCCGCAGGCGTGCTGGCCGGGCTTAGCCCGAATGCGGCGTACACCATTAGCGTGGTGTTGGCCGGCAGAAATGCCGAGGTACCCAAAGAGTGAAAATCCCCTGTTAACCCAAAACGTCCAAACTGAGATTTCCACACACGGAGAAAAATAACATGTTCGGCCTGATCGGGATCGTCGTAATTTTTGCCATGGTTTTCGGTGGCTACCTGGCAGCAGGCGGCAAACTTGGAATCATCCTTAAATCCCTGCCGTTTGAAATGATGATGATCGGAGGCGCCGCTGTCGGGGCATTCCTGATCAGCAATGACCTCGCTGGGATCAAACATACAGTCAAAGACATTGGAAAGGTCTTCAAAGGCGCCAAATGGAAGAACGAGGATTATAAAGACCTGCTTTGTCTGCTCTTTGAACTGATCCGCGTCGCCCGTTCCAACCCCGTTGGTCTGGACGAGCATATCGAGTCGCCTGAAGAATCCTCAATTTTTGGAAAATATCCCAAGATCTTAACTGACAAAGAAGCCGTGAACCTTATATGTGACACGCTTCGGTCTGCTGCGATGAACTATGACGACCCGCATCAAGTTGAAGAGGTTCTGGAAAAACGGATGGAAGCGAACCATCATCACGCTCTCCACTCCAGTCACGCTCTGCAAACTGTTGCCGATGGCCTTCCCGCACTTGGCATTGTTGCAGCGGTTTTGGGCGTTATCAAAACTATGGGGTCGATTGATCAACCCCCTGAAATTTTGGGGAAAATGATTGGTGGCGCATTGGTCGGGACATTTTTGGGCGTTTTTCTGGCCTACGGCCTGGTCGCACCTTTTGCTTCCAAAGTGAAAGCAGTCGTTGAAGAAGACGGCCACTTTTACCATCTCATTCGAGAAGTGCTGGTGGCAAACCTGTACAACCACCCAACAAACATGTGCATCGAAGTCGGCCGTCAAAACACCCCCTCTCATCATCGCCCCAGCTTCACAGATCTGGAAGAAGCCCTAAAGACAATAAAACAAGAGGCAGCCTGAGTATGAGGTTTCTGCGCGCCGCTCTGTGTATTATTTTACTGGCCTCACCGCCCGCGTTTGCTGATGCCGTGCGCGTTTTGGGGGGTGAACATGCGGATTTTACGCGGCTTGTCCTGCATTTGCCAAGCGAATTGAACTGGTCGCAAAAAAAGACCGAGAACTCAGTTTCACTCGTGATGTCTGGGCAAGATACCACATTCGATATCAGCAAAGCATTCGAACGCATTCGCCGTGATCGTATCAGTTCTCTGGCCGCGACACCTGGCGTTCTGGAAATTAGTCTCGGCTGCCAATGCGAGGTTTCCATCTATCGTACCGGCCAACGAATGTTGGTCGTTGACGTGCGATCAGAACCTGAAAACCAGGCACTGCCGCCGCCTCGGCCGAGTGTACTGGGTAGTCTTAAAAGAAGCGAAGTTAGCCCGCCCAAACACAAGATGGCTGAGGAAAATTTTACACAGGCCCAAAACAGCACAATAGAGAAGCCTCATCCTCAGGTCCAAGGCACCGAGCGCAAACTGCTGGAGCAACTCTCCCGTGCAACCAATATGGGCTTGTTGGAACTCTCACCCTCACCGCCTCAAAAGCAGCCAAACAGCAATACGATACCTTTGAACGACGCGCCGAAAGCAATCCCGCGATCAAATGTTACCTCCAATTTGCCCGTCCATAGCGCGCTCCAAAATTTGATGAATACACCAGATGTTTCAGATAGCGGGATCGAATGTATCGCGGACACTAGGCTTGAAATCGCTGATTGGCAGGTTGGTGAAAATTTCCCGGATGGCCTCTCAAAACTAAGAAAATCCCTTGGTGGAGAGATAACACCAATCAATCAAGAGAGCGCCCTTCGCATGGTGCGCCACTACTTGTCCTATGGCTTTGGTGCCGAGGCAATCGCGCTTCTGCGGGAAATGGAAAACTCTGAGGATGGCCCTCTACTTGAATCAATGGCCATGACGATTGACCAGATAGAGGGGGTGGCCCCAATCAACTGGAACGCCCTGACGACCTGTAAAGGCAGAATCCTATTGTGGGCCTTGGCATCTGGCGGGGATTTCAGGGATTTGGATACAAAATCCGTGGCGCTTAATTTCACCTATCTGCCCGAGGATCTTCAAAATCTTCTGGGGCCGCGTATCGCCGAACGACTGTTAAAACTCAGCGCGAAAGAAGAGGCGGATTTCATACTTGGGAATGTGGCGCGTCAGCAAATGCGCGAAACGGCTGAATACCATTTTGCAAACGCTAAATCACACCTCCATGAGGGTAACGCACCCAAAGCAACTGCCGAATTTTCAGCAACGGTCCAATCAGAAGCACCGATTTCAGCGGAGGCACTCATTCAGCTCATTCTGACTGAACTGGATGCAAAGCGTCCGGTATCGGATGAAACACTCGAGCTGTTGATCGGCTACGCATATCAATACCGAGATGAGGAAATCGCTCAAAGGCTCAATCGAACCTTGTTTTCTGCGCAGCTTGCGGCAGGACATTTCGCAGATGCCTGGACACTGCGCGAAACTTTTGATCCGGACAAAGCGCCAACAATCAACGTAGAGACCGAGTTTTTAACAGCGCTTGTCGAAGCCGCGCCGGACTTTGAATTCATGCGCTATAGCACGTCGCTGGCAGATCAAGCTGATGGATTGCCTCCAGGATTATCTCTTTCTGTCGCGCGCCGTTTCTTAGACCTTGGCTTTCCCGATATGGCGTCCAAATATTTGAATAGGGTTTCAGGCCCATCTGTTCAGCGTGACCGTCGCCTGTTGCAAGCCGAGATTTTACTGGCCACTGGTAACCACCTTGCCGCCAAGGCTGAGCTTTTGGGCCTGCGCGGCGAGGATGTTGATCAGCTCCTGACACGGGCAAGATCTGCCGAGCCACCAAACAGGCAATTTCCCGCCCCTCCTGAGAAGCCCCCGTTGCGCCAGGCTCCCTCGACTTTGGCTGAGGGTCATGACGCCTTGAACAAGAGTCGCGAACTACGCAGTCGCCTAGAGGAAATTCTTGCCCAAACCTCAACGAATTTCTGATGATCACCACGCCGGATAGAATCGCCAATTAACGTGACCGAATGATCCTGTACGACGCGCCTGACCGAATCGGCCCCTTGATCGCGGTTTCTGAGCCATCCGGCCAGCGAACAGTCAAAGCCTTGGCCGTCATCGCCGTCCCTAGGCCAAAATGCGCGACAGGCGCGTCGAATGACATAAAACCACCCCCCAATTGCACTTCGCGCAGGGCTTTGCGCCCATCATCCATGGTAAGAGCAATCTGCGCCCCGATACCATCTCGGTTTCCAACCGTGTCATGCAGCGAAACCGAAATCGCCTGCGCCTGGTTGTTATTTCGGAAGAGAACAATCGGCCCGTTCACAGTGTGGGTTAGCACATCCAAATCACCGTCATTGTCCATATCGAACTGAAGTGCTGCGGCGGTCATCAGATAATCCTCTAGGCCATAAGGGCCGCTGGCCTCACGAAAATGCCCGTTTCCATCATTTTCAAAAAACAGGTTAGAGGGCGACACCTCGTTCGGCACCCAGGTTCCATTCACAACATAGACATCCAAATCACCATCATTGTCAAAATCACCCAGCTTGGTATCCCAGCTCCACCCCCCGATTTCCAACCCCAATGCGCCGGCCTGATCCAAATATCGGGCCCCATCCCACTGCAACAACACGTTCGAGCGCAGAACCTGCTCTATCGCCTGATCCGCCTCTTGCGCTGTAACGGGGCGCGGCGCTTTGAAGTGGATGTCGCAATAGGCGCGCGGCACCGGCTGCGACGCAGGAATCAGTGCGCAAATAGAGGCATCACGGCGCTGAATCGCCAGATCCTTAACCAGCATCGCTTTGCACTCGGCCTGATACCGCCCGGTCAGCTTCTGACAATTACTGGCGTAGGTCGGGTCAAAATTATTCCCCGACCTGTACCAGGCCTTAATCTGCATGTTCTTCTGGCACAGCGCACGATCCTGAGGATTTTGAATCACGTCACAATAGTGCGCAAGCGGCTGCATCTTCAGCTTTTCGGAAACACCAGAGGACCGCCCGGCAATCTGCGCCAGATAGATTTCCTGCCGTCCATCATTTGTCAGGTCTCCGACTGCGATGGCCATGGTGGTGGTGGTCGTATGCGGAATAAGCGCATCCGACCTGGTGATTTGATGAAAACCACCCTGCCCATCCCCATGATAAAAATAATCCGGAACAGCAAAATCATTGCCCACGATCAAATCCGCCGCGCCATCGTCGTTGATGTCGGAAAACAGCATGGTCAGGGTTTCACCGGGAATGCCGGGCAGCGCGGTAAAATCATCCCCTGTCAGAGTGCCAGCCTGGTTCCACAGGATGCGATTGCGCGATTCTTCGCCGGGGATCCGCCGATACCAGCCTGCTGCCCAGTTTCCCAAAGCGACGTCCAGGTCTCCGTCGCGGTCCGGATCGGCAATCGACAACGCCAGCGTCAGCGGCGTATCGGGGTTGTTCACGACAGGCTGCGCGGGCTGGTGGCCGAACCGGCCTTCGACATTGCGCCACAGATAATTCCCCTGGCCATAGGACGTCAGGAACAAATCCGGCCAGCCATCATTGTCGATATCCGCAAAGGCGGCGTTGAACAGCTCTAGCCCGGTCAGCGGGCCCAGATCGGGGGTCAGACGCGTGAACTGCCCCGTGCCGTCATTTTCATAGAGATAAAGCGTCTGCTCGGTCGAGGCGATGGCGATATCCAGATCTCCGTCGCGATCGAAATCAGCGGCGGCCAGACTGCGGCCTTCCCAATACGGTGGCCACATATCGCGGAAAGAAAACTCCAGCGGTTTGTCGATCCCGTGACTGCGCGCCTCGACACGGGTAAAGGGCAGCGCGTCCGGAGCCGAGGGCGCATTGAACGGAACCGCCTGAATCGTGATGCGATCCGCGTCGGGGCTGACAACCTGCGGCATGAGATCCGGCTCGGCCGTCGCGGCCTGAGCCGCCATCCACGGCGCCGAAACCGCACCTTGCAACATGCGCAGCGCCCGATCCGATTGCCATTGGTGGTATTGATGCACCCCAGACCCCGTGATCGCGCCGCAAATCGCAACCGAGGCCGCCAGCATCCACCCGGCACGCGCGCCCAGGGCCTGCACAACAATCATGAACGAATAAACCGAGAAACTGCCCAGCGTGAACAGCAGCGCCATGACATAGCCATGCTCTAACCCCGAGGCCAGCAACACGCCGGCCATCACCACATCAAACCCGATGGGCACCGGCAGGAAAACCCCGATCACAACCAGGACGGCCAGCACCAGAAAAGAGAACGGCAGATCCATGATCACCTCTCCGGGCAGGGCGACGGCGACAATGGTGCCCAAAATCCCCGCCAACAGCATCAGCGGCACGGTTTTGACGATGATGTACCACAGGTTTTTCGCATAGGTGACGGCGACCCCGATCAGGGCCTGGGGCAGGGTCTCAGCCGAGGGCGCGCCCAGTTCCGCGGCGCTCCATGGGGTGGGCGCGCTGATCTGCTGGTCGGCGGGCAATTGCGTCTGCGGCAGCAACCGGCAGATCACGGGCACCAGCGCCAGGATAATCAACAGGCTGAACGCCACCTTTGTCACCGCCATATAGAACGGCATCAGACTGAACAGCATCGTCAGCACCACCACGTTCAACGTCGGCGAAGCGATCATCGCGCTTAGCGTCGTTTCAGCGCGCAGCCCGCTGGAATACATCCCCCGCGCAATCGGCGCAGCGCAGTTCACACAAACCCCCAGCGGCGTCCCGATCGCCAGCCCCAGAAAGGAATTCGCCAGCCCGCCACGAAAGCTTTTGATGCGCAGGTAGGACACGGCCGTCAGAAAGGCCGCAGCGAACAAAACGCCGAATGTCATGCCTTTTTTATTGGTGTTGATCCAGTTCAGTGTGGACCAGAAAATCCGCTCGAATATCCCCATTTCCGGTGTGATCGGGAACCTCGCTTCAAAGCTCAGCACGTCCTCCAGCTGGATCGCGCCGGACATCATCGCCTTTTCGTTCAGCGCCGGATAACGAGAGCCCGTCCAAAACAGATAGGCCAGAATGGCGACGATCAGCAGCGCCAGAAAGAAGCGTTTTTCATAGGGTTTCCGGATGAACTCGACCATGTTGATCCTAGCGTTGCGACCAATTTATTCCTGCAAACTGGTCTAGAAACTGCGTGTTCTCGCGATAGGCTTCTTCGATCCTCGCGCGTTGCGCGGGCGTAACCTGATCCGGCGTCACCAGCACGTTACGAGAATATTCCGATTTCGCCCGCGCCCTCAGGGTAAATCCGGGAATCCCAAGCTTGGCCAGCAGGGCGGGCAGCTCTGTCTCCAGCCGATCATAGCGCAATATATGCGTCGCCAGACTGACCCGACGCCCCTCTTGCACCTCAGAGTACATGTCCAGATCAATGGTAAACTCTCCGGCTTCGACAAACTCGTCCCAGCTTAGCTGATAGGCCCCGCCGGGATTGTGCAGTTCCGAGTTCCGCCGCATGTGGAAATAGCTGATACATTTCCGCACAGGTTCGCGTTCAACGCAAATCCGCGTCATGGATTGGAATTTCTCTGCCCCTAGCCTGTCGCGTATCAAACTGGCCGGCATGTGATTGAAATAGAGCTGCTCACCCTTTTCGTTTTGGTAATTGCGCGCCTCATGTCCGGGCATCGGCGGAATGATCGGTGTCACGACCGCCCCGGTTTCCAGACGCTGAGAAAGATCCGTTTCAATGCTGGTGCCCGCGGTTTTCCGGGTCTTAAAGAAGATCAGATTGTGATCGAATGAAACCAACGCCATATGCGTGAATCCTTGGGTAATGGTTAGCCGTATCCAAACTGGTCGGCATCTTCTTTGTAGCGGTCCAGCACCAGATCCCGAAGCGCCAGATCCTGCGCCAGTTCTTGTTTCAGCGTGCCGGTTTCCGCAGTTTTGTTTACATGCGGCATCTGGCCGGACACATCTACATTCAAGCCCAGCGCCCGTGTCGTGCGGGCCAGGTCTTCTTCTATTGTTTCGAAACGAATAACATGGTCAGGCTGCGCCACAGCGCCCGCCAGCCGCAACCAGTCCGTCGCGGCCGGTAACTGACCAGAGTCGAGATAGGCCAGAAACGCGGTTTTGCTCCATTCCGGGGGGCGCATCTCAAAGCCTCCGTTCTGGGCGGGCTGCATCCAGCGATGCGGCGAAAAATACCCGGACAAAGCGCGCAAATAGGGATCGCGCACAGAGATTATCACCTGATTTTGCTTTGAAATTCCGGGGCAAGCCTGTTCGTACCGTTCCAGAAAGGCATGTTTTTCCGGAGTAATACTGCCCGTCAGGCCAAACCGATCCACCCCATCCTGATGCCCCGAGACGACCTTCTTATCCTCTGAAAAAGGCAACAGAATCTGCTGAATAGAGTTCCCCCCGGTCTTGCTGACATGGAGGTAGATAAAGGCATGTTTCAACGAATACATTCAGCAATGGATCTTTTGCAGAAAAGTGAATTCGGCGCCATGATAGCGCCGAATTCCTTAGATTCATGTCGCAATAAGCCGCAGGCTTACTGCATCGAGGTCACTTCTTGCAGGCGCTGCTCCAGGGCGGCGATCTGATCCTGCTGTGCCAGTGTGTACAGGGTCAGCTCTTCGACCTTCTCCAGCAGCGACAGCTGCATCGAGGTCAGATCCAGACCGCCTGCGTTGATTTCCGCAGCCGAGGGAATCTTGGGCAGGTGGCTGTTGGCATCAATGAACGCCGCCACTTCGGACAGCGGCATCAGATCGTAATCATCCGCGAACACGTAATCGGGCACGTTCAGCGTGGTGCCACTTGCGACAAAGCTGTCCGCATACATCGACCCCGAGGCCGTCAGGTTGCCCGATTCCGTCAGTTCCAGTTCAACCGCGCCGCTTCCGACATATGAGAAGCGGATAGTTTGGTTCGCCTGAATACGGAAAGCAGCCGCAGTATCCGCCGTGTTGTCCAGGGTAATATTGGTCGGCGCGCTGTTCTCAATCAGGATGTTGCCGCCCCGAACTTCGACCATTTCCGTAGGGGCAGAGTTCGAATCGCTACTTTCAACAATCAGCGAACCGCGGGTGACGTGCAGGGCCGCATCGGGCGATTGTGTGGCCAGACCAATGTCGTTGTCCGACGCGATGAACAGCGCGTTGTTGTCAGCGCCGGGCTTGATTTTGAATGGCAACTGGTTGCCGTTTGTAGCATCACGGATGAAGAAATTCGCTTCGTTACCTGCAATGTCCCAGATCTGCGCCTGGAACCCGTCCGAGCCGTCCTGGTTCAGGCGGATACTGGGGGTGTTGCCGTCAACGATATCAAGTTTCAACACCGGGGTCGCCGTCCCGAACCCGACATTGCCAGACGCGTTAACATACATCGAGTTTGCAGGCGCACCGGCATCCACGCGGAACACATTGCGATTGGTAACCGCGTCTTGGATTGCAAAGTAGTTCGCGCCACCATTGCCGGTATCGTTCACCTGCAAACGCCAATCGTTGCTGGGGAAACTGGCCGAGGCCGAGGTGTCCTCAAACTTCAGGCGGAGGTTGTTTTCTTTAAGGACGATGGTGTCAAACCCAAAGGCCATGCCGTTTGTGCAGTCGAAACCGGCGCAAAGGCTGCCTTGGACGATCACATCGGTGGTAAAGACCTGACCCGCCGAGGCGGTTGCTGCCATCAGGCACAGCGCGCAGGCGCTGGTGCCCATCAAGGCCATGGATTTTGAAAGAGTGCGTTTCATTTTGTGTCTGTCTCTCTGTAATAATGCGGGGCTGCGATCCCGCAGGTTATTGTTCTTTGACATCTGCAGGTGTGATGATCACGTTGCGTGAAACAACGAACCTGCCCGACATGTAGAAGGACTTGTTCGTTTCGTTCCGCGCGTTTTCACCGCGCCCGTTGTCGATCGGGTTGACGATCTCGACCATCTCATCGGTCGCGGCGCTGATCTCATATCGGTACACGCCATCCAGAACGGTATCGCCGCTCAGACGGAAAACCGGCGTGCCGGTTTCTGCAGTGATGGTTTCAATTTTTCCATTGGGAAATACCACAACCATCTGGGCCTTTTTCAGACCCGTCCAGTTTTCGAACCAAATCGCGTTCGAGTTATGCTGCTGAACCGGCTCAGGAGGTGCCGCAAAAACAGCGCCGGCCGTACCGATCGCAAAAATGACGCCCAAAATACCGGATTTAATCGTCATAATTCAATGACCTCCTTTAAAGTGATTCAACAAAATGGCTTCTAATGGCCGAGATTGACGTAATGTTAACCTATTAGCTAAAATTTTCCAAACCAATTGGTAAATAATTCGAAAAACCGAATATTTAAGCTTAATGCTTTGCTTGTAAATAGGCCATGGCCTTCTCTTGTGCCTCGTCAATCTGACTGGGCAGCAGATTTCGTGATAGCTGTGCGTTCACCGCCTGAATCTGCGCGTCGCCCGACGCGCTGGCCAGCACCAGCCACATATGCCCCAATACATAGTCCTGAGGTACGCCCAGACCGCTGAAATACATCCATCCCAGGTTCGCCATGGCGCTGCTCAGACCGGATTTTGCGGCTTCCTCCATCAGGCGCGCAGCAAGGCGCTGATCTTCGAACGGAACCGTCCGGGGCTGCAACAGCAGCCAGGCCAGCTGAAACTGCGCGATGGGGTCTCGGGCCTGGGCAGACCTTTGCAAAATCTCCTGGGCCTCGGGGGTCATGACAGGCGGCGCCAGCCGCGGATCATAAAGCGGCAGAGCAATCTGTTCCCCGGTCTCTTTGCGCCCCCCCATGCGATAGAGCTCATGGGCCCTGGTTTCGTCCCGTTCTACTCCGAACCCGTTTTCATACATGACGCCAAGGTTCGTCATCGCGGTATGAAGCCCCTGCTCGGCGGCCAGCTGAAACAGCTGCGCGGCATGTTCATAGTCCTGCTCAACACCGTCGCCGCGCACGTAAAGCAGCCCCAGATTGTTCTGAGCCCGCGCCAGTCCGGCATCTGCGGGCCCTTCATACAAAGCACGCGCCCGTTCTAAATCCTGAGGCACGCCCTGACCGTTCTGATACAGAACCCCCAGGCTGGTCTGCGCCTCAAGATGGCCCTGATCTGCCGCCAGCAGATAGACCTGCGCGGCCTGTGTCTCCATGCCCATGGTCTGCAACGCCGTGGCATAATCGAACTGATACCCGGCATCGCCGCTCTCTGCCGCGCGGGCAAACCAGGTCAGCGCGGCTTGAGTATCCTGCGCAGTGCCCAGCCCTTCGAATAAATGCTGCGCCAGCCTGTTCTGGGCCGCCGGATGGCCCTGATCTGCCGCCTTGGCGTACCATTCGGCCGCTTGCGCATAGTTCTGCAACACACCTTCGCCCGTCTGGTATTGCAGACCCTTCTGGTACATGGATTCGGCATCATTTGCGGCCTGCGCCTGCGCGCACAGCGGCAGCGCCAGACACAAGACAAGCAGAATACGCGACAGATTCATTCGCGCCCTGCCTCCTGAGCGCTGTCCAGACCGGCCTTGCGGGCCGCCTGAAAATAAGCGCGCGTCAGCGCCTGAGCCTCGGCCACCTGTTCCGGGGTTAGCAAATCATTCAGGACATCGCGCTTCTGCGCGGCCTCGGTATGGCCGCTTGTGGCAGCGATATTCATCCAGGAATGCGCGCGAACATAGTCCTGTTCAATCCCGTTGCCGGTCGTCCGCATCAGGCCCAGCTGGTATTGAGCATCAATCCCGCCCTTCTGCGCGGCCGATTGCAAAAACGCCACGGCGTCGGTGGCCCGGCCTTGCTTCGTCAGCCAGATCCCATACGTGGCTTGTGCCGGGCGCAGTCCCGCTTTGGCTTGGCCATGGACCCAGTCCAACGCGGCGGAATCGCCATTGTCAGCCGCCGCCATCGCCCAGGGCACCGCCAGATGCGGAGGTGCCAACCCCTCTAGCGTCCCTGCCCCAGCCATCTTGCCCAGATGCACCGCCGCCGCCTGATCGCCCTGCTGCAACGCCCGGCGATACAATGTGACGGCATCGGCCAAATTCACCGTACCAAGCTGGCCGGTCTCTAACATCCGCCCCATCGCCGTGGTTGCCAGGCCATAACTGTGCTGCGAGGCCGCATGGAACATGTCCCAGGCCTGTTTCGCATCCGCCGGAATGCCGAAATCCCCACGAAAGGCCGTTCCCATCAGGTAATATGCCACCCCATCGCCGGCTTTGGCGGCGGATTGCAGCCAGCGGACCGCTTCGGCTTCGTTTGCCTCGGTCCCGTCGCCTTGCAGGTATTTTTTACCCAAAAAGCGCTGCGCAATGACATGCCCGGACTCTGCCGCGCGCCGTAGCCACCCCAAAGCCGCCCTGCGATCCAATGGCGCGCCCTGCCCCTGATCCATCGCCATAGCCAGAAAGAACTGCGCATTCGCATGCCCCCCATCTGCTGCCATGCTAAGCCAGCGCAGGGCCTGGGGCGTGTTTTTAGGCGTTCCGAAACCTTCGGCATACGCATTCGCCAGCTCATATTGCGATTCAATATAGCCCTGCTCGGCCGAGGCCAGCAGCCAGTTGAACGCCTGAGTCAGATCCTTGGGCAGGCCCTCGCCCTGCTTATACAGCAGCGCCAGATAGTATTGCGCTTCGGCCTCGCCTCGGGTGGCGGCCTTGTTCAGTAAAACCGCCGCCTGCTCGGTATCACGCGCAGGGCCGTTCGGCATCTGGCTTAGGTAGATACGGGCCAGCAAAGTGGCGGCTTTCACATCATTGCCATCTGCCGCGCGCTGTAACCATTCAACGGCCCCCGGAACATCCACGGGACCGCCCCGGCCTTCCAGCAGCACGCGCCCGTAACGATAATGCGCCAGCGGGCGATCCGTCTGTTCGGCCAGTTGTTTCAGCCCCTCACGGACAGTGATGAAATCGCCACGCTGCCAGGCTTGTTCAATCGCGGACATCTCAGGTAAATCCTGAGCCACCAACAACTGAGAGCTAAAGGTCAGCGCAGCCAGCGCAGCGGCGCCTGGCCGCAAGAAGGATCGTAGCCGAAACATAATTCAATCTGTCCAAAAAACTGCGGATAATCTTTGGTGTTCGCGCCGTCACCCTAGGCGGATCGGATTGAAAATTCAACGACTCAGAGCGGCACTGCCAGAACACGCGCCAGCCACAAGGCGCCCGCCGATCCGCATAGGGCGGCCCCAAACGGAAGCGCGCGCAGGGCCAGCGGCTTTGTCCCCCGAGAACGCGCCAGCACGCGCGGCACAAGCGCAACGGCCAGGGCGCAGGAGGCGGCAATCAGCACCAACAGAGGGAGGTCTCTTACCCCGCTCCAGGCCCCCAGCCCGGCCATAAGCTTCACATCCCCCAGGCCCAGGCCCTCGCGCCCGCGCAGCGCCCGGTATCCCCAGCGCAAAGCGGCAAAGCTGCCCGCCCCCGCCAATGCACCAGTCAAACCCGCCTGCATCCCGATCCCGCCGGGCATAACCGCAATGACCAGAGCCACGACAAACGCACATAACGTCAGCGGATCGGGCAGACGAAACCGAGTCAGATCGCACATCGCCAAGGCCAGCAGCAGCCAAAGCCACACGGCCCAAACCCAGGCCAGCCCGGCCGACGGTGCCGCCATCGCGGCCAGAACAGCCCCCCCCGTGGCCGCAATTTCCAGATACAGAACCCAGGGCGCGATCCCCCCTGCGCAATGCCGGCACGCCCCTCTTAGCCACAGATAGGAAACCACCGGAATCAGATCCCGAAACGCCAGCCGGGTGCCGCACCGACGGCAGGCAGATCGCCCCCAGACAACATCCTGTCCGCGCGGCAGCCGATCCACCAGCACCCCCAGGAACGACCCCACAAAGGGGCCGCACATCACCAGCAGCAAAAGGATCGGGTCAGTCAGTTGCATCCGCCGCAGTTTTGACCTGCCCCCCCGCTTTTGTCCATTGCCCGCAAGCCGCGGCTTGCGTTAGGCATCAGTAGACAGCGCGCGCGACTTCTCTTTATCATGCGGGCGCAGCAACAGGATTTTTCTATGACCCAAGCCGATTTACCCCCTCATTCCGAAAAAGACGCCGGTTTCTCTTTGCTTGAACTGATGGTTGTCGTGGTTATTCTTTCGGTGCTGGCGCTGGTGATCGTGCCGCGTGTCATCGACCGCCCCGATCAGGCTCGCGCCGCCCGAGCCCAGGCCGATATCGCCGCCATTGCCAGTGCCGTGCAGCTGTATCGCCTGGACAATTTCCGCTATCCCACGTCCGAACAGGGGCTGTCTGCGCTGGTCACCCGGCCCGGCTCAGATCCGGTGCCCGCGAACTGGTCGCAATATATGGATCGGCTGCCGGTTGACCCCTGGGGCCAGCCTTATCAATACCTTACTCCCGGCGTACACGGAGATTTCGACATCTTCACCTATGGTGCGGACGCGTCCCCCGGCGGGGATGGCGCGAATGCGGATATCGGATCATGGAGCGCCAAGTAACCCGCATTCCAGCCCCGCGCGGGTTCACTCTGATCGAGCTGATGGTCGCCGTCGCGGTTCTGGCGGTTCTGTCTGTCGGGGCAACGCTGGCGCTTGGCCGATCGGACGGGCCGGGGGCCTCGGCGCAGTCTCTGTTTCAGCAGGCCCATCGGAATTTGCGCACCCTGGCCATCACCGGGCAGCAGATCCGCGGCCTGCGGGTCGAGCCGCGCGGCATGTTCCCCGCCAGCCACACCCCCGACGGCTGGAAGATCGCCGAGACACGCGTCACCTGGGACGGTCAGGTGGTGCTAAGCATCCTCCGGAACCATCGCTACGGCCCCGCCAGCGCCCCGCAAATCCTGTATTTACCATCGGGGCAAAGCACCCCGTTCACCATCCAATTCCCCAGCGGAATCCAGTGCCGCAATGACGGCTGGAGCACCCTGACATGCGACGGATGAAGCGCATGAAACGTCAGCGCGGGCTGACTTTGCTTGAACTGGTGGTGGCCATTGCGGTTCTGTCCATTGGCAGTCTGGCGGCGCTGCGCAGTTCCGATCAGGCCCGCGCCGCCATCGGCGCCGAGCTGCCCCGCCTGCTGGCCGACACCGCCGCACGAAACCGCGCGCAAGAGCTGCAACTGCTGGGCCCCTTTGCCAACCTGCCAAGCGTCGTAAAAATCGGCCCCATGGACATCACTCTTAGTCAAACACGTCAGCGCACCCAGGCCGGGCTGGTCAAGACCACGCTCTTGGCTCAGACACCTTCGGGGCAGAAATCGGGGCTGACGCTCTATCTGCCGCCGGACATCCCAGGGGCATTCAGATGAGCCGCCTGCGCCATACGCGCGGGCTGACCCTGATCGAGCTGGTCGCCGCCATGGCCATTTTCGCGCTGGTCGCCGTGATGGGTGCCCAGGCCCTGTCTGCGATGCTGCGTCAACGCGACGGCCTGCTGGATCGCTCGGACCGGATGCAGGAAATCTCGGTGGCGATCAGCCTGATCCGCGCTGATCTGAATGCCGCCGTGCCCATGCTGTTTTTCCCACCCGAGCGCGCGCCGCCCCGCTCGGCTGCGGCGGAAACACTGGATGGCTTTGCGCTGTCCATCGGCGGGCAAAACGGGCTGAATCTGAATGATCCGCCGCGAATGCACCGGGTTTCATACCGGCTGGATCGTCATACCCGGCAGCTGTGGCGCACCGTCTGGCCCACCTTGATTCCGGCCTATCGGAATGCGCAATTCCCCGAAGTTCTGCTGCTCGAAGGGGTATCGGACATGCAGATACGCAGCCATTGGGGGCAGGCCGGGTGGAAACCGGGGCTAAGCGGAACGGGCGATTTCGGGCTCGGCGCGGGCGGGCCGGATTCAGATGGCGGGGCGCCCGTGCCACAGCTGTATTCCAGCTCTTTGCCTCGGGCTATCGAGATCACCCTGCATCTTGACGGTATCGGCCCCGTTCCCCTGCTGGAGACCCTGCAATGAACCCCGGCACGCGCGGATTTGTTCTGGTGAACGCCCTGATCCTGGTGGCTGCTCTGACAACGATTGCAGTGCTGCTGCTGGCGCGGGCCGAAACCGGGCGCGCGCAGCTTAGCCAAAGCCGCGCGACGGCTCAGATCACGCTGAATCTGGACGCGTTCGAGTCCCTGGCCATCCAGATCCTCAGCCAGTCCGCGGACGGAGGCCCCGACCACCTTGAGCGCATCTGGGCCAAAACCGCCTATGACGTTCCGCTTGAACGTGGGCGCGTCGCTGGCCGGATTGCGGATTTGCAGGGGCGCTTTAACGTCAACTGGCTGAACGATCCTGAAAACGGGGCCGCGCAGGCGGCGTTTGACCGGCTACTCGATGGGCTGAGCGTGTCCGAACAAGACGGCAAAACCCTGCGCGCCTTACTGCAAAACGGAGGGCCGTCTGACCGGGGGGCTTTCTTGCGGCTCGATCCGCCACAAGACCCGGTTGGCGGGGCCCTGCTGATGATCCGGCAACTGGACAGGATGCCTGGTCTCTCGGATCGTGGCCGCGAACTGCTGCGCCCCTATCTGACCGCCCTGCCAGGGGGCAGCAAGCTGAACCCGAATACGGCCGACCCAAAGGTTCTGGCGGCTTTTCTTCCGAATCTCAGCGCCCCTGCCATTGATCAACTTCTTGCCGAACGCCGCGAACGGCCTTTCGCATCGGTTCAGTCCTTCATGGTCGCCGTCGGCCTGGCCACCGCAGACGAGACGGATTCAGGCGATTCAGAGACTGATACAGACCCTGAGCAGATACGAGAAAACCAGCTAGAGGTCAGCTCGGAATGGTTTGGCCTTGAGATTACGGCCAGCGTGGATGGCCAGCACGCAAGCCGCCAGGTACTGCTGAACCGCAAGGGCGTTCCTGCTGCGCTGACGGTCATTTGGCGCCTGACCTCGCGGCCTTAGCGGGATTGCACAATTCGCCCCCAGCCGTCACAATCGCCCAAAGCCTGAACCCAAAGAGCCCGCATTGCCCACCCAACCCGCCGATCATTCAACGCCGTCCTTTGTTCGTCTGGACGCCAAGCAGCCGCCAAACGCGCAGCAGATCGTACTGGTGTCGGGGCTGGACGTGCCGCTGATCCGGCTCGATCTGCCGGCCGGTCTGCGCGGTATCGCGCGCGAACAAGTGGCCCGACGGCAATTATCGGATCGGCTGGGGCTGGACATGTCGGCAGTGCAGATGCGTCCCTTTGCAGCCGCGAACGGTGCCGACGATTGGAACCGCGTTCTGATCACCGACCCGGCACATCTGGCCCAATGGAAACAGACCTCGGCACGCGCTGTTTTGCCCGACTATCTGTCACTGCCCTGTGCGGCGCAGATCTGGTGCCTGGATACGGATGAAACAGGCTCTGTTCTTGCCCGATTAGGCCCTCAGGATGGGTTTTCAGCGCGGCCCGCGATGCTGCTTTCGATGCTTGAAAGCGCCCTGCAAGAGACCGAAGAGAAGCCTCTTGCCATACATCTTTTATCGCCATTGGCCGATGCGGAAATCTGGGCTCGCGAACAGGGCCTGCCAGTCACGCGCACGGAAAAAGAGCTGGCCGCGCTGGACCTGCCCTTACCCGGTGTGCTGACCCATAACGAGCTGTCAGCCGATTTGCGCGCGGATCCGATGGCGGCCAGATCCCGCCTGGCGGCACGCGTTCTGCCGTGGCGGTGGCCGCTTTTGGCCGGCACTCTGGCCGCGGTCCTGTTCGGCGCGGTTCAGCAGCTTCAGACCAACAAACTGACAACCGACACCGCCCGGATCAATGCCCAAACCCAGGCGCAGATCCAGACGGCTTTTCCGAACCTTGGGCCCCTGCTGGATATTCGCCTTCAGGTGACGCGTGCTTTGGCCGATCTTCAGTCGAAGGCCAGGCCCGAAACCCGCAAGGATCCGATCGAGCTGACCCGCCTGGTCGCGCAGGCCACCCATACATTCGGAACGATCCCCGAGCAGCTTTCCTATACGGAAAACGATGGCATTGTGCTGGCCCTGCGGCTACCGGATTTCGCCACAATAGAGCGACTGGCCGAAGCGCTGCGATCTGCCGGTTTGACCGCCGAGGTCACGGATTCTCGCGCCTCGACCGATACGGACGGTGTGCGCGCCGAATACCGCATTCAAATGCAGGAGGCTCGGGAATGAGCAATCGTCTGATCGACCTTCTGCTCTCGCTTAGCCCCCGCGAACGGCTGCTGATCGGCGTGGTGACGTTTTTCATATTGCCGCTGGCGGTGGTGTTCGGGCTGCTGCTGCCGATGGTCGAGACACGAAAACAGGCGGAACAGGCTCATATTCAGGCTCTGGCATTGCAGTCCTGGGTGCGGGATCGCGCTAACCAGGCCGCCACGCTGACGCCCGCCCCGTCGCAACGCGTTGGCCCGCCGCTGGGTCTGGCCGGGCTTGAACAGAGCCTGATCCAGGCGAATCTACGCGAGGACGTTACCGCGCTCAGCGCGCGTGGAAATGACGGGATTGCGCTAACCTTTGACCAGGTGGATTTTCTGCGCTTCACAACCTGGCTGGCCGGGCAACATCCGCAATGGGGCTATGTGCTGGACAGCTACCGGATAGAGGCCACCGAAACAGCCAGCGTGATCTCGGTCACGCTGATCCTGTCGCCGCGCTGAATTACAGCCGTTTCAAGCGCGCCTGAATGGCCGCACGCCGCCCGGCAAGCGACCCCAAAGGATCCAGATCGGGATGGGTTTTCACGACCTCGGACAGGGCTTTTTCGGCTGCGGTTAACAGCCCTTTCCCCGATTTCGCATCCCCCTTTTGCAGCATGGTCAGCCCCAGTTCATGCTGAGCCGTCCCCTGCACGGACAAGGCCGCCGCGCGATCCTGCCCTTTTTGGTTCTCCGCCAGATCCGAGGCCAGCCGCGCGGCTTCGGCATAGTTTCCGGCCCGCAATTCGCTGTGGGCATATTCCAGTTGCAGACGAGGCCGCAGGGGTCCGGCCGTTTGCATGAGCTGACCATAGGCGCGGCTGGCGCGCGCGTAATGGCCGCTCTCCAGCGCATCGCGCGCAACGACATATTGCTTTTGAAATCCGCCCTGACCGTTCGTTGGCGCGTCACAGCTGCCCAGCAAAAGCACGATGCCACCCGCAATCGCGAGTTTGGAAAAAGAGATTGCCTGCATTGTCTGCTCGTATCATTTTTATTTGATTGCTAGGATCATAGCACAATCCCAGATGGGCGTCTATCATCGCCCGTATTCCCCGTGTCAAGGCAGGAGACCTCATGCGGCTGTTGGCAGCGATCATCACCCTGGCATTGCTGGGAACGGCCGGCCTGGCCGGGCACGCATTATGGGTGATGTCGGGCATGGCGGGGCCGCAGGCGCGCTCTGTTCTGCTCAGCGCGCCCAAGATGCCAAACCGCGCCAGACAGGCTGATCCCGAGCAGGGCGCCCCAGAGTCCAGCGCCCCGATTGTTGCGCGCCATTGGCCCCCGCTATTCGGCGAGCCCCAGCCCCCCGCGCCGCCGCAGGCACAGCCCTCCGCCCCCACGCAAACAGCCGCGCCGCCCAAGCCTCCGCTCGAAAGTCTCGGGTACACGCTGAACGGCGTGGTGCAGACAGATACCGGCGTCTGGGCCATGGTGGGGCATCCCGCCGGGGGCCGTCTGCTGCGCAAGGGTGACAACCTGGAGCCGGGCATCATCGTTACCCGCATTGACGCCAGAGGGCTGTGGGTTTCGCGCTACGATGACCCGCCCGAGCTGCTGGCCTTTCCTGAGAAACCGCTACAATAGGGTCTGAAACAGGCTCTAACCTGCCACAACTGCCTGTAGATCGAAGATCGGTAACAGGACCGCCAGCACAATCACCAGCACCATGCCACCGACCAGCATCATCAGCATCGGCTCTAGCAGGGCCGCGATGCGTTTGCGTTCCGTAGACAGGCGATGCTCGACCAGGGCAGCGGCGCGTTCGGTCATCGGTGCCAGCCGGACCGAGGCCTCGCCCGCCGCGATCAGCTGCCGCGCAACCGGGGGCAGAAAGCTCAGCCGGTCCAGCGCGCGTGACAGGGTTTCGCCCTGCCGGACGGCGGTGGACACCTGGGTGCCTTCCTGACGAAAAGGCTTGATGGTCAGAACCTCTACGGCGCTGTCCACGGCGCTAAGCACCGCATGACGACTGCCCAAAATCAACGCCAAGGTGCGCATATATTGCACCGAAACCGCCAACCGGGTCAGCCGCCCCAGCACGGGCAGGCGCAGAACGATCCGGTCTCGGGCATCGCGCAGCCGCGGAACTCGGGGGGTCAGGATGGCCAGCACGACCAGCCCGGCCAGCACAATCGCAATCCCCAGCCAATGCGCCCGGATCCAATCCGAAACCGCCAGCACATTGCGCGTCAACGCAGGCAGAGGCCGCCCGGACATCTCGAACATGGCCACGATCTCGGGGGCGACATTCACCATCAGGATACCGCAGACCAATATGGACACCGCCGCCACAAAGGCCGGATAAACCAGCGCGGTTGAGATTTGCGCCTTATCGGTGCCCAGCTGTTCCAGGTGGTCCGCCAGCTCATTGAAAACCGAGGCCGTTTCGCCCGCAGCCTCGCCCGCCTTCAGCGCCGCCAGATAGTAGGGCGCGAACCCCGCGCCGGTACGTTCAAGCGACTCAGACAGGGGGGCACCGTCCATCACCCCGGCCCGAGCCTGCGCGGCCACCGCATCCAGCGCGGGATGACCGCCGGTTCGGACGGCCTCAAGCGCGGCCTCTACGGGCAGTTCAGCCGCCAGCAGCACCGCCATCTGCCGGGTAAAAACCGCTTGCAGATCCGCCGACAGGCGCACTTTGCGGGTCAGGGTCAAACCCCGCGCGGCTTTCTCTCTGGCTTCGGAAATCTGCGAGACGAACAGCTCTTGGCGCGCCAGCTGAAGCGAGGCGTCTGCCTCGGTTTCCGCAACAATAGTGCCGCTTTTACGTTTCCCCGAGGCCGTATAGGCCGTGTAGGCATAGGCTCTCATGCGACGTCCCCGACAACGCGCAGGGTTTCCGTCAGGCTGACGGCCCCCGTGGCCGCAACACCCAGCCCCTGACCGATCAGCGTCTCACCCGCAGCCAGAGCCTGAGCGCGCAGTTCGGTTTCGGTGGCACCCGCGTCAATCGCCCCGCGCAGCGCGTCATCAACCTCGACCATCTCAAAGATACCCATCCGCCCGGCATGGCCCGAGCCACCGCATGACGCACAGCCCATCGGTTCGTACAGCTGATCCGGCACAGGCAGACCATGGCGGACAAATCGCGCGGCCTCCTCGGAGGTGGGGGCGTGGGGGCGCTTGCACTCAGGGCACAGCTTGCGCAGCAGACGCTGAGCAATCACCCCGCGCAGCGTGGCCGCGATCAGAAAGTTATCCAACCCCAGATCCCGCAAGCGCACAATCGCCCCGACCGAGCTGTTCGCGTGCAGCGAGGAAAATACCAAATGCCCGGTCAGCGCCGATTGCGTGGCAACCTGCGCGGTTTCGGGGTCACGAATCTCGCCCACCAGAATGACATCGGGATCCTGGCGCAGGGTCGCGCGCAGGCCGGCGGCGAAGGTCATGCCGATCTCAGCGTTGATCTGAGATTGGCTGACGCCGGGCAGGTCATATTCAATCGGGTCTTCGATCGTGACGATGTTGCGCTCGTCCCGATTGGCCAGCTGCAACAGGGAATACAGCGTCGTCGTTTTACCGGCCCCCGTTGGCCCCGTCGCCAGAATGATCCCGTTGGGCAATGCCGCCAGCCGCGCCAGCACCGTTTGCTGCGCCTCGGACAAGCCAAGCGCGGGCAACGGCATCAACCCGGTAGAGCGATCCAGAATCCGCAGCACGATCCTTTCGCCATAATGCCCCGGCAAAGAGGACACCCGCGTATCAATCACCCGCCCGCCCATGGCCAGCGGGATGCGGCCATCCTGCGGCAGGCGCGTTTCGGCAATGTCCAGCCCGGCCATCACCTTTAACCGGGACACAATCCGTTTCACCGGCACATCGCTGCGATCCAGAATTTCCTGCAAATAGCCATCCACACGCATCCGCACGCGCAGGCCCTTCTCGTGCGGCTCGAAATGCAGATCCGAGGCCCCGTTCTGCACCGCGCGCCGCAGCAGCCGGTTCACCAGCTGGATCACAGGCGCATCGCCCGGATCCTCCAGCAGGTCACGCTGGCGGGCGCTGGCGGGGGTTTCCTCCAGCTCGAACAGAACACCGTCTTCGGGTTTGTCGCCCTCGTCGCTGGTATCATAGGCCCGCGCCAGAGCCTGAGCGAACCCAGGCTCGTCCAGCCGGGAGACCTCGGTCAGATCGTGGCCCAGGCGCCTTTGTGCCTCGCGCAGGCCAACCTGCGTGGCGCCCGGCCCCAGAATAACCTGCCCGCCCGCGATCACCACCTGCTGATCCCGCGCGAAAATGAAGGGCAGCCTAGCGTCCTTCAAACCGGAGCCGGCTGGGGAGAGGGGGAAAGTTTCTGCTTTGTGCGACGTCATCAATAAAACCGGCGTCAAAGGGTTGGTTCAGATCGGCCCCGTCAAAGGGCAGGCCACCCCCAGATGTACGCGGAAACGTCTTATCGTCCAATGGCTGGATTGCGGCGGCGGCCTGTTTGGCCTCGCGCGCGATCTGACGCGACAGTTTGCGGGCCTCGGCCTCTGAGTTCACCACCTGCGGGCGCAGCAGCACCAACAGAACGCGCTGGTTCTTGCTGGCGTTCTTGGCGCGGAACAGCCCGCCAACCAACGGCAGCTTGGACAGGCCGGGCACCCTCTGCTTGGTGGACCCGGCGCCGTTTTCCAGCAATCCACCCAGCATGATCACATTGCCATCACGCACCAGAACCGTCGTGGACAGCGCCCGTTTCGAGGTAATTTCCCCCCCGGCTGAGGATTCCGAGCTGGTCAGGTTCGAGACCTCTTGCTTGATCTCCATCTTCACGGTGCGATCCGCGTTGATCTGAGGGGTCACATTCAGGGTCAGGCCCACGTCCTGCCGCTCGATCGTCTGGAACGGGTTTTCCACCGCACTTTCGCTGACGGTTGAGTACGATCCAGTGACGAAGGGCACGTTTTGCGCCACGACGATCTCGGCCTCTTTGTTGTTCAGCGTCATGATCGAGGGCGTGGACAGCAGGCGCGTGCTCTGGGTCGAGGCGATGGCCGTCAACAGCCCCGCCACCCCGCGATCCCCCTGATCAGGCACCCCGGCCAGCACACCCCCCGCGCCAACATCCAGCGATTGCCCGTTCAGAACCGAGCTAACCAGATTGGTCAGGCTGGGCCGCCCTTGCAGGGAAAACTGCGCGCCGCCGATCACCGCGTTGTTCAAAATGCCCGCGAATTGCACCGACAGATCTGAGAACCCGGTCACCGACATTTCAAAGATCACGGCCTCGACCAGCACCTGTTTGGGGCGTTGATCCAGATAGCGCACCATCTGCAGAATATCCTGCATCCGGTCCTGCGGCGCGGTGATCAGCAGGGTATTCGTCTGCGGTTCGGGGACGATACGGATGGTGCCCTGGGTCTGCTCGCCCTCATTGTTCAGCGCGCGCAGCACCACATCGGCCATGCTGGCGGCCTCGGCATAGTTCAGGCTGATGGCGGTGCTGGCCACATTGTTCTGCTGCGTGTCCAGACGCGAGGCCAGCACACGGATTTTCTCGCGCAGGGCATCGGGCCCCGAGACCACCAGCGCGTTTGACCGGCGATCCACCGACAGCGCCGCGCCTTCGGGCAGGATGTCCATCGCGGTGATGACCTGAGACACCTCGGTTGCGTTCGCATTGCGCAGGCGGATCATCTGAATGGGCTCATCGCGGGGCTGGTCCAAACGGCGGATCAGCGCCTCGATCCGGCGGAAATTCTGCCCGCGATCCGACAGGATAATCAAGGAGGTTCCCGGCACCGGCGTCATCACGGCCTCGGCGGGCAGCAGGGGGCGCACCACCTCGACCACCTCGTTGACCGGGGCGTGTTTCAACTGGATGACGCGGCTTTCATAAGCGCCGGCTCCACCCTGGGAATCGGGCCCCGAGGACAATTCGCGCGCGACGCTCATGCGGACGATCCGATCCGCGCCTGTTCCTTCGATTAGGGTCAGACGGTTCAGCTCCAGCACGGTCAGGAACACTTCGTAGAGCTCGGCCTCGGTCATTTCATCGGGGGCCAGCACCGTCACGCGGCCCCGGATTTCGGGGTCCAGAACGAACCGGCGCCCGGTTGCCTCGGATACGATTTCTACGAAAGCTTTCAGATCCGCATCGCGCAAATTCACGACCACCTGAGCCTGCGCGCCGACGGGCGCAAAAAACGAAACAGGCCCGATCCCAAACGTCAGGATCAGCCCCATTACGGCCAGAAACGGCCGAATCGCGGAACGGTAAGTCATAACCTGCTCTCTAACCTATGAGCCGTCGGGCCGCCTGTTGCCTGCGATCCCCGCCCTGCCTGTTTTGCCACAGCATACAAATTTCGGCGCAAAATGGCAGGGTTTTCTTTGACCGAACGGAAACTGTGGCACGCGCGCATCTTTGCAACCGCAAAAGAGGCGCGCGATTTTGCGCCAGGCCCCGGTTCGGGCGGCGCAGCGGATTAGTGATGCGGATCCTTACCCAGGGCAATCTGCATGTGGTGGGCCTGATGATGCGCACCGATGGTCATGACGCCAAAGAAGCCAAGCCCCTGGACGCGGGCGCGCTCTTGATCGGTTTCGACGGTGATCCGCATGATGGCTCCGTCTGGCGACGGTTCGGCAGCCACGGCCCAGCCCGAGGCCATCTCCAGCATCGGCGAATGCGCCAGCACCATACGTCTGACCGCAGCCGCCACATTTCCTGTACCGCTGATGGTGAATTCCACAAGGCGGCCTTCGGTCTGGCTGCGTACAGTTGCCTGTGTCGTAACCAGATCCATATCCACCAAATGATCGCGCAGGGCCTGAATGTTGACTTTGCTCCAGTCGGTCCGGGGATCCTGGGACAGGATTTGCACGATCTCCGACAGGGCGGCAAAGGCGGACTGCCCCGTTTCACTGGGCCCGCCCGAGCCATGGTGCATATGCTGGGCCGTGGCAGGAAGGGCTGCAAACGCGAGGAAAGCGCAAAGGGTCACTCTGATCATGGGGTCTCCGATCTTGCGGTTGGGGGTGGCGGCTTGCTACACCTCTGGCACAGAATGCAATATGACTGAGATCACATGCTGCCCGCTCCGTTCAACGCATTGGACAAAAAATCCCTGTCCCAAACGGTCTATGAGACCGGAGACCATGTGTTCCGACAAGGCGACCCGGCCAAGGGTATCTTTTTCGTTCTGTCCGGTGCCGTCTGCCTGACCCGCGTCACAGAATCCGGCAATGCCGTCACGATTTTCAACGCGCACTCCGGAGACATGTTCGCCGAGGCCTCTCTCTATTCGGATTGCTATCATTGCGATGCGATGTGCACGGTTCCGTCCAGGGTTATTCGGGTTGCCAAACAGGCCATCGTATCGCGGCAACGCGAGGATTCCGCCTTTTCCGACGCGATCACCAAACGGCTGGCGGCGCAGGTACAAAGCTACCGCCAACTGTTGACGCTGCACGCGGTGAAATCAGCGCATGAACGTGTCCTGCTGGCGGTGGAACTGGGCAAGCTGACTGGCTCGGTCACGCAATTCGCCAGCCAGATCGGACTGACCAAAGAGGCCTGCTATCGGGCACTCAGAGACCTGTCCGATCGTGGATTGCTGATAAAAACCGGGCGCGGGCGCTATGTTCCGGCACCGCGCGGTAAGGGCCGCCTGCCTTAGTCATGCACAGGATTGCGGCTGGCATGGATCTGCTGCACGCGGGCGGGCCAGGTGGATCGGATATAGGCCAGAATGTCCCAGATTTCCTCGTTGCGCAGGGTGTCGCCAAACCCCGGCATCCCGCTTGCCACGCCAGTGACACCACGCGCGGCCAGCGCCTGAGCCCCGCCGAACCGGGTGTAGTCGAACAGAAGCTGATTGTCGTGATGCCAGGTGTGCCCGGTCTCATCATGAGGCGGCGCAGGCAGAACGCCATTTTCGTCGGGCGAGCGCCAGTCGGGTTGCCCCTCAAGGTTGGCGCCATGGCAGGAGGCACAGTTTTCGGCATAGAGCACCCGGCCATTGGCCAGATCCCGGCCCTCTAGTTCGTGACCGGCGCTTGCACTGGTCGCGATACTACATGCGGCGATGATCAGAATGCGTTTCATGTGACCTGAACCCATGTTTTCATACCTGCTGCCTGATGACCCAGCATATGACAATGCAGCAGCCATTTACCGGGGTTATCGAACACGCAGACGATATCGCGGCTCTCGCCTGCGTCCACAAGCGTTGTGTCCCGCAAAGCGCCCAATGTGCCGTCGGTTTCGACCTCAAAGAAGTGATGCCCGTGCAGATGGATACCATGCGGGAAACGGGTATCGTTCACCAGGCGAATACGCGCGGTTTGCCCTCGTTCGAAGGCATGAAACGGGGTGTCTGTCAGGCCAGATTGACCGTTGAACGCCCAGATATTGCCTCCCATCATGCCCTGCATCATGCGGCGGCTCATGGCGCCGCCTTCCATGCTAAGCGTCAGGGAAACCGCGTTGTCCATGTCTGGCTGCGCCATCTCGTTTGGTGGCAAGGCGGAAATCTCAGAGGCTTGCCGCATGGAATTCACCCCCTCAACCGGGATTTCGCCCAGCAGATAGGGGCCATCCTGCGTTCGAAAGACAAAGGCGATAGGGTCGGCTGACACGACATCTGCAATAATGTCCGCGCGTTGCGCCGGGGCCAGGACGAGACCGGACAATTCCTGTGGACGGCCAAGCGGCATTCCATCCAGGGCAACCACCTTGCCATCAATGCCTTCCAGCTCAACCGGGAAAATCCGATCTGTCGCGACGTTGATCAGCCGCAGACGCAGGCGATCTCCCCGGCGGGCGGGCGTGCTCGGCACAATCAGCGCGCGGGCGAAATTGCCAAGCCGCCCCTGATGCGCCTGATCGTGCCTGTTGTCGAAATCATCGGCCAGCGTTCCGCTGTCGGTCATGCGCCAGTCGTCAATCATGACGATCAGATCGTGATCCACATCGGGGGGCGTTTGTTCCTCGACGATCAGCGGACCATAGAGCCCCCTGGCAACCTGTTCCCAGGACCGATTATGCGCGTGATACCAGAATGTCCCCGCATCGGGCGCGCGAAAACGGTATGCGAATGCGTCACCCGCGCTGACAACGCCCTGGGTCATCCCCGGCACGCCATCCATCGTGTTGTCAATGCGCAGCCCGTGCCAATGCACCGCCGAGCCCTGGCCGATCTGGTTCAGGAACCGGATGTCAAATGACTCGCCCTGGCGGGCCCGCAAAACCGGGCCCGGTGTGCTGCCGTTGAAGCCCAGCATCGGAGTGGCTGGCGCGCCGTCGGGCAGAATCTGCGCCGTGACCGGCTGCGCAACCAGTTGGGTTGGGGCCGACGCAAGCGCAATACGCGGGGTCAATGCCGCCGCGCTGGTTGTGATCAGGAAGTCTCGCCTGTTCATGGGATACCTCAGTTCGGGAGGGTCAGAACACTGGTAAGCGTCGCAGTCGCCGCAAGCACCACCAGAATGACCCCAGTTTCGATTTCGATAGAGCGCACCAGATGGCGCGCGGCGGTGCCGTCCCCGGCCTGCATGGCGGGAACAAAGCGCAGCTTGTTTGCAGCGGCCAGCGCCAGAACCACCCCGACAAGCACCAGCTTGATCAGAAGGGCTTGGCCGTAGCCTGTTGTCGTCAGCATCCGCAGATCCCCCACCAGCAGCCAGGCCATCAGCAATCCGGCCAGGATCAGAACGGGCACGATCACCGAAGCGGCCTGCCCAAAGCGGTGCCCCAAGGCGGCTGCGTTGCGCAGGCACTCGGGCCGCCGAGACAGGCTGTGCAGCGGGCCAAGCACACCGATCCAGAATGCAACCCCCAGCAGATGCACAAGCAAAAGCAGGCGGATACCCGTTGTCTCCAGCTCGGGGATATGGCCGATCCGGGCGAAGGACCACAGGGCCAGCATCCCCCCGGCCAATGCAATCCATTGCCCCAAAAGAGGAATGAACAGCCCCAGGACGATCAGATCCGCCCCAACGCTCCGATAGATCAGAACGTCGCCAACCGGCGTCTGCCACAGCAGGCCCAGCATTTCAGGATCGGTCATGCCACCGGCATCGCCCGTCAGTGCGGCCCCCCGCAACATGAAGCCCAAACCAGCAGCAGCCAGCGAAAGCCCCGCCAACAGCGCGGCCTGCACGCGAATCCTGTCGGCAACAGGCGACACCAGATCGGCAAAGACTGCGCGGATCAGCACAAGCCCAACCGACCCCGCCACGCCAATATACAGCATCAGCTTGGCAAGGATCGCAGCTATTCCCCAGATGTCCGGCATGATCAGTCCACCGTGAATGTGAACGCGCCCTGCATGGCGTGCCCATCCACACCCAGGCCGCGCCATTCAATGCGGTAGATGCCGTCCCCCATGCTTTGCAGCGGAAGCGTGAACACCCGGTCAAAACTGGTCTGCCCCCCCAGATCGAGCCTGACGGGGGGCTGATCCTGATGGGTCATGTCCACCCGCGTCAGGCGAATATCGGCCGCGAAATTAAAACCGATCTCAGCGGGCACTTCGGCCATCACCGCGCCGTTCTCAGGCGTCGTGGTATCCACGCGGGAATGGGCAAAAGCACCCGAGGCCAGCGTTGAAATCAATGCAGCAGTCACAAGTGTCTTCATCAGAGGTATCCTTTAGTTAATTCCATTGGCGCGCTGGATTTCGCGGATATAGGTAATGACCATGGCGACATCGCCACGGGTCAGGCCTTTGACCGGCGGCATGTTGCCAAACCGCCAGTGATGGCTTCTGACCCCCAAAGCAACCGCGCGCTGAAAGGTTTCGTCAGCATGGTGACTGGGTTCATAGATAACATGAATCAGCGGCGGACCCGCCCCCTCGACACCAACGCCGCCCGCCCCGTGACAGGCAACACAGGCATTTTCAAAGATACGCTGCCCGATCGCGGCGTTGCCCTCGATGGCGGGCATCTGAATGGCAACCAAAGCGCCATCTTTCAGCGCAGCCGTTTGGGCGGCGTCATCCGCAGGTGCGGGGCGCAGGACGATATAGGCAGCAACAGCCGCCGCGGCGCAAGCGCCGACAAGTAGATATTTTCGGTTCATACAGAGATCCTAACCTTGTGAAACAGGGGTGCCGCAAATTCAGCACGGCACTCCGGAACGCACTCATCCTCATGAGCGGCGATGAAAGCCTGTTTCAAAGGTTCGGGGGTCTGTCCGGATTGTTCGGCTCTTCCAGAGAAGAGAGCAAAGCAACATGCCACATCCGGGTCGTCTTGGACGGAGCGAAAATCACATCGGAATGGAACAAGGCGACTGCCAAGACATTACACAGGAACGGATTGCACCCTTCATGCCCCGCGCCGCCTGAATCTGAGGGCACCTGCCCGGCAAAATCCATCGCAGCATGGCCAGCATTTTGAGTATCTGCCGACATATGCACATGTTCCGCACAATGCCCGCCAGCGCAATCCCCAGACAATGCGTGCGCGGGGCCGCTCAATCCGGTCACGACAACCAGAACGGCAGCAAGCATCACGGACAGTATCTGTTTTGCGCATATCATCTGTGGAACCCTAATCGACCATTTCCAAGATGACAACGCTGGCATCGCTTCAAACGCCCGCTGTCCAGATTTCCAAATCAGACCGGAACAGAACAGAGCATTTGGACAACGGCGAGGCCCCGTTCTGATTCAGCCTTGCGCGGCAGCCATTCAGCCGTTAAACGAGCGCCATTGCCGCCGTCGCTTAGCTGATAGAGCGCGTCATTCGTAAGTAGCGGGTCCGCTCGCGATTGACGTTTGATGCCAATGAGTTGGAGACGGCACGCAGTAACGAGTAGGGCCATAGTAGGGCCGCAGAAAGAGAAGAATGCCGGTGTAGCTCAGCTGGTAGAGCACGTCATTCGTAATGAGTGCTCAAACCGACCATTTCCACAGTATCATCAAGACGTTAGGTGTTTTCGAGAATGTTACGAGAATTTCACGGGCTCGTAGCCTCGCGGTTCTGCGGGCCGGTAATGCGGAATGTAGCCCTTGGTGATCCAGTTCGCGACGGACTGGCGCGTGTAGCCAAACGGGCGAAGCGCCTCAAACAGTTCCGGGAATGTCTTGTCCGCAGCCGCACACTCCTTGCTCACCCGAAGTATCTCACTCCAAGTTAGAAGGTCGCAGTTTTTGATAGGGACGCTGCTCGAATCCATGCCAGCCTTCACGTAGGGATGTTGCTTCAGATCAGCGGGCCTGTGCCCGTCGCGCCGCGCCGCGCTTCGCGCTCCCGTTCCTCAAGTACCTCGCGCCACATATCATAGGTGGAGGCGACCATGAGTTCGAGTTCTTCGCGCGAATAGAGGTCAACGCCTTCATCCGTGTGGAGTCTGACGGCCCGGCGGTCGTCCGATGGATCGCCAAACTGCGCGATGGTCAACCGAACCTCGGCAAAGTCCTCGTCAGCCGCCCGGATGCGCTCGTGCATCATCGAGAATGCGAAACGCCTACCCTCTGCCGTCAGGCCTCGCGACCGGCGCGGCTCGATAAACAGCGCGCTGGCTTGCTCGTCGATGGCAAGAATCATCGGCAGCCAGAAAGTCACTTTCCGGCCCATGCCCATCGAGAGCGGGAAGAATTCGTGCTTGCGTCCAAAAACCCGGCCAGAAGTGGCGAAGTCATGCAGGCCAAGGGCTACGCGCCGGTTGTATGTGAATTCTTCGTCCGACTTGGACCGCTTCCGCAACTCCGCCTCGATCACGGGCCAAGGTGTCGGTTCGGCAATACCAAGATCCAACTCGGGTTGGATGTTGAAAAGGTCGGAAAAGCAGGATCGAACGGGCTTGTAGGAGAACGTCGAGAACCCGCCCTTCATCTGCTCTAAGCTCTTGCGCTTCATGTCGTCGCGCTGGGGCGCGATCCGCGCAAGGTCAATGTCAGGCAATGGGCGTATCGTCACTTGGCGGTTCTCCTGCGCGAGGTGTAGCGTTCAAGGACACCTTGTGGTGTTGGAATCGGTCTAGGATCACATTATCCGGTATCCGCATTCCAAAAGCAACGTTCGTTCTCGCTTTGTCCACCACCACGCTCCATGGGGAGCCCTTTGCGTGAGACAGGTCCACCAACCGTCCCGGGGACATAGGGCCGAAATGTCGGACAACATCACTGATCAGATCAACAACCGCCATATCGTCTGGTATAGGCAGTTCACTCGTCCGCCCTGTCAGAGGGTCTTGCTTTACAGCCCGAAAGGCAATCGGTTCTGCGCCGTTTCTCTTGAACGCTCGATAGACAGCCGGATGCACCGGGCCATACTGCCACGCCTCGAAGTAGCCTGAGACAAGCGGCCCTTTCCCGCGCTTCATGTGGATTCCGTGCGCGAAATAGAGTAGCTTTTGAAGTGCCAGGTTGCTGATCTTGATGCCACGTCGATCCGCCTCGTCTAGCATGAGGTTCGCTATTGCCCTCGGATCGTATGCGCTCATCGTCTCATCTCGTCGCTTTCGTGTTCTCATTCTGTTCGCGCAATAGTGCACGACAATGGGGTGATTTGGCAAGTCAGGGGAATGGTGCCTCAAGAGGGACTCGAACCCCCGACCTTGTCCTTACGAAGGACCTGCTCTACCAGCTGAGCTATTGAGGCGGACCGACCGTGCGTTTAAACGCAGCGGACGGCTCATTCAAGCGATTTCAGTTAGAAAGCAGCGAGAATCTCGTCGTCGCTGTTCGGGTCTACTCGCTCACATGCTGCGATGTAGAACCAGTCGCCGCGCATTCGGTTCATCTTCCAAGGAATGGCGCGAAGGTTCCACGGCACATGCAGCCCCGAGATCACCTGATCACCGGCTTTGTTCTTGCCGACAAGCTGGACGATGTGATCGACCTCATGCGGCACACCGGTCAGACGCTCCAGATCGTCCGCTTCTTGATAGATCGCCAGCATGGCCGCTTTGTCGGCGTCAGTCAGCCACGGTGGCACGGCTTCTGCATTTCTCGCGCGGCGCATCGCTTCATCGAAGTTCTTCTTCACCCGGCGCCTAAGGTTGTGACGGTGGTGCTTGGTCGGCAAGCTGGAGATATACGCTTCACGTTCGGCTGCTCGCTGGGCCTCGAATTCTGCCGTCTCGCGCTCGGCCTCGGCGGCTTCGGCTGCCGCCTCTGCGGGAGACAGCCCGCAACTGTAGTGATCGAACATACCTGATCCTTTCGCTGGACGGCGACGGAACAAGCTTAGGTAACCGACACCGAAGGGTTGGCTTCCTCTGGGCAATCAGCAGTGAGCGGATTGGGGGCGATCTCGGAACAGGTACCGCCAGCATGCGGAGCGGCTACACCAGCAGGCCGCTTGAGTCAAGACTCTGGGCGTGGCAATGTGGTCCAAGAACGTTGACGCCGGATGCACCGCCGCACTATAAGTTCTCAAAATGTTCGCAGGAGGCAGTGATTTGGGGCTGACAAGCATAGACCTATTCTGTGGGGCCGGAGGACTAAGCCTCGGGCTGGAAAACGCAGGGTTCAGGTCTTTGATGGGCCTCGACACCAACAAGGACGCTATGGCGACGTATCGCAAGGCGCTTCCCCATGCGGAAGCCGTCGAGGGGTCAATAGTTGGATACGATTTCCGGCAATGGAGAGGCGTTGACTTAGTAGCTGGCGGACCTCCCTGTCAGCCGTTTTCGAACGGTGGAAAGCGGCTGGCCGCGAAAGATGACCGAGACATGATCCCCGAATTTGCGCGTGCCGTGAATGAGATTATGCCACGCGCATTCATTATGGAAAACGTCGCTGGCCTTCTCGCGCCTCGCAATAGGGAATACATGGCGGAAATCCTGTCGCTGTTCTCCGACAAATACACCATATTGCCGCCGCGCTTGATCAACGCTGCTGATTACGGGGTGCCCCAAAAGCGGATGCGGATTGTGCTTATCGGCCTGCTAAAAGGTAGCATCAACTTCCCAGTGCCTACCCACACGCCCGGACGATACGTTACTGCGGGCTCTGTTCTGCGTCGCGGCGAAGTGCAGGGGCAGCCTAACCCGTCGAAGGTGGTTTATGCGCGGAGGCCTGACCTCCGCCCAAGTCCGTATGCCGGTCAACTGTTCAACGGCGGTGGCCGCGCAATCAATCTCGATCAGCCGGCACCGACGATCCTTGCATCTGCTGGCGGCAACAAGACCCACTTCCTCGATGAATTAGAGGCAGTCCCTCCGTACCACAAGCACCTCTGGGACGGCGGCAAACCTCGCACCGGAGAGTTGGAGGGCGGGCGACGCATCACCATCTTGGAATCCGCGCTCTTGCAGACATTTCCGGCGGGAATGGAATTCGCAGGATCAAGAAGCTCTCAGTATACACAGATCGGCAACGCCGTTCCGCCTCGGCTGGCCGAGGTTGTTGGCGCATCAGTTGCCCGCGCGCTCCACTAGGTTTGCGGCGTCCAGCCTTCGCACCAATTCGTTCACTCGCTCCGTGTCGGGTTGATAGCGGTCGAGGTATTCGTAAAGGCGGACAAGCGCCTCCGCACGCTGCGGCCTCGTCAGAACCGCTGTAAGCACCTCCACGGCCTGTCGCACGTCCAGCACCGCTACGTCCTCTGCAAGCTGGTTCAACCTCTCGCTTGCGGCTTTCCGGTCTCCTTCGGGCCGATTGGCAACGATGTGGAGCCGTGACAGGTCATTGTCGCGGATCGTCTTCGACGCGCCGTCAATTTTCGTCGCCCAGTTGTTTGCCGTAATTTCGAACGCTTCGATTACCCGGCTGCCAGTGGCGATTTGGACGTCGCCAGCAGCGAAGGAGCTTCTATCCGAAGCGTTGAGACTTTTAGTTTCGACGCGCACCTGATCCGCCGCGTGACTTGCCACCATCGTATGCAGCAGGGCCGCGAAGGCGAACTGCTCGTATGCGCCGCCAGATGGGACATTCAGTAGGTCCAGCAGCAAGCCAGTGGTTCTCGCGAAGGTGAGGGCGCTACGGTTCAATTCCGGCATTGGCAGCACCGGGCGCGCGGTCGCGGCGACGGCTGCACATGCGAAACCAAGGGCAGCTTCACGGTCGCCCTGGCTCACGCCGTTCGCCCAGTGTAAGAGCCGATCAAACTCTTCGACGTTCCCACGGGCGAGGCGGTCAGTGTTTTTCGCAATGTTTTGGTAGGCGTCTTTCACTGCCGTGATGTGGCGCTCCGAGAGAAAAACACCGAGTTGTTGCGCCATACCCCGCGCCCCTTCCGGGCGACGGGTCAAATCGAGTGTCGCGTCTTCGAGGCCATAACCGAGTTGTATGAGCACGCCGTCTCGGTAGCTGATCCGCCGGTCGCCAAGAACGCTTTCAAGGTCCGCAATCGCATCAGCGGGCAGTGACGCGCGAGCATCGTCAATCGCCTGTGTTCCGGCGGCTGGGTCGGCAATAAAGCCATCAACTAGTTCAAATACGCGGTCGCGTGCATCGGTGCCAGTGCTCATGCGGCGACTTTATCTCGATTCCTCAATGGGAAGCGAGTGCGATTTGTGACCGTCAGAGAGCCTCAGAGATACGCATATGCGAATTTGCGGGGTCAGCATAGGCCGCCTGCTCAGACACCGCATAGACGCCTAGCAGCGCCGCGCTTTCACCAGTATCCGCGCAGGTGGCTCACTTCGATGGACCGGGGCGCGAAATGAGTCTCCGAGAGCAACGCGAGGCACATGGCGACGAAGCGGTCGGCATGGTGGCCGCGCCCGCCGCCTTGGAGGGTGAGGTTGCCCGCCGAGGTCATCTTGAACTCGACCGAGGTGGACTCGCGGATCAGTTCCTCTTTCTCGGGGAGGTCGTGGGCGATGCGTAGGGAACCATTCTCAAGGCAGGTCGCGGCATTTTCGAACAGAACGTTCTTCGAGCAGGTGATCCGGTTGCCTTTGCGATTGATGGACGAGCCAGCCGTCATGGTTACGGCATTGACTGGCACCTTGGCCTGTTCGAACAATCCCACGAGCGGGGCGCCCATGCCGGTCGCATCCATCGTCAAGGTCCAGTTTTTCAGCTTGCGCAGGATCGACGCCACCCAGTCGATCACGTCAACGGCCTCGTCGAGTTTCGCGGTCTCGGTATAGACGACGGTATATTCTGGTGCTGTCAGCGCCTGTTCCCAGCCTCGCCCTGTCATGAAGGGCCGCGACTCCGCCTTGATGATCGCCAGCGCCGAAGGGTCTTCGCCTCGGCCTCCTACATCGAGGCCAACCGCATACCGGCGGAAGCCCTTCACCGAATGCCCAGCCGCTGCCGGATCAGAAGAGGTCGGCATGATCAAGGTGCCGTCGTCGCGTTCGATCAGTTCATAGGACAAGGGCTTGCTCCGTGTTGTTGGTCGCTCGCATGAGCGTGGCGTGAGAAACGAGGGGGTCGCCTCCACCTGCGAAAATGCAGTCGTATTCGCGGGCGAAGCGTTGGGACGAGATCACGTCACGCTCCTTTTCGATGGCCGCGATCAATTCGGGATCTCCGCAATCGCGGAAGTGGCCGAGAATCTTCTCGAAGTCGTTCGGCCCTGTCCACCAGCGATAGAAATCGCCGTCCTTCCACATTGGGGTCGAGGTGACGAGCAACCGGCCTGTCACCTTCCGGCGCAAAGGCAGGACCGCTGCAATGTCGTCGTCGGCAATCAGGGCGGCTTCATCGAGGCACAGAATGTCCGCCGTGAAACCGCGTGCGCTGTCAGTCGCTGGCATGGCTAGGATGCGCCCTTTGTGGTTTGCGGCAGACACCTCGGTTTTCAGAAACTGAATGTCGCGAGGGGCGAATGGGTCGGCGTCTCGGAATTCCTTCACGCGCAGAAGAAACTCTTTTGCTTGCTTCTCGGTCGGCGTGATCACGACAACTGTCAGCCCCCGGAGAAAGCCATCCCAAGCGACGCACGCCACCGCCGTGCTTTTGCCCAACTGCCTGCTCGCCATAAGGATGATGTGGGAAGCTGTGGATGAGAGCAATTGCCTTTGAAACGCGCGGGGCTCGACGCCCATTGTGGTTCGAAACCGGGCGATGGGATCGAGCGAGACGGCCAGCCCGCCAAGGAACCTGTGAAGGGCAGGATCGAGTGCGGTCATGGCTGATGCTCGATCACTTGGAGTTGCTGCATTTCCGTCAGGAAGTCGGCCTTGGCCGAGGGGTGCGCCTCCAGCACTCTCAGGATGATCTGCCGCAAAAGCAGGAATTGCGGGGACGTTCCGAGGTCGACCGTCACGTCGATTTTCTGGCTGAACATGCCCCGGACCTTTGCGAGGTCCATCAGAGTGTTCCGCATTTCCCGCATCTGGGCGAGTTCCAGCAGCTTGTCGTCGTCGTCACCGCAGGACTCGATTGCTGACCGCAGGCGGCGCACGAGCCAGCGCAGATCGTTGTCAATGTCGTCGCCATCAGAAACAGCCGCTGCGGCCTCTTTCACTGCCGCAACATGCTCTGACTGTCGGACCCGCGCTGCGATCAACAGGCGCTCATCTTCGGGTACTTTCTTCCACCAGCGTTTGACGGACGTATCCGACACCCCGAATTGCTTGCCGATGGCAAGCATCGAGCGAGAGCCCGTCGCGAGTTCTTCCTTGATGCGGTCCTGCGTCGCCTGCGGCAGTTCGTCGAGCTTATGCCTGCGTCCCATGCCGCCCCCAAAGATGAAGCGCGAGACCGGCAATGGCGACGAGTTCGATCCGATCAAGGACGCGGGCAAGCCACGGCTGCTGGCCTGTCAGTTCCTTGGTCAGGCCTTCATCCGCCCAGCCGATCCATTCGGCCACCATCGCTTTGACGGCAACAATGGCATGTTCTTTCCGGCGCGTCGGCTGGTCATCGACCCATACAGACAGGTCCACGGGATCGACCGTCACTCGATCCCAATGGACCCCGAGCAGGACCGATGCAGCCGCCCGCTTCGTTGCGACTTGTTCCGCCGAAAACATCAGTCGTCCGCCACGATTTCGAGCGGCACGCCGCGATCCGCAGCCTCGGCCTTCGCCGCCCGGTATTTCGACACCGACCGCGCATCCGTCTTGCGGATTTGCACCGGGGCCTTCGCGGGATCGAAGCTGCCCTTCTCGGCCTCCGCGAGTTGCGCCGCAAGGTCCGATGAGTGGCCTGCTGCTTCGATCCGACGAACCATGACTCCTCGCCCAGGATGAACGTCTTCGCGAACATATCGGCGTTGCCCTCCACGTTCATCAGCGCCCATTCCTCGTTCATACGCTCGACGGCTGAATAGGGCGTCTTCGGCTCGACCTGTTCTAGCGCCTTCTTCGGACAGGAAAAAGGCAATCGCATCAGCGACTTCTTCGGGCTCGGCCATGCGTGGATGAAAGGCTTTTCCGGTCAGGCGCTGCGCCTGATCTGCGGGCATGTTCGCCGTGATCGAGGTCCGCGTCAGGCCGGGCGCCACACAGTTTACCGTCACATGCGGGGCCAGTTCCTCGGCCATGCTGCGCGTCAGGGAGGCCACCGCCGCCTTGGCCGCCGCATAATCCGCCTGACCTGCCTCGCCTCCGAACACGATCGAGCTGACATTGACGATCCGCCCCCAGCCCCGCGCGATCATGCCCGGCGCAAAGGCCTGAGACAGATGAATCGTGCCCATCAGGTTCAAATCCAGCGTCGAGCGCCATTGGGCCGCGTCGATCTCCAGAAACGGCGTATAGAGCTGCGCAGACCGGATGCCTCCCACAAGATTGACCAGCAGATCAACCTGTCCCAGCTCGGCCAATGCCGTGTCAGCAAAGGCGCGGGCCTGATCCTGGTCGGTGATGTCCGCCCGCGTCGCAGACACGAGCAGATCACGGGGCAACGCCGACTGTGCCGCGTCCAGACGGTGGGAGGAGATATCCGTCAGCGCCACCCCGCGAATGCCGCCCGCGACCAGCCGGTCGATGACGGCCCGCCCCATTGGGCCGCCCGCACCCGAGACCGCCGCGATGCGGCCTTGGGAGCTCATGCGAGCCCCATCTCATCGCGCAGCATCTTGCGCAGCGCGAATTTCTGGATTTTGCCAGACGCGGTCGAAGGCAGGGCCTTGCGGATTTCCAGCCGCTCGGGCCAGTAGTTCTTCGAGAAGTGATGCTGCGACAGGAAGCTCTGCATCTCCTCGAAGCTAAGCGCCTGCCCCGGTTTGGGCACGACAAAGGCGCAGGCCCGTTCGCCCAAGCGGTCATCCGGGTAGCCAACGATCGCCACGGTGGCGACAGCCGGGTGTTTGAACAGGGCGGTTTCCACCTCGACCACGGGGATGTTTTCGGCGCCGCGGATGATAATGTCCTTGGACCGGCCGCAGATACGGATATAGCCGTTTTCATCGGCGCGGGCGATGTCACCCGTGTCGAACCAGCCGTCGGCATCCACGGTGTTCCACTGCGGACGTTTCAGATAGCCGCCGAAATTGGAGCAGCCGCGAACGTACAGCTCTCCCTCTTCGTGGGGCTGGGCGATGGTGCCTTCGGGGGTGCGGATCTGCACCTCCATCCCGGCCAGGGGATAGCCATCACTGTGGATCGAGCGTTCGTCCGGGTCGTCCAGATTGGTCAGCGTCACGGCCCCGTTTTCCGTCATGCCCCAGGCGGACACGATCTTAGTGCCCAGCACGGCGCGGGCGCGTTCCACCACCGGGCCGGGAATGGCGGTGCCGGCACATAGGAAGGTGCGCAGCGATGCGGAATCGGTGCCGTCTTCCTCGACCGCATTGGACAGATCCATCAGGAACGGGGTCGAGGCCATGGTGAAGGTGCAGCCGTCCTGCTCTACCACCTTGGCGGCCAGGGATTTGTCCCAGGTGTCCAGCAGCACGGCGCGGGCCTGCAATTGCACGGGCATCAGCAGCCCATACATGAACCCGGTCTGGTGCGCCATGGGCGAGGCCATCAGCACCACGTCATCCGCGCCCAGATGCAGGCGGTCTGCATAGGGGACCAGATTGGCATACATGGTGTTGGCGGTATGCATGACGCCCTTGGGCTCACCCGTGGTGCCCGAGGTATAGATCAACTGGCACACGGCATTGGCATCAGGGCGGTTTTCGGTGGTGATGCGGGCCATGTCGGGGTCATCGTCCAGGGCCGGGTCGAACAGGGTGGTCTCTAGATCGCGCGCGCCTGTGCCGCCCTGCACCAGCACGTGTTGCAGATCGGGCAAGTCGGGCAGCATGGCATCGGTCATCGCCTCGTGATCGAAGCCGCGGAACAGTTTGAGGATGACAAAAACCTTGGCCTCGCCGTGGCGCAGCATGAAGGTCAGCTCGTGTTCGCGGAAGATATGCATCACCGGGTTGAACACGGCACCTAGGCGCGCGCAGCCCAGATAGGTGGCCACGAATTGCCAGCTGTTGGGCAATTGGCAGGACACGACATCATCGCGCCCCACACCCAGACGCGACAGGCCCACGGCGGCGCGGTTGGCCAGAACGTCCAGCTCGGCCCAGGTCAGATCGCGGCGCGCGCCCGTGCTGACCACGACCGAGGTCAGCGCCGGTTTGTCAGGACAATCGCGCAGGCATTCGTCAAAATAGTCATTGACCGTTTTCCCGTGCCAGAACCCTTTTTCCGTCATCTCTTGGATACGAGGTTCGATCAGAACAGCATCGAATTGCATGGGGTCTCCTCCTCCATGGGGTTGGCGCACCGGCCTGCGCTCCTCTTGCAGACCGGGCGGCAGATTGGTGGCGTGCCGGCCGGTTTACGCCGCACGCCCCGCCCGTTCGCGGGCGATAATGTTTTTCATGATGTGCGCCGTGCCGTCCCCGATTTGCAGGCCCAGCACGTCGCGCAGGCGCTGCTGGAAGGGGAAGTCCTCGGAATAGCCGGCATGGCCGTGGATCAGCAGACAGGCATGGATCGCCTCATAGGCCAGAAGGGGCGGCCACCATTTGGTCATTGCGGCCTCGGCGGTGTGGGGCAGACCCTGATCCTTCAGCCACAGGGCATTCATCGACATCAGGCGGGCCGCTTCGAGTTTCGTGTCGAAATCGGCCAATTGGTGCGTCACCCCCTGAAAGGCCGACAGCGGTTTGCCAAAGGCCTGACGTTCGTTGATATAGGACCACGTTTCATCCAGGCTTTGCCGCGCGGTGCCGATACATTGCAGCCCGATCAGCGAGCGCGAGAAATCGAACCCGTGCATGACCTGGCCAAAGCCCTTGCCCTCTTCGCCCAGCAGATATTCGGCGGGGACGCGCACATTATCGAACCAGATCGAGCCATGCCCGACCGAGTTCTGCCCGCAATTGGCGAATTTCGAGGTGGTGATCCCCGGCAGGTCCAGCGGCACCAGGATGGCGGACACGCCACGCGCGCGGTCCTCGGGTTTGCCGGTGCGCGCAAAGGTGACGACGCCCTTGGAAATCTGGTTGGCCGAGATCGAGGTTTTTTCACCGTTGATGATATAGTGATCGCCGTCGCGTTCCATCCGCAGGCCCAGATTGGCCGCGTCCGATCCGCCCTTGGGTTCGGTCAGGGCGATGGCCAGCATATGCTCGCCAGCGATCAGCCCCGGCAGCCAGTCCTGCGCGATTTCCGGCGCTGCGAACTGGCGCAAAATCTGCCCGTTCAGCGACGCCAGCAGCGACGTATAGGCAAAGGTGAAATCGGCGCGGGCGATTTCTTCGGTGATCACGCCGGAATAAAGATAGCTGGCGCCCATCCCGCCGAACTCTTCGGGCATTTCGGGGGCGATCAGGCCCAGTTGCCCCATTTCGCGCAGCAAATCCATGTCGAATTTACCCACTTTTTCCCGCGCCAAATAGCCGGGGGCGACCCGCTCTTGGGCGAATTTGCGTGCCAGATCGCGGATCTGATCCAGCTCTTCAGTATCGAAAATCGTTTTCATCCTGTCCTCCCATATGCAGGCCGTTGGGTGGGGCCCGCAGGCCCCAACCCGTTGGATCACTTGCCGAATTTTCGGAAATCGGGCTTGCGCTTTTCCTTGAAGGCGATGCCGCCTTCTTTGCTTTCGTCCGTGTCGTAGTAGAGCGACAGGCCCAGCATCCCGAGGCCAGCAATGCCACGCTGGTGTTCGGTGTCCATGTTGAAGCTGCGCTTGGCCAGGGCGATGGCGGTGGGCGATTTCTCCATGATCTCGGCGCACCATTTGGTGACTTCGGCGTCCAGCGCGTCATGCGGCACGACGCAGTTGGCCAGCCCCATATCCACGGCTTCCTGGGCGGAATACCGACGGCACATGTACCAGATTTCGCGGGCTTTTTTCTCGCCCACCACGCGTGCCAAGAAGGCCGTGCCGAACCCCGGATCGACCGAGCCGACCTTGGGGCCGACCTGACCGAACTGCGCGCGGTCACCGGCGATGGTCATGTCGCAAATGGTGGCCAGCACGTTGCCGCCGCCGATGGCAAAGCCCTGCACGCGGGCGATCACGGGTTTGGGCACATCGCGGATGATGGTGTGCAGATCCTCCATCGGCAGGCCGATGGTGCCGCGCCCGTCATACTGGCCTTCGTGGGCCGACTGGTCGCCGCCGGTGCAGAACGCCTTGTCGCCCGCGCCGGTCAGCACGATGACGCCAACGGATTTGTCCCAGCCGGCGGTGTTGAAGGCGTGGATCAGCTCTTCGCAAGTTTGACCGCGAAAGGCGTTATAGACCTCGGGGCGGTTGATGGTGATCCAGGCGGCGCCGTCTTTTACCTCGTAGAGGATGTCTTCGTAGGTCATGTGGGCCTCCTTAGCCGTGCATGGTCAGACCGCCGGACACCGACAGAACCTGACCCGTGATAAAGCCCGCGTCGTCGCTGGCGAAAAAGGCGATTGCACCGGGCAGATCGCCGGGCTGCCCCAGGCGGCCCATCGGCACCGCGCGGGTAAAGGCCACGCGCAATTTTTCCTTGTCACCGGCGGCCTCCATGAAGGCATCCAGCATCGCGGTATCGGTCACGCCAGGGCAGACCACGTTGACCGAGATCCCCTGCCGCGCATGTTCACGCGCGATGGTTTTGGAAAAGGCAATGACGCCGGCCTTGCAGGCGGCATAGACGCTTTCGCCAGACGACCCGCCCCGCGCTGCATCCGAGGCCAGCGACACGATTTTACCGGCGCGCCGCTCGGCCATCTTGGCCAGAACGGGATGGGTGATGTTCAGCACACCGCGCAGGTTGATGTTGATGATCTTGGTCCAGAAATCCGGGTCGCTCTTGAGGAAGGGCGTGAACACGTCCCAGCCAACCCCGTTCACCAGCACGTCGATGGGACCCAGCTCGGCCTCGATCTGCTCGACCGCCGCAGCCGTTGCAGGGGCATCCGTCAGATCCACGGACACGGCCATGCCGGTCGCGCCAATGGCCTCGATTTGTTGGACCACCGCCTTGGCCGCCGATTCGTTCAGATCGACCACAGCCACGCGCGCGCCCTCTTCGGCAAAGCGCAGGCAGGTTGCCGCACCAATACCGCCACCACCACCTGTTACGACAACAGTTTTACCTTTTAGCCCTTTCACGGGTTCCTCCTTAATGCAACGCGAGAAACATGAAGATCACACACGCGCATGATAATGCGTGTTAATTCTCCTCCCTATGTGTCTCGCCTCCAAAACTAGACAGGTTGGGACGATACTTACTGGATATTTTATGTCAAGTAGTTGTCATTAATTTCTGGCAAGCATCCAATCAAGCTCGGTTGACTTGCCCCGCATTTCCCCAGATGAATGTCCCCCATGAACGAAGATGTTGATTTCCCGCAGCCTTCTCAGGTGGACGACCTGGCGAACCGCCTTTTCTTTCGGCTGTACCAGTCTGCTAACCTGCTCCATAAAACCGGAACAAAGGCGCTGGACGACACCCACATCACGACTCAGCAATGGGCTGTTGTCGGCGCGCTGGCCCGTCAGGGGTATGAACAGGGAATCGCCGTGGGCGAGCTGACCAAGTTCCTGCTGGTCAGTCGGCAAAACCTGTCGGGCGTTCTGGCCCGTCTGGAACGGGACGAATTGATCGAGCGCGTGGTTTCCCCACATGATAGCCGCAGCCGTCTGATCCGCCTGACAAAACGCGGGCGCCACCTGTGGCGCACCGACATGAGTGACCGTATCTCTCGCTTCTATGACGAGGCTTTGGCGGGGTTTTCGACCACCGACAAGATTCACGCGATCCACTATTTCGACAAGATCCTGACGAACCTCAAGCAGATCGAGCAGAATCAGGGCGAGTCATAGGCCCGCCCGCTCCCGCGCCTGTGCGGCCATGCTGCGCGCGATGATCCCCTGTTGAACCTGGGTCGTGCCTTCGTAGATACGGAACAGGCGCGCATCGCGGAACAGCTGTTCGGCGCGATATTCGCGGATATACCCCGCCCCGCCATGCACCTGCACATTGCGATCCGCCACACGCCCCACCATTTCCGAGGCAAACATTTTGGCACAAGAGGCCAGCGTACTGACATCCTCGCCTGCATCGCGCCGGCGCGCGGCATCCTCGACCATGGCGCGCGCGGCATAGGCCTCGGCACGGCTGTCTGCGAACATCACTTGCAGCATCTGGAAATCCGCAATCGGACGGCCGAATTGCTTACGCGACACGGCATAATCCATCATGTCGTCGATGATCCGCTCGGCCAGCCCGACACAGGCCGCCGCGATATGCAGCCGCCCTTTGTCCAGCACCTTCATCGCGGTTTTGAAACCCATGCCCTCGACCCCGCCGATCAGGGCAGCCGCGGGGATTCGGCAATCTTCGAAGATCACGTCACAGACATGCGCGCCCTGCTGACCCATCTTCTTTTCGGGCTTGCCGGTGGACAGACCCGGCGTTCCGGCTTCGACCACAAAGGCGGACACGCCCGCCGCGCCCCTCTGCGCCGGATCGGTCCGCGCCATCACGGTAAATGCCCCCGCCAGCGGCGCGTTGGTGATAAACCGCTTGGTCCCGTTCAGCACATATGTATCGCCATCGCGCACCGCCGTGGTCCGCACGGATCCCGCGTCCGATCCAACATCCGGCTCGGTCAGCGCAAAAGAGCCGATCAGCTCGCCAGTCGCAATTCGCGGCAGATAGGTGGCCTTTTGCGCGTCCGTGCCATCAATCACGATCCCCTGCGAGCCGATCCCCACATTCGTTGCGAAAATCGAGCGGAACGCAGGCGCGGCGCGGCCGATCTCGAAGATCAAGGCCGCCTCTTCGGACATGTTCAGCCCCAGCCCGCCATACTCTTCAGGGATCGACAGGCCGAACAGGCCCAGATCGCGCATCTCTTGAATGATGTCCTGCGGAATTGCATCGGCTTCCGCGACCTCCGGCTCGGCCGGGATCAGCCGCTGATCGACAAATTTGCGAATCGTATCGACAAGCTGCACGCGGATCTCTGGGTCAAGCATTGTGTCCTCCCTCTGGCCGAATCTGGCCATGCACATTTGGCTAGTTAATCAATATATTGTCATATTAAGGCACCCAAAGCCTGGCAAGCATAGATTTTCGCATCTCCAGAATCATAGGTTTATCACCTTGCTTTTTAATATACTTTTGAATTCGACCGCTATCCTCAAGTGTTCACCCATAACAAGACGTGTATTCAGACTTGCTTTATATGACAATCTATTTACATTAATAACGGGAGGAACACAGAATGAAAGCATTCATTCTCAGTCAACGCGGCGACGGAGAGGTCGGCGAGGCCACCTGGGGCCTGTCACTGCCTGCGGCGCGGGGCGGAGGGCATCTGGTAACCAGCGGCGCCCAGCCAGGCGCCGGCTTGCAGCGCCTCAGCGCGCCAGACCGTTTTGGCAAGATCGTGATTTCGATCGCCGCCCCCTCTTCCACCGGAGACACCCCATGAAAGACACCGCATTTTCCACCGTACTGACGCAAACCGACGGCCCCGTCGGCATTGTGCAGCTGAACCGCCCTGAGGCGCTGAATGCGCTGAATCAACAAATCACAACCGAACTGGGCCTGGCGCTGGATGCGTTCGAAGCGGACGAATCGATCCATGTTATCGTGCTGACAGGCAATGACCGCGCCTTTGCCGCTGGGGCGGATGTGAAGGAAATTCAGCACAAGACCTCCTCGGATGTGTACGAAGAGGATTTCATCACCGCCACTTGGGAACGGGCCGCACGTTGCCGCAAACCCATGATTGCCGCCGTGGCCGGGCACGCGGTGGGCGGCGGCTGTGAGCTAGCCCTGATGTGCGACATCATCATTGCGGCAGATTCCGCCCGATTTGCCCTGCCCGAAACGCGGATCGGGGTGATCCCCGGCGCGGGCGGCACGCAGCGCCTGACCCGGATCGTCGGCAAGGCCATCGCCATGGACATGATCCTGTCCGGACGGACGCTGAGCGCACAAGAGGCCTTGGCGCATGGGTTGGTCAGCCGCATTTCAACGCCAGACAGTTATCTGGACGACGCAATCGCCCTGGCCATGAACATCGCCAAATCCTCGCGCCCGATTTTGCGGCTGGCCAAGGAAGCCGTGAACCAGGCGTATGAGACCCCCCTGTCCGCCGGCATCCATCTGGAGCGCCGCCTGCTGTACGCCACCTTCGCCACCGAGGACCGGCTGGAAGGGATGACCGCCTTTATCGAAAAACGCCCCCCGACGTTCCGGCACCGCTAAACCGCAGCGGCCGGGCACGCCGTACATATGCAGATTGTACAATCCCAAACATCCCCATGTCCACGCCGCCCCATGAATGAGCCACACAACACGACATTCCAGACCCCTTGCAGCAAAGGAGCAGTACACGCACAGGCCTGAATCTCATGCTCTCGAATTGCACGACCATCCATAGAGAACCCGACCGGGGCAGGTAGCAGTTCAACGAATTGTACAATTAATACCGACCATTTTCCATTCAGGCCCTCGCGGATTCTTGTGAGTGTGCCGGTCAAGGAGATGGTGACGGAGGAGAGCCCACCACTTCAGCGGCTCAGGCCATTCTGACCGCCAAGAAGACCGCCCCGGACATGCTCTGGGGTGAACGATACCGCTTTGTCATTAAAAGGGAGGAAACCATGAAACATGACAAACCCATCCGCACGCTGGCCGTGGCCGCTGCGCTTTCGACAGTACTAACCGCCACATCCGCGCTGATCGCACCCAGTGCCGCGCAGGCCGCCGAGGTTGACGGCCCCAAAGTCAAATGGCTGGTGTCGCTGTGGGGCGCGCGCCGGGGTTTCACCGAAGGCGTCGAGGGCCTGAAGGCAGAACTGGCCGCCAAGACCGACGGGAATTTCGAGCTGGACCTGCAATATGGCGGCGTTCTGTCGGACCCCAAGGAAAACATCGACGGGCTGCAACTGGGCGCGTTCGAAGCCGCAGCTGTCTGCCCCTTCTACCACCCCGACAAGACCCCTGCCTCGATGGGGCTGAGCCAGGCATTCCTGCCGCTGCCCACCTTTGAGGTGCAGTACAAGGTTTACGGCGAATACCTGAAACACCCAGCGCTGGTGGCCGAATGGGACAAGTGGAACGCCACGCCGATCATGTCCACCCTGATGCCCAATTATGAGATCATGGGCAAAGGCGACGCTCCGGCCTCGTTGGCGGATTGGGATGGTGTACGCGTAAACGCCTCGGGCGGTCATGCCGCGCTGATGGACGCAATCGGGGCTGTGCCCTCGACCATGCCGGCGCCCGATTTGTACAACTCGCTGGAGCGCGGCGTGGTGGACGGGATCGTGTATCCCTATACCTATGCCTTTGTGGCGTATCGCTTCCACGAGCTGTCGAACTGGGTAACCGATGCCTGGAACCTGGGGACGATCCAGTGCTCGCTGGCCGCCAACAAAGATGCCTATGACGCGCTGCCCGACCAATACAAACAGCTGCTGGCGGACTCGGTCATCCCCGCCTACGCGCACCAGATCGCGGCCTATGCCGAAATCGACGCCGCCAACGAGAAAGAGTTCGAGGCCCGTGGCCTGACCCGCATCCCGCTGACCGACGATGTGAAGGCAGCCCTGGAGGCCGCAGTGCAACCCAGCTGGCAGAAATGGATCGACGATACGACCGCCAAGGGCCTGCCGGGCCAAGAGCTGTTCGACATGATCCTGTCCGAGGCTGAGAAAGCACGCGCTGATCAGTAACCTCCCCTGATCGTTGTGCATGATCGGTCCGGCGGATTGTACCCGCCGGGCCGATTCAACAAAGGAACTCTTTGATGAAACGCGCTATTGATATTGCTGACACGGTTTTGGGCCATGTCGAGAAAACAGCGGCCCTGGTTGCGGGATTGCTGATCCTGGCCCTGATGACGCTGGTTTGCGCCGAAGTCCTGGGGCGGGGCCTGTTCAATCACCCTGTGCATGGGTCGATTGATATTGTCGAGCAACTGATGGTGGCGCTTGTCACCATGGGTATCGCCTATTGTCAGAGCCATTTCGGCAATGTGCGCATGACCCTGCTGAGCGACCGCTGCCGAGGCCGCGCCAAATGGCTGACCGAAGTCATCGCCCTGACCGTGGCCCTGTTTGTGGTTGTGATCCTGACCAAGGGCAGCTGGCTGAACCTGATGCGGTCCTGGAACAACGGGGGCGACACGCCGGAAATCGGCATTCCCTTGTGGCCCGGCATCGCCATCGTGACCGGGGCGCTGGCCCTGCTGGGAATCCGTCTGGCCCTGCAACTGACCGAGGCTCTGCGCCTGCTGGCCAAGCCCCAGGACAGCTCTCCGATTTTCTCGCATCCGGTGGATGCGATCGAAACCAGCCCGTACGAATAAGAAGGCAAGAACATGGACCCGATCACTCTTGGATATATTGGCATTGCGGCCCTGGTTTTTCTGGTGCTTGTCGGCATTCCGGTGGCCTATGCCGCCGCCTTCACCGGCATTGTGGGGATGATGATCCTGCGCAATCCGACCGTCGCAACCGGCCTGGCGGGCATCATCCCACACGCCAATTCCGGGCATTACGCGCTCAGCGTGCTGCCATTGTTTATCACCATCGGTTTTTTGGCGATGCACGCGGGGATCACCACATCCGCCTATGACGCCGCTCGCAAATGGGTGGGGCGTGCGCCCGGCGGTCTGGCCACCGCGACGATCTTTGCCTCGGCCGGGTTTGCAGCGGTGTCGGGGGCCAGCACGGCCTCGACCGCGGTGTTCACCCGTCTGGCCCTGCCGGAAATGGAGGCTCGCGGCTATGACAAACGCCTGGCCGCCGGGGTTGTGGCCGTTGGGGGTACGCTGGCCGCGCTGATCCCGCCCTCGGCCATTCTGGTGATCTATGGCATCATCGTGGAGCAATCGGTGGCCAAGCTGCTTCTGGCCGGCCTGGTGCCCGGATTGCTGTCGATGTTCGTCTATCTGATCGTCATCACCGTGGTGGTGAAACTGAACCCCGAAATGGCCCCGGTCGAACCCGGCACCACCTTCACCGAGAAGCTCAAGGCCCTGCCCCAGGTCAGCGGCGTGTTTGCCGTGGTCGGTGTGATCCTGGGCGGGATTTACCTGGGCTGGATGACACCGACGGAATCCGCAGGCGTGGCCACCGCGATCATTCTGGTGATGGCCCTGTTCAAGCGTATCGGCCTGCGGGATTTCCATAACGGCCTGCTGGATACGGTACGGACCACCGTGATGATCTTTATGGTGATCTGGGGTGTGCTGATCTTTGTGCGATTTCTGGCCTTTACCGGCCTGCCCGGCGCGGTGACCGATCTGGTTGTCGGGCTGGACGTGCCGCGCGGCGTGATCCTGCTGGGGATCATCGTGATGTATCTGCTGATGGGGATGATCCTGGACGGGCTGGGCATGATGATGCTGACGCTGCCCGTTGTCTATCCGGCCATTATCGGGCTGGGCTATGATCCCATCTGGTTCGGCATCCTGCTGGTCAAACTGATCGAGGTGGGCGTGGTCACACCGCCGGTTGGGCTGAATTGCTATGTCGTGAACGGCATTCGCCCGGATATCCCGCTGGAAAGCGTGTTTCGCGGTGTGACGCCCTTCTTGATTGGCGAAGTGTTCATCATCTCGATCATCGTGGCCTTCCCCGATCTGATCCTGATCTTGCCGAACCTGATGAACTAAGGGCACCGGGGGCAGGATATGTCAGATCATCCAACGGTCTTGATTACGGGTGCGGCGGACGGGATTGGCTGGGCGACGGCCACCCTGTTCGCCGCGCGCGGCTACCGCGTTGTGATTGCGGATCTGAGCGGCAACAAGTCCACCCAACGCGCCCAAGAGCTGGGCCCGTCCCATCTGGGGCTGGCCTGCGATGTCACGAACGAGGACGCCGCTTCACACACCATCGACACCGTGATGCAGCGCCTTGGCCGGCTGGATGTGCTGGTGAACAACGCCGGGATCGGCGACACCAGCCTGCCCACAACCCAGCAAACCAGCGCCCATTTCCGCAAGGTGATTGATGTCCACCTGACAGGCACATTCCAGATGTCCCGCCTGGCCGCGCAGGCCATGCAGGGCTCGGGCCGTGGCGGGGCCATCGTGAATTTCAGCTCGATCGCCGGGCTGACCGGATTGCCCCGCCGCAATGCCTATGGCGCGGCAAAGGCAGGGATCATCGCCATGACCCGCGCGATGGGGTCTGAATGGGGGGCACAGGGCATCCGCGTGAATGCCGTAGCACCCGGATATGTACGCACCGCCCTGGTGGAAAAACTGATCGCCGAAGGCCTGCTGGACGTGGACAGCCTGATTGCCCGCACTCCACTAGGCCGCCTGCTGGAACCCTCGGAGATTGCCGAAGCGGTATATTTTCTGGCCTCACCCGCGGCATCGGCCATCACCGGAACAGTGCTGAGCGTGGACGGCGGATGGGCCGGGTTCGGCGCTGCGGGGGCACCGTCAGGCTGACGATCACCGCAATGGCGAACAGCTAAGCGCCCGCAGCAATTCATGCCGCTCGGCCCCCGGTGCCGTCGAAAACGGATCATCCCGACGATGGCGGTACAGCGTCGTCACCTGCCCCGGATTTTCCCCCGACACACAGCGCCATCGCCCCAGAATCTCGGCCCCGTCGGCCCGTGCCGGACCACTGGTCAGTGACAAATAGTCGGGGCCAAACACCGGATCGGCGTCCCCCTGCCCCGCATGAGATTCGCGCCGCGCCGCAACCACGGCTTGCAAATCCGAGGAGGCCTCGGTCACCTCCATCAACATGTTGCGCTGCGACAGGATCAACGGGAACCCTTTGGGAACAAAGCGGGTATTCCAGTCCGCATCCGTCGCCAGCCCGGCCCGACATTCCATCCGTTCCTCCAGCGACTCGTATATCCACAGGTGGTACAGCCGGTTCAACATCCCGCTATCGGTCAGCCAATAGCCCCCCATCGGCAGGTGGCGAGTGACATATTGCACCCCGTCCTTGCGAAACAGATCGATATAGTCCGGCGCCTTGCCCGGAATCAGATCATAGGCCCTGAGTTCGAAAATCATGTGCGGTCTCCTTCGTCGGGCCATCCTGACCAAACCGCCCCGCCCCGAAAATGGAGAGTTCCGCCAAACGCTTGGACTTTCGCTTAGTTCGCCAGGTCTATTCGTTCCTGTTCGGCCCCCTGGCGCGCACGATAGGCCCCCGGCGGCTGCCCCACCCGCTGAGAAAAGAACCGCGAGAAATAGGCCGGATCCTCGAACCCAAGATCATAGCCGATCTCGGCCACCGTCATTTCCATATACAGAAGGTATCGTTTGGCCTCGATGATGGCGCGTTCATGCAGAATTTCCGAGGCGGTCTTGCCCGCGCGGGATTTGCAGGCCTGATTCAGACGCTGCGTGCTGATTCCGATCTCTCCGGCATAGAAATCCATCGCTTTTTCCTGACGGAAATTATGCTCGACCAGTTCTTTGTACCGCATCAGGATGTCATAATCCCGGTCCCGTGCCGCTGTTACGGTTTGCAACTGGACACTGCGCAGCCGCACGGCCGCCACCAGAATACGCATGAAATGCGCCATCACCGCCAGCCTGCGGCCCGGCGCGGACCAGATATATTCGCGCAGCAGCCACTCAAAGGCGTCCTTCATGGCCTCGGCGCTGACCCCGGTGCCGGAAATCGGATAGACGCCCGGCTGGCTGAGGGTCTCCAGCAGGCGTTTGTCACCCTGGGACACGGATGTCGCATAGGCCGAGGCCGCCGTGACCACGATCCCGTCCGTATCGGCTCCGAAATGGATTTCATGCACCATCGCGGCCGGGATGACGATCAGGCTGCCGGTAGGAGTGGCAATTTTCTGGCCTTCGATCACGATCTCTCCGCCGCCTTTTTCCACCAGCAGCAGTTGATGGTGATCCGGATGGGCATGTGCGCGAATAGTCCAATCATGCGCACCGCTTCTCTCGCGGATCGGCTCCACATGGATAAAGTTCAACTCGACGTCATTAACCTGATCTCCGTAAAGATAATATCGCGGAATAGCGGCATTTTTGGCCTGCCCCATTTCATTTCTCCCGATCAGACGATGACAGCCACTCAAACGAATTATGCAATAAATCTCTGCCTTGGTCCATTCGATCATGCCCCCTGAAATGCGACTCTCCCGATCGAGGAGAGACAAGGGGAGTTCCGTCATGTCCACGAAATTAAGCGAAAACCATACCTGCGATGTTCTGGTGATCGGGTCCGGTGCCGGCGGCATGTCAACGGCGATCACAGCGGCCAAAAACGGGTTGAATGCGATTATTGTCGAAAAGGAAGACGTCTTTGGCGGCACGACAGCCTTCTCCGGCGGCGTCTTGTGGATTCCCGGAAACAGCCATTGCGGCGTGCCGGACAGTCGTCAGGCGGCTGTCGATTATATGAAGGCCGAGACGGGCAACCTCTATGATGCCGAAACGGTCGAGGCATATCTGGATGCCGGGCCCGAGATGCTGAAGTTCTTTGAAGCCGAAACCGCCGTGGAATTCGTGCCCACGCTGTATCCAGATTACCACCCGGACGCGCCGGGCGGCGTGGATGCGGGGCGCTCGGTGCTGGCCAAGCCCTTCGATACCTCGGTCTTGGGGCCAGACATCAAGCGGCTGCGCCCGCCGCTATCGACGATTACGTTCATGGGCATGATGTTCAATTCGTCGAACGCGGACATCAAACACTTCTTCAACGCGACCAAATCCCTGACATCGTTTGCCTATGTGACCCGACGGCTGGTCGCACATTTTGCCGAGGTCGCACGCTATGGCCGCGGCACCAAGGTCACCTCTGGCAACGCGCTGGCCGCGCGCCTTGCCAAAAGCTGTTTTGACCTGGGCATTCCGATTTACACCTCCTGCCCCGCGAAAGAGCTGATTACATCCGACGGCGCCATCCAAGGCGCGCTGGTTGAGAGCAGCGGCAAAACGGTGAAGATCACTGCCCGCAAAGGCGTTGTTCTGGCGGCTGGCGGATTTGCCCATGACCTTGACAAAATCCGCAAAGCCTATCCGCATCTGCGGCGCGGGGGCGAACATCTTTCCCCGGTTCCCGCAGGGAATACCGGCGACGGTATCGATCTTGGCACCTCGGTCGGGGCTAAGTTCGACATGCATTATCCCAGCACCTCTGCCTGGATGCCGGTGTCCAAAGTCCCCACGGGCAAAGGCACGTTCAAACCCTTTCCGCATCTGCTGGATCGCTATAAGCCGGGTATTATCGCCGTTCTGAAATCGGGAAAGCGCTTTACGAATGAAAGCAACAGCTATCACGACGTCGGCACGGCCATGATCGAGGCCTGTGCAGGGCAAGAAGAGACCGCCTGCTGGCTGATCGCCGACCGCCCGACCATTCGCAAATACGGGCTGGGATTTGCAAAGCCGGCCCCGGTGCCTTTGCGCGGCTATATCGCCAACGGCTATATCCAGACGGGCCGCACGCTGAAGGACCTGGCCAGGGCCTGTGGCATTGATCCGACCGGGCTGGAAGATACCATTCGCACCTACAACGAAGGCGCGCGTAAAGGCGAGGATGCGGCCTTTCACAAGGGCCGGACCAGCTTTAACCGCTATCTCGCCGATCCCGACCACACACCGAACCCCGCCGTTGGCCCGGTCGAGACAGGCCCCTTCTATGCGTTGAAGGTGGTGATGGGCGATCTTGGGACGTTCGACGGATTGCAAACCACGGTCGAGGGGCAGGTTCTTGACACGGAAATGCATCCGATACCGGGACTTTACGCTGTGGGCAACGACCGCGCGTCCATGATGGGCGGCAACTATCCCGGCGCGGGTATCACGTTGGGTCCGGCCATGACCTTTGGATTCATCACGGGCCGGCATCTTGCCAGCATGAAAAAGGAACAGATCGGATGACTTGGCTCGGATTGGATAACAAGGTTGTCGTGGTAACCGGCGGCGCCGGAGGAATAGGCCGCGCTTGTCTGGCCGCCTTTCACGAGGCCGGCGCAAAAGTTGTTGCCCTAGATCGTAATCCGGACACGGCGAACACGCTCATGGCCGAGATGGATCCGACAGGGCAGACCGCGCTGGCCTATGATTGTGACATCGGTCAGCCCGAATCTGTCGCGATGGCTGCATCCTTTGTAGAGGAAAATCTCGGCGGGGCGGATGTGGTGATCAACAACGCGGGCATTTTGCGCCCCGCCCCCCTTAGCGAAGTCACGGATGACGACTGGAACGATCTTCTGAACATCAATCTGAGCGGCTCGCTCAGGGTCGCCAAGGCGTTTTGCCCGCAGATGGTCGCCAAGGGGAAGGGCGCGATTGTTCAGATCGCCTCGATCGCGGGCAGCCATCCTCAGCCTGCATCGGGAGCCTATAGTGCAAGCAAAGCTGCGGCTCTGATGATGGTGCGCCAACTGGCCTACGAATGGGGCCCCAAAGGGATCCGGACAAATTCGATCAGCCCTGGGCTTGTGATGACGCCGCTTTCTGCCGCATTCTATGCGGATGCCAAAGTGAAAGAAGCGCGCGAAAACATGGTCCCGTCGCGCCGGATTGGCGACCCCGACGACATGGCAAATACCGCCGTGTTCCTGGCCAGCGACCGCGCGGGCTATATCAACGGGCAAGACATCACTATCGACGGCGGACTGTCCCAGGCGCTCATGGGGTTGGTGCCGCGACCTGGCTACTAAATGCGGCCCCCTCAACGCAACTTGATCGCGTTGAGGGGTTTTAAGCTTGAATTGGATTGACCGCCAACCTGACCAGCGGTGCCTTTGGGATCATCCAATAAGCTGCGCCCTTTGACGCCTGAAACCCTATTTCGCCTCTTGCGGTGGTGCGTCTACCTCGGAGGGGTCATCAATGATTTCCGCATCGACAACCGGCGGCGTGGGTTCTTCTTCGGGCTCCTCTGGCGCGCTTTGGTTTTCAAGCGCACCCACGATCAGCGGCAGCATGGCAACGCCTGTTGCGCTTTGGACCTCGGCCGCCGGAGGGGCCTTCCATTCCAAAGTATCGAAAGCCTGACAGTTTTCGCATACAGGCACCCATTCAGTGTGAATGTTGTGACAGTTTCCACAAACCCATTGCGGCCCCCGAGGCGCATTCAGCGCGCGGGCCAGCCAGCCCTTGACCACCTGATCCGAGGCCCCCTCGCCGCGTTCAATCGCGGCCATGATCGTCAGGGCACGTGAATCCGGAGCATCTTCGATCAACTCACCCAAGGCGCGGCGCGCGGCGGGGAAGTCCTCGGCGGCGATTTGCAGCTCGGCCTCGACCAGACGGGTTTCGCGGTGATCGGGGTGCAGCTTGAACAGTTGCTGAAAGCGTTTCAGCCGCTCGGCGGGCGTTTCATCGGGGACAATCGCAGCAAAAGCAGCGGCCAGATCGGGATGCGGCTGGGCACCCCAGGCCTTTTTCAGAAGGCGAGTCGCCAGCTTGGGCTTGCCATTTTCAAGATAGCTGCGCGCCGCATAACAGGCTGCGGGGATCAGATCAGGAGACAGGCGATTTGCCTCGATCGCGGCCTCGCGGGCCTTGATGTCATTGCCCTCGTCCAGAATACCCTTGGCCTGAGACAGCGCCAGAACCGCGTCCCGGCGTTTATGCACATCGCGCGGCAAAGAGCCGTGTTTCAGCTTCAGGTTCAGGGTCTCACGAGCACCAGACCAATCGCGCGCCTCGGCCTGAAGTTTCAGCAAAATATCCTGCGTTTCCACATGTTTGGGGCGTAGGGAAATCGCCTTTTCCGCCAGTTTGCGGGCAGTATCCCCGTCACCGTCGGCCAATTTTTGCTTCATGATCCCGCGCACACCGACAAAACGGGTGCGGTCCTCGGACAGCAGTTTTTTGTAGGTTTCCTCGGCCTTTTTGCGATCACCGGCCATTTCAGCGGCCTGAGCGGTCAGCAGGTTGGTCAGCTCGGGTTTTTCCAGGTAACGCTCGGCTTTGGCGGCCTTGGACATGGCCAGCCGCGCCTCACCCGAGGCCAGCGCCATCATGCCCTCGGTCAGGGCCTTATAGCCTTTGCGCTCGCGATTGCGATCAAAGTAGCGCGACAGGGCGGTTTCGTCCCCATTCAGGAATTTCAGAACCGCCACAGTCAGCGAGGCCAGCTTCAGCAGCAGCCAGATCGCCAGCACCATCAGCAGCAACCCGATAACCGCGGTCAGCGGCGTCAGGTTCAGCTCGATCCCGCCAACGGCGATGCGCACACCGCCATCCAGTTCCAGCAAATACCCCGCACCCAAGGTCGCAGCCGCGACCAGGGCAACGAAAACGACAATCTTAATCAGAGACCACAACATTTTCGTTTCCCCCTTAGTTCGAAGCCACTTGGGCGCTCAGCGCTTCGGCCGCTGACAGGGCCTGGGCGCGTTGGGTGGCTGCTGCCATCCAGTCGGTCAGTTCCACGCGGGCCTGTTCGGGCAACGCCTGCAATTCGGCCAGCGCGTCGGTCAGCCGTCCATCCGCCATCGCCGCCTCGGCGCGCGACAGGATTGCATCGGCATCGGTGCCCTCTTTAGGTTCCAAAGACCGCACGCCCAACTGGTTTCGCATGAAGTTCCACAGGTTCCCGCCGGTGCCCTCTTCTTTGCGCGCGGCGGTCAGGGCAGTCCGCGCCGATTGCGGAAACTCAAGCGACAGCTGCGCCATGGTGGCCACGCCAGATTTTGCCGTCTCCAGCGCGGCGGGCACGGATACGCCCGCGTTCTGCAAATCCGAAACCGCATCGGCAAAACCTGCCCCGGTATCCAGCGCAATCTGAATGCGTGACACGGCAGAGCGGATCATCGCCTGCTGAGCCGTCATTTCAGCGCTGGCCTTATCCTCTTCGGCAGCGGCAACCAGAGCATCCACCTCGGCTTTCTGTTGCTCCATCGCGTCTCGCAGGGCGCGCACTTCGCGTTCATATGCCTCGACCGCTGCGGCATTTGCGCCACCTTCGGCCGGCTGTTTTTCAAGCATCGTCAGGCGCGTATCCAGGGCGTTCAGCTGTTGCTCTAACGCCGAGACAGTGCCGGCAACCCTGGCGATCTCATCTGTCGCCGGGGTCAGATCCGGCTGCGGGATGGGGGCATTTTCGGCGGCCTTCAGCCGCGTTTCCAGGCTGGTCAGGGTCTTATTCTGCTGCTGAAGCTGCGCAGTCAAAGCCTCAACGGCCGCATTCGATCCAGCGCCGGGCCAACCGTCGGGAAACACGAATTTGGACGCCCCGAACCCGATACCCGCCGCAACGATGCCGCCCAGGACCAGAGGAACAAACCCCACCTTCTTTACCTCGGTGGGGGAAACGGGCTCTTGTGCCGGCGCTTCGGTGGGCTCTGCGGGCTCTTCCAGATTGATTTCCTCGGCAGGCGCGTCAACCGGGGGCTCTTCCTCCTGCTGCGCTTCGGGCTCAGGATGCTTTTCAGGGGCGTCCCGGTCCGGAGTATCCTCGTCTTCGATGACGACTGCGTCCACGATATCTTCTGCCTGCGCCTCGGGGGAATTCTTGTCTTTTTCGGGGTCGGACACCGCGGGTCATCCTTTCGAATCTGGAAACAAAATCACTTAGCTATGGATAAGACTAATGGCAGGAAGAATAACCCTCAAGTTAACTCACTGCGTCCATCAGTCCTTTGATTGTCATTAACATCGCTTCGGCATCCGGGCGATGCGCAATTTCCAGACGTTTCGCGGCCTTTGGCAGTTCTGCTGCCACTGCGGGGCTTAGCGCGGCGATATGCAGGTGGGTCCAGTCTGTTACCTCTTGGGCAAACAGACGGGCCGTGCGGGGCGAAAAAATCGGCACTATTACCGCGCAATTTGCCCCGATTACCTGTTTGGCCCGGTCCGTCAGAGGCACCGGAGTCTGCGCATAAACCACTGACTCCTCGGTTTTGCATCCTGCTGCGGTAAGAGTCTGGGCAATCTCTCCGCGCGCGAATGCTCCGCGCAAATGCAAAAGCGGGCCAGGCTCTTTGTCGGCCAGAATCCGCCGTATCAGTGACGTGGCGTCCTGGGCGGTGTGAATAACGGACAGGCCCGCGGCCTCAGCCGCCCGTGCAGTCGTCTGACCCACCACATAGCAACGCGCGCCAGCCGCACCGAAACCAACCGCATGTGCCGAGGTAAAGATCAGCGCGCGATAGGGCGTAACGTCGGGCCGGGTGGAGGCCGGTTCAATCTGTAGCAACGGCGAAATCACGATCTCAAGCGGCCCAAACCTGTCCTGCAACTGCGCGGCAAAACGCGTGGCGCTGTCTTTCGGTCGGGTCAGCAGGATCAGAGGGCGCATCGCATCAGGCCGGGATTGTTTGAGACTGTCTCAGGTGTTACCTGCCGTATATCTTTGTTGCAACGGACATGACATGACGCAAACGGTAACCATCCTGGGGCTCGAGAGCAGCTGCGACGATACAGCCGCCGCAATCGTGCGTGTCGGCGGGGTGCCTGAAATCCTGTCCTCGGTTGTGCATGGGCAAACGGATCTTCACGCCGCCTATGGTGGGGTTGTCCCCGAAATCGCCGCCCGCGCCCATGCCGAGAAACTGGATATCTGCGTGAAACAGGCTCTAAATCAGGCGAATCTGACCCTGCGGGATGTTGATGCTATCGCCGTAACCGCCGGGCCGGGCCTGATTGGCGGTGTGATTTCCGGCGTCATGTGCGCCAAGGGAATCGCGGCCGCGACGGGGAAGCCTCTGATTGGCGTGAACCATCTGGCCGGGCACGCCCTGACCCCGCGGCTGACGGATCAGGTGGCGTTTCCCTATCTGATGCTGCTGGTTTCCGGCGGGCATTGCCAGTTCCTGATCGTACACGGCCCAGAAGAATTCACCCGCCTTGGCGGCACGATCGACGACGCCCCAGGAGAGGCCTTTGACAAAACCGCGCGCTTGCTGGGGCTGCCTCAGCCCGGCGGCCCCTCGGTCGAACACGAGGCGATGGCCGGGGATTCTCTGAGATTCGCCTTCCCGCGCCCCCTGCTGGATCGTCCGGGCTGCGATATGTCCTTCTCGGGGCTGAAAACCGCCCTGCTGCGGACCCGCGATCATATCATCGCTGAAAAAGGCGGGCTGACCCGACAGGACCGCGCGGATATGAGCGCCGGGTTTCAGGCTGCCATCCGCGATGTTCTGGCCAAAAAGACGCGGCGCGCGATTGATGAATATCTGACCCTGACCCCCGCGCAGCCCCTGCTGGCTGTTGCTGGCGGTGTGGCCGCAAACAAGGCTATTCGGGCCGAGTTAGAGACTGTTTGCACCCAAAACGATGTGCAATTCAGCGCGCCCCCCCTGGCGCTGTGCACCGATAATGCCGCCATGATCGCCTATGCCGGAGCCGAGCGTTTTCTGGCCGGACAGACAGACGACATGAGCCTGACCGCTCGGCCGCGCTGGCCTCTGGATAAACATAGCCCCGCCATGCTGGGCAGCGGTAAGAAAGGCGCAAAGGCTTGACGGCCCGCGCCCACACATGACCTTATACCTCTAGAATTGGAGACCCGAATGTACATCGCCCTGATCGCTCGTGACAAACCCGGAGCGCTTGAAATCCGCAAGGCCAACCGCGCCGACCACCTGGCCTATATCCAGGAAACCGGCATTGTTGCTCAGGCCGGGCCGCTGCTGGATGACGCGGCACAGATGTGTGGATCGCTGGTGATCCTGGATGTCGAAGATATGGCACAAGCCGAAGCCTGGGCCGCCGGTGACCCCTATGCCAAGGCCGGTCTGTTCGAAAACGTCGAACTGATCGCCTGGAACCGGGTAATCGGCTGATGCGCTACTGGCTGTTCAAATCCGAACCCGACACCTGGAGCTGGGACAACCAGCAATCCAAGGGCGATCTGGGCGAAGAATGGGACGGCGTGCGCAATTATCAGGCGCGGAATTTCATGCGAGAAATGGCCCTGGGCGACCTGGGCTTTTTCTATCATTCGCAGAAACAAAAGGCGGTGGTGGGCGTTGTCCAGATCATCGCCGAGGCACACCCCGACAGCACAACCGACGATGAGCGCTGGGAATGTGTAGACATCAAGGCTGTTACATCCGTCAAGACTCCGGTCACGCTTGATCAGATAAAGGCGACGCCTGAACTGGCCGATATGGTGTTGGTGAAAAACTCGCGGCTGTCGGTTCAGCCAGTCACCAAGGCTGAATGGGATCTGATCTGCCACATGGCGGGACTCGAGGTTTTGGGCTGAATTAGAGACTGTTTCAAAGGCAAGCTCATGCAACATTTGGACATTCTGCTTGCGGCTTTGGCTGCCTATGGGTTCGGTGCAATCTGGTACATGTTCCTGGCATCGCATTGGGTGAAAGCCACCGGCATTGCCACCGACGACAGTGGCCAGCCGCTGAACAAAGGTGCGCCAGTGCCGTATATCATCGCCTTTGCCAGTTGTTTGCTGGTGGCGGGAATGATGCGATTTGTGTTTACGCAAGCCGGAATCGACACCTGGAATGAAGCCCTGATCGGAGGGATTCTGATTGGGCTGTTCCTGTCAGTGCCCTGGCTGGCAACCTGCTATTCCTTTGCCGGCAGGCCGGTTCAGCTGATCCTGATCGACGGCGGCTATGCCGTCGGAGGCAGCGCCCTGGCCGGGCTGGTGCTGGGCGTGCTGTGATCAGGCGGCCTGTTCGACCGCGGTACAGATCTTGGTGATGATACTGTCCAGCAGGGCCTTATCCTCGGCCTCTCCCATCACGCGGATCAACGGCTCGGTGCCGGATTTGCGGATCAGCAGGCGCCCGGTGCTGCCCAGAGCTTTCTCTCCATCTGCGATGGCGGCCTGCACATTGTCGGAATCCAGCGGCTGTTTGCCCTTGGTGAAACGCACGTTCCGCAGGATTTGCGGCACCGGCTCGAAGACTTTGGTCAGCTGGCTGGCGGTTTTGCCGGTTTCGACCATCGCACGCAGGAACTGAAGCGCCGCAATCAGCCCGTCCCCGGTGGTGGCATAATCCGTCATCACGATGTGGCCGGATTGCTCTCCGCCCAGGTTGAATCCGCCCTCGCGCATCCGCTCGACCACATAGCGATCCCCAACCGAGGTTCGCTCCAGCCCAATCCCCTGATCGTTCAGGAACCGTTCCAGCCCCAGATTCGACATCACCGTCGCAACCAGAGCATTCCCCTGAAGCAGCCCCTCTTTGGCCCACATCGAGGCAATCAGACCCATGATCTGATCCCCATCCGCGACCTTGCCGGTTTCGTCCAGAATGATCACGCGGTCTGCATCGCCATCCAGGCAGATCCCCAGATTTGCACGGGTTTCACGCACTTTGCGCGCGGCGGCCTCGGGGCTGGTCGAGCCGCAATCCTCGTTGATATTGCGCCCATTCGGGGTGACGCCAACCGGGACAACCTCGGCACCCAGTTCCCACAGCACATTCGGCGCGGCCTTATAGGCGGCCCCGTTAGCGCAATCCAGAACCACGCGCAGCCCGTCCAGGCGCAGCCCGCGCGGGAAAGTCGTTTTGGCATATTCCACGTAGCGGCCCAGCGCGTCATCCACACGTTTCGCCCGCCCGATATTTTCCGGGGCAGCCAGCGCCACACCTTCGTTCAGCAGGCGCTCGATCTCGATCTCGGCCTCATCGGACAGTTTGAACCCGTCGGGGCCAAAAAACTTGATCCCGTTGTCATAGGCCGGATTATGCGAGGCGGAAATCATCACCCCCACATCCGCCCGCATCGAGCGCGTCAGGTACCCGATCGCCGGCGTGGGCATGGGCCCCAGCAGAAACACGTTCATCCCGGTCGAGGTGAACCCGGCGGTCAGCGCGTTTTCCAGCATATAGCCAGACAGGCGCGTGTCCTTGCCGATAACAACGCGGTGATCCTGCTGATCACGGCGAAAATAACGCCCGGCAGCTGCGCCCAGCTTCATCGCCAGCTCGGCCGTCATGGGATGAGTGTTGGTCAAACCGCGCACACCATCGGTGCCGAACAGAGAACGAGACATATGGAAACCGCCTGAATTTGCTGTTTGTGCCTGTCTAAGGCTCTGGGGCGCGTTAGTCCAGACGGGTGATTCTGGCCAAATGTTAAGCATCTCACTGGAAAAATACTGCTTTGCAGCATAAGCTGGCGATCAAGTCTTGTCGGAATCGCCCTTCGTCATGACCATTTTATATATGCCCTTCAGGATTCCGGTGTTTGATACCGGAAATAGAATTTTAAAATGAAAAAAGCGCTTGCCTCCCCCCGGCAATTTCTGACCCGCTCGGATGATGCTATACCTCGGGTACAGCGGCTATTCCGTCTTATTTCAGGCATGGAACGCACGCAGAAAGCCCTGATTTTGCAAGGTGTCGAGGCCAGCGCCATTACCCTGGCCTTTGGTTTCAGCCTGCTGAGCTTTCACGGGTTGATCCAGAACCTGCCTGGTTTTGCGCTGACGGTTTCCTGGCTGGGGGCGCTGCTTCTGTCCGGCGGGCTAAGCCGCGCATTGGGCCTGAATCACACACGCCTGATTGGGTATCGCGCAGCAGAGATGCTGCAATCAGGCCTTGTGGCGGTGGCTGTCGCTGTTGCTGCGCTGGTGCCTCCGGCGCTGGTTAGCCAGCCCATGCCAATCGCATTCGGGATTCTGTTCGGCGTGCTGTATCTAAGCCTGAATATCGCGATGCGGATCAGCATGAGAGCCGCCGTCGTGCATCTGTATGAAACGGGCCAGGCGCGCAAACGCGTGCTGATTTACGGCGCGGGCCAGACCGGATTGCAACTGGCTGCCGCTTTGGCAACGGATCATGCGGTGCGCCCTGTGTGTTTTGTCGATAGCGATCCCACGCTGCAATCGCGCAGTCGCCGCGGCCTGCCTGTCTATGCACCGGAACGCATCCCCTCTTTACTGCGCAGCGGCGAAATCGACCGCATCGTTCTGGCCATCCCCTCTGTTGGTCGGGCCGAGCGCGCACGTATCGAACGCAGCCTGCGCTTGATGGGCGCCGAGGTTCAAACCATGCCGTCATTTGCGGATTTCCTCGAAGGCCGCATGGAGGACGCCCCCCTGCAACATGCCGGGCTGGAAACCCTGATGGGCCGCGAGATGATCGAGAATCAGCTGCCCGAGGTCCGCGATGCCTATTGCGCCAAACGTGTCCTGGTGACGGGGGCGGGTGGCTCGATCGGGTCCGAGATTTGCCGTCAGCTGCTTATGTGCAAACCCGAGGTTCTGGTGCTGCTGGATCATTCCGAGCTGATGCTGTTCGAAATCGAACGCGAACTGGCAGACCTGCGCCCAGAAACGCGCTTGATCCCGGTTCTGGGTTCTATCTGCGAAGGCGACTTGGTGCAGGACGTGCTAAAGCGCTATCAGATTGACACGGTTTTGCACGCGGCGGCCTATAAACATGTGCCGATGGTGGAATGCAACCTGATCGAAGGGCTGCGCAACAATGTGCTTGGCACCAAGGTGCTGGCCGATGCTGCAATGGCGGCCGGGGTTCAGCAGTTCACGCTGATTTCCTCGGACAAGGCCGTACGGCCGACCAGCACGATGGGCGCCTCGAAACGGCTGGCCGAGCTGGTGGTGCAGGATCTGGCAACCCGCAGCACGCAGACAAGATTCGGGATGGTCAGGTTTGGCAATGTTCTGGGCTCTTCGGGTTCGGTTGTCCCGCTGTTTCGCGAACAGATCGCCCTGGGCGGCCCCGTCACGGTGACGCATCCCAAAGTGTCACGCTTTTTCATGACGATCTCCGAAGCCGTGCGCCTGGTTCTGCTTGCTGGCTCGTATGCCGAGCACGGCGATGTTCTGGTTCTGAAAATGGGCGATCCCGTCCTGATCCGCGACATCGCCAGACAAATGATCGAGGGCGCGGGGCTGACCGTGCGCAACGCCACCAACCCCCAAGGCGATATCGAGATCACCTACACCGGCCTGCGCCCCGGCGAAAAGCTGAAAGAAGAGCTGCTGCTGCGCTCGGACATGATCACCACCCCGCACGATAAGATCATGCGCTCGCCGGAAAACGGGCTGTCCGAACTGGAAATCGCCTCGGCCTTGCGGGATCTACGAGCGGTTATCCGCCAACGCGATGAATCCGCCGCCAAATCGCTTCTGGATCGCTGGATAGAAGGCCGGAACGCGCCACAAGCCCCCCAAATTCTGCCAGCAGAATAACGCCAAAGCGCCCGAATGCGATGGCGGGCTATCTCTGACTGCGAAACTCTGATATTAATTAGAAAAAATTGGCAGTCGAGTAATGTCAGAAAACAATGATACCCCCCGGAACTACTCTCGGCGCGACGCGCTCAGAGCAGTTGGCAAGTATTCAGCGGCCCTGACCGGGGCCTCTATTGTTGCGCTGAGCGCAGAAGAGGCCGCCGCACAGGCCGCTTGCAGCACTCCGAATCCTCCGTGGTGGTGCGATAATCCCGGCGGCGGTGGCCCAGGAGGCGGGAACGGCGGTGGTCATGGTGGCGGCCATGGCGGTGGTCATGGTGGAGGCCGTGGCGGCGGGCGCGGTGGCGGACGCGGCTAAAATCTACAACACAAACTTAGGTGCCCAGAAGATGTCAGATGAGCCCAAAAACCCAGACAGTCCGAATGTCTCGCGTCGGGATGTTCTGAAATCCGTAAGCAAGTATTCAGCTGCGGCGGCCGGTGCCTCGGTTGTTGCAATCACCGCATCCGAGGCCCTGGCACAGGCCAGCACCAGCGACGAATGGAATTGCCGGGACTATTACCCATGGTGGATTTGCTGGTGGTTCGGATTTCAGGAAGGGCCCGAAACCCCGAAATACGGCGGCTGGAATGACTTCCCCGAGAACCGAAACCTGCAAGACGGCTGGCGCAAAGACTTCAATTGACCGGAGGCTTCTGATCCTCTTTTCTGGTTCTAAGAAACGCAATTTCAGGCCCCTGCATGTCGCCCGCCCCGTCCTTACCTGATGCTTCGATCGCTCAGAGCATTGTCCGCGCGACGCTTGGCCAATCCGTGGCACTGTTGTCTCCGGTATCGGGGACGATCCTGCTGACGAATGCCTTTGGCCTGCGCATTCTGGATGGGCTGTGCCAGGCGCGGACACCTCAGCAGATCGCCAGACATATCGCCGAGACACCAGACGACATTACACCGGCCTATGATGCGGTTTGCTCGGTCCTGGATAGCTGGACGGAATCGGGGCTGCTGATGGACGGGCCTCCTGCTTTTCCCGATCCCGTGCCCTATCGTGCGCTGGCAGGCACCGAATTGCTGTTCGCAGGGGCCGGTGGCCGCGTGCGATTCCGCTGCCCCGATGCGATTTTAACCGAGCAGATTGACGTGATCCTTGGGCATATGACCACGGCCCAGCCCGCCCCGGCCACCTGTCTGGAGGTCATCCCCGACGAGGCAGGTTTCGCCATTTTCCGCGATCAGACCCCTCTTACCGGGCGTATCAGCCTGGACGCCGCGCGCTTTGTGATCGTCCGAGAGATCGCTGAAATCATTTGCGGCCCTTCCGATGTTGCGGCCGTGTTTCATGCCGGCTGCGTGGCGCAAAACGAGCGGTCATTGTTGATTTGCGGCGATAGCGGTCAGGGAAAATCGACCCTGACTTTGGGGCTTGTCGCAGCCGGGTGCGATTATCTGGGCGACGATCACATCCCCCTGCATCACAATGGCAATGACATCTTATCCTTTCCCACATCCGCAGGCGTAAAACCCGGATCGTGGGGGCTGAACGAAGTTATCCAGCTTCAGCATCGTTTTGATCTGACCCCCAGACAGCCGCGAATGGGTGTGCGCTACCTGCCCCTGCATCTTGCGAACGCTCCAAAGGTTGGACAGCCTGTTTCTGTTGCCGCGATCATATTCCCGAATTTCAACCCCTCGGTAGATTGTGAAATACAGCAGATTCCGCCGGAACAGGCTCTGATTGAGGCTCTGAAAGCTGGATCGCGCCTGTCCGGTTCCCACCGCGCTGACCTGTCTGTATTGGCCAGCTTTCTGAACCGCGTACCGGCCTATCGGTTGACCTATGACTCATCAGGCTATTCAGTGCCAACATGTCTGGAATTGCTGAACGCCCCCCGGCCCTGAACGCCTGTGGCTCTGCCCCGCACCGGGCAGTCCTGAGCCTGTTGGCAATCGCTTTGGGCCGTCCGGCACCATCCGGGCTGAAACAGGATCTGACGCAAAGCCGCCCGGAAGAGATCGCAACAATTGCCAATAACGGGCATGTTCAAACCGTTCTGCACAGCGCGTTTCTGAATTCCGCCGACCTGGGCTCGGCCCTGCCCCAAGACTTGCTGATCTACTTTACCGAAATGCAGCGCGCAAATGCCGCGCGGAACACAGCGGCGCGCGGGCAGATGTCTCAGATCGCAAACATCCTGTCCGGCCATGGTATCCCCGTTCTGGCACTGAAAGGGGCGGCAGACATTCTGGACCCGCTGCATCCGACCCCGGCGCATCGCTATATCAGCGATCTGGATTTGCTGGTGCCAGAATCGCGCGCTCAGGATGCGGCGCATTTCATTCGCGCGGCAAAGGGGCTTGTGACGGACAGCTCTGCCTTGCATGTGGGCGATCACCATCACATGGCGCAGATCGTTCATCCGGATTGGCCGCTGACTGTCGAACTGCATCTAAGGCCGGGGTCGGAGGCTGTTTGCTCTGTGCTGACTGCATCGCAAATGTTCAGAGATTCGCAGCCCAGCCCCGTTTCCGGCGTCCGCATTCCATCGCTTGAAGATCGGTTTTTGCATCATATCCTGCACGGGATGGAGCTGCGCCACCAGACGGCCGCGCTGAACCTGCGCCTTCTGGCCGATCACATCTGTTATCTGAGGCGGATCAGCGACGAGAGCCAGAAACAGGCTCTGATCCGGCTGAATCGGCGTGGTCTTGCTGACTGGCAAACCGATCTCGGAGCGCTGGCCGAGGCCTTGAACGGGATCCTCCCAGAGCCGGGCAGCTGGGCCACACAAGCCCTGGTGAATTTCGCAAACCCCGATGCCTCCAGGCACCAGGACACGCGGTTCTGGATGCGCCGATACGTTCAAAGACTGATGGGCCCCCCGCACCAAAGACGGCAACTGCTGCGCAAAGCGCTCAGCCCGGCTGCCTGGGCTGAGTTCATTCAGTTCCATCGCGACAGGCGGCGAAAATTCAAATGAATGTGCGGAGGGCCCGAGACATAATCGGCCCCTCCGCTCCCCACGTGCTCCCTACTCACCACACGTGTAACTGGATTGGATCCGGCCGTCCTGACTCGGTTTAATCAACCATAGCGCAAGTCGATGTCACGCCAAACACCCGAGTATTTAGAATACCCTTCAAATGCGCAACGCCCGCCACAATGGGCGGGCGTATTGGAAAAATCCAAAGGGGCAAATCAGCCGTAGATGGATTCTTTGCCGAAATGCTTGGCCAGCATGTAGTAAACCACGGCGCGGTATTTGTTACGCTCGGAGCGGCCATAGGTTTCGATCACCGAGTTGATGGCAGCCATCAGCTCGGGGCCGTCGGCCAGGCCCAGCTTCTTGATCAGGAAGTTGTTTTTAACGGTTTCCAGCTCGCTTTCCTGAGTGGCCGCGACGGTCGAGGCGTCGTCATTGTAAATCGCGGGGCCGCAACCGATAGTGACCTTGGTCAGCAGGTCCATATCGGGCTCCATCCCGCATTTGTTTTTCAGATCGTCCGCGTATTTAGCGATCAGATCGTCGCGCTTACCCATGAGCTTACTCCCATTCCGACGGCTATTGTGTGCCTTTTGCTCTTGAAACTTCGGGGTCGAAGTTGGGCAGAGCCTACTGGCTTCTCCCTTCGGAACAAGAATTTTTTCCGGGCAAAACGCATATCTGAGGCAAAGCCTGGGAAATTTCCCCCCTTTTCGCAGAAAAACGCCCGCCTGGATGGCCAGACGGGCGTTTGCGCAGTCGATTTGCCGCAGTTTAGTAGCGGTAATGCTCGGGCTTGAACGGACCCTCGGGGGTGACGCCGATATAATCCGCCTGGTCCTTCGTCAGCGAGGACAGCTTCACGCCGATGCGCTCCAGATGCAGGCGGGCGACTTTCTCGTCCAGGTGTTTGGGCAGGATGTAGACCTTGTTTTCGTATTCATCGCCCTTGGTGAACAGCTCGATCTGGGCCAGCACCTGGTTGGTGAAGCTGGCCGACATCACAAAGGACGGGTGCCCGGTGGCGTTGCCCAGGTTCAGCAGGCGGCCTTCGGACAGCAGGATGATGCGGTTGCCGCTGGGCATCTCGATCATGTCCACCTGGTCTTTGATGTTGGTCCATTTGTGGTTCTTCAGGCTGGCGACCTGAATCTCGTTGTCGAAATGGCCAATGTTGCCGACGATGGCCATGTCCTTCATCGCGCGCATATGCTCGATGCGGATAACGTCCTTGTTGCCGGTGGTGGTGACAAAGATGTCCGCCTCGGACACGGCGTCCTCCAGCGTGGTCACTTCGAACCCGTCCATCGCGGCTTGCAGCGCGCAAATCGGGTCAATCTCGGTGACTTTGACGCGAGCCCCGGCGCCGCGCAGCGACGCGGCCGAGCCTTTGCCCACATCGCCATAGCCGCACACGACGGCAACTTTACCGGCCATCATCGTGTCGGTCGCGCGGCGGATGCCATCAACCAGCGATTCCTTGCAGCCGTATTTGTTGTCGAATTTCGACTTGGTCACGCTGTCGTTCACGTTGATCGCGGGGAAGGGCAGCAATCCGTCGCGCACCAGCTGATACAGACGGTTCACGCCGGTGGTGGTTTCCTCGGACACGCCTTGGATCGCATCGCGGGTTTTGGTGAACCAGCCGGGGCTGGCGGCCATGCGCTTGGCGATCTGCGCCTTGATCACAACCTCTTCTTCCGAGGAAGGCGCGGGCAGAATATCCTCGCCCGCCTCGGCGCGCGCACCCAGCAACACGTACAGCGTTGCATCGCCGCCATCGTCCAGGATCATGTTCGGCCCCTCAGGGAAGAGGAAGGATTTATCCAGGTAGTCCCAGTGCTCCTCCAGCGTCTGGCCCTTGATCGCGAAAACAGGCACACCCGCCTGGGCAATCGCTGCCGCCGCGTGATCCTGCGTGGAAAAGATATTGCACGAGGCCCAGCGCACATCGGCCCCCAGCGCCACCAGGGTTTCGATCAGAACGGCGGTCTGGATCGTCATATGCAGCGAGCCAACAATCCGCGCGCCCGCCAGCGGCTTGCTATCACCGTATTCGGCGCGCAGAGCCATCAGACCCGGCATTTCGGTTTCGGCGATGTCCAGTTCCTTGCGGCCGAAATCGGCCAGGGTGATGTCTTTGACGATGTAATCGGTCACGGATGTTGCTCCTGCGGTGTTTGGGGCGCGTCTATCACTGTTGGTGTCATCTAACAATGACATGCACGAGGTCAAATCCTTGCCAGATGCTGCGACAGATGGTTCAATTACACTTAAAAACAAATCGAGCGTAAAAATGTATGATCTTCCACAAGACTGGTTCCAGAATAACTATGGCCGGTATTCCGTCCCCGAGGGGCTGGACCATCGCCCCGCCGTGCGCCTGATCAAGGCCGGCAAAATCTATGAGCCAAACACCATCCGCTTCATGCGTACCCATGCCGGGACGGGTGACATCATCCATGCCGGGACATTCTTTGGCGATTTCCTGCCGGGGCTGAGCGGCGCCATGGCCCTCGATGCCCGCATCTGGGCGTTCGAACCAAACCCGGATTCCCACAGCCACGCCCAGCGCACGATTGCCATGAACGCGCTGGACAATGTCACGCTGACCCATGCCGCCGTGTCCAATACCGATGGCGTAATCCGGTTCCAGACGCGCGATACGCAGGGCAATCCGCTGGGCGGGCATTCGCGGTTTGTCACCGCCGACGGGCCGGGGGTGGAACAGGTGCCAGCCATTCAGCTGGACAATGTGGTGCCACAGGACCGGCAGGTCTCGATCCTGCAACTGGATGTCGAGGGACACGAACGCGCCGCCCTGGACGGTGCCATGGGCATCATCACCCGCTGCCGCCCGATCCTGATCCTTGAAGAGTTCCGCTATAAACGCTGGATCAAGGCCAAGCTGGGCCATCTGGGATATGAGCTGAAACAAAAGATCCACGCCAACCGCATTTTCGCCCCTGCGGACCGGACCCTGTAATGGCCAAATCCCCCCGCGCCTGGCAACGGATGCTCTCGGGCCGCAGGCTGGACCTGCTGGATCCGACTCCGATGGATATTGAAATCGAGGACATCGCCCACGGGCTGGCCTTTGTTGCGCGCTGGAATGGGCAGACGCTGGGGGATTTTCCCTACTCCGTGGCCGAGCATTCCATTCTGGTTGAACAGCTGTATGCCCGCATGTACCCCAATGCGCCGGTGAAATGGCGGCTGGCCGCCCTGCTGCACGATGCGCCCGAATACGTGATCGGGGATATGATCAGCCCGGTAAAGGCTGCCGTCGGCCCCGGCTATGGCGCACTGGACGAGCGGCTGACAGCGGCAATTCACATTCGCTTTGGCCTGCCCGCGCAGATTCCCGCCAGCGTCAAGAAACAGATCAAACGCGCGGATCGCGTCAGCGCCTGGATGGAGGCAGTGCAGATCGCCGGCTTTTCCACCACCGAGGCCAACAAGTTTTTCGGCAGGCCCGACCCGGCGCTGTTCGAAGGGCTGGACATTCATTTGCGCCCGCCGGTTCAGGTTCGTCAGGACTATACCCAGCGGCACGAAAGCCTATTGGAACAAATCTGATGATCATTCGGCGCGCAGGGCCCATGGACGCGGGGGCAATGGCGGATCTGTTAAATCAGATCATCCGCAAAGGCGGCACAACAGCCTATACAGAGCCTGTATCCCGCGCGTTTGTCATGCAGAAGATGGCGAACGCACCACGAGGCTCGGCCTGGCACGTAGCCGAGGATGACACGGGGGCTTTGCTGGGGTTTCAATGGATCGCGCCCAACCCCGATCTGCCACCCGAGGCCGCGGATATTGCCACTTTCGTCCGTCTGGGCAAAACCGGGCTGGGCACCGGATCAAAACTGTTCGAAGCCACGAAATCAGCGGCGCTGGCCCTGGGCTATACCTGGATAAATGCCACCATTCGCGCCGATAACGCGGGTGGGCTGATCTATTACCAAAGCCGTGGATTTGAAGATTATCACCGGCTGAAAGACATTCGTCTGGGGAACGGGCAGATCGTCGATAAGATCTGCAAGCGGTATGATCTTTAGCGCGGGCTGCGCTTGGCCAGGATCCGCTGCAAGGTCCGGCGGTGCATGTTCAACCGGCGCGCGGTTTCCGAAACATTGCGGTCACACAGCTCATAGACGCGCTGAATATGTTCCCAACGCACGCGATCCGCGCTCATTGGATTTTCCGGAGGCGGAGGCAGTTCATCTTCCTTGGTCAGCAGGGCGTTGGTAATGTCTGTCGCGTCCGCTGGCTTAGACAGATAATCCGTCGCGCCGATTTTCACAGCCGCCACCGCCGTCGCGATGGCGCCATAGCCCGTCAGAACCACAACCCGGCAATCGGGGCGTTTTTCGCGCAGCACCTCGACCACGTCCAGGCCGTTGCCATCCTCAAGCCGCAGATCACAGACCGCATAAGCCGGAGGGCGCGCAGTGGCGATCGCCCTGCCCGCCGCAACGGAGCCAGCGGTTTCAACCGCGAACCCGCGTTTTTCCATGGCTTTGGCCAGCCTTTTCAGGAACGGTTCGTCATCGTCCAGCAGCAGCAGAGTGTTGTCTTCACCGATGTCCTGAAGGTTTTCTGCCATGCCTGTCTCCTCTGGGCCGGTAAGCTGAGTTAAAAATCGTTTTATAACGGCCCATTGCCTGCGTCAAACATTCGCAGTTTGTTATTTGGCGTCCATAAAGCACTGAATCGTGTCTGCCATCTGATCCGGGGTCAGATCCCGGCGGAAGAATTCAATAAACCCTTCTTCGGGAAACACCAGATAGCTAAAGGTCGAATGGTCGATCAGATAGTATTCCTCGTCTCCTTCTTCGGGTTCCTGTTTCTGATAGAAGGTCCGATAGGCCATGCTGGCAGCCTTGACCTGTTCGGGCGTGCCCGTCAGGCCCAGCATCCGGGGATGCAGGTTATCGGTGAAATCGGCCAGCACCTCAGGTGTGTCGCGATCCGGGTCCACGGAAATAAAGACCGGCTGCACAATGGTGCCGCGCTCTTCGAGCAGCTCAATCGCTTCGGCATTGCGCGAATTGTCCAGCGGGCAGACATCCGGGCAGAACGTATACCCGAAATACAGCAGCGAGGGCTGATTGATCACGTCCTTATCCGTCACCACCCGGCCTGTTTCGTCGGTCAGCGTGAACGCCCCTCCGATCTGCGCGCCACCGCCCGCCACCGCGCCCACCCGGCAGTCTGCGTATTTGTCGGCATCTTTCGGGCCGGTCGTCACATAATAGGTCGCGCCCAGCAGGGCAGCGACGGCAACGGACGAGGTTACAGCGATCAGGGCGCGGGACATTGGTCTTCCTTCCGGGGATCGTTATTGATCTGTTGTCCCTGCATATTTAACACTGAAAACATAAGTTCAACGGGACGAAGCGGCGCACATGGAACAGACGAATTTTGATCTGATGAAGGGCCGCGAGCGCGGCAACTGGATCAAGCTGCGCACGATCACCTTATTGCGCTGGGTCGCCATTGCCGGGCAACTGATCGCGCTGGTTGTCGCTCAGCAGATTCTGGATCTGACGATTGAGATGGGGCTGTGTCTGCTGGTGGTCTCGGTTTCCGTGGTGGGGAACCTGATTGCCACGGTGATTTTCCCCGAAAGCAAACGCCTGAACGAAACCGAAAACCTGCTGATGGTGCTGTTCGACCTGCTGCAACTCAGCCTGCTGCTGTACCTGACGGGGGGCTTGCACAATCCGTTCTCGATTCTGATTCTGGGGCCGGTGACCGTGTCCGCCTCGGCCTTGTCGCTCAGGTCTACGGTTTTTCTGGGGATCACGGCCATTCTGGCTGTCACCCTGCTGGCGGAGTTCCATCTGCCGCTGCGCACCGAGCAGGGCTTTATCCTGCGGGTTCCGGATTTGTTTGTCTTCGGCAATTGGGCGGCGATTGTGATCGCGGTGGTGTTTCTGGGGATTTATTCGCGCCGGGTGACGGTGGAAATGCACGTGATGTCAGACGCCTTGCAGGCCACGTATATGGCCCTGTCGCGCGAACAGAAACTGACGGACATCGGCGGGATTGTTGCTGCCGCCGCGCATGAGCTGGGCACCCCTCTGGCCACGATCAAACTGACCAGCGCCGAGCTGGCCGAAGAGCTGGAAGGACGCCCCGACCTGCAAGAGGACGCGCAACTGATCAAAGAGCAGGCCGATCGCTGCCGGGACATCATGCGCTCGATGGGGCGCGCGGGCAAAGACGATCTGCACATGCACCAGGCCCCCCTGTCCGCCGTGATCCAGGAAGCCGCCGAACCGCATATGGATCGCGGCATTGCGCTTCATCTTGAACAATATGCCGAAGGGCAGAACCCGATGAATCAGCCCAGCATCCTGCGACGCCCCGAGATCATCCACGGCCTGCGGAACCTGATCCAGAACGGTGTGGATTTCGCCCATAAGAACGTCTGGGTCGAATCCGAATGGTCCCAGGACAGCATCCAGATTCGCATCATGGATGACGGCAAGGGGTATCCGCCCCATCTGATTGGCCGCATCGGAGACCCGTTTATGCATCGGCGCCGGCCCTCTTCGGAAAGCAGCCAAAGACCGGGGTACGAGGGCATGGGGCTGGGCCTGTTTATCGCCAAGACTTTGCTTGAACGCTCGGGTGCCGATCTGACATTTGCCAATGGAAGCGACCCGTCGCGCCAGGATTATGTTAAAGGCCACCGGATTGGCGCTATCGTAGAGGTTGTTTGGCCTCGGGCAAAGATTGATGGGCGGGCAGGGGAAAATGCGGTTCCTATCGGAGAAAACCAGCCCTTAAGTATCTGATTTTGTGTGACGTTAACCTTTTGTTAACCTTTTACTACGCAACCTGCCCTTGTATTGATGCGTTCTGGGAGTTGCCATGATTGACGTCACAGCGATTTTGCTTTCGGCCATTTTGTCCAGCGTCGCAGCTGGCGCGGTTGCCTTTCATTTTCTGCGCCAAACCGCCCCTCAGGGCGCAAATCGCTCTATGCCCGATCATGATGCGCGTTTCTTGTTTCAGGGGCGCGAATTGTTGAATGTCTCGGGCGGGGGGCAATGGCTGTTTGAAACCGGGCACGGCAAAGGCGATAGCGACTGGGACCAGTTGCGCCACGTACTGGCGCCGCGCTTTCCCGGCTTACCTGTCTTGCCGGAAAACATGGACGCCGATATCGTCACCTGCCCCACCAACCTGCCCGATGACGAAGCCGAACTGCTGCTGGAGCGTATCAACGATCTGACCCGCGTCACGCTACTGCAACACGGGGACAGCACGGCTCAGCCCGCAGACATCCATCGCCGCCTGATGACAGATACCCGGCTGGAAACCCTGGAGCAGGCGGTCGAGGGCAGCCCCTATCCGATCTGGGCCTCGAACTGCGACGGGCGGATCACCTGGGCCAACGACGCCTATAAACGGCTGGCGGAAAACGCCGATACGCTGGACAATGCCGACATTCCCACGCTGTTCGATCTGCCCGAGGTCACCCCCCCGGCCGTACCCCGGACCCGGCTTTCGCTGACGCTGAAGGAAAGCGACAGCAACATCTGGTTTGACGTGACCTCATCCCAGAGCAGCGTCGGATGTATGCATTACGCGATCGACATCAACGCCGTGGTTCAGGCCGAAATCGCCCAGCGTAACTTCGTCCAGACCCTGACGAAAACCTTTGCGCAACTGTCCATCGGACTGGTGATTTTCGACCGCCGACGTCAGTTGGCGCTGTTCAATCCGGCGCTCATTGATCTGCTGGGCCTGTCCCCGGAATTCCTTAGCAGCCGGCCGACTTTGTTCAGCTTCTTTGATCGCCTGCGCGATATGCAGATCATGCCAGAGCCCAAAAACTACCGGAACTGGCGCGAGGACATGTCCGATCTGGTCACTGCCGCCTCGGACGGAGGCTATCTGGAGACATGGAACCTGCCCTCGGGGCTGACGTATCGCGTCAGCGGACGGCCACATCCCGACGGGGCCATTGCGTTCCTGTTCGAGGATATCAGCTCAGAAGTGTCCCTGACCCGCCGGTTCCGTTCGCAATTAGAGGTGCTGCAAGCGCTGGTTGACGGGATGCCGCAGGCCGTTGCCATCTTCTCGCCCTCCAGTGTTCTGACCTTTGCAAACGAATCCTACCGAACCCTGTGGCGCTGCGATCCGGACAGCAGTTTCGCCGATCTGACCCTGGATGACGCCATGCGCCACTGGATGACTCGTGCCACGGCCCAGGCCGATCTGACCCGCATTCATCCCACTCAAACGGATATCATCAGCATTCCTCTGATCAACGGCCAGACACTTAGCTGTCGGGTTCAGCAGTTGATGGGCGGGAATTTTGCTGTGATCTTTGGGCAGGAACAGGATGCGCCGCATCTGCCCTTCTTGCAGAATAGCGCCTGAACCTGCTTGCGGGTGGCGCGTGGTCGGGTAATCTCGCGGCATGTCCGCAACGCGCTTTGAAACCCGGTTCCAGACCCCCGAAGACACCAGCCGGTTTGCCGTTTCCCTGGGCCAAATGCTGCGTCCGGGTGACGTTATTCTGCTGGAAGGCGGCATTGGCGCGGGCAAAACGCATTTCGCGCGCGCTCTGATCCAATCCTTGATGCCCGAACCCGAGGACGTGCCCTCGCCGACTTTCACGCTGGTGCAGGTTTACGAGGGGCCCGGCTGTGAAATCTGGCACGCTGATCTTTATCGTCTGACCGACCCGAACGAGGCAATTGAACTGGGCCTGGACGAGGCATTTGAAACCGCAATCTGCATGATCGAATGGCCCGACAGACTGGCCGATCTGACCCCGCAAGGGGCGCTTACCCTGACCTTCGAAGCGCAAGAGGACGACTCTCGCCTGCTGACGGCAACGGGGCTGGGCTGGGCAACTCGACTGGAGGGGCTATCGTGCCTTCAAGAAGCGACTTAGCGACCACATTCTTGTCCGGCACCGCCTGGGCGGGGGCTCGGCGTGGCTCTTTGGCTGGCGATGCCTCGAACCGGCGTTACGAGCGTCTGGTTCTGGACGGGCGCACCGCTGTTCTGATGGACGCCCCCCCGCAAAAAGGCGAAGACATCCGCCCCTTTGTCAGGATTGCGGAATTCCTAAGAGCCTGCGGCCTGTCCGCACCTCAGATTCTGGCGCAGGATTCCGAGAATGGTTTCTTACTGCTAGAGGATCTGGGAGACGATCTGTTTGCCCGCGTCGTCGTCTCAGATCCGGCGCAAGAGATGCTGCTTTATACCGCCGCAACGGATGTTCTGGTGGCGCTGCATCAGGCAAATCCACCTGAGTTAGAGCCGTATTCCCCGGAATTCATGACCGAAATGGCCGGTCTGGCCTGGCGTTGGTATCAGAAGGGAATCACCGGAACGGACGCCGGGCGCGCCGCGTTCGAAACCGCGTTTTTGCCCGCGCTCCGGGCTGACGCCTCCGAGCAAACCGCCCTTATCCAGCGCGACTATCACGCCGAGAACCTGCTATGGCTGCCCCGGCGTTCGGGTGTTCAGCGCGTGGGGCTGTTGGATTTTCAGGACGCCCGCACAGGCCATCCCGCCTATGATCTGGTTTCCCTGCTCAAGGACGCGCGCCGGGATGTATCCCCCGATGTCGAAGAGGCGATGATTCGACACTATATCGCCGCAACCGGATGGGACTCTGGCCGCTTCCGCAGGGCCTATCAGTTGCTGGGCGTTCAGCGGAACCTGCGTATTCTGGGCGTTTTTGCCCGGCTTTCCCTGCATTTCGGCAAACCCCATTATATCGATCTGATCCCGCGCGTTTGGGATCATCTGATGACCGGCGCGCAGGCCTGCGCGATGCAGAATCTTGTGCAGACTCTGCCCAAACCGACCCCGGAAAACCTGCAAAAATTGAAGGATCAAGCCGGATGCGTCCCGACTCTGTAATGCTGTTTGCCGCTGGCTTCGGCACCAGAATGGGTGCGCTGACCTCGGACACCCCCAAACCCATGATCCGGGTTGCGGGAAGGCCTCTGATTGATCACGCATTAGAGCAGGTGAACGCCATTCAACCCAAACGGATCGTTGCCAATCTACATTATCTTCCAGATCAAATTCGCACGCATCTGGATGGTCAGAATATCGCGTTTTCCGATGAAACAGAGACGATTCTAGAGACCGGAGGCGGCCTGCGTGCTGCCTTGCCTCTTTTGGGGTCCGGCCCCGTATTCACCATGAACACCGATGCCGTCTGGCGCGGGCCAAATCCGTTTAAGCAGTTGCTGGCAGATTGGAATCCAGAGCTGATGGATGCGCTTTTGTTATGTATTCCGCGCGCGAACGCGGTCGGCCATTCTGGGCGCGGGGATTTCCTACTGGATCGGGCGGGGCGCCTGTCGCGCGGGCCGGGGCTGGTCTATACCGGCGTGCAAATTGTCAAAACCGAGGGGCTTGGCGATATTCCGCAAGCCGCCTTTTCGCTTAATCTGCTGTGGGACAAGATGCTGACCGCAGGCCGATTGTTTGGCACATCCTATCGGGGGAAATGGTGCGACGTCGGATCCCCACACGGAATGACACTGGCCGAAGAACTGATCGGCGACCCCCATGTTTGAGCCTTCGGATAAACCCCGTATTTATGGCGTCCCCCTGGGTGTCGATTTCCCGAAAGAGCTGGCCCGAGGCGTTCAGGATCGTATGCGCTTGCGCCAGCAATCGGACTTGGCCCGCGTTCAACTGGTGCTGAACACCCGCCGTATGCAGCGCCGCGTCCGCGAGCTGTTCGACACAGGGCCAGCAACACTGTTGCCGCGCTTGCAGATGGTGACGGATATTTCTCTTGCGGCGGCTTTTGCCGATATTCCGCCTGCGGTGTCGTCCTTGCGTCGCCGGTTAGAGATTACGCAGCTGGTCTCGATCCTGCTTGAGCGCGAACCCGATCTGGCGCCGCGCTCTTCGCTGTTTGATCTGGCGGACAGTCTGGCGGCGCTGCTTGAGGAAATGCATGGCGAAGGCGTATCCCCCGATGCCATTCAGAATTTGGATGTCGCCGACGAATCCGGGCATTGGAAACGCTCGCTCAGCTTCCTCAGTATCGTTCAGCACTATTTTGACGACGTGCATGAAGCGCCGGATAAAGAAAGCCAGCAAAGACTGGTGATTCAGGCTCTAACCCAGCTTTGGAATGACATTCCTCCGCAGAATCCGATTGTCATTGCGGGCTCGACAGGTTCGCGCGGAACAACCATGACGCTGATGAAAGCCATCGCCAAATTGCCCCAGGGTGCGATCGTTTTGCCGGGCTTTGATTTTGATATGCCGCTTAGCGCCTGGGAGGATTTAAAAGATCCGCTGACCTCAGAGGACCACCCTCAGTTCCGGTTTCGCAAATTGATGGACGCTGTGGGAATTGCGCCTCAGGATGTTCAGCCCTGGACGGATGCGGTGCCCTCTTGCCCCGAGCGGACCAAACTGATTTCGCTGGCTTTGCGTCCCGCCCCGGTCACCGACCGCTGGCTATCCGAGGGGCCGCATCTGCCAGCGCTGCCCGCCGCGATGCAAAACGTGACCCTGGTCGAGGCGACCTCTCAGAGGGACGAGGCTTTGGCCATCGCGATGCGCCTGCGTCAAGCCTGCGAAGATGGGGTGACCGCAGCGCTGATCACGCCCGACCGGATGCTGACACGACAGGTTTCCGCTGCCTTGTCGCGTTGGAAAATTACCCCCGATGACAGCGCCGGAACGCCATTACAGCTTTCGCCTCCGGGGCGGTTTTTACGGCATGTTTCGGCTCTGTTTCACCAGAAACTGACCGCCGAAAGCCTGCTGACACTGCTGTTTCATCCCCTGACGCATTCGGGGGGCGGACGCGGTCCGCATCTGCGCCTTTCCCGCGAGCTTGAGCTTTTTATCCGCCGCAAGGGCATTCCTTTTCCGGATGCGGATAACCTGCAAGCCTTTGCCGCATCTCGCAAAGAGGCGCAGGATTGGGTGGCCTGGATCATCCGGTGTTTTGTTGATCAGCAACGCGAGACCCGGTCCTTGTCTGACTGGCTGACCGATCACTTGGCCCTTGCCGAGATGATTGCGAATGGCGCGGCGGCAGAGCAGACCTCTGAGTTATGGAAAGAGGACGCCGGCCGCGCCGCGCTGTCAGCCATAACGGATCTGAAGCAAGAGGCCGAGGCAGGCGGCGATCTGGCCGCCCGCGATTATGCCGATTTGTTTGGCGCTATTCTGGCGCGGCAAGAGGTCCGAAACCCAGATGCCCCTCATCCGAATGTGCTGATCTGGGGAACGCTTGAGGCCCGTGTTCAGGGGGCCGATCTGCTTATTCTGGCCGGGCTGAACGAGGGCAGCTGGCCTGAATCCCCCTCTCCTGATCCTTGGCTGAATCGTCAGATGCGGCTGAAATCGGGTCTGTTATTGCCCGAAAGACGTATCGGTCTTTCCGCTCATGACTTCCAGCAGGCTGTCGCCGCCCCCGAGGTTTGGCTGACGCGCGCGATCCGGTCGGATGATGCGCAAACGGTGCCTTCTCGTTGGTTGAACCGAATGACCAACCTGTTGCAGGGCTTGCCCGATCAGGATGGCCCCGCCGCCCTGGAAAACGCCAAGGCGCGCGGAAACGAATGGCTTGCTCTGGCGCAGAAGATGGAAGAGCCCGGATTTACGCCCCCCGCACCGCGCCCATCGCCCATGCCGCCGATGACAGCCCGCCCGCGTGAGCTGTCGGTTACGGATGTGTCCAAACTGATCCGCGATCCCTATCATATCTATGCGAAACGGGTGCTGCGCCTCAGGCCTCTGGATCCGTTGATGAAAGTCCCCGATGCGCTGTTGCGGGGGACTGTCGTGCATTCCGTTTTCGAGGTTTTCCTGAAACAGGTCCGTCAGGATTCCGGCGCGCTGAGCGCCGAGAAGCTGAACCAGATCGCCGCCGATGTATTGGCACAAACCGTGCCCTGGCCAGAAATCCGTAGCCTTTGGTCTGCGCGGGTCGCCAGAGTCGCGGATTGGTTTGTCGAGCACGAGAAAAGCCGCCAGCAGGAAACGCACCCTGCTCAACTTGAGATTTCGGGTAAGGCCAGCATTCCCCAGCTTGGATTCACGCTCAGCGCCAAGGCCGACCGGATTGATCTGGACGCGCTGGGGCGGGCGTATCTGTATGACTACAAAACCTCGAACCCGCCGATGCCGGCACAGCAGAAAGCCTTTGACAAACAGCTACTGCTAGAGGCCGCCATGGTCGAGCGGGGCGGGTTTGATCCGCTGGGTCCGCAGAAAGTGGCTCGGGCAACCTATATCGGCCTGGGTGCCACACCCAAAGAGGTGGATGCTCCTCTGGGGGATGAGCCGCCAGAAGTGGTATGGGCCAAGTTCGAACAGCTTATTTCCGCCTATTTAGAGCCTGATTCCGGTTTCACCGCCCGCCGCGCGATGTTCAAAGATCAGGACATTTCCGACTATGATCCGCTGTCCCGATTTGGGGAATGGGATCTGACCGTGCCCCCCAGCAAAGAGGACCTGAGCGATGCGCAATGACGCGACCGAACGGCAGGTAACGGCGGCTCGGCCCGACTGGTCTACCTGGTTGTCAGCCAACGCAGGATCGGGAAAAACCCGCGTGCTGACCGACCGGGTGGCGCGGCTGTTGTTGCGGGACGTTCAGCCTCAGCACATCCTGTGCCTGACCTACACCAAAGCCGCCGCCAGCGAGATGCAGAACCGTCTGTTCAAACGGCTGGGTGAATGGGCGATGCTGCCTGACGCCTCTTTGCGTGAACAGCTCAAAGAGCTGGGGATCGACGGGCAAATCGACACGGAGGCGCTGCGCAATGCGCGCACCCTGTTTGCCCGCGCGATCGAAACCCCCGGCGGGCTGAAGATTCAGACGATCCACTCGTTTTGCTCGTCCCTTTTGCGGCGCTTTCCGCTAGAGGCCAAAGTCAGCCCGCAATTCAGCGAGATGGAGGGCCGCGCCGCCGCGCTTCTGCGCGAAGAGGTTCTGCGCGATCTGGCCGATGGGCCGAACCGCACAATCGTTGACGGCATCGCTGCCTATGTGACAGCGAATGATTTCGAAGCGCTGACCCGTGATATTGTCGGCAAACGCGGGGCGTTCCGGGTGCCTCTTACCCGTCGGGAATGCTTGGCTCTTTTCGATCTGCCCGATGATTTCAGCATTCAAAGCTTGCTAAGCGGGGTCTTTCTGGGCGGCGAAGCCGAGCTGCTGGCCGAGCTGATCACAACCCTGCGGACCGGCAGCGTCACCGATGGCAAAGCCGCTGACAAGCTTGCCCGAGTCACGGGGATAGATGCGTCGGCATTGCCCGTTCTTGAGAGCGTTTTCCTGACCGGAGCCAATGCGAAATCCCCGTTTTCGGCCAAGTTAGGCTCTTTTCCAACGAAATCGCTGCGCGAAAAACACCCAGACCTGATGAACCGGGTCGAGCCCCTGATGCGGCGGGTCGAAGATGCGCGCGCTCAGCGCCTGTCTTTTGCCGCCGCTCAGAAATCCATGGCCCTGCACGCCTTTGCCGGGACGTTCCTGGACTCTTATGAGCAAAAGAAACAACAACGCGGATGGCTGGATTTTGACGATCTGATCCTGCGGGCCCGCGACCTGCTGACAGACCCGGCGGTGGCGGCCTGGGTGCTCTATCGTCTGGATGGCGGAATTGATCACATCCTGGTGGACGAAGCACAGGACACCAGCCCCGTACAATGGCAGGTGATCGAGCTGCTGGCGCAAGAGTTCACCAGCGGGGATGGCGCCCGAGCAGGGATGGAGCGTACGATTTTTGTTGTCGGAGACAAGAAACAGTCGATCTATTCCTTTCAGGGTGCCGACCCGGATGAGTTTGACCGGATGCAGCGCGACTTTGCCGAACGGCTGAACCAGACTGAACGCCCTCTGGCCGAACTAGAGCTGGAATACTCGTTCCGGTCTTCCCGTGCCGTTCTGGATCTTGTTGACGAAACCTTTCGGGAACACGAGGCCTCGGGCTTTCCTGTCGGCGGCGTGCACAAGGCGTTCAAGGATCAGATGCCCGGCCGCGTCGATATATGGCCCGTGCTGGACAAGGTGAAAGAGGACGACGCAGAAGAGTGGTTCGATCCGGTCGATCGGCTGGGAGAAAAACACCACAATGTCCGGCTGGGCGATCAGATCGCGGACACAATTGCCCATCTGATCGACACTCAGCACCCCATTCCCGAAGAGATTGGCCATTCGGGTGAATACTGCTTGCGGCCCGTACGGGCGGGCGACTTTTTGATCCTTGTTCGGCGGCGTTCGGGTCTATTTCCTGAGATTATCCGCGCCTGCAAGGAACGCAAACTTGCCATCGCCGGGGCCGACCGCCTGAAGGTTGGCGCCGAATTGGCGGTCAAGGATCTGGCCGCGCTTCTGTCATTCCTGTCCACCCCCGAGGACAGTTTTAATCTGGCCGTCGCTCTGAAATCGCCTCTGTTCGGATGGAGCGAAAAGCAATTGTTCGACCTGGCCCATGGGCGCGAAGATGCCTACCTGTGGGAGGCCATGCGCAAGAACGCGGAACGCTATCCCGCGGAAATGACGATCCTGAACGATCTGCGCGGACAAACCGATTTTCTGCGTCCGTTCGACCTGCTGGAACGTATCCTGACACAGCACAATGGCCGCCGGAACCTACTGGCGCGTCTGGGTATCGAGGCCGAGGATGGCATCAACGCTTTCCTGGCGCAGGCGCTTTCATACGAACGGAACGCCATCCCCAGTCTGAAAGGTTTCCTGGAATGGATGGTCACCGACGATCTGGAAATCAAACGGCAAATGGACAGTGCCGAAGATCAGATCCGGGTGATGACGGTGCACGGCGCCAAGGGGCTTGAGGCTCCGATCGTGATCCTGCCGGACACCATGAAACGCCCCCAGATGTCGCGCGGCGAATTGCAGATAACCGGGGATACGGCCGTTTGGAAAATGCCCTCGGGGCAGTCGCCGAAATTGCTGGATCAGGCCCGAATCAGAGAGGCGGAAAAAGAGCGCGCCGAGAGTGACAGGTTGCTCTATGTCGCCCTGACTCGGGCTGAAAAGTGGCTGATGATCGCCGGGGCAGGGGATTGGAAAAAGGGCGACGAAAGCTGGTATGATAAAATCCGGCTGGCCGCCACACGCCTGGATACCTCGGAGGCGGACATGCCCACCGGCCCAGGCCTGCGTCTGGAGCATGGACAGTGGTCGGGCCCCGCCCAGAGCGATACGCCGGAACCCGCCCCCGCTTTGCTACAACTTCCGGAAATCTATGAAACCCCCGTTCCGCCGCCCACAAAAGACAACACCACGATCAGCCCTTCGGATCTTGGCGGTGCCAAGGCCCTGCCGGGCGAGGCCGGCCTGGACGAGGAGGCCGCCAAACAACGCGGCACCTATCTGCATTCCCTGCTTGAACATCTGCCCGGCACCGATCCCGCCGAATGGGAACGGATCGCACGCGTGATTTGCGGCGACACCCCCCTGACGCAGGAATTGCTGACCGAGGCAGCCGGCGTGCTTTCCAACCCCAAGCTGGCGTTCCTGTTCGATGCCGATGCGCTGGCCGAGGTGCCGCTAAGCGCCGATCTGCCCACGCTTGGGCGCAGAATGCACGGGATTATCGACCGGCTGATCATCCTGCCGGATCGCGTTCTGGCCGTGGATTACAAATCCAACGCGGTTGTGCCGCAAAACCACGCGGCCGTTCCCGACGGGATCTTGCGGCAGATGGGAGCCTATGCGCAGGCGCTCTTGCAGATATATCCGGACCGCCGGATCGAAACGGCGATTTTGTGGACCAAAACCGCAGAATTGATGCCTCTGCCGCACGAAACCGTGACTGCGGCACTGGAAGCTGCGCGCCTCTCTTGACGCTGCGGGGCAGTCTACCTAATTTCCCATCCCAAACACACTCTTTCAGGAGAACTCTCATGGCCACCGTTGCCGTTACCGACGCTACCTTCGACGCCGAAGTCAAAAACTCTGATGTCCCCGTTGTTGTGGATTTCTGGGCAGAATGGTGCGGCCCCTGCAAACAGATCGGCCCCGCCCTGGAAGAGCTGGCCGCTGAAATGGACGGTCAGGTGAAGATCGCCAAAGTGGACGTGGATCAGAACCCGAACGCCGCTGCCGCCATGGGCGTGCGTGGCATTCCCGCACTGTTCATCTTCAAGGACGGTCAGGTCGTTTCGAACCGCGCCGGAGCCGCCCCCAAGGCCGCGCTGCAAGCCTGGATCGAAGAATCGATCTAAACTCGGATCCCATTCGAAGATTGTGAAACCCTGGCCCTGTGCCGGGGTTTTTCATACCGGGGTGTCATACTGGCCAGCCGTTCAAACGCAAGAGAGCGGCAATCTTCTCCTCGGCCTCTTCTCGGCCGGCATTTATTGACATCTGCTGCCAGAACCAATGGATATAGCCCGCGTAATCGGGCTTCATTGTCAACACCTCTTCGAACGCATTCGCGATGCCCATCCGTTCCACACTGGCCGTGATATGGTGAAAATCCGACCGGGCGAACAACACGCAGGGTTTGCCAAAGAAAAACCCGTTGAACGCGACCGAGGAATTCTGCGTCACCACATAATCGCATCCTTGCAGCAGCCGCACCATATCGCCGCGCTGCACGGTCAGATGGCCAAATCTCTCTTGTAGCTGATCCAGGCGTTTTTCCTCATCCCGAGTGTAATGCTCGGACGGGTGCAGGGTTGCGATGACGCGCCTTTTCGGATCGTGGCTCAGGACCGAGTGGATCATCTCAATCGGGCTGGCAAACTGGAACGAGCGCCGCTCAAACAGCCGTCCCTGAAGCGGGACATAGACAAAACCGTCGTGGTGCGTTTCAGACGCGGCCCCATCAAACAGCCTGTTCTGCCAGCGACGATAGAAGGATTTGGCCTGTTTAGGGTCTGTTTTTTCGGGTTGGAAGCGGGTGTTCGCCACCTGCCAATGCCACCGTTTCCCTGTCGGCTCGATCGCCCAGAACGGGTAGTGATAGACCCGGCGTAGCGTCAGCCCGTTGCTGGTTGTCGGCTCTTCCATGTGAAACAGCGCATAGCCGCCACGCGTCATGCTGGCGCCACGTTCGACCAGAGAATTCGAGTGAAATGCCACCTCAAACCCTGCGGATTTCACCACCGAGACGATCTTGTTGATGAAGTTATGCGTCCCGGCCTGGGCGCTACTACGCAGCCCATCCTCTAGATAGAAACGCAGGATTTTCTGCTCGCTCATTGGGTCAGGCTACTGCTGCGGCGGCCAGTAAACAAGCGCTACCCTTGTGCGTCGGGGCGGCAGGTTCCATATAGGCGATCAAGCAAACGGAGGATGCAGATGGCGGATGATACTTTCCCCGGCTGGCACGGCACCACCATTATCGGTGTGAAAAAAGACGGCAAAGTGGTGATTGCTGGCGATGGTCAGGTTTCTCTGGGCCAGACCGTGATCAAGGGCAGCGCGCGCAAAGTTCGCCGGCTGAGCCCCGGTGGCTATGACGTTGTGGCCGGGTTTGCCGGCTCGACCGCCGATGCCTTTACCCTGCTGGAACGTCTGGAAACCAAGCTGGAGGCAACCCCCGGTCAGCTGGCCCGCGCCAGCGTCGAACTGGCCAAGGACTGGCGCACCGATAAATACCTGCAAAAGCTGGAGGCGATGCTGATCGTCACCGATGGTGCGGATATGTTCGTGATCACCGGGGCAGGGGACGTGCTGGAACCGGAACACGATGTGACGGCGATTGGCTCGGGCGGGAATTTCGCCCTGGCGGCGGCGCGCGGCATGATGGACACCGACAAAACCGCCGAGCAGGTCGCGCGTCAGGCCATGGCCATCGCGGCCGATATCTGCGTGTACACCAATGGCAATCTGACCGTGGAAAGCATCTCGAAATGACCAATCTGACCCCGCGTGAAATCGTCAGCGAGCTGGATCGCTTTATCATTGGCCAAAGCGATGCAAAACGCGCTGTTGCCGTGGCCTTGCGGAATCGTTGGCGCCGCAAACAGCTGCCCGATGATCTGCGCGACGAGGTATATCCCAAGAATATCCTGATGATCGGCCCCACCGGCGTCGGCAAAACCGAGATCAGCCGCCGTCTGGCCAAACTGGCGCGCGCGCCCTTTATCAAGGTCGAAGCCACCAAATTCACCGAGGTCGGCTATGTCGGCCGCGATGTCGAGCAAATCATCCGTGATCTGGTGGACAGCGCCATCGCGATGACCCGCGAACACATGCGCGAGGACGTCAAGGCCAAGGCCCATGACGCCGCCGAAACCCGCGTGATCGAGGCGATCGCCGGCACAGATGCCCGCGACGCCACGCGCGAGATGTTCCGCAAAAAACTGCAAAGCGGCGAGCTGGATAATACCGTGATCGAGCTGGAAGTCACCGACAGCTCGAACCCGATGGGGATGATGGACATCCCCGGCCAACCCGGCAGCCAGATGGGCATGATGAACCTGGGCGATATTTTCGGCAAAGCCTTTGGCGGACGGACCGTCAAACGCAAAATGACCGTCGCCGAAAGCTATGATGTGCTGATCGCCGAAGAGGCCGACAAGCTGCTGGACGATGAAACCGTCACCCGCGCTGCCTTGGAATCGGTGGAACAGAACGGCATCGTGTTTCTGGATGAGATCGATAAGGTCTGCGCTCGCGCCGAGACGCGCGGCGGCGATGTCAGCCGCGAGGGTGTACAGCGTGATCTGCTGCCTCTGATCGAAGGCACCACCGTCAGCACCAAGCACGGGCCGGTGAAGACCGATCACATCCTGTTCATCGCCTCGGGGGCGTTCCATATCGCTAAACCCTCGGATTTGTTGCCGGAATTGCAGGGGCGCCTGCCCATTCGGGTCGAGCTGAAGGCCCTGACCGAGGCCGATTTCGTCCGAATCCTGACCGAAACGGATAACGCTCTGACCCGGCAATACACCGCCTTGATGAGCACCGAAGAGGTGACCGTGACCTTCACCGAAGATGGCATCGCTGCGCTGGCCAAAATCGCGGCTGATGTGAACCAGACGGTGGAAAACATCGGGGCGCGGCGGCTTTATACCGTGATGGAACGCGTGTTCGAAGAGCTGTCCTTTACCGCGCCGGATCAGGCGGGGCTGTCCGTCACCGTCAATGCGGATTTTGTACAACAGAACCTGGGTGAACTGACGAAATCCGCCGATGTCAGCCGCTATGTGCTCTAGAATCCGGATGAGTACCTGAGTAACGTCCCGCCAAATGGCGGGGCGAGCAGTGAACATATTTTTCCGAGTCTTTCTGATCCTGTTTCTGGTCTCTGCCTGTAGCGACCGGACGCTGATCCATGTCGATCCACAGGCGGATGAGGTGGGCACACCCTATACGGCCTATGTGGCCACATTGCGCGAACGAACAGAAAGCGGCTGGTTCAATGGCGAACGCGCGCAGGATCTGGATTTCGTCAATGTGAAAGTCACGGTTCCGCCCGCACACAGGGGCAGCGGGATTCCTTATTCGCACCGTATGGCCAGGGCCGATCGTTTCTTTACCTTTGCCGATCGCACGGATTACGCGAATGACCGGGCGTTTTCGGCGGGGCTGCGCAAGGCTCTGTCGCGGCAGAAGCCGGGCGAACGGGATGTCATGCTGTATGTGCACGGCTATAATAACAGTTTCACGGACGGAGTGTTCCGAACTGTTCAACTGATGCATGATTTCCGGCTTCCGGGGATCGGAGTGCATTTTTCCTGGCCCAGCGCCGCGCATCCTTTGGGCTATACCTATGACAGGGACAGCGTGCTTTATGCGCGCGACGGGCTTGAACAGCTTTTGCGTCAGGTCAGCGCCGCGGGGCCGGATCGGATTATTCTGGTGGGGCATTCTCTGGGCTCGATGCTGGTGATGGAGACCTTGCGCCAAATGGAAATTCGCAGCCCGGCCTGGGCGCAACGCAATTTGGGCGGCGTGGTTCTGGTATCCCCCGATCTGGACGTGGATGTATTCCGCCAGCAATCCACCCGCTTTGACAGCCTGCCCGAACCGTTCGTGATTTTCGTGTCACGCAAAGACCGCGCGCTGCAACTGTCCTCCAGAATCAATGGGAATAAAAAGCGGCTGGGCATTCTGGAAGACGAGGCCAAGCTAGAGGATCTGCCCGTAACCGTTGTGGATGTTTCCGAATTTGCGGAATCCTCGGGTGACAGGCATTTCACGCTGGGCACTTCGCCGCTGCTGATCGAGCTGTTACGCAACAGCAACGCGCTAAGCACGACGTTCAATTGGGATGCAGGCGGGCGAACCGGCCTGCTGCCGGGCACCGCGATCACCGTTCAAAGCGCAACAAAAATCATCCTGTCGCCCCTGCTGCTCAGAACAAACTAACGGTGGCGCCGCAGGTAAACGTAATACGCCCCGGTGCCACCATGGCTGACATGCGCCTGTGTGACCTGCAAAACCACGGCATTTAGCGGCGGCATTGACAGCCACTGCGGGACATTATGTTTCAGAACGCCTCGGCGAACGGGGATGGGGCCGTCATCCTCTTTGGTTTTGCCTTTGCCCGTGATCACCAGCACCAGCCGCGCCCCCTGCGCATGAGCCCGCAGGATAAACCGCAACAGGGCAGGGTGCGCCCGGTCCAAAGTCATCCCGTGCAGGTCGATCCGATCCTCAGGGGCCAGCTTACCGCGCTTCATACGCGTGTTGGTTTTCTTATCCATCCGCAGGGGCGCGTTGTGCAGCTGTTCGGATAATCCGGGCCGCAGATTATGCCCGATCTGCGTGTGGGGCGCGGACTGACCGACCGAGAAATCCTGCAAACGGGGCTTCGGAGCTTTATGAGGCCTGGGTTTCGGTTTGGGCAGCTCGGCGGCTTTGCTTTTGGGGTGCATACGCGCGGTCGTATCCGTGACCTTGCGCCACAGCTCGATCTCTTCCTCGGTCAGTTTGCGGCGGCTCACTGCTGGGACTCCGGCAATAGCGCATAGGCGCGCTGGATCGGCAGCAGCACCATCATACGGCCCGGATCCTTCAGCTTACCCGCAGCGCGGCCCGCCTGATCCCCGGTGCCAAAAAAGATATCCGCACGCTGAGCGCCCTTGATCGCAGACCCTGTATCCTGCGCCACCATCAACCGGCGCAGCGGGATCGCTCCGTCTTTTTCCACCCAAACCGGAGCGCCCAGAGGCGTAAAGCCCGGATCCACCGCAACCGAACGCATATCCGTGATCGAGCGATTCATCGCGCCCAGCGGGCCTTTTTCAGCAGGCACCTGGTTCACAGTCCGGAAAAACACATAAGAGGGATTGTGGTGCAGCAGTTCGGGGCCATCGACAGGGTTACGCCGCACCCAATTCTTGATTACCTGCGCCGAAACCTGATGCGGGCTGTAGATGCCGCGCCGGATCAGCTCGACCCCAACCGAACGATAGGGATGCCCATTCGCCCCGCCATACCCCACGCGGATATGTTTGCCATTTGGCAGACGAATACGGCCAGACCCCTGAATTTGCAGGAAAAACAGCTCAACCGGGTCATCGACCCAGGCGATTTCCAGCCCGCGGCCTTTCATCACCTCCGAGGTCTCGATCTCGCGCCGGGACAACCAGACCGTGCTGCGACGCGCCTCGGACGGCATCCGGTAAACCGGATAGCGATACCGATCCGAAGGGCGGGTTGCGCCGTCCAGCTCGGGCTCGAAATACCCCGTGAACAGGCCGTCAGCGCCATCTTCGATCAGAACGGGGCGGAAAAACAGCTCGAAAAAGGATTTGGCGCTGGTGATATTCTGCGCCACAGCGCAGAGCGAGGCCCAATCTGGATCATCCAAATCCGGACAGGTGTTTTGAAAAACCTCCAGGGCGGCGGCGTGGTCATCCTGATCCCACCCATCCAAATCCTTGAAATCAAGAATTTTATAGGTGGGGTCCTGAGGTTGCTGAGACTGAACCGGGCCCGCCATCACCAACCCCAATGCTATTGCCGCCAGGGCCCGGATCATCCGCCCGTAGCAACAAGTTGCCAGTTCGGATCGTCGGTGCCCATGGTGCGGGCAAAGGTCCAGACATCGCGCTGTTTCTTGGGCGAGTTGGGGTTGCCCTCGATGATCTCACCGGCGTTGTCACGCACGGCCGAGATTAGCTCGCCGACAAACCGAATCGAGATTTCAGCGATGTTTCCATCCAGCAGCTCGGCCTCAACCAAAGAGGTTTCACGCACGCCCAGGAATTCGGCCTCAATCGTCAGGCCCTGCGCTTCGCGGTCCTCGACGACCTGGGCGAAGGTTTCATAGACCTCTTCGGACAGGAAAGGTTTGATCTCGGCCAGATCGCCGCGTTCAAAGCCCATCAGGATCATCTCATAGGCGGCCCGCGCACCCTGGATGAATTCGTTCACGCTAAAGCTGGGCTCAAGCCGTTTCATCTGCGACAGGGCCAGCGCCGTATCCGAGCCTTCCTCGGCGTGGTCGGTGATGTCACGATCCGGGCCGCCCTCGATCACCGACAGATCGGGTTTGCGCGCCGAAGGTTCCGCCTGACGCGGCAGGGTGGGCTTTTCGAATCCCTCTCGGGTTCCCAACACGTTTTTCAGCCTTAGGATAAGGAAAACGGCGATGCCGGCCAGCACCAGAAGCTGTAAAATAGGCGAGTTCATGTGATCCTCTTGGTCGGGGGGTCATTTAAACCTGTGAAACTCGTTCTTATGTAGGGGCTACCGGCGGCCAAGTCCACCGCACGGGCACGAAAGGAGAGCACGTTCATGTGGCTGTTAATTGCTTTTATCGCGGTTCCGATCATCGAGATCGCCCTGTTCATTCAGGTTGGCGGTGCAATCGGGACCTGGCCCACTTTGGGGATCGTCATTTTGACGGCCATCCTCGGGACATCCCTGATGCGCGCACAAGGGCGGCTGGCCATGGGCAATCTGCAACGTAGCTTTGCCGAATTGGACGACCCGACCGAGCCCCTGGCCCATGGCGCCATGGTTCTGATTTCCGGCGTGTTGCTGCTGACGCCGGGGTTTTTCACCGATGCGATGGGCTTTGCCCTGCTGATTCCGGCCGTGCGTTCGGCGGTTTTCCACTACCTGCGCAAACGCGTGAAGGTGCAGAGCTTTTCCATGGGTGCCGGGCCGATGCATCAGCCCCGCGCGGACTCTGACACGATCGACGGCGAATTTTACGAGATTGACCCTGGAAACCGTACGACTCATCGGCCTTCGGGATGGACCAAGCATTGAGGGCGTAAAACCATCCTGATACACAACGGCCAAGTAATTTTGTCAGGAGACCGAAATGTCCGAAAATGGCGCCGCCGCTGCCGCACCGCAACTGAAGATGAACGTGCTGAACCAGTTCGTTCGCGACCTGTCCTTTGAAAACATCCTGGCGCAAAAAGGCGCCAGCGGTCAGGCCGTTCCCGCGATCAATGTTCAGGTGAATCTGGATGCAAAGAAACGCTCGGCCGAGCATCAGTTCGAAGTCGCGATCAAGCTGAACGTGGAATCGACCTCGAAGGAAGATGGCGAAAAGCTGTTCCTGATGGAGATTGACTATGTGGGCCTGTTCCACATCGAGGGCGTGCCCGAGGATCAGATGCACCCGTTCCTGCTGATCGAGTGCCCGCGCATCCTGTTCCCCTTCCTGCGCCGGATCGTCAGCGACGTCACCCGCGATGGGGGCTTCCCGCCGCTGAACCTGGAAACCATCGATTTCGTTGCGCTGTATCGCAACGAGCTGGCCCGGCGTCAGGCCGAGCAGGGCGCAGCCCCGGTTTCCTAAGAGCCCAGCTTCTTCCACAAAGCGCCGTCGCCCATCTTGTCTACAAAGGCCTGATGGGCGGCGGTTTCTTCTTCTGTGACACGCGAGGGCAGAGGGGCAGGGCGCGGAAACGGGCGCCAATCGCTGTCATATCCCACATCAGAAACCCGGCTTTCAACCACGGCATTCAACGCGAAATCCGGCTGACGCCCGCCGATCAGTTCCAGATAGACTTCGGCCAGAATCTCGGAATCGAGCAATGCCCCGTGCAATGTCCGGTTCGAGTTATCAATCGCAAATCGACGACACAGGGCATCCAGTGTCGCAGGCGAACCCGGAAATTTCTGCCGCGCCATGCCCAGGGTATCAATCGCGCGATCCATGGGGATTTCGGGCAGACCCATCCATTTCAGCTCGGCATTGAGAAACTTCATATCGAAGCTGGCATTATGAATGACCAGCTTGGCAGTCCCGATAAATTCGTGAAAATCGCGGCCCACCTTGGCAAAAACCGGCTTGTCCAGCAGTGTCACTTCGCCCGCGCGTGCATCCCGTGGCGGATCCAGCAGATCTGGGCCGATTCCATGCACGCCGAAAGCCTCGTCCGGCATCCCCCGTTCGGGGTTGATATAGACATGGAACGTGTTGCCGGTAGGCATGTGATTATCCAGCTCCACACAGCCGATTTCAACGATCCTGTCGCCTCTGAACGGATCAAAACCCGTGGTTTCCGTATCCAGCACGATTTCACGCAATGGCCTGGCCCTTTCTGATTTGCTCCAGAATATCCTGAATCTGTGCGCGCGCATGGCCCAGACTGTCCGTGATTACCACGAAATCCGCACGCGCGCGTTTTTCAGCGTCGGGCATCTGTTTGGCTTTGATCGCCTGAAACTGGGCCTCGGTCATCGTGCCACGCGCCATGACGCGATCCCGCTGGATATTTTCAGGGACGGAAACAACCAGAACCGCATCCATATTCCGATCGCCGCCCGTTTCGAACATCAAAGGCACATCGAACACCAGAATATCCGCGTCAGCCGCAGCGATGAAATCAGCACGGTCTTCAGCCACCAGAGGATGCACGATTGTCTCGATCTTTTTTAACGCGGACGGGTCCGCCTGAATGATCGCTCTAAGCCGATCACGCGACACAGCGCCATCGACGATTGCATCCGGAAACAGGCTCTGCATAGGTGCAACGGCCTTGCCGCCGCTGGAATACAGGCGGTGCACGGCTGCGTCCGCATCCCAGATTGCGCAGCCTTCTTCGGCCAGGATTTTGGCCGTGGTCGATTTGCCCATGCCGATAGAGCCAGTCAGTCCGAGTTTGAAGCTCATGCCAGCATGATCCTGCGAATTTCCTCGTCTACCTCGGGGCGCTGGCCGAACCAGCGCTCAAATCCGGGGACTGCCTGATAGATCAGCATCCCAAGCCCGTCCACGGTATGACAGCCGATTTCCTCGGCCACTTGCAACAGCCGGGTTTTCAGCGGGGCATAAACAATGTCGGTGACAACAGCACCAGAGTTCAGACCGTCCAGAGGAATGCGCAACTCGGGGCTGCCGGTCATGCCCAAAGAGGTCGTGTTTACCAGCAGCGCCGCGTCCTCCATGACATTGCCGGCTTGTACCCAATCGACAACGGTAATCCGTGCGCCGAACTCTTGCTGCAACGCTTCGGCGCGGATTTTGGTGCGGTTGGTCAGCAGAATTTCAGGCACACCGGCCGACAAAAGCGAGGCCAAAATCGCGCGCGCGGCCCCACCGGCACCCAGAACCACCGCGGGCCCCGAGACCGGATCCCATTCAGGCGCGCCCTGACGCAGGTTTTCAAGAAAACCGTAGCCATCCGTATTATCTGCGTGAATTTTGCCATCTTCGCGGAAAATCAGCGTATTCGCCGCTCCGATCAAAGTAGCGCGGTCGGTGATGACATCGGCAATTTCCAGCGCGGCCTCTTTGTGGGGGACGGTGATGTTGGCCCCAACGAAGCCAGCCTTAGGCAGGGTGCGCAGCACGGTTTCCAGATCGTCCGGCGCAACCTCCATCGGGATGTAATGGCCGGGAAGCCCGTATTTCTTTAGCCAATGGCCATGCAAACGCGGAGATTTGGAATGACCGATTGGTGAACCGATCACCCCTGCCAGCGGTATCTTTTGCGTACTCATCCTGGTAGGTCTCCTCGGATGGTCAGGTAACTCAGTAATTCCAGCAGGGGCAGGCCCAACACGTTAAAATAATCGCCATCCACGCTGGAAAACAAGCGGACGCCTTCCTCTTCCAGCTTATATCCCCCCACACTGTCCCCGATACCGGGCCAGTTGCGTGTCAGATAGTCTGTTAGATACTCATCCGAGAAGCTGCGCATTCGCAGACGTACCTGCCCGATATGACGCCAGATAGGTTTGCCGTCCTCGCAGATCACCGCAGCCGAGAGCAACATGTGACGCTGCCCACGCAGGGCAAGCAGCTGGTTCCGGGCCTCCTCGATGTCGTGGGGTTTTGACAAAATGCGCCGGTCGAACTCCAACACCTGATCGCAGCCCAGAACCAGCGCGCCGGGGTTCTTTTCGCTGACTTTCTGTGCTTTGATCTGGGCCAGAGCATCCGCAATGTCGCGCGGCTTTGCCTCTTCGGCCAGCAGCGAATCGCGGATCATGATTTCGTCAATCCGCGCCTTTTGCACGGTCAGGGGAACGCCCGCATTCATAAGCAGCTGACGGCGGATTTCAGACCCGGATGCCAGGATCAGGTTCATGGCCATGTGGATAACCTCGTGGAAGACTCATCGAACTTCTTAAGGAAGGATTTCGGACAAGTCACCGAGGTTTCTGAACTGTTGAAAACTCAGGCATTTTCCACCTGCCGGATCACAGTTTTTCCCCAAGAGGACAAGGAAAACCAAAGCGCGGTGGATAAGTTGTCTGCCCACATATTTCCCACGGGATATCCACATGCTTCTTCAATCTGTGGGAAAATACTAAGTACATGAAATTTATGATAGAAATAGTTAATGTGCACAGAATCGGCTAAGATTTCACGCCCCGTACGAAAAAGATGATAACAGGTGGAATAACCCAGTAATCCACGGAAATCTGGATACCTAAATCATCATCATCCTTTCTTTTCTTTTTATATTTTATTTAGGACCGGGCGATCAGCCCCGGTTTGATCCTCTGAGCCTAAGTCCCCATTGGTTAATCCCGGTTTAAACTTAGAAAATGCGAAAGATTTGACTCGGTCCCGAGGACAGCCTATTTACCTATCCAACCCCTCGTCCGAGGGAGCGATTTTCCATCCATATGAAATGAAGCGTGCCCAATGGGGCCGTTCAGGGTGCTATTTACATGTCCGAACCACGTCTGAATCTGTCTGAACTCAAAGCCAAGAGCCCCAAAGATCTGCTGTCCATGGCCGAAGAGCTGGAGATCGAAAACGCCTCGACCATGCGTAAGGGCGAGATGATGTTCCAGATCCTGCGCGAAATGGCCGACGATGGCTCGGTCATTGGCGGTGATGGCGTGCTGGAAGTGCTGCAAGACGGTTTTGGTTTTCTGCGCTCGCCCGAGGCAAACTATCTGCCCGGCCCCGATGATATCTATGTCTCGCCTGACATGATCCGCAAACATTCGTTGCGGACCGGGGACACGATCGAAGGAGTGATGAAAGCGCCCCAGGAAAACGAACGGTATTTCGCGCTGACCGAGGTTGAAGGTATCAACTTTGAAAGCCCTGAAAAGGCGCGTCACAAGATCGCGTTTGATAACCTGACGCCGCTGTACCCTGACGAGCGCCTGAAAATGGAAATTGAGGATCCGACGATCAAGGACCGCTCGGCCCGGATCATCGACCTGGTTGCGCCGATTGGTAAGGGTCAGCGTTCGCTGATTGTGGCGCCTCCGCGGACGGGTAAAACGGTGCTGCTGCAAAACATCGCGCACAGCATCGAGGCCAACCATCCCGAATGCTATCTGATCGTCCTGCTGATCGACGAACGCCCCGAAGAGGTGACAGACATGCAGCGCAGCGTGAAAGGCGAGGTTGTCTCCTCGACCTTTGATGAGCCAGCCACGCGCCACGTTGCCGTGTCTGAAATGGTGATCGAAAAAGCCAAGCGTCTGGTCGAGCATAAACGAGATGTTGTGATTCTTCTGGACTCGATTACAAGACTTGGTAGGGCGTTCAACACTGTCGTGCCGTCCTCGGGTAAGGTTCTGACCGGTGGTGTGGACGCAAACGCGCTGCAACGCCCCAAGCGTTTCTTTGGTGCCGCGCGGAACGTGGAAGAGGGCGGTTCGCTGACCATCATCGCCACCGCGTTGATCGACACCGGCAGCCGTATGGACGAGGTGATCTTTGAAGAGTTCAAAGGTACTGGTAACTCGGAAATCGTGCTGGATCGTAAGGTGGCGGATAAACGCGTCTTCCCGGCGATGGACATCCTGAAATCCGGCACCCGGAAAGAGGATCTGCTGGTGGATAAGATCGACCTGCAAAAGACCTTTGTCCTGCGCCGTATTCTGAATCCGATGGGCACCACGGACGCGATTGAATTCCTGATTTCCAAGCTGAAACAGACCAAAACGAACAGCGAGTTCTTCGATTCAATGAACGCCTGATCCAGCGGGCAGGGGATTTAGAAGATGGACACGATTTTCGCCCTTGCCACGGCTTATGGCAAGGCCGGGGTCGCGGTGATCCGCGTTTCCGGCCCTTTGGCACATCATGCGGGGGAAACCCTGTGCGAGGGGAAACTGCCGAAACCTCGGGTGGCTGGTCTGCGCATTTTGCTGGATTCTCAGGGTGGGCGACTGGACGAAGCCTTGGTGCTTGTCTTCTCGGGTAAAGCCAGTTTTACCGGCGAACCTGTTGTCGAATTTCAGCTACATGGCAGCACGGCGATCACCTCGGCGGTGCTACGCGAACTGGCAGAAATTGAAGGGCTGAGACCCGCCGAACCTGGAGAGTTTACCCGCCGTGCGCTTGAAAATGGGCGTCTGGACCTGGCTCAGGTCGAAGGATTGGCGGATCTTATTGATGCGGAAACCGAGGCGCAAAGACGTCAGGCGCTCAGGGTTTTTTCGGGTGATCTGGGTAAGAAAGCCGAGGTGTGGCGGACTGATCTTATACGTGCGGCTGCTCTGTTAGAGGCTACGATTGATTTCGCTGACGAAGAGGTTCCTACGGATGTTTCGCCCGAAGTTTCTGAATTAATTGATAAAACAGTCGCCTCGCTTGATATTGAGGTCAAGGGGGCGTCGGCTGCTGAACGGGTACGCACTGGATTCGAGGTGGCGATTGTCGGCGCGCCGAATGTCGGAAAATCCACGCTGCTGAATGCTTTGGCGGGTCGGGATGCGGCGATCACCTCTGAATTTGCCGGGACAACGCGCGACGTTATCGAGGTCCGGATGGATCTGGGCGGCGTCCCGGTCACCGTCTTGGATACGGCAGGTTTGCGCGAAACAGAGGATAAGGTTGAGGAAATCGGAATCGCGCGGGCACGTGAACGCGCGCGTCTTGCGGATCTGCGTGTTTTTCTGATTGAGGACGGGAATCCTCCGGATTTTGAACCCGAACCCGAAGATCTGATTTTCCGGGCTAAGGCTGATCTGCTGAAGGATAAGACGGATGCCATTTCCGGGATCAGTGGCGCGGGTGTTTCGAATCTGGTAAGCAAGGTTACTCAAATTCTGGGGGAGCGCGCCTCGTCTGTTGGGGTTGCCACGCGCGAACGGCATAGGATTGCGATGATCCAGGCAGCGATGTCTCTGGCAGTTGCTAGGGATTTAGCCCTATCCGGAGAAGAAATGACTGATCTGGCAGCCGAGGAATTACGAACGGCAATTCGTGCCTTGGACTCCTTGGTTGGCCGCGTAGATGTGGAAAATGTTCTGGATGAGATTTTCTCGAGTTTTTGTCTTGGGAAGTAAGGAGTGTTTCACGTGAAACAATTCGACTTCGATGTTGTTGTCATTGGCGGAGGTCACGCAGGATGCGATGCCGCCCATGCGGCTGCGCGTATGGGTGCAAAGACGGCCTTGATTACGCTGACCTATGCGGGAATCGGCGTGATGTCCTGTAATCCGGCGATTGGGGGGCTTGGGAAAGGCCATCTTGTTCGAGAGATTGACGCCATGGACGGCGTGATGGGACGTGTGGCCGATGTCTCGGGTATTCAGTTTCGATTGTTAAATCGCAGAAAAGGCCCAGCTGTGCAGGGGCCCCGAACCCAGTCGGATCGTAAACTTTACCGCCATGCTATGCAAAAAGAGCTGGCCGAGGCGCAGAATCTAACCATTCTGGAAGGCGAGGTTACCGATTTTATCCAGTCAAACGGGCGTATTCGCGGGGTCATCTTAGAAGATGGCAGTATGATACCCGCCCGGAATGTCGTCCTGACGACCGGGACATTTCTGCGCGGCGTGATTCATATTGGGGATGTTCAACACCCCGGAGGCCGGATGGGAGATCGCCCCTCAGTCCCCTTGGCTGAACGGATGGATAGTTTCGATCTGCCTCTGGGACGTTTGAAAACGGGAACTCCGCCTCGCCTGGATGGGCGCACAATCAAGTGGGATCTTTTGGATTCGCAGCCGGGCGATGATGATCCGGCAATGTTTTCTTTCCTATCGAAAGGGCCCCAAGTTCGTCAGATTTCTTGCGGAATCACCCACACGAATGAGACAACCCATCAGATCATTCGGGATAACCTGTCTCGGTCCGCAATGTATGGCGGGCATATTGAGGGGGTAGGGCCACGATATTGCCCCTCGATTGAGGATAAGATCGTACGATTTGCCGATAAGGCCTCGCATCAGATTTTCCTAGAGCCAGAAGGTCTGGATGATCATACGGTTTACCCGAATGGTATCTCTACGTCGCTTCCTCAGGATGTTCAGGAATCCTATGTACGGTCAATCTATGGGCTTGAGGATGCGGAAATATTACAGCCTGGATATGCGATCGAATATGACTATGTTGATCCACGTGCGCTGGATGATCGTCTGGCGGTAAAAACCGTTCCTGGCCTTTATCTGGCTGGTCAAATCAACGGCACCACCGGATATGAAGAGGCCGCTGCACAGGGGCTGGTTGCAGGTTTGAACGCTGCGGCCGATGCTCTGGGTAAGGATCCAATTCATTTTAGTCGCCGAGAGAGCTATATCGGCGTCATGATTGATGATCTGATCACCCGAGGCGTTTCTGAACCCTATCGCATGTTTACCTCGCGCGCTGAATTCCGCCTGTCTTTGCGCGCGGATAACGCAGATCAAAGACTGACGCCTTTGGGGATAGAAATTGGATGCGTTGGCTCTGAACGTGCGGGTATATTCCTGGAAAAAGCTGATAGGCTCTCGAAAGGAGAGGCCCTGTTGAAGGGCTCGGATTTCTCTTCTCGGGATTTGGCGAAGGCAGGAATGAAGGTGAATCAAGACGGGGCTCGTCGCAATCTTTACCAGATTCTGGCTTTTCCGGACGCTGATTTCGGGCTTCTTGAAAAGCTGGATCATAGCGTTTCTGAATTGGATGAAGAAACAAAATCGCAGCTGGCCAAGGATGCGCTTTATGCGAATTATATTGATCGGCAGAAGCGCGATGTCGAGGCAATGAAGCGCGATGAGCAGCATGTTATTCCTGATGCGTTCTCGTATGAGGGTGTAGAGGGGTTGTCGAATGAGTTGACTAAAAAGTTGACTTTGGCGCGACCTCGAACTTTGGCTCATGCCAGTCGTGTCGAGGGAATGACCCCAGCCGCCTTAATGCTGCTGTTGGCCAAGCTAAGGCAGGAAAAGAGAGATCGTTCAGCGTGACCAAAGCAGACCTGGATGTTTCACGTGAAACAATCGAGAAGCTCGAAACCTATGTAGAGCTTCTGAAAAAGTGGAATCCCCGCATCAATCTGGTGTCCAAATCCACGATTGATGCGGTTTGGCAGCGCCATATCCAAGATTCAGCGCAGATTTTCGATCTTGCGCCGGTAGATTTTCAGCATTGGGTTGATTTGGGAAGTGGCGGAGGCTTTCCGGGGCTTGTTTGCGCAATATTATCCCAGGGACGCAACCCGCAGGCGTTGTTTACATTGGTTGAAAGCGATGCACGTAAATCTGTCTTCCTGCGGACAGTTATTCGTGAAATTGGGCTGAATGCCCAGGTGATCACCGATAGAATCGAGCAAACTTTACCGTTGAACGCCGATGTCCTATCTGCACGAGCATTGGCGGATTTGTCCGTTTTGTTAGAGTTTTCTCAGCGTCATATGCAAGAATCGGGCATTGCTTTGTTCCCCAAAGGCGTCAACTGGAAAAATGAGGTTCAAACGGCAGAAGCCTCGTGGTTTTTTGAATGGGAACAGACTAAGAGTAAAACGGAACCAGGGGCCGTCATTCTAAGAATCGGAGGTATTTCCCGTGTCTGATCCGACCCGTCCGCCCGGACCGAAAATCATTGCCGTAGCCAATCAGAAAGGTGGGGTCGGAAAAACCACAACGACGATCAATCTTGGCTCGGCGCTTGCCGCATTGGGGTGTCGCGTGCTGATTATTGACCTTGATCCGCAGGGAAACGCTTCAACCGGGTTGGGAATCGAAACCGAAGATCGTGAATTCACTACCTATGAGCTGTTGCTTGACGATGCTGATCTGTCAGAGGTGATTCAACAAACGAACACCAAGGATTTGTCCATCGTCCCGGCGACGGTTGATTTATCATCGGCGGATATAGAGCTGATTTCAAATGAAAAAAGGTCATTCCTGCTGCATGATGCCTTGCGACAGCACGCGATGGATGCTTATGCCTTTGATTTCGTTCTGATTGACTGCCCGCCTTCGCTAAATTTGCTGACTGTGAATGCAATGGTTGCCGCGCATTCCGTTCTGGTGCCTCTACAATCCGAATTCTTTGCGCTAGAGGGATTGTCGCAATTGATGTTGACCATCCGAGAGGTGCGGCAGACGGCGAATCCGAACCTTCGGATCGAAGGTGTTGTGTTGACGATGTATGATGCACGCAACAACTTGTCTCAGCAGGTCGAAGATGACGCGCGCGATAATCTTGGGGATTTGGTGTTTTCTACGGTCATTCCCCGAAATGTCCGTGTGAGCGAGGCGCCCTCATTTGCGATGCCCGTTCTGGAATACGATCCGAAATCCAAGGGCGCTTTGGCCTATCTGGATCTCGCGCGCGAGCTTTTGAATAATAACGTCCGCGCCGCGGCATAAGAAATAAATGAGGCTGATATGAGTGAAAAACGAAACAAACCCCGCGGTTTGGGGCGTGGCCTGTCCGCGTTGATGGCTGATGTTGCTCCGACTGAGACTGCCCCTGAAGAGGGAGGTCAGCGACGTGCGGATTTGACGGTTCCAGTCGAGAAGATTTTCCCTAATCCGGATCAGCCTCGGCGTACTTTTACTGCTGAACAGCTGGATGAACTGGCCGCCTCGATCAAGGAAAAGGGCATCATTCAGCCGTTGATCGTGCGCCATCGCCCTGGAAAAAGTGGCGAGTATGAGATCGTCGCAGGCGAGCGCCGCTGGCGTGCGGCTCAGATGGCTCAACTGCACAGCATTCCTATCTTGGTGCGTGAGTTTAATGATACCGAAGTTCTTGAGGTTGCGATCATCGAGAACATCCAGCGCGCGGACCTGAATGCCGTCGAAGAGGCTGCGGGCTATCGCCAGTTGATGGAGAAATTCGGACACACACAGGAAAAACTGTCTGAGGTTTTAGGGAAAAGCCGCAGCTATATCGCCAATCTGGTGCGTTTGCTGAACTTGCCTGAAGAGGTTCAAGAGTTTGTCCGCGATGGGAAATTGTCGGCCGGCCATGCCCGCGCGCTGATCACCGCCGAGGATCCGGTTGCTTTGGCGAAACGTGTGATCAATGGAAATCTCTCGGTACGTGAGACGGAAAGACTGGCAAAAGGCCCGAAGGAATCGACCCAAACATCGCCTAAAACGGCTCGATCCAAGCCTGAGAAGGACGCAGATACCCGCGCATTAGAGGGCGATCTGAGCGCAAATCTGGGTATGAAAGTCTCGATTGATCACTCTGACGGGCAAGAATCCGGTAAGGTCACGATCAGCTACAATAATTTAGAGCAACTGGACGAGGTTTGCCGCCTTCTGTCATCTATGAATTAGGGCGCGTCCAGATGAAAGTCAGAACTGCGCCCAGCGTGATGGCCTGAATAATCAGGATCATCGGGCGCAGACCCATGATCAGCGAAATCGCAAAAACCACGGCGATTGAAAGAGTGGCAATACGCTTACCCTTTGCGCTGATCGCTCCGTGATCCTGCCAGTCCTGGATCGAAGGCCCAAAGGTAGGATGAGAGATCAGCCAATTGTGCAGCCTCTCGCTAGAGCGGGCAAAAAAGAACGCAGCCAGAATCATAAGAGGCACCGTTGGGACAAGAGGTAAAATGATCCCAACAAGCCCGATTGCGACACTAATCAACCCTAAAATGGCCCATATGTAGCGCATAGTCAGTCTATCAACAGTTCTCGGATAACAGTATTCAACACCATTCTACCCTCTTTGGATACTGACAGACTGTCGCCTTTCAGCGCGATCATGCCGATATCCTGTAGGTAGCTTAGTTGCTTGGCATTCAAGGGGCGGTTCGCCAGATTTTCCAGCCGTGAGACTGAGATACCTTCTTGTAGGCGCAGCCCCATCATCAGATATTCATTCCCCTGGTCATGCGGGCAGAGCGGTTCAAATTGCCGCTCGGTCTGTCCGCTCACGCTGAGATCAAGCCATTTTTGGGGATTCGAATATGCTTCGGTAGCGTGTTTCTGGCCGTTTAGCGTCAGGCGTCCATGCGCACCGGGGCCGATGCCGATGTAGTCTCCGTAGCGCCAATAGATACAATTGTGCAGGGACTCGGCGCCGGGCTTTGCGTGATTTGATACCTCATAGGCCCGCATTCCAGCTTCACCGCAGATGTCCTGTGTCGCTTCGTACATATCTGCGGCCAGATCATCAGCAGGCAGGCCCTTTAGCCCGCCGCGATTATAACGATCGCCAAAGGCTGTACCTTGCTCGATTGTCAGCTGATACAGAGACACATGATCAATCGCCATCGAGAGGGCTTCGCGCAGTTCGGCCTGCCAATCGGCCAGGGTCTGATCCTGCCTGGCGTAGATCAAATCAAAGCTGACCCGATCAAACTGAGAGCGGGCGATATCGAAGGCGAATTTGGCCTCTTCGACAGAGTGAATACGCCCCAAAAGACGCAAATCACGGTTATTCAGAGCCTGAATCCCCATCGAAACGCGATTCACCCCCGCCTGTGCATAGCCAGAAAAACGCCCCGCATCGACAGAGCCGGGATTCGCTTCGAGCGTGATTTCAGCATTATTGGACAGTGACCAGTTCGAGCGGATACGCTCCAGAATGCCATGAACCACCTCGGGGTCCATCAAGCTGGGCGTCCCTCCGCCAAAGAAAACCGAGTTCAGAGGCCGTCCACCGCACATCTCGGCGTATCGGTCAATTTCGGATAAATAGGCTCTAAGCCAGCGGGATTGATCAATTTCTCGGGCAACATGGCTGTTGAAATCGCAATAGGGGCATTTGGCCTGACAGAACGGCCAATGGACGTAAATCCCGAAGCCACCGTTCTGCCAATCCTCAATCAAAGCAGCCTGCCACCAGTTTGGCAAAAGCGTCGGCGCGGTGGCTCATCTTGTGTTTTTCTGCGGGGTCCATTTCACCAAAAGTGATGTCGAACCCGTTGGGCACAAAGATCGGATCGTAGCCAAAACCGTGTTCGCCGCGCATGGGCCAGGTGACCTGGCCTTCGACTTTGCCGACGAACAGTTCATCATGGCCATCTGGCCAGGCCAGGCAAAGCGTGCAGTTGAACGCGGCGGACCGGGGGAAGGGGGCGTTTTTCGCCTCTAGCAGGGCCCAGGTTTTTTCCATCGCCATGGCGAAATCACGCCCGTTCGGTGTTTCGGCCCAATCAGCGGTGTAAACGCCGGGCGCGCCGTCCAAGGCATCCACGGAAATCCCGCTGTCATCGGACAGCGCGGGCAGGCCGGTTTTTTGCGCGGCGTAATGCGCCTTGATCCGGGCGTTTCCGGCGAAAGTGTCCTCGGTTTCTTCGGGTTTGTCCAGGCCATGATCGGCGGCCGAGGACACAGAAATCCCGAAAGGTGCCAGCAAAGCCGCGATTTCCCGCAGCTTGCCTTTGTTATGGCTGGCCAGAACCAGCTGATCGCCGTCGAACTTACGCATCAACAGCGGCCTTTTGCGCTGCGGCCAGTTCGGCGACGCCTTTTTCGGCCAGATCCATCAACTGGTTCATCTGGTCGCGCGTGTAGGTGGCGCCCTCGGCGGACATTTGCACCTCGATCAGGCGACCGCTTTCCAGCATGATGAAGTTTCCATCCACGCCGGCCTCGCTATCTTCGGGGTAATCCAGATCCAGCACGGGCTGACCGGCGTAAATCCCGCAGGACACGGCGGCGACGGGCTCGACCAACGGATCGGTCTTTACGATACCGGCCTTCATCAGCTTATTCACGGCCAGACGCAGCGCAACCCACCCCCCGGTGATCGAGGCGCAGCGGGTGCCGCCATCAGCCTGGATGACATCGCAATCCACGGTGATCTGACGTTCGCCCAGGGCAACGCGATCCACGCCAGCGCGCAGGGATCGACCAATAAGGCGTTGAATTTCAACGGTTCTTCCGCCTTGTTTGCCCGCTGCTGCCTCGCGGCGCATCCGGCTGGTGGTGGATCGGGGCAGCATCCCGTATTCCGCTGTCACCCAGCCCAGACCCGAGCCCTTGATGAACGGAGGCACGCGGTCCTCGATCGTGGCGGTGCATAGAACATGGGTGTCGCCCATGCGGATCATGCACGAACCCTCTGCATGTTTGGTGACGCCAGTTTCAATCGAAACCGTGCGCATTTCGTTCAGCTGTCTACCGGATGGACGCATGATAATTCCCCTTTTGTTAAGGGTCAGATACAGGGCAAGCCTTCTGAAACGCAAGGGTGATTGACCTTTGGCGCGTTGGCTCTTTAATGGCGTGCTGGTAGGGTAGGGGCCATGGTGTCGGAAAACAACATTCTGGAAGAGCTGAACGACCGCTCGCGCGAGGTGTTTCGCCGCGTTGTCGAGGGCTATCTGCATAATGGTGAACCCGTCGGATCGCGCAGCCTGACCCGCACACTAAGCGAGAAGGTGAGCGCCGCCACCATCCGCAACGTCATGCAAGACCTAGAGTATATGGGCCTGCTGGACAGCCCCCATGTGTCCGCCGGACGTGTGCCAACGCAGATGGGGCTGCGGATGTTCGTGGACGGGTTCCTGGAGGTGCGGGATCTGGATCAGCAGGACCGGCTGAAACTGGATGAAACCCTGACGACGAATTCTCATGATGTGGGCGGGCTTTTGGATCGGGTCAGCACGGCCTTGTCCGGGGTGACGCAGGGGGCATCCATTGTTCTGACCCCGAAACACGAGGCCCCGATCAAACATCTGGAATTCGTGTCCTTGGGGGCGGAGCGGGCCTTGGTGGTGCTGGTCTTTGCCGATGGTCATGTGGAAAACCGGCTGTTCACGCCGCCGCCCGGTCAGACGCCCTCGTCCATGCGGGAGGCCGCGAATTTCCTGAACGCGCTGATCGAGGGCAAAACCCTGTCCGATCTGCATACCGAAATCCGCAAGGCCATCGACAGCCGCCGGCAAGAGATTGACGCGCTGGCGCGCGATCTGGTCGAAAGCGGGCTGGCCGTCTGGGAAAACGAGGGCGACCGCAACGAGCGCCTGATCGTCCGCGGCCGTGCGAATCTGCTCAGCCCCGAAGGCAACGGAGAAGACCTGGATCGCATTCGCGTGCTGTTCGACGATCTGGAACGCAAGCGCGACATCGAGGAATTCCTGCAACTGACCGAAGCGGGCGAAGGTGTGCGCATTTTTATCGGCTCGGAAAACAAACTTTTCTCACTTTCGGGTTCCTCTTTGGTGGTTTCTCCTTATATGAACGCTGATCGTAAAATTATCGGTGCGGTGGGCGTGATCGGCCCCACGCGCCTGAACTATGGACGGATCGTGCCGATTGTGGATTACACGGCACAACTGGTCGGAAAAATGATTTCGGACCGGAGCTAGAGGTAGAACTATGGCAGAGCCCAAGAACGACGATTTTCTTGACGACATCGAAACCGCCGAAGCCGAGGCCTTTGCAGACGAGATGGAAGAGATCTCGGACGCCGAGCTGGAGGTGGATGCGCTGCGTGCCGAACGCGACGACTACAAAGATAAATTCATGCGCGCGCTGGCCGATGCCGAAAACGCGCGCAAACGCGCGGATAAACAGCGCCGCGAAGGGGAGCAGTACGGCGGCTCGAAACTGGCCCGCGATGTGCTGCCCGTTTATGACAACATGAAACGCGCGCTGGATGCGGTCACGGATGAGCACCGCGACCAGTTCGGCGCCGTTCTGGAAGGTGTCGAGCTGACCATGCGCGAACTGCTGAACGTGTTCAAAAAGCACGGGATCGAGCTGATCGCGCCTGAAGTGGGCGAAAAATTCGACCCGAACCTGCACGAAGCCATGTTCGAAGCCCCCGTGCCCGGCACCAAGGCAGGTGACATCATTCAGGTCTCGGCCGAAGGGTTCAAACTGCATGATCGCTTGCTGCGCCCGGCGCAGGTGGGCGTGTCCTCGACCCCGGCATAAGCGCGGTTCCATATGAAACAGTCAGCTCCCGCTCTTTGGCGGGAGTTTTCATTTCAGGGCTTTCAGCTCGTAAATCAGATCCAAAGCCTGACGCGGAGTCATCGTGTCCGGGTGGACGTCCTCTAGGCGCTTTTCCACCTCGGAGTCCCTGGTCTGAACGGGGGCGGGCGGCGGCGCGGCAGAAAACAGTGGCAGATCGTCAATCGTCGCCTCTTTCTTGGTGCCCTCACGCTCGCCTTTTTCCAAAGCATCCAGAACGATCCGCGCGCGGGCGACAACGGCCTCGGGCAGACCGGCTAGTTTGGCGACCTGAACACCGTAAGACCGATCCGCCGCGCCCTTGCGCACCTCGTGCAGGAAAATCACCTCGCCCTCATATTCCTTCACTGCGACGGTGGCGTTTGCCACGCCGGTCAGCTTCTCAGCAAGCGAGGTCATCTCGTGATAATGCGTTGCGAACAGGGCCCGCGATTTGTTCACGTCATGCAAATGTTCCAGTGTGGCCCAGGCGATGGACAGCCCGTCATACGTAGCGGTGCCGCGCCCGATCTCGTCCAGGATTACCAGCGCACGGTCGTCGGCCTGGTTCAGAATTGCGGCGGTTTCGACCATTTCCACCATAAAGGTTGAGCGCCCCCGCGCCAGATCATCCGAGGCTCCGACGCGGCTGAACAGCTGGCTGACCATCCCAATATGCGCCGATTGAGCCGGCACGTAACTGCCGATCTGAGCCAGCAGCGCAATAAGAGCATTCTGCCGCAGAAAGGTCGATTTACCGGCCATGTTCGGGCCGGTCAGCAGCCAAATTGCGGCGCTGTCATTTTGCGCGGTCAGGTCACAATCATTGGCAACGAAAGGCGTATTTCCCTGTTTGCGCAGCGCCTGTTCGACAACCGGATGACGCCCGCCCTGTATGTTCAGCGCGCGGCTGTTGTCTACCTTGGGTTTGCACCAATTCTCGCCCCGCGCCAGATCGGCCAGAGCCGTGGATAGGTCAATTTCTGCCAGCGCGCGGGCGGCGGCGTTAACCTTGTCCGCGACGTGCAGAATAGCCTGACGGAGCGTCTCGAATACGCGTTTTTCGATCTCCAGAGCGCGGCCACCGGCGTTGAGGATTTTCGTCTCCATTTCAGATAGTGGCACTGTGGTAAAGCGCACCTGATTGGCCGTTGTCTGGCGATGTTTAAACGTGTCCGACAGGGGTTCGGACAGCATTTTTTCGGCGTGGGTCGCGGTGACCTCAACGAAATAGCCAAGAACATTATTATGCTTAATTTTCAAAGAGTTAATTCCGGTATCAGCGATGTATTCCTGCTGCATTCCGGCAATAACGCTGCGGCCTTCGTCGCGTAGTTGGCGCATTTCGTCCAGCTCGTTATCAAAACCGGGGGCGATAAAGCCGCCGTCGCGCGTCAGAAGGGGGGGCTCGGCGACCAGGGACTGATCCAGCAGGTCCAGCAGATCTTCGTGTCCGATCAGATCCTGCGCGGCCTGGTTCAGAAGCTGGGGCAGGGGGGCGCCGTTAAGAATTTCCGCGATTTGCCCGGCTTGCGCCAGGCCGTTCCGGATTGCGGCCAGATCACGCGGACCGCCCCGATCCAGACCAAGACGGGAGAGCGCGCGATCCAGGTCAGGCACCTTACGCAGTGCGTCATTCAGATCAGCGGCGACGCGGGTGTTTTCATAGGCGAAATCGACGGCGCTCAGGCGATCGTGCACGACATTCAACACGCGCGAGGGACTGGACAGCCGCCGCTCAAGCAGGCGTGCCCCGGCGGCGGTTACCGTGCGATCAATCGCCGCCAGAAGCGAGCCAGCCCGGCCGCCGCTTAGCGCATGGGTCAGCTCCAGATTTCGGCGCGTCGCGGCGTCGATCTGAACCACGCGGGCCTCGGCTTCGCGCTGGGGGCGGCGCAGCAGCGGCAGTTTGCCCTTTTGCGTGATTTCCAGATATTGAACGGTGGCGCCCATCGCGGACACCTCGGCGCGGGTGAATTGCCCGAACGAATCCAACGAGCCGACATCAAACAGCGCGCAAAGCCGCTTTTGCGCCGAAGTAGAGTCGAATGCAGCGGGCCCCAGAGGCGTGGCCGCAGCGCCGTTTTCGTCGATAATCTCGGTCAGGTTATGGGCATCGGAGCCAGCAATATACAGATCGTCGCTATCGGGAATGATCACCTCGGACGGGCGCAGACGGGCCAGTTCAGGGCCCAGACGCACCGGATCCAGAGGCATCACGTGGAATTCGCCGGTCGAGATATCGACCCAGGCCAAAGCCGCCTGATCACGTACCTGGGCGTAGCTGGCCAAGAAGTTGTGACGGCGGGCCTCAAGCAGGGATTCCTCGGTCAGGGTGCCGGGGGTGACCAGCCGCACGACCTCGCGTCGGACCACGGATTTCGAGCCGCGCTTTTTGGCTTCGGCCGGGTCTTCCATCTGTTCGCAGACAGCAACGCGGAAACCTTTGCGGATCAGGGTCAGGAAATAGCCCTCGGCGGCGTGAACGGGGACGCCGCACATGGGGATGTCCTGATCCTGATGTTTGCCGCGTTTCGTCAGCGCGATGTCTAGCGCCTCGGCTGCGGCGATGGCGTCCTGAAAAAACATCTCATAGAAATCGCCCATCCGGTAAAACAGCAGGGCATCGGGGTGGCCCTCTTTGATTTCCAGATATTGCGCCATCATTGGCGTGACTTTACCCACGTCCGTCCCCCTGTTCGTTCCGGCAAACCTTACAAATCCGCGCAAACAGGTGAAAGCCGAAAACGTGTTTGTGTTGAGACTGAGGCCAGAGACATGTATGAGGCGTGAGCCCAACCATTCACAGGCCCGATCACATGACGAAAAACCGCATCACCCCCGAAGAGGCGCTGGCCTTCCATCTGGAACCCAGCCCCGGCAAATTTGACATCACCCCCAGCGTGCCGATGACCACGCAGCGGGATCTGTCGCTGGCCTATTCGCCGGGTGTGGCGGTTCCCTGCGAGGCGATCGCCGCGGTGCCGGAAACGGCCTATGACTATACCAACAAGGGGAACCTTGTGGCCGTGGTTTCGAACGGTACGGCGGTTCTGGGGCTGGGGAATCTGGGGGCGCTTGCCTCGAAACCTGTGATGGAGGGCAAGTCGGTTCTGTTCAAACGGTTCGCGGATGTGAACAGCATCGACATCGAGCTGGATACCGAAGACCCCGATGAGATCATCAAGGCCGTGAAGCTGATGGGCCCCACCTTTGGCGGGATCAACCTTGAGGACATCAAAGCGCCCGAATGTTTCATCATCGAGCAGAAGCTCAAGGAAGAGATGGATATCCCCGTCTTCCACGATGATCAGCATGGGACAGCGGTGATTTGTGCGGCGGGCCTGATCAACGCGCTGCATATCTCGGGTAAGCAAATCGAAGATGTGAAAATCGTGCTGAACGGTGCGGGGGCTGCCGGGATCGCTTGTATCGAATTGCTTAAGGCGATGGGCGCGCGGCACGAAAACTGCATCGTGTGTGATACCAAAGGTGTGATTTACCAGGGCCGGACCGAGGGCATGAACCAGTGGAAATCGGCTCATGCGGTGAAAACCGAGTTGCGCACGCTGGAAGAGGCGATGGTGGGCGCCGATGTGTTCCTGGGCGTGTCGGTCAAGGGTGCGGTAACGCCTGAAATGGTGGAATCCATGAACGACAATCCGGTGATTTTCGCCATGGCGAACCCCGATCCGGAAATTACCCCCGAAGAGGCCCACGCCGTGCGCGCCGATGCGATTGTTGCCACCGGACGGTCGGATTACCCCAACCAGGTGAACAACGTGTTGGGCTTCCCGTATCTGTTCCGCGGGGCGCTGGATATTCATGCCCGCGCCATCAATGACGAAATGAAAATCGCCTGCGCCGAGGCGCTGGCCGAACTGGCCCGTGAGGATGTGCCGGATGAGGTGGCGATGGCCTATGGTAAGGCGCTAAGCTTTGGCCGCGACTACATCATTCCCACGCCGTTTGACCCGCGCCTGATCTATACGATCCCGCCCGCCGTGGCCAAGGCCGGGATGGACACGGGGGCCGCGCGGCGCCCGATCATCGACATGGACGCCTATGAGGTGTCGCTGAAAACCCGGATGGACCCGACCGCCAGCATCCTGCGAGGGATCAACGCGCGCGCTCGGAACGCGCAGGCGCGGATGATCTTTGCCGAAGGCGACGACCCCCGCGTGCTGCGCGCGGCGGTGCAGTATCAACGCTCGGGCCTGGGTAAGGCGCTGGTTGTGGGCCGTCAGAACGATGTGAAGGAAAAGCTGGAAGCCGCCGGTATGGGCGATGCGGTACGCGAGCTGGAGGTGGTGAACGCCGCCAACACCCGCCATTTGGATGCGTACAAGGATTTCCTGTACGAGCGGCTGCAACGCAAGGGCTATGACCGGCACGATATTCACCGCCTGGCGGCCCGTGACCGGCATGTCTTCAGCGCGTTGATGCTGGCGCATGGGCATGGCGATGGTCTGGTCACTGGCGCGACCCGGAAATCGGCCCACGTGATGGAGCTGATCAACCATGTGTTTGACGCCGATGCCGAACATGGCGCGGCTGGCGTCACTGCGATCATCCATAAGGGGCGGATCGTGCTGATCTCGGATACGTTGGTGCATGAATGGCCCGACGAAGAGGATCTGGCCAACATCGCTGAACGCTCGGCCGGGGTGGCGCGGCATCTGGGGCTGGACCCGCGTGTGGCCTTTGTCAGCTTCTCGACCTTTGGCTATCCGGTGTCCGAACGGGCCGAGAAAATGCACATCGCCCCCAAAGTGCTGGAGGCCCGCGGCGTCGATTTCGAATACGAGGGTGAGATGACCGTCGATGTGGCGCTGAACGCCAAAGCCGCCGAGGCCTATCCGTTCCAGCGCCTGTCCGGCCCGGCGAATATTCTGGTGGTGCCTGCGCGTCACTCGGCCTCGATCAGCGTGAAACTGATGCAGGAAATGGCAGGGGCCACGGTGATCGGCCCGATCCTGTCCGGCGTGGATAAGTCCATTCAGATTTGCTCGACCAACGCGACGGCAAATGACATTCTGAACATGGCCATTCTGGCCGCGTGTAAGGTGGGTTAACCCAGGGAGGGCCCGAATGACCATCTGGAACCTCGGGTCTATCAATGCCGATTACCTGTATCGCGTGCCGCATCTGCCCGAACCGGGCGAGACAATTGCGGCCTCTTCGCTGGTGCGTGGGCTGGGCGGCAAAGGCGCGAACATGTCGGTGGCCGCCGCCCGTGCCGGTGCGCGGGCTGCGCATATCGGGGCGGTTGGATCAGACGGGCGCTGGGCGGTGGATCGGCTGACGGAATACGGTGTCGATACCCGCTGGATTCGCGAGGTTTCGGAACCGACGGGCCATGCAATCATTCATCTGGATGATGAGGGTGAAAACGCCATCGTGATTTACCCCGGTGCCAATCGCGATGTTCCTGAATCCGTTGTGGGACTGGCCCTGGCCGAAGCACATCACGGTGACATTCTGCTGATGCAGAATGAGACCAACAAACAGAGGTTTGCCGCTGAAATAGGCTCGAAACTGGGGCTGACGATCGCCTATGCCGCCGCTCCTTTTTCCGTTGCGGCAATCACTGCAATTCTGCCGATGCTGGACATGTTGATCCTGAACGCGATCGAGATGGAGCAGCTGCATTCTGCAACCGGGCTGGTGCCCGGCCCCGAGATGGATGTGTCCACGGTTTTGGTGACACGCGGCGCTGAGGGCTGCGTTCTGTTCGAGCGGCATCGTGATTTCGAACCTCAGAGCTTTCCCGCGCTCAAGGTCGATCCTGTGGACACTACGGGCGCAGGCGATACTTTCACCGGCTATTTTCTGGCGGGTCTGGATCGCGGGCTGCCCGCGGCTCAGGCCATTGATCTGGCCACGCGTGCGGCTGCTTTGATGGTGACTCGTAAAGGCACCGCTGACGTCATCCCAGATCTGAAAGAGGTGCAGGCGTTCTAATGTGCGAAGGGCGCTGCCTTTCCCCATAGCTGCTTAACCCGCTTGTCGCGTCCGCAGGCCTCGCGGTATTTTTTATACGCCTTGGATTGTTTGACCGGGCCAAAGCGAGTCAGGACGATTTTGTCCCCCTTATAGTAATCCTGGTGATATGCCTCGGCCTTGAAAAAGCGTGTTTCGGGCAGGATTGGGGTCACAATTTTTTGCCCCAGCGATTTCTGTGCCTGGTTTAGCGCAGTTTCGGCAATCGCCTTTTCCCTGGTGCCGGATACAAAGATTGCGGTGCGATAACTATCCCCGCGATCACAGAATTGGCCACCCGCGTCCGTCGGATCGACCGAGCGGAAAAACATGTTCAACAGCTGGGCTGCGCTGACGACATCAGGGTCATAGTGGATCTGAACGGCCTCATAATGCCCTGTGCCGCCGCGTGTCACCTGTTTGTACGTCGGGTTCCGGACCGACCCGCCGGTGTAACCCGAGACAACCTCTTGCACGCCTTTGACCTGCTCGAAATCCGATTCCACGCACCAGAAGCACCCACCGGCTACGGTCAGAGTCTGAGTGGGTGCGGCCTGGGCGCGGCTGCATTCCAGCAGCACTCCGAAAAGGATGGCAAGCACCAATAAGGCAGGTTTAAGCGTCTTGAAATGTGTGGTCATGGCTATTCCCCTTTGGTGTCAGGATGACTTACGCCCAGTTGTTCGCCAATCCCCTGCAATCGAATGTCACGCAAGGGTGAGACGCCGTGAAGCCGCTTGCGCCAGTTGAATCCAGATGTAGCTTGGTCCCGAAGGAGACCGCGTATGACAGATCACGTCACGACTCATCAAGCCGAAGAGGACGCCCGGAACGAGCAGATTCTGATCTATCTGAACGGGGCAATCGTGCCGAAGCACGAGGCCAGGGTTTCGGTTTACGATAGCGGCTTCATGCTGGGGGACGGCGTGTGGGAAGGGCTGCGATTGTATGATGGTAAATGGGCTTTTCTGGACGAGCACATGGACCGCCTGTTCGAGGCAGCCAAAGCCATTGATCTGGATATTGGGATGGATCGGAATGGCATGATTTCCGCCTTGTTAGAGACACAAAAAGCCAATCGCATGGTCACGGACGCCCATGCGCGGCTGATGGTGACGCGCGGGCTGAAGGTGCGGCCGTTTCAGCATCCGTCCTTGTCGCAATCCGGCCCGACCGTGGCGATTATCATGGAGCATTCCCGCCCCTCAATCCCGCGCCCGATCAGCCTGGCGACGGTGCCGCATATCCGGGGTCTGCCGATGACGCAGGATCCGAAACTGAACTCTCATTCGAAACTGAACTGCATTCTGGCCTGTATCGCGGCGGAAAAGGCGGGGGCGGATGAGGCCTTGATGCTGGATGTGAACGGGTTCGTGAACACGACGAATGCCTGTAACTTTTTTATCGTGCGGAAGGGGGCGGTTTGGACCTCGACGGGCGATTATTGCATGAACGGGATTACGCGCGGCAAGGTGATCGAGCTGTGCCGCGCAAACGGTATCCCGGTTTTTGAGCGAAACTACTCGTTGGTCGATACCTATGGCGCGGACGAGGCGTTTTTGACCGGCACGTTCGGCGCGCAAACCCCGGTGGGGATGATCGACGGGCGGCAGATTGGCGACGGGCAGATGGGGCCGGTGACGCGGCACCTGCGTGCGCTGTACAAAGACCTGATCGAGAAGGAGTGCGCCTGATGCGGATTGCGATGTGGTCTGGCCCGCGGAACCTGTCCACGGCGATGATGTATTCCTTCGGCGCGCGGCCCGATTGCGCCGTGCTGGATGAGCCGTTCTATGGCCCATATCTGCGATTGACGGGGTTGGATCACCCGATGCGGGAGGAGATTTTGGCCTCGCGCCCCGAGGGAGCCGAGGAGGTTGTGGCGCAGATATTAGGCTCTGTTCCGGCGCAAAAGCCGCATTTTTACCAGAAACACATGACGCAACATATGGTGCTGGGGATGCCTAGGGATTGGATGGCAGAGGTCACGAATGTGTTCCTGATCCGGCACCCGGCGCGGGTGATCGCCAGTTTCGGCGCGAAATGGGATGGCTTCAGGCTGTCCGATATCGGGTTCACGCAGCAGACGGAATTGTTTGAGTATTGCCGGGCGCTGGGCCAAAATCCGGTGGTGGTGGACAGTTCTGACATCCGCCGCGACCCTGAGGGGATGCTGCGCAAATTATGCGCGGCGATCGGGTTGGAATTTGATCCAGCGATGCTGTCCTGGCCGCGCGGAGGGCATCCGACGGATGGCGTCTGGGCCGCGCATTGGTACGGCGCGGTACATAGCTCGACGGGATTCGCGCCCGCCGAGGGGGAGTTGCCTGCGTTGGAGGGGGTGGCGGCGGACCTGCTGGCCGAGGCGTGGCCGCATTATGAACGCTTGGCGCGGGTGAAGATTTAACATCTACACCCGCCCCGCTGAGCCTTAGCGAGTGTGGCAAGCGCGGCAGCAATAGTAGCAGCCGTCGGAGTTTGCGTAGTGATTGTTCTTTGCTTCTCGCACAGCGTCTTTGCAGTTGTCGTAATACCCCACGTAGGTCTTGGAGTTTACCAAAGCCAGCCGAGCGCAATCGGACTTATGTACTTCGTGCTCTCCGTTAGGTTGAGCGTTGTCGTTTACATAGTAGTATTCATAACCAGCAGTCATTGCCGAGATCCTTCAGTTTAGCGAAGGGTCGCTTGACACAATCGTGCTGATTCAGGAGAATCAGGGTGCTCATCGAATGCCCGCTGCGACCCTACTGGGAACTAGCGGATAGGGAGTGTCGCGCCGCTCGAGGTACCAGCTTGGGCGGCGCATCTTTCCCTAGAGTCACCCTACAGGATCATGAATCGTTTGGGTTGAGTCAAGAGGTATGCCATATCTCGTAAGTGTAGGGTCTAAAAACCACTTAATGTAGACGACAACCCGAACTCTAGGAGACATGAGCTATCATACTACAATAGCTCTTTCAGCTTCATCGCCACTGCCGGGTTTCCGGCCAGTTTGATTTTGCCCATCATCACGGCGGTCATGGGGTTCAGTTTGCCTTTGATCAGCTTTTCCACGTTCTCGGCCGACATTTTCAGGGTCACGTCGGTGTCGCGGTCTTCCAATGACACGGCGCGGTCGGCGATGACCAGCACGCCCTGATCGCCGCAGTCGAATTTCAGGCTGTCGGTAAAGTTGCTGGCGGCGACCGAACTGCGGATCATCTCGGCAATATCAGAAAGCGTCATGGTGTCCCCCAAATGAAAAACGCCCCCCAGCAATAGGAGGGCGTTTCAAGCTCAACAATTATGACTTGGCGTCAGCCTTTGAGGCGGCGATTGCGGGCAGCCAGCAGCTTCAGCCGCAGGGCGTTCAGCTGAATGAACCCAGCCGCATCCGTCTGGTCATAGGCACCGGCGTCTTCTTCAAAGGTCACGTGGGCCTCGGAATACAGGCTATGATCGGACCAGCGCGCCACAGTAAAGGCCGCGCCTTTGAACAGGCGCAGACGGACCGTGCCGGTAACATGTTCCTGCGATTTGTCGATCAGGGCTTGCAGCATCTCACGCTCGGGCGAGAACCAGAAACCGTTATAGATCAGCTCGGCATAGCGCGGCATGATCGAGTCCTTCAGGTGCCCGGCGCCCGAATCCAAGGTGATCTGTTCGATGCCGCGGTGCGCTTCCAGCAGGATGGTGCCGCCGGGGGTCTCGTAGATGCCGCGCGACTTCATTCCGACGAAACGGTTTTCCACGAAATCCAGACGGCCGATCCCGTGGGTTTTGCCATATTCGTTCAGTTTGGTCAGGATGGTGGCGGGGCTCATCGCTTCGCCGTTGATCGCAACCGCGTCACCCTGTTCAAAGGTGATTTCGATATACTCGGGCTCATCCGGGGCCGAGACCGGATCATCGGTGCGCTGGAACACGTATTCGGGTGCCATTTCGGCCGGGTCTTCCAGAACCTTGCCCTCAGAGGAGGTGTGCAGCAGGTTCGCATCCACGCTGAACGGCGCTTCACCACGTTTGTCCTTGGCAATCGGAATCTGGTTCTTCTCGGCAAAGTCGATCAGCTTGGTGCGGCTGGTCAGATCCCATTCGCGCCAGGGGGCGATCACCTTGATGTCGGGGTTCAGCGCATAGCAGGCCAGTTCAAACCGAACCTGATCGTTGCCCTTGCCGGTCGCCCCATGGGCCACGGCATCCGCGCCGGTTTCGGCGGCAATTTCCACCAAACGCTGCGAAATCAGCGGCCGCGCAATCGAGGTGCCCAGCAGATACAGCCCCTCATACACCGCATTTGCGCGGAACATCGGGAAAACGAAGTCCTTAACGAACTCTTCGCGAATATCCTCAATATAGATATTCTCGGGCTTGATCCCCAGCAACTCGGCCTTTTGGCGGGCGGGCTCCAGTTCTTCACCCTGGCCCAGGTCGGCAGTAAAGGTCACAACCTCGCAACCGTATTCAGTTTGCAGCCACTTCAGGATGATCGAGGTGTCAAGACCACCGGAATAGGCCAGGACGACTTTCTTGGGCGCGGACATCACATTCCCCTTATTTCGCTAACTCTCCGGCGCTTATCGGGTTTTGCAGTTAAGGGCAAGGTCACGGGGCCGCCCCACCTGGCTTAACAAGCACAAATTGCACCAATGCGCGCCGCGCCTTTCTTTGCTCCCCAAATACTCATTCATTGTGTACCACGGTCTATTTTTCGCACGCCCCTTGCCTTTGCGCGATGCCTGTTCCACTGAAAAGCATGACCGATTTCAAAACCCATGCCCAATCAGCCGAGCGCGCCATGCGCGAGGTGTTCCCCGCGACGCCTTTGCAGCGAAACGCGCACCTGTCCGAGCGTTTCAACGCCGATATCTGGCTAAAGCGCGAAGATCTGTCACCCGTGCGATCCTACAAGATCCGAGGCGCCCTGAACGCGATGCGCAAACTGCGGGCAGAAGACCCCGATCAGCATGTTTTTGTCTGCGCAAGCGCCGGCAATCACGCGCAGGGCGTGGCCTATATGTGTAAGCATTATGGAGTTTCGGGCGTGATTTTCATGCCCGTGACGACGCCGCAGCAAAAGATCGAAAAGACCCGGATTTTCGGCGGTCAAAACGTAGAAATTCGCCTGATTGGCGATTATTTCGATGACACGCTGGCCGCCGCGCAGTCCTATTGCGCTCAGGAAGGGGCTTATTTTCTATCGCCTTTTGACGACGAAGATGTGATCGAGGGGCAGGCCACAGTTGCTGTCGAAATGATCGAACAATTGGGTAAAACGCCTGACCATATCTTACTGCCGGTCGGCGGTGGCGGCTTGTCTGCGGGCATTCGCAGCTATCTGGATGGGCCGCATTTTACCTATGTTGAACCAGCGGGCGGGGGCAGTCTGCTGGCGGCTTTGGTGGCGGGGCGGCCTGTGATTCTGGACAAGGTGGACAGTTTTGTTGATGGGGCTGCTGTGGCTTGCATCGGGCAGAAAACCTTTGCCCGCCTCCGGGATGTCGAGCCTGCGGATGTTATTCTGGCACCGGAAGATCGCGTTTGCACCACGATTCTGGACATGCTGAACGTCGAAGGGATTGTGCTGGAACCCGCCGGAGCCCTGGCAGTGGACGCTTTGACCGATGTCGCGGATCAGATTTGCGGTAAAACCGTCGTTTGCGTGACCTCGGGGGGGAATTTCGATTTCGAACGTCTGCCCGAGGTAAAAGAGCGCGCGCAGCGGTATTCTGGCGTGAAGAAATACTTCATTCTGCGGCTGCCACAGCGCCCCGGAGCCCTGAAGGATTTCCTGAAAATCCTGGGTCCGGATGATGATATCGCCCGGTTTGAGTATCTTAAGAAAACGGCGCGGAATTTTGGCTCGGTCCTGATCGGGATCGAGACAAGCAAGTCCGAGAATTTCCGGGTTCTTTTTGCCAGACTGGATGCTGCCGGGTTTACCTATCGTGACATCACCAATGACCAGATCCTGGCCGAGTTCCTGATCTAGGCCGCGAACCGGGTTTCCAATTCCTCGGTGAACAGGTGATGCGAGGAATCGAAGCTGTCCAGAATGGCTTGCAGGTCAATTCCACCGGACTGCCCATTGGCGGCCTGACGCTCTCCGACATGGCATTTCTCAGAGAAATCCGCAAAGCCAAGGTTCAGGGCGCTTCCTTTCAGAAAATGCAGCTGCGCCTCCAGGTCTTCTTTTTCGGGGGCGGTGCGTAAACGTGTGATCACTTCCATCACCTCATCCAGAAACAGTTCGACCACTTCGCCAAAATCATCGGCGCCGATCTGATCCCGCAATTCCGATACCCTGTCCCAATCAATCATCGCACTCTCCTGCGTGGTTGGGGGCAGGGTGACTCAGAAAGATTAACAAACTGCTGATGCCTGAAATCGAGTCAATTTGATCGCTTCACCAGTCGTTAAAGCCTTGGGGTTTATGACGTGAGCAACAGGGAAAACAGCCAAAGCGCGGAGATCAGGGTGAGAGACCCGGAAATGCATATGGAAACAGAGGTGGCAGGGGCTGCCATCCACAACGTGCTGGTCGTCGATGACAGCCGTTTGCAGCGGCGCATTCTGGCTGCCTCGTTGGCGCGCTGGGGCTATAATGTGATTGAGGCGAATTCCGCCGAAGAGGCTTTGGAGCTGTGCTCTGCCAACCAGCCTGATCTGGTGCTGAGTGATTGGATGATGCCAGGGATGGATGGGCTGGAATTTTGTCAGACTTTCCGCCGAATGGAGCGCGAAAGCTATGGTTATTTCATCCTTCTGACCTCGAAAACCGAGAAAGAGGCCGTGGCCCGTGGGCTGGATTGCGGCGCGGACGACTTTCTGACTAAGCCGGTCAACGCTGCCGAACTGCGAGCGCGCATCAACGCCGGCGAGCGCATTCTTCAGATGGAGCGTGAACTGACAGAGAAGAACAAGCTGGTCGGTGATACGCTGGTGAAATTGCAGTCGATGTATGACGCGCTGGACAGTGACCTGATCGAGGCCAAGAAGCTGCAACAATCCCTGGTACGTGAACGTCACAGGGATTTCGGTGCCGCGCAGGTGTCATTGCTGTTGCGGCCCAGCGGCCACGTAGGCGGGGATCTGGTTGGCATGTACCCCATTTCGGATACGCGAATCGGGCTGTTTGCCATTGATGTGTCAGGGCATGGGATCAGCTCGGCTTTGATGACGGCGCGCTTGGCGGGATACCTGTCCTCGGCCGTTCCGGAGCAGAATATTGCGTTGGAAAAACAGCCAGATGGGACATATGCGCCCCTGCCGCCCTCTGATGTGGTTGAACATCTGAACACCATCGTTCTGGAGGAGATGGAGACAGAGCATTATTTCACCCTGGTTCTGGCTGATGTGAACCTGGAGGATGGGCGCGTTCAGATGGTGCAGGCCGGGCATCCGCACCCTCTGATTCAGCATGTCGATGGTAGCAGCAGTATCATTGGTGTCGGTGGGATGCCGGTTGGGCTTTTACCGGGTGTCACGTTCGATCAATTCGAAATCACACTACAACCGGGAGAGCGTCTTCTGATTCAATCCGACGGTTTTACCGAATGCCCCGCCCCTGACGAATCCATGCTTGAAGAAGAGGGGCTGATGGACCTGCTGAAAGAGCTAAAAGACGTGCGTGCCACCGCGTTGATGGAGGCGTTGATCTGGCGCTTGGCGGATTTCGCCGGGCAGGATGAATTCCCCGATGATGTCTCGGCCGTTCTGTTGGAGTTTCAGGGATCAGAGGGCACGACTGGCCAATAGCGCGGCGAAATGGCGATCACCTGCATTGCCAAGCATTTTAAAGGCCTGTGTGATCGGCACCCAGACGGCCGTGTGTCCGGGTTCGGTTGGCGGGGCGATCTGTCGGGCTGGGCGCGCGATATAGATTGCGCACAGCTTTTCGGCCCACATTTCGTACTCCGGCATATAGGTGAACCGGCGAAATGCCCCCACGCGGCGCGGGCGAGACACGGACCAGCCGGTTTCTTCGAGAATCTCGCGATGCAGGGCCTCAATCGGATGCTCGCCCGGATCGATGCCGCCGCCGGGCAATTGGAATTCGGGCCAGGGTTCGGCCTGGTGGGTCATCAAGAGGGAATCCCCAAGCGGCAGCAGCGCGTAGGCGCCCGGCCGACGCGTGTATTTCACGCCTGCTTTGCGGGGATCACCGAATCGCCTGATCATTCTGACACCTCTTACACCTTGGCCTGCGCCTTGCGGCACCTATATTCACGCGGTATGCCAAGGCAAGGCCTGTAAGGAAACCCCATGACTCTTGGAAATAAACTCGCCTGGGACGACACTGTTTTGCCGTTCCAGCTGGATAAATCGGACATTCGCGGGCGTGTTGCCCGTTTAGACGGCGTTTTGGATGGCGTGTTGAAACAGCACGATTATCCGCCGCTGGTCGAGGCCCTTGTCGCCGAGATGGCGCTGCTGACCGCGCTGATCGGGCAGACAATCAAACTGCGCTGGAAACTGTCGTTGCAGGTGCAGTCGGATGGGCCCGTGCGCATGATTGCCACGGATTATTTTGGTCCTACGGACGAAGGAGAGCCCGCTAAAATCCGTGCCTATGCCAGCTTTGACGCGGATCGCCTGACTCAGGGCGCTCCGTTCGATCAGATCGGCAAGGGGTATTTTGCGATCATGATCGACCAGGGGCGGGGCACCGCGCCCTATCAGGGCCTGACCCCTCTGGCGGGCGGGTCCATTTCAGCCTGCGCCGAGGCGTATTTCGCTCAATCCGAACAGATTGCCACGCGGTTTTCCTTAAGCTTTGGTAAATCACAAGAGCCGGGCATCGCCGAATATTGGCGCGCGGGCGGTGTGATGTTGCAGCATATGCCCAAAGCTTCGCCCTTTGCCAAAGGCGAAGAGGCAACCGGAGAGGGCGGCCTGCTGCACCCACGCGATCTGATTGACGAGGATGCCGAGGAAAACTGGAATCGGGCGAATATTCTGCTGGATTCCGTTGAGGATCTTGAACTGATCGGCCCGTCGGTCACGCCCGCCGATTTGCTGGTGCGCCTGTTCCACGAAGAGGCTCCGCGCGTCTATGATGCTCAGCCCGTGCGGTTCGGGTGCACCTGCTCTGAGGACAGGGTGCGGCAAACGATGTCGATCTATTCGCAAAAGGACATCGAAAAGATGACGACAGACGCCGGGCGCGTCACCGCAGACTGCCAGTTTTGCGGGGCGCATTACGATCTGGATCCGGCGACTTTGGGGTTTGATGCGCCCAATGCCTGATCCGTACAGGGGCATAAAACAGGCTCTGACAAGGCCCAGTTCGTCCTCTTCTGATTTCGATCTGAACCCGGATTTCAAACTGCCGGCGGGGCGAAAACTGCGCCCGGCCGGTGTGTTGGCCGCCTTCGTAGACATCAAACAAGAGCCGCACCTGATCCTTACCAAACGCGCCTCGCATCTGAAGCATCACCCTGGGCAGATTGCCTTTCCTGGCGGCAAACAGGACGATACCGACGTAGATGTCGTGGCCGCCGCGCTGCGCGAAGCGCACGAGGAAGTGGGGCTGCATCCGCGCAGCGTCGAGGTGCTGGGCACTCTGCCCGCGCACGAGACCGTCACGAGTTTTACCGTCACTCCGGTTTTGGCACGCGTGACTGGCGCCTTCGATCCTGTTCCCGAACCGGGCGAGGTAGACGAGATCTTCTATGTACCGTTGTCGCATGTGACCGATCCGCGCCGGTATTCGATTCAGGGGCGGCGCTGGCGCGGGGTGCGCCGGCATTATTACACTGTCGCTTATGGGCCGTATTACATCTGGGGCGCGACCGCGCGCATTCTGCGGGGGCTGGCAGATAGGATGAACGGATGAAAGTTTCGGGCGACTGGATCGAAAACCCGGCCACCCAAGCCGTGTGCAAGATGCTGGAACAGGGCGGGCACCAGGCCTATTTTGTCGGTGGCTGCGTGCGGAATGCCCTGATCGGGGCAGAGGTCGCGGATATTGACATCAGCACCGACGCAAGGCCCGAACAGGTGTTGGGTCTGGCCCGGAAAACAGGCCTGAAATCGGTTCCCACAGGGATAGATCACGGCACCGTCACAGTGATTTCCGGCGGAATCCCGCATGAGATCACCACGTTTCGCCGGGATGTCGAAACCGACGGTCGGCGCGCCATTGTCGCCTTTTCCACCGATATTCTCGAAGATGCCCTGCGCCGCGATTTTACGATGAACGCGCTTTATGCCGACAAAGCCGGCAGGGTGCTGGATCCGCTGAATGCGGGCCTTGTGGATCTGGGCAAGCGCCAGATCCGCTTTATCGAAGACCCCGAGCAGCGGATCAAAGAGGATTATCTGAGAATCCTGCGGTTTTTCCGGTTCTACGCCTGGTATGGCGATCCTGAACAGGGGCTGGATGCGGATGGTCTGGCGGCGATCGCGGGGAATATTGACGGCCTGGCCGGGCTCTCGGCCGAGCGGGTTGGCGCAGAGCTTCTGAAACTGCTGAACGCCCCCGATCCGGCGCCGGCAGTTGCCGCGATGCAAGCCTCAGCTGTGTTGTCAGCGGTGGTGCCGGGCGCGGACGCCAGGGGGGTGACGATCCTGGTGCATCAAGAGGTTTCGGCTCACCAGCCCCCCGATGCCCTGCGCAGACTGGCCTGTCTGGGGGGCGAGAGTCTGGGCCAGCGCCTGCGTCTTTCGAAAGCGCAGCAAAGACGTTTGGAGCAATTGAGATCAGGCATTGAATCGACCCTAACCTTGCCTGAAATCGCCTATCGGCAGGGGCCGCAGATGGCTGTGGATGTGGCCTTGTTGCGGGCGGTGGCGTTTGAAACGCCGGTTTGTCTGGACCGTGCGCAGATTGATCGCGCCGCCACCGCGATTTTCCCGCTTACGGGGCGCGATCTGATGCCTGGGCTGTCGGGTGCGGAATTGGGGGCGGCGCTCAAACGGTTAGAGCAAGCCTGGATCGCGTCAGGCTTTGCGCTAAGCAAACAGCAGCTGCTGGAGATGCTATAAGGGCTTTCGGTGCGGCTGACTTGGCGCTATCTGAGGGTATGGCAGACTACACAATTACTCGACTGGGGCACCAAGGCGACGGGATCGCTGCGGGCCCGATTTTTGCTCCGCTGACCTTGCCGGGTGAGGTGGTGACGGGCACTCTGAGCGGGCAAAAGCTGACGGATATTCGGGTTGTGACGCCTTCTTCGGATCGGGTGTCTGCGCCGTGCCGGCATTTCAAGGCCTGCGGTGGCTGCCAGCTGCAACATGCCAGCAATGATTTTGTTGCGGATTGGAAAGTCGGGGTTGTTCGCTCTGCCCTGACCGCGCAGGGGATTGAGACCGCGTTTCGCCCAATCCTGACTTCGGCCCCTGGCACGCGGCGGCGAGCCAGCTTCTCGGCGCGCCGCACAAAGAAAGGCGCGATGGCCGGGTTTCACGCGCGTGCTTCGGATACGATTGTGGCGATTCCCGATTGTCAGCTGATCGAGCCTGCGCTGCTGGCTGCTGTTCCCGTGGCCGAAGAGCTGGCTCAGATCGGTGGCAGCCGCAAGGGTGAATTATCGGTTCTGGCCACGATGTCCGAGGCCGGTCTGGATATCGCCGTCACGGGTGGTAAGCCGCTGGATGGGCAGCTGCGTATAGATCTGGCCGCACAGACTGAAAAACACGGGCTTGCGCGTCTGGCCTGGGGGGATGAGGTGGTCGCGATGCGCCATCCTCCGGTGCAGAATTTGGGGGGTGTGCAGGTTGTGCCGCCGTTTGGCGCCTTCCTTCAGGCCACCAAAGACGGAGAAGAAGCGCTGCGCAGCGCGGTTCAGGAAATCGTTGCGGGCTGTGATCCCGTTGTGGATCTGTTCGCCGGATGCGGGACGTTTGCCCTGCCCATGGCGCGCGCGGCCGAGATTCATGCCGTCGAAGGTGCGCCCGATATGATGGCTGCGCTGGATCGCGCCTGGCGCGAAGGAACGGGGCTAAAGCGCATCACCCACGAAGCGCGCGATCTGTTTCGCCGCCCCTTGCTGCCGGATGAGCTGGCCAAATTCGGGGCTGCGGTGATTGACCCGCCGCGCGCTGGAGCCGAGGCTCAGGTGCAGGAACTGGCGCAGTCCGGCATTCCGGTGATTGCCTTTGTGTCCTGTAACCCCGTGACGTTTGCGCGGGATGCCAGGATTTTGCTGGCGGCGGGGTATCGGCTGAATTGGGTGCAGGTGGTGGATCAATTCCGCTGGTCCTCGCATGTGGAACTGGTCGGTAGTTTCTCCCTCACATCCGCGTGAGCCGTTTGTCGGGGCTACCCGCAGGCGGCAAAAAAAGCTACATTCCCCGCAAAACAAAACCGGGGCAGAGCAGATGCGGAACATGAAATTCCTGATGATCGGGCTGATTTTGATTGGGCTGGCGGGGTGTTCATCCAAGTTCAGATCCTATCACGGCCCCGAGGTCACGCGGGTTGTTGTCCTTAAAGAGGACCGGAGAATGCACCTGCTGCACCATGAAAAGGTGCTTAAATCCTATGATATGGGCCTGGGTTTTGCACCTGAGGGGCACAAGCGTTTCGAAGGTGATGGCAAAACCCCCGAGGGCCACTATGTCATTGACCGCCGCAACCCTAATAGCGAATTTCACCTGTCCGTGGGGATTTCGTACCCAAATCCACTGGATCGCGCGCGGGCCAATGCCTCGGGCAAAAGTCCGGGCGGCGATATTTTCATCCACGGTAAGCCCAAGAAATACCGAAATGCCGGACGCGACTGGACAGCCGGCTGCATTGCGGTTTCAAACCGCGAGATGGAGCAAATCTATGCGATGGTGAAGAACGGGACGCCGATCTCGATTTATCCCTGAGGGATCGCGGCCAGCGACCGGCCCATGACCAGGGTCCACCAGATTTTCCCGTTTTCCTCTTGGTACCAGGCGAAACCCATCTGATCGCTGTTCGGGTCCAGAATCACGCGGCGGGTGTCATCCTGTTCCATCCAGGCCGATAGGGTTTCCAGCTCGGTTTCATAGGTTTCCGAGATATTCTCGCCCCCCAGCTGCCCGCCATAGCCCACCCGAGCGACCCGCTCTAGCGGCGAGGAGCCGTCAGAGCCGAAGTGCCAGGGGCGATTTTGCACCGACATGTCCCGCGAATGCGTCGCGGCGGCGGCGGTCAGCTGCGCGTCCAGCGCCACGGGCTGCGCGCCCGACGCCTGCCTAAGAGCATTAACCGAATCAAGCATCCGATACTGAATCCGGCCCTCATCTGATTTCGAAATCCGGTACAGACGTGGCAGAGGTTTGCCGTCGGCGCCCAATGTCGGCGCGGTTGTGGTGGTGCAGGCTGACAGGCTTAGCGATCCGATAAGCAGCAAAACCAAAAGACGCAGCATAGTGAATTTCCTAATTTAGTACCTGACCGCTCTAGCGCGTCTTGCGTTGCCGATCAAACTCACATCCGCGAGAGTTGGCCTGTTAACGGGGGTTTGATTTGCGACTGCGGCTTTCCGGCCATAATATCGCGCGATAACCGGATAGGACGGCGGCAGCAAGGATTTCCCGCCGAGGAGTATAAAAATGAAACGCAGAGACTTCCTGGCAGGTAGTGCCGCTTTGATCGGCGCGCCGGCAATTGCACAGGATCAGGATTTGGACGCAGACCACACTGTTGAGGTGGAGCGCGATATTACCCAGGTCGTTCGTCGCAACATTTCCAGCTTTCGTTCGCTGGACTGGCGGCCCTATTTCGACAATCTGCGCAATGGTGCCATCCTGGTGGATATCGATTCGCGGGCTTTGCACTACTGGTCTCAGGATCAGACGATCTACAAGCTCTATCCCTCCAGCGTGCCGCTGACCGAGGATTTGACGCGCCGCGGCCGTACCAAAGTCGTGCGCAAGGTGGATGGCCCCAGCTGGCGGCCGACTCCGTCAATGAAAAAGCGCAATCCCGAATGGCCGGATTATGTGCCTCCGGGGCCGGACAATCCGCTGGGCACCCATGCGCTGTATCTGAGCTGGACCTACTATCGCATTCATGGCACACATGACACGCGCAAGATCGGCCGGCGCTCCTCTAACGGTTGCATCGGTTTGTATAATGAGCATATCTCAGAGCTGTTCGCTCTGGCGAAAATTGGCACACAGGTGTTGCTTATTTGACGACAATTTGTCCGTCACGGCTGACTGTGCGCGAAGTAAAGTTTGCAATTAAATCAGAATACTGATTAGACCAGAAATACGAGGTAAGTCTTGGGTGCTTGCCATGCGCAATGCGTGGTGGGCTTATATCTGGAGGATACTATGAAGAAACTCGTTCTCGCCGCTGCTCTGACCGCCGCTGCTTCGACCGCATTTGCCGGCAACATGGCAGAGCCCGTGATCGAAGCCCCGGTTATCGTTGAAGAAGCTTCCAGCTCGTCCGCTGGTGGTGTTCTGGTGCCGCTGGTTATCCTGGCCGTGATCGCAGCGATCGCCGCTGACTAATTCAGTCGCGCAGGCAAAAAATAAAAAGGCGGTGGTCCACTTCCACCGCCTTTTTTATGTTCTGGGTTCGGGTGTCAGTCCAGCCAGCCCTTCAGGTTTCGTTCAATGACACCAGTCAGCGCCGCGATATGCGCCGGTTCGTCATTCAGGCAGGGGATATAGGTGAAGACCTCGCCGCCCGCATGTTCAAAGCTTTCGCGGATCTCTTCGTTGATCTCTTCCAGGGTCTCGATGCAGTCGGCTGAAAACGCGGGGGCGATCACGGCAATGTTCTTTTTGCCCTCGCGCGCCAGGTCGGCGACGTGATCCACGGTATAGGGGCGCAGCCATTCCTCGGGGCCGAAAACGGATTGGAACGTGGTGGTGATTTCAGTGTCTTCCCAGCCCAGGCGCTCTTTTAGCAGGCGCGTCGATTTCTGGCACTGGCAATGGTAGGGGTCGCCCTCCAGCAGGTATCGTTTGGGCATCCCGTGATAGGATACGACCAGAATGTCGGGGCGTTTGTCCAGCTGGCCATAGGCGCGCTCCACCGATTGGGCCAGAGCGTCGATATAGGCCGGATCATCGAAATAGGCAGGGATGGTGCGCGCGGCAGGCTGCCATTTTTCCTTCATCAGGGCGCGGAAAAACTGATCATTCGCCGTGCCCGAGGTCGCCCCCGCATATTGCGGATAAAGCGGGACAAACAGGATCTTGGTGCAGCCGGCCTGAACCATTTCGCGGACTTTGGATTCGGTCGAGGGATTTCCGTAGCGCATACAGAAATCCACCATCACCCGGTCGCCATAGCGCTGGGCAATCGAGTCCTGCATCGCCGCCACCTGATCCTTTGTGATCGTCATCAGGGGGCTTTCGTTCTTTTCCTCGTTCCAGATGGATTTATAGGCCGCGCCCGAGGAAAACGGCCGTTTCGTCAGGATGATCAGTTGCAGCAGCGGCTGCCATTTCCAGCTGGGATAGTCGATGACGCGTTTGTCTGACAGAAACTCGTTCAGATAGCGGCGCATGGACCAGTAGTCGGTGCCGTCCGGGGTGCCCAGGTTGGCCAGCAAGACGCCTACTTTCTCGGTGGGCAGTTTGGGGTGATCCGCCGGGGCGTGGGCCGGGCACTTTGCTTGGTCCGTCATATGGTCCTATTCCGTTTCATAGCTGCTATCACCCCAGATAAAGGCCAGAGGCCACAGGTCAATCCGGAAGCTTGATTTCTGTTGTGCCCAGGGCATCCGCCAGCCGGGCCGAGGCCGATCCGGGGCGCAGGGGCTGCGGTTGGCTGTCGTCGGGGGCCCAGCCCAGCAGGAAGATCAGTTCGAACGTGGCCGGAATGCGCCCATCCGTGCCAAAGCTGTCCTGATAGATCTGCGCGGCGGTTTGGAAAAGACTGCGGCGCGTTGGGTGGCGCAGGCGGGCGTCTAGGGCGTTTGCCTCGCCCATCGCGCGCAGATCGCGCATCAGATGAAAGGCCGACCGATAGCTGACATCCAGCGGCACGCTATCTGCCACCGGCAGGGCAAATCCGGCCCGTTGCAGCAGACCGCCCAGATCGCGGATCTCGGCCATGGGGGCGACGCGAGGGGACAGACCGCCGCAGATGCGGGCTTCGGCCTCGGCCAGCGCGGCGCGCAATTCGTGCAAAGTCTGCCCGCCGAACAGTGCCGCGACGAACAGCCCGTCCGGTTTCAGCGCGCGCCGGGCCTGAATCATCTGCCCCACCGGATCGCTGGCCCAATGCATCGACATCGCGTGCAGCACCAGATCGTGGGCACCTGGCTTTAGCTCCAGCACGTCGGTATCCGCGACGATCTTGGCGTTTGGCAGGGTGTTGGTCCAGAAATCGGGAAAACCTGTCACGATCGCCGGAAATTTAAAGGTTCTGTTAACCAAAGAGAGCCGATCCTGAAACTCCTCCCACGCGGTTTCGTGCAGGAACAGCGCCGGATCGCGCAAAGCGCGGGCGCGGTTGCGGGCCAGGGCCGCCGGGTCGGTTAGTTTGGGCATCTCAGTCATGGGCGCACAGATAAAGCGATGATGGCAAAGTTTCAAACCGCGTTACGTGCGATATATCCGCCGCGTTGCCTGTGTTGCGGTGATATGGTGGAATCCGAGTTCGGCCTGTGCGGCACTTGCTGGCGCGATACGCCGTTTATCACCGGGCTGACGTGCGATGCTTGCGGGGTGCCTCTGCCCGGCGAATCGTCTGAGGCCGAACTGTGTGACGATTGCCTGACCACTCCGCGCCCCTGGTCACGCGGGTGCGCGGTGTTTTTGTATGATGGGAACGGCAAGCGGCTGGTGCTGGATCTGAAACACGGGGATCGCCACGAAATCGCGCGGGGGGCTGGGGTGTGGATGGCCCGCGCCGGACGCGAGCTGATGCAGGGCGATTGCCTGCTGGCTCCGATTCCGCTGCATTGGACGCGGCTGCTGAAACGGCGGTTCAATCAAGCCGCCCTGCTGGCGCAATCGGTGGCGCGGAACGCGGGGGTAGAGTGTTGCCCGGATCTGCTGATCCGACCGCTGAGGACGCTGAGCACGCAGGGCCAAGGCCGCGATCAACGGTTCGCCCAGATGCAGGATGCGATCAAGCTGCACCCCAAAAGGCGGGACAGATTGCAGGGTCGGCATGTCATTGTGGTGGATGATGTGATGACGACAGGGGCAACGCTGACGGCCGCCGCAGATGCGTGTTTGGCGGCCGGGGCTTGCGATGTTTCCGCACTGGTACTGGCGCGCGTAACCAATAGGCCCTAGATTCAGCGCAAACAGCGAACATGCTCGGAACAAGCCCAAGGACCGCCAGAATGAAACTTGTTGAGATTTACACATCCCCGCTTTGTGGGTTTTGCCATGCTGCGAAACGGCTGCTGAACCAGAAAGGTGTGGAATATACCGAAATTGACGTGCTTGAGGCGCCGGATCGCAAACCCGAGATGATCCAGCGCGCCAATGGCGGGCGGACCGTGCCGCAGATTTTCATTGGCGATACGCATGTTGGTGGCTGCGATGATCTGTACGCGCTGGAGCAGGGCGGCAAACTGGACGCATTGCTGGCCTGATGCGTGTTGCTCTGTTGCAGCTGAATGTCTCGGATGATCCTGGGGCAAACCTGACCGTCACCCGCGCCATGATCCAAGAGGCCGCGCAGGGCGGGGCCGGTTTTGTGCTGACGCCCGAGGTGACGAATTGCCTGTCCTCCAGCCGGGCGCATCAGGAACAGGTTTTGCGCCCTCAGGACAGGGATGAGACCCTGGCCGCCCTGCGCGCGCAGGCACAAGAGCTGGGGATTTGGCTGTTGATCGGCTCGCTTGGGGTGAAGACCGACGATCCGGACGGGCGGTTTGCCAATCGCTCGTTTTTGATTTCTCCTGAGGGCAGTATCGCCGGGCAGTATGACAAAATTCACATGTTCGATGTGCAGGTGTCAGAAACCGAGACCTACCGGGAATCTGCCGGTTACCGCCCCGGAACGCGGGCGGTGGTGGTGGATGCGGGCTTTGCCAAAATCGGTCTAAGTATTTGTTATGATGTGCGGTTTGCCTATCTCTATCGCGCTTTGGCGCAGGCCGGGGCGCAGATTTTGACCGTTCCGGCGGCGTTTTCGCCTGTGACTGGCCGCGCCCATTGGGAGCCCCTGCTGCGGGCCCGCGCGATTGAGACAGGGTGCTTTGTTCTGGCTCCGGCGCAGACTGGCACCCACACAGCAACCCAGGGCAAACCACGCCAAACCTATGGGCACAGCATGGTTATTGCGCCCTGGGGTGAGGTTTTGGCCGATGCGGGAACGGAAACTGGTATTACATTCGTTGATCTTGATCTGTCTGCCGTGGCACAAGCACAAGCGCGCGTTCCCGCGCTGACACATGACCGAAAGTTTGACGGCCCCTGATGAACGATCCCAGCTCTGCCCTTGCGATTGCCCTGTTCAGCGAGTTGCTGACCGCCGACCAGCTGGTGCGCAACCGGCTGAGCAAAGTGTTGCCCAAGGGCATGGAAATCTCGCATTTTTCCGTGTTGAACCATCTGGCCCGCGCAACCGAGGAACGCAGCCCCGCGCAATTGGCCAAAAGCTTCCATGTCACGCGCGGTGCGATGACGAACACGCTGAACAAGCTGGAGTGGGCGGGCTATGTCCACATCCGCCCTGACTGGGATGACGCGCGCCGGAAAATGGTGGCGATCAGCCCGGCGGGCCGTCAGGCGCGGGATGCGGCACTGGCCGCGATCTCGCCCATGATTAACGAACTGGTCCGCGATCTGGGCGATGAAAAAGTCCGCGCCGCGCTGCCGATCCTGCGGGAATTGCGGGTCAAACTGGAAGAGAATTAGACCCTATTTCAGCGCATCATGCAGATTGCTGGGCAGGAACTCCGTATAGGAATAGCTGGCAACATTGGCGGTGACGAAGGGATCGGCAGCCAGATACTCTTCTGCCTCTGACAGGGATTTCGCGTGCATTACGATTACCCCGCCGGTGCGCGGCACCTTCGCGCCCGAGGCCAGGAAACGACCCTGGCCATAGGCGGCGCGGACGAATTCCAGATGTGGCTCTAACACGGCCTGAATCTGCTCCATCGGGACGGTGTATTCCAGATCGACGATGAACAGGGAATGCCCTTCGGGGATGATGCTCATGCCTGGGCCTTTGTGCTGGCGGTGACGTAGTTGACGGACAGGTCGCGATCGGAAATCGACCATTGCCACGAGATCGGATTGAACACGAACCCCTTGCGGTCCACGGGTTCCAGTCCCGCGTTCGAGATCAGGCCGAACAATTCATCCGGGGTGATGAATTTGTTCCATTCATGCGTGCCCTTGGGCAGCCAGCGCATCACATATTCCGCGCCGACGATGGCCACGGCAAAGGATTTGGCATTCCGGTTGATGGTTGAACAGATCATCAGCCCACCGGGTTTCAGCAGGTTATGACAGGCGGTCAGATAGGCCAGCGGATCGGCGACGTGCTCGACCACCTCCATGTTCAGGACCACATCGAACTGCTCGCCCGCGGCGGCCATTTCTTCGGCGGTGATGTTGCGGTACTCGATCTCCAGCCCCGATTGTTGCGCATGGACCTGCGCGACGGGGATGTTCCCGGCGGCCGCATCGGCCCCCACAACGGTGGCACCCAGACGAGCCATCGGCTCAGACAGCAGCCCGCCGCCACAGCCGATGTCCAGCAGGCGCAGGCCCTTGAACGGGTCGGGTTGGGTCAGATCCCGGCCGAACTCGCCCGCGATTTGCCGGGTGATATAGTCCAGGCGGCAGGGGTTCATCAGGTGCAGGGGTTTGAACTTGCCCTTGGGATCCCACCATTCGGCGGCCATTGCCTCGAATTTCGCCACTTCGGACGGGTCAACTGTGGTCTGAGCGGTTTGCATTCTGCTCTCCATATGCTCTTTTGGTCTTAGATCCCTATATAGGATGATTATGGACAAATTCTCGGGCCAAAAAAGCGCAGTTCAATATCTGTACCCGCCGGTTGATCCTTTTGATCAGCGGATGCTGGATGTTGGCGACGGGCACAAGATTTATCTTGAGCAATCGGGAAATCCCGAGGGTATCCCCGTGGTCGTGTTCCATGGCGGCCCAGGCGGGGGGTGCAGCCCTGCGATGCGCCGCTATTTCGATCCGCGCGCTTTTCGGATTGTCCTGTTTGATCAGCGCGGGTGTGGGCGCTCGCAGCCCCATGCGTCGGTGCAGGATAACACGACCTGGCATCTGGTCCGTGACATTGAACTGATCCGCGAGACGCTGGAAATCCCTGACTGGATCGTTTTTGGCGGCAGTTGGGGCGCGACGCTGGCGCTGATCTATGCTCAGGCACATCCAGACCGGGTGCAGGCGCTGATTTTGCGCGGTGTTTTCCTGGCCACGCAGGCCGAGCTGGATTGGTTCTACGGTGGCGGCGCGGGTAAGTTCTGGCCCGAAACCTGGGCGCGTTTCGCGGATCTGATTCCCGCAGACGAACAGCACGACATGATCGCCGCCTATCACAAACGCCTGTTCAGCGGCCATATGCCCACCGAGGTCAAATACGCGCGGGCCTGGGCGCAATGGGAAAATGCTCTGGCCTCGGTCAGCTCCACTGGCCACGGAGGCGAGGCACCGGGCGAATATGCGCGGGCGTTCTCGCGGCTTGAAAATCACTATTTCACCCATGGGGCCTTCCTTGAGGAGGACGGCCAGATTCTGAATCAGATGGAGCGAATCGCCCATATCCCCGGTGTGATCGTGCAGGGGCGTTATGACATGATCTGCCCGCCCGATGGTGCGTGGACTCTGGCGCGGCGCTGGCCCAATGCAGAGCTAAAGATGATCCGCACCGCCGGCCATGCCCTGAGCGAGCCAGGCATCAGCGCCGAACTGGTCCGCACCATGGATCGTATCGCCGAAGAGGGCGGGCTGGCCTAGCCGCGCGTGCCCAGCAATCTGCGGACGCGGCTGAATTCGGCCTTGCCCTTGGTCAGCCAGGACAGGCCAAAGGCCCAGATGCCCATCGCCTCGACCCAGAAAACCACGCGGTTTTCGATAACAAAAGCCTGCGCCCGAGGGGATCCGTAGACCTTTTGATAAGAGGCCACCGTGGCCAGCACCCCGCCCAGCAGAATGAACCAGCCACACAGCAGATAGACGCGTTTGCGCTGTGGCTTGGCCGTGCGGGCGAATTTCACCAGACAGAAATAGGCCAAAGCCCCCAGAAACAGCATCGCACTGGCATAATGCGCAAAAGCGGCCAGTTTATGCCCCAGCAGCACCTGTGATAGCGTCGCGGCCTTTTCGGGGATCACCGTTTCATTGGGGAAAATCGCAACGCCAAAGGCAGCGATTCCGGCGATCGTGCCCACCAGATCGTCCGACAGCCATTCGCCTGCCTTCCGGCGATACCCTTTGTAAGAGATCAGGAACACGCCAATCGCAAACAGGCAGCCCACGAAAATATCACGCATCGTTGTGTGATAATAATCGCTGACCGAAGGCGCGACACCATGTTGGGCGATCAGGCCTCCGGCGATCAGAAGAACAGGAAAAACCATCCCCAGAATACCCAGAGCCTGGCGGACGCGTAGATAGGACAAGACCAGCTCGTCTCGGGTTTGCTCGGGCATGAGACCTCCGGTGTGCGCAAGGAAAGCAAACACCAAGAGCCTACCCATCGCTGCGTTTCCCACAAGCAAGGGAAGCAGGACTTGCACTATGGGCAGAACAGGCGTATATGCCTTGTTAACAGCGGTGCGCTGGGGCCTGGCCCTGACGCTCCATCGGAAATTTCGACGGGCCCCGCTGGCCCGTTTTTTTGTGCCTGAATGAATAAGGCGTGGATAAAGCATGAGCAACGACCTGATAGCCAAAACCGCGATTGACCGCCGTCTGGCTGAAATCGTCGGCCCCGTGATCGAGGACATGGGATTCGAACTGGTGCGCGTGCGCCTGATGGGCGGCAAGACGAACACGCTGCAAATCATGGCCGAACGCCCCGAAGGCGGGATCGAAGTGGACCAGTGCGCGGACATCAGCACCGCCGTTTCCGCTCTGCTGGATGTCGAGGATCCCCTGGTGGATCAATACGTGCTTGAGGTCTCCAGCCCCGGTATCGACCGCCCGCTGACCCGGATGAAGGACTTTGAGACCTTCGAGGGCTACGAGGCCAAGCTGGAAACCGCCGACATGGTTGCGGGCCGCAAACGCTTTAAGGGCGAGCTGGCCGGCACCGAAGACGACGAGGTTCTGATCAACATCGAGGAACACGGCGAAACCGTCACCGTGGGCCTGAAATTCGACTGGCTGGCCGATGCCAAGCTGGTTCTGACCGACGATCTGATCAAGGAAATGCTGCGCCAGCGCAAGGCGGCGGGCACCTTGGACGAAGACAATTTTGACGATATCGAAACCGATCCCGGTTCCCAGGAGGACTGAAACCAATGGCAATCACTTCTGCAAACCAGTTGGAACTGCTGCAAACCGCCGAGGCCGTCGCCCGCGAAAAGATGATCGACCCCGGTCTGGTCGTCGAAGCGATGGAAGAATCGCTGGCCCGTGCCGCGAAGTCTCGTTACGGCAGCGAAATGGACATCCGCGTGTCCATCGACCGCAAGACCGGCAAGGCCACCTTTACCCGCGTCCGCACCGTGGTCGAGGATGAAGAGCTGGAAAACTACCAGGCCGAGCTGACCGTCGAACAGGCCAAGCAATACATGTCTGACCCGGCCGTCGGCGACACCTATGTCGAAGAAATTCCTCCGGTTGAACTGGGCCGGATCGCGGCGCAGTCCGCGAAACAGGTGATCTTGCAGAAAGTCCGCGAAGCCGAGCGTGATCGCCAGTTCGCCGAGTTCGAAGATCGCGTTGGCACCATCATCAACGGCACCGTGAAACGCGAAGAATACGGCAACGTGATCGTGGACGTGGGCCGCGGCGAGGCGATCCTGCGCCGCAACGAAAAAATCGGCCGCGAGGCATACCGCCCGAACGACCGCATCCGCTGCTACATCAAGGACGTGCGCCGCGAAACGCGCGGCCCGCAGATCTTCCTGTCGCGCACCGCGCCGGAATTCATGGCCGAGCTGTTCAAGATGGAAGTGCCGGAAATCTATGACGGCATCATCGAAATCAAAGCCGTCGCCCGCGACCCCGGTTCGCGCGCGAAGATTGCCGTGATCAGCTATGATGGCTCGATTGATCCGGTGGGTGCCTGTGTGGGGATGCGCGGCAGCCGTGTGCAGGCCGTCGTGAATGAGTTGCAGGGCGAGAAAATCGACATCATCCCGTGGAACGAGGACACGCCGACCTTCCTGGTGAACGCGCTGCAACCGGCCGAGGTATCCAAGGTGGTTCTGGACGAAGACGCCGAGAGGATCGAGGTGGTTGTCCCCGACGAACAGCTGTCGCTGGCCATCGGCCGCCGCGGTCAGAACGTGCGTCTGGCCAGCCAGCTGACCGGCCTGGACATCGACATCATGACCGAATCCGAGGACAGCATCAAACGTCAGAAAGAGTTCGAAGAGCGCACCAAGCTGTTCATGAACGCGCTGGATGTGGATGAATTCTTTGCTCAGCTGCTGGTGGCCGAAGGCTTTACCAACCTCGAAGAGGTGGCCTATGTCGAGCTTGACGAGCTGCTGAACATCGACGGCGTGGACGAAGGCACCGCAGGTGAGCTTCAGGCGCGTGCGCGTGACGTGCTGGAGGCCGAAGCCAACGCCGCCCTGGAGCGCGCCCGCGAACTGGGCGTTGAGGACAGCCTGGTTGACTTTGACGGCCTGACACCCCAGATGATTGCAGCCCTGGCCGAGGATGGCGTGAAAACGCTGGAAGACTTTGCCACCTGTGCCGACTGGGAACTGGCCGGCGGCTGGACCACTGTCGAGGGCGAGCGCGTCAAGGATGACGGCCTGCTGGAGCCTTTCGACGTGTCCCTGGAAGAAGCGCAAAGCCTGATCATGACCGCGCGCATCGCGTTGGGCTGGGTCGATCCGGCCGAGCTGGAAGCTGACGAAGAAGAGCTGGAAGAAGACGCTGCCGACGCCGAAGGCGACGAAGCCTGAACCTGTAGTTAGGGGCCTAAACGCATGACGCGTGGTGGAAAAACCAAGCATCGGGACGATGGTCCTGAACGCAAATGCATCGCCACCGGCGAGGTTCAGCCCAAACATGGGCTGATCCGTTTCGTCGTGGGCCCCGAAGGGCAGGCTGTGCCCGATCTGGCAGAAAAACTGCCGGGTCGGGGGATTTGGGTCTCGGCCGATCGCAAGGTGCTGGAGACGGCGATCGCGAAGAAGATGTTCTCGCGTTCGGCCAAGGCGCAGGTGCAGGTTTCGACCGATCTGATCGCCCAGACCGAAGAGCTGCTGACCCGCCGGGTGATCGACCTGATCAGCCTGGCGCGCAAGGGCGGCGGGGCGGTCTCGGGCTTTGAGAAGGTCAAGGATTGGCTGAGCAAAGACGAAGCCGAAGTGCTGATTCAGGCCTCTGATGGCTCGGGTCGCGGTAAGTCCAAGCTGAGCACGCCCTATGGCGGTTCGTTCATTGGATGGCTGACGGCAGACGAGCTGGGGCAGGCCTTTGGGCGACAAACTGTAATTCACGTTGCGCTAGGCGCTGGAGGTTTGACGCGACGTGTTGTAGATGAGGCCGCAAGACTTAAAGGTTTGCGTGCTTCGGACGGCGGATCCGACCGCCGGAAAGGATAGAAGAGCCACATGAGCGATAACGACGGTAAAAAGACTTTGGGCGTCCGTGGTGGAGGCCCCCGTGCGGGCAACGTGAAGCAAAGCTTCAGCCATGGCCGGACCAAAAACGTCGTGGTGGAAACCAAGCGCAAGCGCGTTGTGGTGCCCAAGCCTGGTGCGGCCAAGTCCGGCGGCTCGGGCAATCCGGCACTGGGTGACCCCAAGAAACGTCCCGCCGGGATTTCCGACGCGGAAATGCAGCGCCGCCTGAAGGCCCTGCAAGCCGCCAAGGCCCGCGAGACCGAAGAGATTGCCAAGCGCGAAGCCGAGGAAAAGGCCCGCGAGGAAGAACGCGCACGTCGCCGTGCCGAGGCTGAGGCCAAGGAACGCGAAGAGCGTGAGCGCGAAGAGGCACTGAAGGCCAAGGCCGAAGAAGAGGCCCGTAAAAAGAAAGAGGCCGAAGAGGCTGCCAAACGCGCGGCTGCTCAGGCGGCGGCGGCGGCCAGCGCCCCGGCCGAGGATAAAGCCGCACCGCGCAAGGCCAAAGAGGCTCCGGCCGCTGCGCCGCGCGGAGGTCGTAAGGACAACCGCGACAACGATCAGAACCGTAGCCGCAAAGGCCGCGATGACGGTCGGCGCTCGGGTAAGCTGACGCTGAATCAGGCGCTGTCCGGCGGTGAAGGCGGGCGTCAGAAATCCCTGGCCGCGATGAAGCGGAAACAGGAGCGTCTGCGCCAGAAAGCCATGGGCCAGCAAGAGCGCGAGAAGATCGTGCGCGATGTGCAGGTGCCCGAAACCATCGTGGTGTCCGAACTGGCGAACCGTATGGCCGAACGTGTGGCTGACGTGGTCAAAGAGCTTATGAAAATGGGCATGATGGTCACGCAGAACCAATCCATCGACGCCGATACCGCAGAACTGATCGTCGAAGAATTCGGCCACAAGGTGGTGCGCGTATCGGATTCGGACGTCGAGGATGTGATCGACACCGTTGAGGACAAAGAGGCCGATCTGAAGCCGCGCCCGCCCGTGATCACCATCATGGGCCACGTGGACCACGGCAAAACCTCGTTGCTGGATGCGATTCGCAACGCGAACGTGACCGCAGGCGAGGCCGGCGGCATCACCCAGCACATCGGCGCCTATCAGGTGACCACCGAATCCGGCGCTGTGCTCAGCTTCCTGGATACGCCCGGCCACGCGGCGTTTACCTCGATGCGGTCGCGCGGGGCTCAGGTGACGGATATTGTGGTGCTGGTTGTGGCGGCGGATGACTCGGTCATGCCGCAGACCATCGAGGCTATTAACCACTCGAAGGCCGCTGGCGTTCCGATGATCGTCGCGATCAACAAATGTGACCGCCCCGAGGCCGATCCGATGAAGGTCCGCACCGAACTGCTGCAACACGAAGTGGTGGTCGAGGCCATGTCGGGCGAGGTTCAGGACGTCGAAGTGTCCGCCAAGACCGGCCAGGGCCTGGACGAACTGCTGGAAGCCATCGCGCTGCAAGCCGAAATTCTGGAACTGACCGCCAACCCCGACCGTGCCGCCGAAGGCGCCGTGATCGAGGCTCAGCTGGACGTGGGCCGCGGCCCCGTTGCCACCGTTCTGGTTCAGAAAGGTACGCTGCGCCAGGGCGACATCTTCGTTGTGGGCGAGCAGTGGGGTAAAGTCCGCGCGCTGGTCGATGACAAGGGTGATCGCGTCCAAGAGGCCGGCCCATCCGTCCCCGTCGAGGTTCTGGGCTTGAACGGCACCCCCGAAGCGGGCGACGTGCTGAACGTGGTCGAAACCGAGGCGCAAGCGCGTGAAATCGCCGATTACCGTATCGGCGTGGCCAAGGAAAAACGCGCTGCCGCCGGTGCCGCGACGACCCTGGAACAGCTGATGCAGAAGGCCAAGGACGACCAGAACGTCGCCGAGCTGCCGATTCTGGTGAAGGCTGACGTGCAGGGCTCGGCCGAGGCCATCGTGCAGGCGATGGAAAAAATCGGCAACGAAGAGGTCCGCGTGCGCGTGCTGCACTATGGTGTGGGTGCGATCACCGATACCGATGTCGGCCTGGCCGAAGCCTCGGGTGCGCCGATCATGGGCTTTAACGTCCGTGCGAATGCCTCGGCGCGGAATTCGGCCAACCAGAAGGGCGTGGAAATCCGCTATTACTCGGTGATCTATGACCTGGTGGACGACGTGAAAGCCGCCGCAAGCGGCCTGCTGAGCGCTGAAATCCGTGAAAACTTCATCGGCTATGCCGAGATCAAAGAGGTCTTCAAAGTGTCGGGTGTTGGCAAGGTTGCCGGCTGTATCGTCACCGAAGGCGTGGCCCGCCGCAGCGCCGGTGTGCGCCTTCTGCGCGACAACGTGGTGATCCACGAAGGTACGCTGAAGACGCTGAAACGCTTCAAGGACGAAGTCAAAGAGGTTCAGTCGGGTCAGGAATGCGGTATGGCATTCGAGAACTACGACGACATCCGCCCGCAGGATGTGATCGAGATCTTTGAGCGCGAAGAGGTCGAGCGTCAGCTGGACTGATCCGCGCCGCGCATCAGACAAACAAAAAGGGACGGTGAGAACCGTCCCTTTTTTCGTTCGTACTTGATGGTGTTACGCAGCGCGGGCCGGTACCGGCATTCCCGCGAATTCGCGGTCTCCGACGCGTACCAGAATCTTGCCATCCGGAAGCCCACGAACAAAGGTTCCCTGAACAGAAACACAGCTTCCAATAATGATCGTCCTTAGCATGTCAAAACCTCCCCAAACGATGTTGACGTCCTGAGATGCTAGAGCAGCTAGGTAAACAAATCACCTAAAAAACATGTATTCTACACACAAAGTATACGAAAGATCCGTGTGAACCGTGCTTTATCTTGTGGGAATCCCGTATTTTCGGAGGGTTTGATCAGTTTTTATGCACTCAAAGCAGATCCCGCAGAATCGGAATCAGCGGGATATCGGCGGGGGGCATCGGATAGCTGTTCAGATCACGGGCATGGGCCCATTTCAGAACCTGCCCTTCGCGCGGGGTGGGGATGCCTTCCCATTTGCGGCAGGCAAACAGCGGCATCAGCAGGTGGAAATCGTCATAGCTGTGCGAGGCAAAAGTCAGCGGAGAAAGGCAGCTGGACCAGGTGTTGATGCCCAGCTCTTCCTCCAGTTCGCGGATCAGGGCGTGTTCGGGGGTTTCTCCGGGTTCGATTTTCCCCCCCGGAAACTCCCACAGGCCGGCCATGGATTTGCCCTCGGGGCGCTGCGCCAGCAGCACCCGCCCGTCCATATCAATCAGCGCGACGGCTGAAACCAGAACCGTTTTCAATGCGTCCTCCTACGAACGATAATCCGCGTTGATTGTGATGTAGCCATGCGTCAGATCGCAGGTCCAGGCGGTGGATTTGCCCTTCCCCAGGCCCAGATCGACATTGATCGCCAGCTCCTGGCCTTTCATATAATCGGCGCCCAGCTGCTCTTTATACTGGGGCGAGACCCAGCCGTTGTCGGCCACCAGAATGTCACCGAAGCGGATGCTCAGCAGATCACGATCCGCGGCAGCGCCGGATTTGCCGATCGCCATCACAACGCGGCCCCAGTTCGGATCTTCGCCGGCAACAGCGGTTTTCACCAGGGGCGAGTTTGCAATGGCCATCGCGTGGGTCCGGGCATCGGCATCGCTGGCCGCGCCGGTGACGTTGATTTCCACGAATTTCGTAGCGCCTTCGCCGTCGCGGACCACCTGATGCGCCAGGTCCAGCATCACCTTGTGCAGAGCCTCTTCAAACGCGGCGTTGTCATCGACATTCACCCCTGAGGCCCCCGTCGCCGCCAGCAGCAGCGTGTCCGAGGTTGAGGTGTCACTGTCCACGGTGATGCAGTTAAAGGTCGTGTCGGTCAGCTTGTTCAGCAGCTTTTGCAGCTTTTTCTGATCGGCCTGCGCGTCGGTGAAAATATACACCAGCATCGTCGCCATATCCGGCGCGATCATGCCCGAGCCCTTGGCGATGCCAGCGATTTTCACGGTTTTGCCGTCCAGCTCGATTTCGGCGGTGGCACCTTTGGCAAAAGTGTCCGTGGTTCGGATCGCCCCGGCGGCGGCCTCCATTGCGGCGGGGCTTAGCGCGGCGGCCATTTCCGCCAGTTTGGCTGTGATACGGTCATGCGGCAGGGCCTCGCCGATCACGCCGGTGGACGAGGAAAACACCCGGTTCTCTTCGATCTCCAGCGCCTGGGCCACGGCCGAGGTCACGGCGTGCGTGGACTCGGTGCCGTTCTTGCCGGTAAAGGCGTTTGCATTGCCAGAGTTGACGATGATCGCGGCGGGGCCGCTATCGAGCAGTGTGATTTTCTCTTGGCAGTCCAGAACCGCCGCCGAGCGCGTGGCCGACCGGGTGAACGCCCCGGCCATCACGGTTCCGTCCGCCAGGCTGACCAGCATCACATCGTCGCGATCTTTGTATTTCACACCCGCCTGCGCGGTGGCAAAGCGGGCACCCTCGATGACCGGCAGTTTCGGAAAAGAGGCAGGCGCCAGAGGCGATACGGCAAGGGTTTTTCCCATGGTTACTCTTCCAGCAGGAGTTCGATTTGCTTGATCAGCGCAGGATCCAGGGTTTCGGCACCCGAGGTGTCGATCTTGGCGGCGTTGGTCAGCTCGGTCACTTTGTCATCGACGGCCTGGTTGTCCAGCGTCGCGCGAATTTCATTCTGAACCACCTCCAGCGGTGGGGTGTCCTGTTTGCGCGTCTCGCTGAGCAGGATCACGTGCCAGCCGAATTGCGTTTTCACCGGCTGCGAGATCTGTCCGGGCTCTAGCGCCATCACGGCGTTTTCGAAGGGCTTGACCATCTGACCAGGGCCGAACCACCCCAGCGCGCCCCCGTTCGGACCCGAGGGGCCGGTGGATTTTTCCTTGGCCAGTTCGGCGAAATCCTCGCCTGCATTTAGCCGCTCGATCAGGGCCTTGGCCTCTTCTTCGGTGTCCACCAGGATATGCGAGGCCTTGAATTCGGGCGCACCGGGTTTGCCCTGATAATGTTCGTCGTAATAGGCCTTGATCGCTTCGTCCGTGACTGCTGCTTCGACGACGGATTGCAGCACCTCGCCGGATTTCAGGCTGCGGCGCTGGTTTTCGACCGACAGGCGCACCAGACGGGAATCCTCGGCCGGGGCGGTCTGCATCAGCAGGGTTTGGCGGATCACCTGATCCAGAATGCCGGTGAACAGCATTTCGGACGGCATGGTCTGGTATTGCTGCGGCAGATTTTGCTGCACCAGGATCATATGGCCCAGCGTGATTTCGGTGCCATTTACCGTGGCGACAACCGTGTCGGCGGTCGGGGTCTCTTCTGCGGCCAGGGGCAGGGCCATGCACAAGGAAAGGGCCATACCCGACAGAAAAGTGAGACGTTTTGACATTAGTTTTGTCCTTTGGTTGCGGCACTAAGGGCGCCGACGTTGACACTGCACCACCCGGCCCTTACATCGCCTTGAGGCCTTTGTAACGCTGGATTTCCACAATGTTTTAGGCGCTGTGGTTTCAGCGGGCAAGCAGATGCCGCGCACGATGATGTCAACGACCGGATCGGAATAGATATGCTGGGTTTGGGAACTATCGCCAAAAAGGTTTTCGGAACGCCGAATGACCGCAAAGTAAAGGCGACGCGCCCCTTGGTGGCCAAGATCAACGCCTTGGAGCCCGAATTCGAACAGCTTTCGGATGCGGGGCTGATCGAGAAGACCCAGGAATTCAAATCCCGTGTCGCAGAGGGCGAAAGCCTGGACGCGCTGCTGCCCGAGGCCTTTGCCAACTGCCGCGAGGCCGCCAAACGCGCCCTGGGGCTGCGGGCCTTTGATACGCAGCTTCTGGGTGGGATTTTCCTGCACGAAGGCAACATTGCCGAGATGAAAACCGGCGAGGGGAAAACTCTGGTCGCCACCTTCCCGGCCTATCTGAACGCGCTGACCGGCAAGGGTGTGCATATCGTCACCGTCAACGATTACCTGGCCCGCCGTGACGCCGAATGGATGAGCAAAGTCTACGGCGCTCTGGGCATGACCACCGGGGTTGTATACCCGCAGCAGCCCGAGGATGAGAAGAAACAGGCCTATGCCTGCGATGTCACCTATGCCACCAATAATGAGCTGGGCTTTGACTATCTGCGCGACAATATGAAATCGGAACTGGCCGACATGAGCCAGCGCGCCCATCATTTCGCCATCGTGGACGAGGTGGACAGCATTCTGATTGATGAGGCGCGCACGCCGCTGATCATCTCGGGGCCGTCGCAGGATCGCTCGGATCTCTATGTTGCGCTGGACAAGCTGATCCCCGAGCTGACCGAAGAACATTACGCCCTGGACGAAAAAACGAAAAACGTCACCTATACCGACGATGGCAACGAGTTTCTGGAACAGCGCCTGCATGAAATGGGGCTGCTGGAGGAAGAGCAGACGCTCTATGATCCGGAATCCACCACCATCGTGCACCATGTGAATCAGGGCCTGCGCGCGCATAAACTGTTCATCCGCGATAAGGACTATATCGTGCGGGATGGTCAGATCGTGCTGATCGACGAATTCACCGGGCGGATGATGTCGGGTCGCCGTCTGTCCGATGGTCTCCATCAGGCGATCGAGGCCAAGGAAGGCTGCCAGATTCAGCCCGAAAACGTGACTCTGGCGCAGGTGACATTCCAGAACTATTTCCGCCTCTATGACAAACTGGCCGGCATGACTGGCACCGCCGCCACCGAGGCGGATGAATTTCAGGAAATCTATGGTCTTGGCGTGGTCGAGGTGCCCACCAACCGCCCCATCGCCCGCCTGGACGAGGACGACGCCGTTTACCGGACCGCTCAGGAAAAATTCCAGGCCATCGTGGACACGATCAAGGAAGCGCATGAAAAGGGTCAGCCGATCCTGGTGGGCACCACCTCGATCGAGAAGTCGGAATTCCTCAGCCAGATGCTGACGCAGGCCGGTGTGCCGCATAATGTTCTGAACGCGCGCCAGCATGAAAAAGAGGCCCAGATCGTGGCCGATGCCGGTAAGCTGGGCGCGGTGACCATCGCCACCAACATGGCTGGCCGCGGCACTGACATCAAGCTGGGCGGGAACGTCGAATTCAAGGTGATGGAGGCCATCGCCGCCAATCCCGACGGCAACCCCGATGAGATCCGCGAGCAGATCGAAGCCGCGCACGAGGCCGATGAACAAGCGGTCAAGGATGCCGGTGGCCTGTTCGTTCTGGCCACCGAACGTCATGAATCGCGCCGGATCGATAACCAGCTGCGCGGCCGTTCGGGGCGTCAGGGGGATCCGGGGCGCTCGTCCTTCTTCTTGTCGCTCGAAGACGATTTGATGCGTATTTTCGGATCCGAAAAGTTGGATAAGGTGCTGTCCACGCTGGGCATGAAAGAGGGCGAGGCCATCGTGCACCCCTGGGTCAACAAATCGCTGGAGCGTGCGCAGGGGAAGGTCGAGGGCCGCAACTTCGACATCCGCAAACACCTGCTGAAATTCGACGATGTGATGAACGAACAGCGCAAGGTGATCTTTAAACAGCGCCTGGAAATCATGGAAAGCGCCGACCTGTCCGAGATCATCGGAGACATGCGCCACGAGGTGATCGGTGATCTGGTGGACCAGTACATGCCGCCGAAAACCTATGCAGATCAATGGGATGTGCAGGGGCTCTATGCTGCGATTCTGGAAAAGCTGAACCTGGATACCAAGGTGATCGAATGGGCCGCCGAAGAGGGCGTGGACGGCGAAGAGGTGATCGAACGCATCGCCGATGCTGCCGACGAATCCATGGCCGAAAAGACCGCAGCCTTTGGCCCGGAAAACATGCGCCAGATCGAAAAACAGCTGCTGTTGCAAACGATTGACACCAAATGGCGCGAACACCTGCTGACGCTGGAGCATCTGCGCTCGGTTGTCGGTTTCCGTGGCTACGCGCAGCGCGACCCGCTGAACGAATACAAAACCGAGGCCTTCCAGCTGTTCGAAAACATGCTGGACAGCCTGCGCGAGGACGTCAGCCAGAAGCTGGGCCAGGTGCGTCCGCTGACCGAAGAAGAGCAGCAGCAGATGATTGCTCAGATGGCGGCGCAGCAGCAGGCGATGCAGCCCCCCGCCGTCCCCGAAGCCCCCGCCGGAGAGGCCAAAGAGGGCTTCGATGAAAACGATCCCTCGACCTGGGGCAATCCGGGCCGGAATGAGCTGTGCCCCTGTGGCTCGGGCAAGAAATTCAAGCATTGCCACGGTCGTCTGGCCTGATCCGATTGGGCCTGAAATGGCCCGATTGACTCCGCCAAGGCGCCACATACGCGCCATTTTTCCCTGAGACATTGCCTTCAACCTGAATTGGGTTGGAGGCAGACATGATCCATAAAAGAGCATCCAGTATCGCGTTGATGGTCGGCACCGTCGGCATTGCGCTTGGCTCGGGCTATTTCATGGAAAACAGCGCGCCAACCGTGTCACGCAATGTGAAACCTGCCCCGATCCAGGTGGCAGCGATCCCGGCCCCGCATGTCGCGCTGGATCAAGTCGAGCTGACTGCCTCGCCCCTGCCGGAAATCCCCGCGGATATCTTTCAGGAACTGAACATGCCGCAGCGCGATGTTATCCCGGCGGCCATCAGCGAAGCAGAAATCGTGATCCCCGAAACCGTGCCCGCGCAGGGTGGTTTCGCCTGCGAGATCGACATGTCCGCCGAGGCCACCATTGCCGCGCTGGTGAATATTGACATCAAGGCCGCCTGCCTGCCCGATACCCGTGTGACGTTGCATCATAATGGGCTGATGGTATCGGAAATGACCGATGACCGGGGCGAGCTGTTCCTGACCATCCCCGCCCTGGCCGAAACCGCTGTTTTCATGGCGGATTTGGGGGACGGTAAGATTGCCAACGTGACGGTCAAAGTGCCCTCATTGGAGTTTTACGACCGTGCTTTGGTGCAATGGCAGGGTGATGCGGGCATTCACCTGCACGCGATGGAATTCGGTGCCGCCTTCGGAGAAGAGGGCCATGTCTGGGATCAGCAGACCGGATCTTTGGAAAAAACCATTCGCGGTCAGGGCGGTTTCCTGACTCAGATGGGGAATCCGGACATCACCGAAAGCCTGCAAGCGCAGGTTTACACCTATCCGTCCGGCACCTCGGCGCGTGCGGGCGATATCGTGCTTGAGATTGAGGCAGAAGTGACCCAGGCCAATTGCGGCCGCGACATCAGCGCGCAGTCCATGCAAATTTCCGAGGCAGGCCAGCCCCGTGTGCAGGATCTGGCGCTGAGTATGCCCGATTGTGATGCGGTTGGTGATTTTCTGGTGTTGAAAAACGTGCTTGAAGACCTGAAAGTCGCATCCAAGTGATTTGTTAGGTCAGGACTGGATTTCATGAAACCGGCGCGTGCGGTGGTCTTCGCCGCACTTTTTCTTTTTGGGGTTCTCTCGGCCGCGATGGCCCAGGATGTTACGCTGCTTTCGCCGGATGGAGAGGTCGAAATCAGCGGCACTCTGTTGGGATTCGATGGCGAGTATTACCGGGTGGATACGATCTATGGCGAGCTGACCGTCGATGGCTCGGGCGTGCGTTGTGAGGGGCCGGCCTGTCCTAATCTTGAGGATTTCGTGGCCGAGCTGGCGCTGTCGGGCGAGCGCGCAATCGGGGCGGTACTGATGCCAGCGCTGATCGAATCCTTTGCGCTCAGGTCCGGGCTGGCCGTCCGACGCACGCAGCAAACCGAAGAAGAGACCCTGTTCACCCTGACGAATCGTGCCACACGGAAGGTGGTGGGCCAGTTCACCGTGCGGGCGACGAATACGGACGAAGGCTTTGCCGATCTGCTGGCGAATGAGGCCGATATCGTGATGTCCCTGCGCGAGATTCGTGAAAATGAGGCCCGGCTGGCGCGAGAGGCCGGGCTGGGCAGGCTTCAGGAGGTCGGGCGCAGTCGCGTGCTGGCCCTGGACGCGTTTGTGCCCATCGTCGCGCCGGAAAATCCGCTGCACAGTATCACGACGCCGCAACTGTCCCGCGTTTTCTCGGGTCGGATCAGGAATTGGAAGGAGCTGGGCGGTCCGGATGCTCCGATCACTGTACATCTGCGGGACGGTCAGTCGGGGCTGGGGCAGGCGGCTGTGGATCGGCTTTTGTCGCCCGTGGGGGCCGATCTGCTGCCCGGAGCGATCCGGCATAAATCCAATCAGGCCCTGGCCCGCGCCGTTGTTGCCGATCCGTTTGGGATCGGCCTGTCCAGTGAATCCGGCATTGGCGAGGCGCGCCCCGTGCCCCTGAGCGGCAATTGCGGTTTCATCCTGACCGCCGAGCGCAAGACGGTAAAGACCGAGGATTACCCGCTGACCGCGCCCATTTTCCTTTATTTACCCGCCCGTCGTTTGCCGAAATTGGCGCGTGATTTCATGGTGTTCACGCGCGGGACTTCGGCGCAGATGGTGATCCGGCGGGCCGGGTACACAGATCAGGCGCCCGAATTGGTGCCCATTGATGATCAGGGTAACCGATTTGCCAACGCCATCGCGCAATCGGGCAAAGAGATCTTGCTGGAAGATTTGCAGCGTATGGTGGCGGCTTTGGCCCCGATGAAGCGGCTGACCACGACTTTCCGGTTCGAAGCGGGGTCAACCCGTCTGGATGCGCAATCGCGGTCTAATGTGAGCCAACTGGCGCAGGCGCTTGAGGCCGGTCAGTATGATATGCAGCGGTTGCTTTTCGTTGGGTTCAGCGATGGGGAAGGGCCCGCCGCTGGTAATCTGGCCATTGCCCTGCGCCGGGCCGAAGCAATCCGCGAGGCTGTGATGTCTGCCGCCGAAACCGCGAATTTCGACCGGCTGCAACTGGATGTCGATGCCTTTGGCGAGGCCATGCCCATGGCCTGTGATGACAGTGCCTGGGGGCGGCGTGTCAACCGGCGGGTCGAGGTCTGGGTGCAGCCCTCACAATAACCCCTCCGAACGAAAACTCAGTTCGGCCGAACGCCCGATGATCAGGTGATCGTGTAGCACAATGTTCATGGTCTGACAGGCATCGTGGATCTGATTGGTAACGGTGATGTCCGATTCCGAAGGCGTCGGATCGCCCGAGGGATGGTTATGCACCAGGATCAGCGCGGCGGCGTTCAGTTCCAGCGCGCGTTTGATCACCTCGCGCGGGTAGACGGGGACGTGATCAATGGTGCCACGGGCCTGCTCTTCGTCCGCGATCAGGATGTTTTTGCGGTCCAGGAACAGGATACGGAATTGCTCGGTCTCACGATGGGCCATCGAGGTGTGACAGTAATCCAGCAGCGCATCCCAGCTAGAGATCACCTGTTTGCGCAGCACCCGTGCGCGGGCCAGACGGTGGGCGGCGGCCTCGATGATCTTCAGTTCGCAGATGACGGCCTCACCGATGCCCGGCACCTCGGCCAGGCGCGCGCGGGGGGCCGAGACCACGCCGTTGAAATCGCCAAATATGTCCAGCAGGCTGCGCGCAAGCGGTTTGACATCGCGGCGGGGGATGGCGCGGAACAGAACCAGTTCCAGCAGTTCATAATCCGGCAATGCCCCTGCGCCCCCCTCCAGAAACCGTTCGCGCAGGCGTTTGCGGTGATCCCGAATATAGGACGGCTGTTTGACGCTGGGATTGACCGCCGCCTCATCCGGGGCGGGATCGAAGGAAAACAGCGAGGGCATTTCCTGAAAAGAAGAGCGGAGCCGTGACATGTGCCAAGGCTCCGCCGATTCGCTTACGGTTTGGTTAACAAAGGCCTGAAATCAGCCCTTCATCCGTTCAAAAAAGCTCTTGGCTTTCGACAGGAAGGACGAGCTTTCAGGGTTGTTATCGTCGCTCAGCGCCTCAAATTCGCGCAGCAATTCCTTCTGCTTTGAATTCAGGTTCACGGGCGTTTCAACCGCCAATTCGATGAACATATCCCCGCTGCCAGCGCCGCGCAGGGCGGGCATACCCTTGCCACGCAGGCGCATCTGGCGGCCCGATTGGCTGCCCGAGGGGATTTTCACGCGCGAACGGCCGCCGTCAATCGTCGGCACTTCGATGTCACCGCCCAGGGCGGCGGCGGTCATGCTGACGGGCACGCGGCAGAACAGGTTCATGTCCTCGCGTTCGAACAGCTCGTGTTTGGCGACCTCGATAAAGATATAGAGATCCCCCTGAGGGCCGCCGCGCATCCCGGCTTCACCCTCGCCGGACAGGCGAATGCGGGTGCCGGTTTCCACGCCCGCCGGGATGTTCACGCTGAGCGAGCGTTCGGTATGAATGCGGCCCTGGCCGTTGCAGGATTTGCACGGGTTCTTGATGATCTGCCCCATGCCCGAGCACGTCGGACAGGTGCGTTCCACCGTAAAGAACCCCTGCTGCGCGCGCACCTTGCCCATGCCCGAACAGGTGGGGCAGGTGGTGGGTTCACCGCCGCCCTCGGCGCCGGTGCCATCGCAGGCGTCACAGGCCGTCGAGCCTGGCACATTGATGGTTTTCTGCGCGCCGGCAAAGGCCTCTTCCAGGGTGATGCGCATGTTATACCGCAGGTCAGCGCCACGGGTTGCCCGCTGACGGCCACCGCCGCCGCGCTGCCCCATGAAATCACCGAACAGATCGTCGAACACATCCGAGAACGCGCTGGCGAAATCGCCCTGATTGCCGCCACCAAAGCCGCCTCCGGGATGACCGCCGCCCATTCCGCCCTCAAAGGCGGCGTGGCCATAGCGATCATAGGCTGCCTTTTTGTCGGCATCCTTCAGGCAGTCATAGGCCTCGTTGACTTCCTTGAACTGAGCCTCGGCATCCGGGTTGTCGGCATTGCGGTCGGGGTGCAGCTCTTTGGCCTTCTTGCGATAGGCCTTTTTGATTTCGTCAGCAGAGGCACCCTTGGACGCGCCAAGCACATCGTAGTAATCACGTTTTGACATTGGGTATTCCCCTTTCAGGAACGAAAAGGGCCGGCCCGGTCAGGACCGGCCCCATATGGTTCCGACGGATTCTTACGAACGCTTGTCGTCGCCCAGGTCTTCGAAGTCAGCATCGACGATATCGTCGTCCCCACCCGGAGCATCGGCTGCGGCAGGTTCGTCAACGGGTTCGTCCTGGCTGGCTTTGTAGATCGCCTCGCCCAGTTTCATGGCCGCTTCGGTCACGTTCTGGACGCCCGACTTGATCTTCTCGGCGGTGGCGTCTTCTTTTTCCAGGTCGTCCTTCAGCGCGGCGATGGCCAGTTCGATCGCTTCGATCGTGGTCGGGTCCACCTTGTCCGAATGCTCTTCCATCGACTTCTCGGTCGAGTGGATCAGGCTTTCGGCCTGGTTGCGGGCTTCGACCAGTTCCTTGCGCTCTTTGTCCGCTTCGGCGTTGGCCTCGGCGTCCTGAACCATGGCTTCGATGTCCTCGTCGGACAGACCGCCCGAGGCCTGGATGGTGATCGACTGCTCTTTGCCGGTGCCTTTGTCCTTGGCGGCCACGGACACGATGCCGTTGGCGTCAATGTCAAAGGTCACTTCGATCTGGGGCATACCACGCGGTGCGGGCGGGATGTCCTCAAGATTGAACTGACCCAGCAGTTTGTTGTCCGAGGCCATCTCGCGCTCCCCCTGGAAGACGCGCAGGGTCACGGCCGACTGGTTGTCCTCGGCGGTCGAGAAGATCTGCGATTTCTTCGTCGGGATGGTGGTGTTGCGGTCGATCAGGCGGGTGAACACACCGCCCAGCGTTTCGATCCCCAGCGACAGCGGGGTCACGTCCAGCAGAACCACGTCTTTCACGTCACCTTGCAGAACACCGGCCTGAATGGCGGCACCCATGGCAACCACTTCGTCGGGGTTCACGCCTTTGTGGGGCTCTTTGCCGAAGAACTTGGTCACTTCTTCAATGACGCGGGGCATCCGGGTCATACCGCCGACCAGAACCACCTCGTCGATGTCGCTGGTGGTCAGGCCCGCGTCCTTCAGAGCAGCCTGGCAGGGCTTGATCGAGGCCTTGATCAGGTCGCTCACCAGCGATTCCAGCTTGGCACGGGTCAGTTTCAGGACCATGTGCAGCGGCGCGCCGGATTTCGGATCCATCGCGATGAACGGCTGGTTGATCTCGGTCTGTTGGCTGGAGGACAGCTCGATCTTGGCTTTCTCAGCGGCTTCTTTCAGGCGTTGCAGAGCCATCTTATCGGCGGTCAGGTCAACGCCGTGCTCTTTTTTGAACTCGTTCGCCAGGTAGGTGACGATGCGCATGTCAAAGTCTTCACCACCCAGGAAGGTGTCACCGTTGGTGGATTTCACCTCGAACAGGCCGTCGTCGATTTCCAGAATGGTCACGTCGAAGGTACCGCCGCCCAGGTCATAGACCGCGATGGTGTGGGTGTCTTCTTTGTCCAGACCGTAGGCCAGAGCCGCGGCGGTCGGTTCGTTGATGATCCGCAGCACCTCCAGACCGGCGATTTTACCGGCGTCTTTGGTGGCCTGACGCTGCGCATCGTTGAAATAGGCGGGCACGGTGATCACGGCCTGAGTGACGTCTTCACCCAGGTAGGATTCTGCCGTTTCCTTCATTTTGCCCAGGATGAACGCCGAAATCTGGCTGGGCGAGTATTTTTCACCCTGCGCCTCGACCCAGGCGTCGCCGTTGCCGCCGTCGATGACGTTGAACGGCATGTTCTTCTTGTCCTTGGCCAGATCCGCGTCATCTGCACGGCGGCCGATCAGGCGTTTCACACCGAAAACGGTGTTGGTTGCGTTGGTGACGGCCTGGCGTTTGGCGGCCTGGCCGACCAGACGTTCGTCATCCGTGAACGCAACGATCGAGGGGGTGGTACGCGCACCCTCGGAATTTTCGATAACTTTGGGCTGCGAGCCGTCCATGATTGCGACGCAGCTGTTGGTGGTACCAAGGTCAATACCAATGACTTTAGCCATGTTTTCGATCCCTTCATATTCAAGGCGATGACACGAGACGTGGACCCGTTACGGCATCCTGCCCCGATCCTGTTTTGCGGCGTTCCGGATTGGGTTCACCGCGCTTCTGGGCGTATATAAGGAGGGCGAAAGCACCCTGCAAGCATTGCGACGCGGCGGATTTTACGATTCCGCGTGAAAATGGCGTCAGGGTATGAATTTCGGGTAAAAGGTGATGAAAATGGCAGAGATCGACATCCGGGGATTTCGGATTTTGCAGGGGTATCTGGAGGGCGCGGCGCAGGAATCGCTGGTGCAGGATTTGCGGCAGGTGATCCTGGCCGCGCCCCTGTTTTCGCCGCTGACACCTTATGGAAAGCCGATGAGCGTCCGGATGACCTCGGCCGGACGCTACGGCTGGTATGCGGATCGCCGGGGCTATTGTTACAGGCCGCGTCACCCGCAGGGCGGGCCATGGCCGCCGATCCCCGAGGCTATTTTGCAAATCTGGCGGGCGCTGGTCAGCGCTGAGCGCGATCCGGATTGCTGCCTGATCAATTTCTATGGCGAAGGCGCGCGTATGGGGATGCATCAGGACAGGGACGAGGCGGATTTCACCTGGCCGGTTCTGTCTGTTTCCCTGGGGGACGAGGGGCTGTTTCGGATCGGTAACGAGACGCGCGGCGGTAAGACCGAGAGTATCTGGCTAAACTCCGGGGATGTGGTGGTCATGGGCGCCGCCGCGCGGCTGACCTATCACGGGGTGGACCGAATCCGGTTCGGCTCGTCCCGGTTGTTGCCCAAAGGCGGGCGGATCAACCTGACCTGCCGTGTGGTCGATTAACGCCGCGCGCCCCAACTGACCGAGGAATGCCGGCGGGTATAAAACTCACCCATCAGGCCGATCATCAGGAACACCAGCCCGAAATAAAACGGATATGTTGCCGAGGTATTGCGCGGCACATAATTGATGAACACGAACCCGCGCGACTGATCAATGCAGTGAAACAAGGGGTTCCAATCGAACATGGCCAACATGAACGAGGGCAGCGAGTTGGCCACGAACATCTTCCCCGAGGCGATCATATTCGCCCGCTGATACACCATGGTGAAAATCCGCACTGGCGTCGGAAACCAGGGTTTCGCGGCCAGCAGCACCATCCCGATGCCCAGCCCCGAAAACCAGGCCAAAAGCAACATGCCAAACGCCTCGACCGGCTGTTCGATGGTGAAGTGCTGAAAGCCCACATAATAGACAAACAGAATGACCGCCAGAGACAGCACCTGAATGTAAAGCGCGCTTAGCGCGCCGGCGGCGATGGCGATAATTGTGTTCATCGGCGCGTGCAGCATCATCGGCGAGGTCGGCCCCTCGGATCCGACAACGGCACCGATGGTCTTAATCTGGGTCATATAAAGGAAAACCCCAGACATCAGATACAGCAGGAAATCCCCCCGGATCGCCGCAGACCGCAGCCCCAGAACCGAGAACATGACATAAAAGGCCATCACGAAAATGATCACTTGCAGCATGTTCATGAACAGCGACATGAACGCATTGCCGTGGGTTTTCCGGATCGAGCGCGCGATGGAATGATAAATCAGTTCGGCAATCGTTAATGCCGATCCCAAATTGGACGTTCGCTTGGTCTGGTGGAACATTTCCGCGCCGATCTGCCGTTTCAATGGTTTTTTCGCATGGAATTCTTGCCGTTCCGTTAGCAGAATATCATAAGGGGAAAGACGTGAATAATCAACAAAACCCGACTTTTGCGGGATAGCACTTAGGGCAGAAGCTTTGGATTACGAAAAACTGACCACCGTGATGCGCCGCCTGGCGTTGGAAGCGGGCGACAAGATCATGGAAATCTACAATTCCGACGATTTCGAGGTGAAAACCAAATCCGACGAAAGCCCCGTAACCGAAGCCGATGAGGCGGCGGATGCTCTGATCTCGGCCGGGCTGCGCGCTGAATTCCCCGATGTAACCCTGATCACCGAGGAGCAGGCCGACAGCCACAGCACCAAAGCCGAGACCTTTCTGATCGTTGACCCGCTGGACGGGACCAAGGAATTCGTCCACCGCCGCGGCGATTTCACCGTCAATATCGCCTATGTGGAAAACGGCGTGCCGACCCGCGGCGTCGTTTATGCCCCGGCAAAGGATCGGATGTTCCTGACGCTGGCCGATGGCTCCTCGGTTGAGGAAACAGGCGATTTCGCCAAGGACGCGATGGGGGCAACCACTGCGATTCAGGTCTCGGACGCGGATAATACGGCGCTGCTGGTCGTGGCCTCGAAATCGCACCGCGATCAGGCGACGGACGATTACATCAACAAATACGCGGTGGCGGATTCCAAAAGCGCGGGCTCGTCGCTGAAATTCTGCCTGGTGGCCACGGGCGAGGCCGACATCTACCCCCGCGTTGGCCGCACGATGGAGTGGGACACCGCCGCGGGCCACGCCGTTCTGCATGGCGCAGGTGGCAAGGTTGTGCGTTTCGACGATCACAGCCCGCTGGTTTACGGCAAAGAGGACTATGCCAACCCGTTCTTCATCGCCTATTCTCCGAGTGTCGCGCTAAAGCAGGCCTAGGCGGATCACCCGGCCTGGCCGAGGAGGACCATGGATCAGCCGCCCATCAGTGTTGTTGTGGTCAGCCGGGGCAGGCCAGCCAGCCTGTCCCTGTGTCTGACCGGCCTGGCGCGGCTGTATTACCGTAATCATGAGGTTATCGTCGTCGCGGATGCCGCCGGGCTGTCTGCGGCTCGCGCTTTGCCGTTTGCCCGGCACCTGAAGCTGATCCCGTATGAGGTGGCGAATATCTCGGGTGCACGGAATTTGGGGATTTCGGCTTCGGCCGGGGAAATCGTGGCCTTTATTGACGATGATGCCGTGCCCGAACCCACCTGGCTGACCCATCTGGCCGAGGCATTTTCGGATTCCAAAGTGGGCGCTGCCGGAGGATTTGTCATCGGGCGGAACGGGATTTCCTGGCAATGGAAGGCCCGCGCGCTGAATACCGGCGGGCAAGCCAGCGCTCTGAATGTAGATGAGAGCGTGACAACTGTCCTGCACCCCTCGGCGGGGCGGGCCGTGAAAACCGAAGGCACCAATATGGCCGTGCGGCGCTGGGTGCTGAAGAAACTGGGCGGGTTTGACGAAAATTTTCGCTTCTACATGGATGAAACCGATCTGAACATGCGTCTGGCGCAACTGGGGATTGCGACGGCGATTGTGCCGTCCGCCATTGTGCACCATGCCTATGCCCCCAGCGCGCGCCGTCGTCAGGACCGGGCGGTTCTGGATTTGTCGGATATCGGGCGCAGTTCGGCTCTGTTCTGGCGCAAACACGCCTTACATCAAGACCGGGGCAGGTTTCGCACCGATCTGGAAACCGAGCAGCGCAAACGCGTTCTGCGCCAGATGACCGCAGGCCTGCTAGAGCCCGGCGCCGCCCGAGCCGCGCTGAAATCCTTGCAAACCGGACTGACCGAGGGGGCTGTCGCCCTTCAGGTGCCACCAACGCATATTGCCCGCCGCCCCGATGATTTTCTGCGGTTTCCCAGCCTGGCGACGGGTAAGGCGATCACGCTTTGCTCGGGTCGGTTGGGGCGGCGCAAGATGATGCAACAGGCGCGTGATCTGGCCGCCCAGGGGCATACTGTTTCGGCCTATAGTCTGACGAAAACGGCGGTTTTCCATACTGTTAAATTTCTGCCAGATGGGTATTGGTTACAAACAGGAGGACAATTCGGAAGAAGCAACCGGGGCACGGCCTTGTTCCGCCTGATCAGCCGGAAATCCCGGCTGCGGCAGGAACGAAACCGGGTCAGGAAATGGCGAGAGATCGCCTAAGTTTTCATCGAAAAAGCGGATCACGCCGCCAATTCGCATAAAGAGACGCCTGTTTGATCGGCTTTTGCCCAAAACCGCGCCATATCTCGGGGATAGTTTCCGTTTTTCTGGATCATGAGGAATTCCAAAGGACTTGATGATGACACGTAAGGTTACGAAGGCGATTTTTCCTGTTGCCGGCCTGGGGACGCGTTTTTTGCCCGCGACGAAATCGGTGCCCAAAGAGATCATGACGCTGGTTGACCGCCCGCTGGTCCAATACGCCATCGACGAGGCGCGCGCCGCCGGGATCGAGGAATTCATCTTTGTCACTTCGCGCGGGAAATCGGCGCTTGAGGATTATTTCGATCAGCGCCCCTATCTGGAAGACGAGCTGCGCAAGAAGAACAAGACCAAGCTGCTGGAGGTTCTGGAAACCACCAATATGGAAAGCGGCGCGGTGGCCTATATCCGCCAGGCTCAGGCGCTGGGTCTGGGACATGCGGTGTGGTGCGCGCGCCGTCTGATCCATGACGAACCCTTCGCGGTGATCCTGCCCGATGACGTGATCGCGGCGGAAAAGCCCTGCCTGCAACAGATGGTCGAGGCCTATCAGGAAACCGGCGGCAGCATGGTCGCCGCGATGGAAGTCCCGCCCGAGAAAGTCTCGGCCTACGGGGTGCTGGACGTGAAGGAAGACATGGGCTCGGTCGTGTCGGTGAACGGCATGGTGGAAAAGCCCCCCGCCGGCACCGAGCCGTCCAACCTGGCGGTGATCGGCCGCTATATCCTGTCGCCCAACGTGCTGAAAACGCTGGATAAAAAGGAAACCGGCGCGGGCGGAGAAATCCAGCTGACCGACGCCATCGCCCGCGAGATCACCCAGGGCCGCGGCGTCTACGGGCTGCGTTTCAACGGCGAGCGTTTCGATTGCGGCTCCAAGGCGGGCTTCTTGCAGGCCACCATCGCCTTCGGCCTCTCACGCGACGACCTGCGCGATGAGCTCATGGACTACCTGCAGGCCGTGACC